>NZ_CP128846.1:6684500-7345000 GCF_030388665.1 Streptomyces flavofungini | reverse complement strand
CCAGGGTGAGGTGCGCATCCAGGGCGGGAACGTCGACCAGCAGATCGAGGCGCTGTCCGTGGGCCTGCAGGCGCGCGTCGAGGTCGAGGGCAACGACCAGGAGGTCAAGCAGGACATCGAGTTCATCAAGCAGCGCCTCGGCGGTGCCTTCGAGCTGAAGGCGAACGCGGTGCACGCGGTGCCGTTCGGGCTCGACATCCCGTGGGAGACGCCCATCACCCACTTCGCGGGGCGCCATCTGCACGGCATGAACATCGGTGTGACCACGGAGCTGGAGATCGCCCGCGCCGTCGACTCCGGTGACCTGGACCCGGTGAACGTGCACCCGCTGCCGGCGCAGCAGGCGATCCTCGACGCCTTCGGCCAGCTCGGCTTCCGCTTCAAGAGCGCGGACATGGAGCGCGGCCACATCCGCGGCACCCGGCAGAAGCTGCCGTTCTACCAGGAGATCGAGTTCTTCCCGCCGGAGCAGTACCGGGGTCTGAACCAGGTCGAGCTGACCTTCGTCGCGGACGACCGCGAGATGGACGTCGTCCTGGAGATGGACAAGAAGCCGGGCCTGTTCAGCGAGGGCAGCGACTCCTACAAGTGCTTCAAGGTCGGGCTCAACGACTTCCAGGGCACGGACTGGGCGGCGTACCTCAACGAGTGGCTGTCCCACGTCGGCAGCAAGCGCAACTGGTTCTAGGCTCGTCGGCGGCGAGCGATCGCCGTACAAGGAACCGAACCGGAACCGATCAGGAGGTGCCTACGTGACCGAGGTCAAGAGGCCGCCGCTGCCCCATGACTTCCACCCGCCCGTACCGTCGTTCACGGTCGTGAGCGCGGACTTCGAGCCGGGCGCGGTGCTCAAGGACGCCCAGGTGTACGCGGCCGGGAACACCTCGCCGCACCTGCGGTGGGAGGGCTTCCCGCCGGAGACGAAGAGCTTCGCCGTGACCTGCTTCGACCCGGACGCCCCGACGGGGAGCGGGTTCTGGCACTGGTCGGTGTTCGACATCCCGGCCTCGGTGACGGAGCTGCCCGTCGGCGCGGGCAGCGGCAAGTTCGAAGGCCTCCCGGAGAGCGCGGTGCAGGTGCGCAACGACTACGGGACGAAGGACTTCGGTGGCGCCGCCCCGCCGCCCGGTGACCCGGCGCACCGCTATGTGTTCACCGTGTACGCGGTCGACCAGGAGAAGCTCGGCCCCGACTCGGACGCCTCGCCCGCCGTCGTCGGCTTCAACCTGCGGTTCCACACGCTGGCCCGCGCTTCCGTGGTCGCGGAGTACGCGGCGGTCGCCGACAGTTAGTCATGCGTCGGTCGCCGATGGTCAACCGCTGCCCGGCGTGAACCGTCCGCGCTCACATCAGCTCAGCGTTCATTGAACGTTTGCCCGCCCCTGGTCTTGGAAGTGATCAGGGGCGGGCATCTTTTATTGCGTTGTCCTACCCGGCGTGCCCGGCCAGAGTTGATCCAAGCCCGCCAGGGGGTGGGCCGGTGCACACGGGAGGTGGGCGAGATGCGGGACACGCTGGTGCTGAACGCGAGCTTCGAACCGCTTTCGACGGTGACGCTGAACCGCGCCGTCGTGCTGGTGCTGCAGGACAAGGCAGTTGTCGAGCAGGCCCACCCCGCGCTGCGCGTGCGCGCCGCCGCTGTCGAGCTTCCGGTGCCCCGGGTGATCAGGTTGTGCAGGTACGTACGGGTGCCCTTCCGAAGACGGGCTCCCTGGTCGCGGCGCGGGGTCCTGGTGCGGGACCAGCACCGGTGCGCGTACTGCGGCCGACGCGCGACGACCGTGGACCACGTGGTGCCGCGTTCCCAGGGCGGCGCGGACTCCTGGATGAACACGGTGGCTTCGTGCGCGGTGGACAACCACCGCAAGGCGGACCGCACCCCGGAGCAGGCCGGGATGCCCCTGCTCCGGCAGCCCTTCGAGCCGACCCCGGCGGACGCGATGCTGCTCGCCCTCGGCCGGGACGGGTACGAGGCCCTGCCGGACTGGCTGGCGCAGCCTGCCGCGTGAGCCTGGCGCCGCCTGCCGCGTGAGCGGTGTGCCGTTGAGGTGTCCCGTGCGTACGACTGTGGGGCCGCCCTCCTTCGGGAGGACGGCCCCACAGTCGTCGTCGCGTGCGCGCAGTCGCCGTCAGTCGATCGGCGGCTGTTCGCGGCGCTCCACCCCGCTCGGGCTCTTCACGGCGCCCCCGCCGCCGGAGCCGCCGCCGGAGAGCGGGCCGAAGTTGCCGAGCGCGCCGCCGAGGCCCTTGAGGGCGTCGCCGATCTCGCTGGGCACGATCCAGAGCTTGTTGGCGTCGCCCTCGGCGATCTTCGGGAGCATCTGGAGGTACTGGTAGGAGAGGAGCTTCTGGTCCGGGTCGCCCGCGTGGATGGACTCGAAGACCGTGCGGATCGCCTGGGCCTCGCCCTCGGCGCGCAGCGCTGCGGCCCTGGCCTCACCCTCGGCGCGCAGGATCGCGGACTGCTTCTCGCCCTCGGCGCGCAGGATCTCGGACTGGCGGACACCTTCGGCCTGGAGGATCGCGGCGCGCTTGTCACGGTCGGCACGCATCTGCTTCTCCATCGAGTCCTGGATGGAGGTGGGCGGCTCGATCGCCTTCAGCTCGACGCGGTTGACGCGGATGCCCCACTTGCCGGTGGCCTCGTCGAGGACGCCGCGCAGGGCCGCGTTGATCTCCTCGCGGGAGGTCAGGGTCCGCTCCAGGTCCATGCCACCGATGATGTTGCGCAGGGTCGTGACGGTGAGCTGCTCGATCGCCTGGATGTAGCTCGCGACCTCGTACGTCGCGGCGCGTGCGTCGGTGACCTGGTAGTAGATGACCGTGTCGATGTTCACGACCAGGTTGTCCTGGGTGATCACCGGCTGGGGCGGGAACGGCACGACCTGTTCACGCAGGTCGATGCGGTTGCGGATGGAGTCGATGAACGGGACGACGATGTTCAGGCCCGCGTTCAGCGTGCGGGTGTAGCGGCCGAAGCGCTCCACGATGGCGGCGCTGGCCTGCGGAATGACCTGGATCGTCTTGATCAGGGCGATGAAGACCAGCACCACCAGAATGATCAGGACGATGATGATTGGTTCCATCGTGGTTCCCCGTGCCCTTCTTGCTTCGGTGTTCGCGGATTGCTGCGGTGTCCCGGAAGATCTTGGGATCTCGCCGGTCGAGTCTGTCAGAACGGCGCGCGGCCCGTGGGCCGTTCGGATCACCTGCCGTCACCGGCCGTCACTTTCACGGCGGTTGGGCCGGTACCGGTGGTGCAGGGCCGCGCGTGCAGCTGACCCGCGGTCAGATGACCACGGCCGTCGCTCCGTCGATCTCGACCACGTCCACCTCCTGGCCCGCCTCGAAGCTCTGGTCGGCGTGGAGCGGCCGCGCCGACCAGATCTCCCCCGCCAGCTTGATGCGTCCGCCGGAGGCGTCGACGCGCTCCATGACGACGGCCGATCTGCCCTTCAACGCCTCGACCCCGCTGACGAGTTCGGGCCGCTGGGAGCGGTGCCGGGCGGCGATCGGGCGTACCACCGCGATGAGCGCGACCGACACCACGGCGAACACCACGGCCTGAAGGGCCACGCCGCCGCCGAGGCCCGCGGTCACGGCGGCGGCGACCGCGCCGACGGCGAGCATGCCGAACTCCGGCATCGCGGTCATTACCAGCGGGATTCCGAGGGCGACCGCGCCGATCAGCCACCACACCCATGCGTCCATGTCCACATGGTCATGGTAGGTCCGCGGGCCCCGCCACCGACAGGGCGTGCGCGATCAACTGAGCGGCAGGCCCTGGGCCGACCAGCGGTCGCCGCGCTGCTCGACGACGAGCGGCAGGCCGAAGCAGAGGGAGAGGTTGCGCGAGGTGAGCTCGAGCTCCAGCGGTCCGGCGGCCATGACCTTGCCCTGGCGGATCATCAGGACGTGCGTGAAGCCCGGGGCGATCTCCTCGACGTGGTGCGTGACCATGATCATCGAGGGGGCGATGGGGTCGCGGGCGAGGCGGCCGAGGCGGCGCACGAGGTCCTCGCGGCCACCGAGGTCCAGCCCCGCGGCGGGCTCGTCGAGAAGCAGCAGCTCGGGGTCGGTCATCAGGGCGCGGGCGATCAGGGTGCGCTTGCGCTCGCCCTCGGAGAGGGTGCCGAAGCGGCGGTCCAGGTAGTCGCTCATGCCGAGGCGGTCGAGGAAGGCGCGGGCGCGCTGCTCGTCGATGTCCTCGTAGTCCTCGTGCCAGCCCGCGGTCATGCCGTACGCCGCCGTGAGGACCGTCTGCAGGACGGTCTGGCTCTTGGGGAGCTTGTCGGCCATGGCGATGCCGGCCATGCCGATGCGCGGGCGCAGTTCGAAGACGTCGACCTTGCCGAGCTGCTCGCCGAGGATGGTGGCGGTGCCCTTGCTCGGGAAGAGGTAGCTGGACGCGACATTGAGGAGGGTGGTCTTGCCGGCGCCGTTCGGGCCGAGGATGACCCAGCGCTCCCCCTCCTTGACCGACCAGGAGACCTGGTCCACCAGAGCCCGGCCCTCTCGGACCACGGATGCGTCCTTAAGCTCCAGTACATCGCTCATGAGCGCGTTGTCTCCCATTGCAGTCTCGGTATCGCTCGCGTGTGCCCGCGTCTGTGGACGCGGCCCCCGGATAAAACCTACGCCACCGGCCGACCGTTCCCGTGCCGAGCCCGGTCCTTAGGCTGTGTGCATGCTCTCGGAACCACGTTCAGGACGCTTGGCCGCATGGGGGAACGCCCTTTTGGCCGGACTTGTTTCACCCGATGACGCGGTGCACGCGATCGTGGGCGACGACGCGGTGCACCGGGTCGACGGACTGCCCGGCGAGTCGGCTCCGGTCGGATGGACGCTCGCGCTCGGGCGGTTGCGCGCGCTCGGTGTGACCGGGTTCCGGGTGGCGTTGCCCGCGCCGGGTCATCCGCTCGGCCTGAGCGGGCCGCCCGCCTTCAACGAGCGCGCTCTGGAGGCCGAGGAGGCGGTGGTCGCGACGGGCGCTCCGTACGGCTTGGTGCCGGAGGTGTCCGAGGCGGGGCCCGGGAGCGCTGTCGACGCCGCGGACGTCCATGTGGAGGTCGTGTGGCACTGTCTGCCGGTGCGTGCGGCGCCACCCGCGGACGTGCCTTCGCTGGGTGAGGCGGAGCGGGAGCTCGCGGACGCGCTACGGGAGGCCACGGAGGTGCTCGCGCGCCTCGACGTGGCGGCATCGGGGCCCGTCGCGGAGGCCGCGATCGACGCGTACCGGGCGCGGGCGGAGCAGGGGCGCGAGGCGCTCGCGCCGGGGTATCCGCCGCGTGCGGTGCGGGTGTTGGAGCTGGCGCAGCGGGTCGGGCTACTGGTTTCGGTGGCGTACGAGACCGGCCACGGCGGCGCGGTGAGCGCGTCGCAGATGGGGGCGCGGGCCCAGGCGCTGCGGCCGGTGGAGCGGGTGGCGCGGCGCGCTCAGGTGGCCGCGTACAACGCCTATGTGGAGGAGCGGGAGCGGGGTGGTGGCCGGTAGGAGCGCGGCAGGTCCTCGGATGCGGGGGCCGGGATGCCGACGGGCCCCGCGGACCGGGTGGTCCGCGGGGCCCTCTGCCCGTGGGGTGGGGTGTGCCCGGCCCCGGGGGCGGCTAGCCCTGGGGGCGACGTGTCACTTGTTGACCGTCTCGTTGGCGAAGGCCGGGTTCAGGATGCCGACCACGTTCACGCTGTTGCCGGTGACGTTGACCGGGACGTGGACGGGGGCCTGGACCAGGTTGCCGGAGCCGATGCCCGGGGACTTGGTGGCGTTGCCGTCGGCGTGCGCGTCGGTGGCGACGGCGGCTCCGGCGGAGGCGCCCGCGGCGATACCGGCGACGGCGACGGCCAGGGCGGCCTTCTTGGCGATGTTCATGGGGTGTGTTCCTTCTGGTGACAGGGTGACCCCGGCTGCGGGGTCAAGGGGTGTGCTTCGTGGCATCGGGGGTGCCGGGGATCCGGTGGGACCGGGGAGCCGGTGCGGACCGGGGATCCCGGGGACGCGAAGGGTGCTGAGTCCGGGGAGGACGGCGAGAACGCGACCGGCCCTGCGTTCGGAGTGCGCGCGGGGCCGGTCGGCCGCGGCGGCGATCACGTGACCGCGATCGCCGGATCGCGCGGGTGCGATCAGACGTTCTCGCAGACGTTGCCGAACGTCGGGTTCAGGACGCCGACGACGGAGGCGCTGTTGCCGCAGGCGTTCACCGGGATGTGCACCGGGGCCTGGACGAGGTTGCCGGAGACGATGCCGGGCGAGTTCTTGGCTTCGCCGTGGGCGGCGGCGCCACCGTGGGCGGAGGCGATGCCGGCACCGGCGGCGACCAGGCCACCGGCCACCATCGTGACAGCGGCGGCCTTCTTGAGGTTCTTCACTTCTTGGATCCTCCTGAGCGGAAGCTGCGGCCAGCCGCCGCAGCACGCACTGGAGAACGCCGGGGCGCCGATCGGGATGCGCCGAACGGGGGACATCCACACGACGGTATGAATCTCAGCCCGGAACGCGACGATCCGTGCTGACTCGGCGTCCGTCGCGAGTCACGGTGCAGGCTCGCCTCGAGGACCTGCGGGAATCAGCCCGCGACGCCGTGGCGCACGGCCCACAGGGCGGCCTGGGTGCGGTCGGCGAGGTCCAGCTTCATGAGGATGTTCGAGACATGTGTCTTGACGGTCTTCTCGGACAGGACGAGCGCGCGGGCGATCTCGCGGTTCGAGCGGCCGTCCGCGATCAGGCCGAGCACCTCCCGCTCCCGCTCGGTGAGGGAGCCGCCCCGGCCCTGCGAGTTGTTGGCCTCCTCCTGGGACAGCAGCGCGCCCGCGACCTCCGGCTGGAGCAGCACGTGCCCGGCGTGCACGGAGCGGATGGCTCCGGCGAGGGCCTCGGGGTCCACGTCCTTGTACACATAGCCTGCCGCGCCCGCGCGCAGGGCCGGGACGACCGTGCGCTGCTCGGTGAAGCTCGTGACGATGAGCACGCGCGCGGGGTTGGCCAGCTCGCGCAGCTTGCGCAGCGCCTCCACGCCGTCCATGCCGGGCATCTTGACGTCCATCAGGACGACGTCCGGCTTCAGCTCCTGTGCGGCGGCGACGCCCTCGGCGCCGTCGGAGGCCTCGCCGACGACCTCGATGTCCTCCTGGATCTCCAGGAACGTGCGCAGGCCGCGGCGGACCACCTGGTGGTCGTCGACCAGCAGCACCCGGATCTGTGCCTTCGGATTGAGCGGGGCGTCAGCCACCGGGGACCTCCATCTCGATCGTCGTGCCCTTGCCGGGCTCCGACTCCACGGTCAGCCGTCCGCCGACCCCGCCCGCCCGGTCCCGCATGGAGACCAGGCCCAAGTGCCGCCCGGCGCGCCGGATGGCTCGCGGGTCGAATCCCCTGCCGTCGTCCGTGACCCGCAGCACCGCGCCGGGGCCGCGCTTCTCCAGGGCGACGGCGACGTGCTCCGCCTCCGCGTGCCGCAGGGCGTTGTGCAGGGCCTCCTGGGCGACCCGGAGCATGGCCTCCTCCTGGGAGGCGGGCAGGGCGCGCACGCCGCCGCTCTCGAAGGTGACGGTGGCGGAGTGGGCGCGGTCCAGGACCTGGGTGTGGGTCCGCAGGGTCGCCACCAGGCCGTCCTCATCGAGGGCCGCGGGGCGCAGCTCCACGACGGCGGCGCGCAGCTCGTCGGCGGCCTCCGCGGCGAGGGCCGCGACCTGCTGGAGCTCGCCCTTGGCGCGCGTCGGGTCGCGGTCCACCAGGGCGGCCGCGGCCTGGGCGGTCAGGCGCAGGGAGAACAGCTTCTGGCTGACCGCGTCGTGCAGTTCGTGGGCGAGGCGGGAGCGCTCCTCGGCGATGGTCAGCTCGCGGCTGCGCTCGTAGAGGCGGGCGTTCGTCAGGGCGATGGCGGCGTGCTGGGCGAGGATCGACAGGAGTTCCTCGTCGTCCTCGTCGAAGCCGCAGCCGCCCGTGGGCTTGGGGCACTTCTTGTTCGCGAGGAACAGGGCGCCGAGGGTCTCGTCGCCGTACCGGATCGGCAGGCCGAGGAAGTCGGACATGTCCGGGTGGGCGGACGGCCAGCCCTCGAAGCGGGGGTCCTCGCGCACGTCCGCGAGGCGCTCCGGCTCGGTCCTGCAGAGCATCGCGGCGAGGATGCCGTGCTGGCGCGGCAGCGGGCCGATGGCCTTCCACTGCTCGTCGCTGACGCCGTCGACGACGAACTGGGCGAAGCCGCCGTGGTCGTCGGGGACCCCGAGCGCCGCGTACTCCGCGTCGAGCAGCTCGCGGGCGGAGGCGACGATCGTCTTGAGGACGTCGCGCACCTCCAGCTGGCTGCTCATCGCGAGCAGTGCCGAGCTGACCGCGTACAGCCCGGATCGGGGTCCTTGACTCATGGGTCAACCGTACCGGCGGGGTGTGACGGTGCGTATCCGACCTGTGGCGGCCGGGCTCTAGGACCTGGGGCCTAGGCCCAGCGGGCGGCCTAGGGCAAAGGGACCCGGCGTGCTGCTTCCGCCGTACGAGGCGCCCGGCGGGGGCCGGTTCCTAGCGTGGGAACCGGTGCCGCCACGAGGGCACTCGCGTCATGAGAGGACGGTTGTCATGCCGGTAGCGATCATCACAGGGGCTTCGAAGGGGCTCGGGCGGGCGCTGGCCGCGGCGCTCGCGGGGCGGGGCTGGGACCTCGTCGTCGACGCGAGAACGCGGGCGGCGCTCGACGACGCCGTGCGGGACCTGGCCGGGCACGGCGGGCGGGTGCACGCGGTGGCCGGGGACGTCACGGACGAGGGGCACCGCGCGGAGCTGGTCGCGCGGGCCCGGGCCCTGGGCGGCCTGGATCTGCTCGTGAACAACGCGAGCGCGCTCGGCGCGGAGCCGCTGGTCCGCCTGGACGAGCTCGCCCTGGAGGGGCTGCGGCGGGCCCTGGAGACGAATGTGGTGGCCGCGCTCGGTCTCGTACAGGAGTCGCTGCCTCTGTTGCGGGCCTCGCGCGCGGGCGGTGCGGTGATCAACGTCAGCTCCGACGCGGGCGCCGAGGCGTACGAGACGTGGGGCGGCTACGGGGCGTCCAAGGCGGCGCTCGACCAGTTGTCGGCGGTGCTCGGCGCGGAGGAGAGGGGACTGCGGGTGTGGGCCGTCGATCCGGGCGACATGGGCACGGACCTGTACCGGGCCGCGGTGCCTGGCGACGTGGAGCCGCGGCCGGAGCCGCGGGAGGTGGTGCCGGCGTTCCTGCGGCTTCTGGACGAGCGTCCGGCGAGCGGCCGCTATGACGCGTCCTCGTTGCTGGTGGCGTCGTGACGGTCGCGGTGCGGGTGCCCGAGGGGCTGCACGCGGCGCTGCCGGTCGAGCAGCGCGGCCGGGGGCTGCGCAGGGACTCGGTGCGGCTGCTGGTGTCGCGCGGCGCGCGGGTGTCGCACCACGGCTTCGGGGAGCTGCCGGAGCTGCTGCGCGCCGGGGACCTGCTCGTGGTGAACACGTCTCCGACGCTGGCCGCGGCGGTGGACGGGCGGCTGGTCCACGCACGTGTGGACGAGGACGCCCTCCACGCGCGCGTGGAGGATCAGGGCGGGCACGCGCGCGTGGTGGTGCATTTCTCGACGCTCGGTGAGGACGGCCGGTGGGCCGTCGAGATGCGGGATCCCGATGGAGGCGGTACCACACGCGCGCGGGCGGGCGGGCCCGCGGGTTCAGTGGTTGAGCTCCCCGGGGGCGTGCGCCTGGTGTGCGAGGAACCGGTGGGCGCGGGCAGCGAACGGCTGTGGTGGGCGCGGGTGCCGACGGATGTGCCGCGGCTGCTGCGGCGGCACGGGCGGCCCATTCGTTACTCCTACACGGAGCGGGACCAGCCGCTGTCCGTCTACCAGACGGTCTTCGCGCTGCCGTCCCCCGACGGCACGGGCAGCGCGGAGATGCCGAGTGCGGCGCGGCCCTTCACCGCGCGCCTGGTGGCACGCCTGGTGAGCCGGGGTGTGCAGTTCGCGCCGGTCCGGCTGCACACGGGGGTGGCATCGCCCGAGGCGCACGAGCCGCCGTACCCGGAGCGCTTCGAGGTGCCTGAGGCGTCGGCGCGGCTGATCAACGCGGCGCGGGCGGGAGGGGGCCGGGTGCTCGCGGTGGGGACGACGGCGGTGCGGGCCGTGGAGTCGGCGGCCGGGGCGGACGGGGTGGTCCGGGCGGCGGCGGGGCGGACCGATCTGGTGGTGACGCCGGAGCGGGGGGTGCGAGTGGTGGACGGGCTGCTCACGGGGCTGCACGAGCCGGAGGCCTCGCATCTGCTGATGCTGGAGGCGGTGGCGGGGCGGGCCGCGGTGGAGCGGGGTTATGCCGAGGCCGTACGTCATCTCTACCTGTGGCACGAGTTCGGCGACATGCACCTCCTCCTCCCGGAGGAGTTTGCTCACTGAGAGCATTGCGCCCGCAACTGATGGTGAGACTGTTACGCGTCCGATGTGAGCCCGCGCATAGGACGCACATCACGTACGAAGCCCCCTAGTGGACGCCAGGGCCCCGTAAAGGAGGGCTAAGTGCGGACATTGGGCCGGTCGGCACACCCCCTGATCCACTATCCGGCTTCGTACGTCACTCCTTTGCCACAGAATTTTGCGCCCGCTAAGAATTGCTCCCGTCGCTCGGCGCCGCGGTCCTCGCACCGCGGCGTTTTGCCGGAAGCAACCTGTCCCCACCGGTTCAGAGCGGCCTCCCGATTCACGAAGAGGTCCACCTGCCATGTCCCAGCCCGCCCCCTCTGGTCATAGTCGCTCCACCCTGACCAAGAACCAGAAGTTCTCGATCGCCGGTGTCGCCGCCCTCGGTGCCGCGGCCCTCGCCTTCTCGATCGTGCCGGGCAGCTCCGACGACGCCCGGGCCGCGCAGACCGAGGCGCTCGGCGCCCGCTCGGCCGCCTGGGCCGCGCCGGCCGACGCCCACGCGGCCGTCAGCAAGCAGCAGGCCAACGCCAGCAAGCGGGCCAAGGACGCCGCCGCGAAGGCCGCGGCCGACAAGAAGGCGGCCGACGAGGCCGCGGCGAAGAAGAAGGCCGAGGACGAGCGCAAGGTGAAGCAGGCCGCGAGCCGCTCCGCCGCCCGCAAGCCCGTGTACGCCAACAACCTCGACGGCTGGATCCGCCAGTCCCTGGACATCATGAAGTCCAAGGGCATCCCCGGCTCGTACGAGGGTCTGCACCGCAACATCATGCGGGAGTCCACGGGCAACCCGAACGCCAAGAACGGCTGGGACATCAACGCCCAGAACGGCACCCCGTCGATCGGCCTGCTCCAGGTCATCCAGCCGACGTTCAACGCGTACCACGTCGAGGGCACCTCGACGAACATCTACGACCCGGTCGCCAACATCACGGCCGCGGCCAACTACGCCGCCGACCGCTACGGCTCGATCGACAACGTGAACGGCGCCTACTGAGTCCTGCCCCCGGACCTCTTCAGCCGAGGCTCGCAGACGCCGAAGGGCGGCACCCCGCACGGGGTGCCGCCCTTCTTCGCGTCCGGCTCGCGCCGGGCGCCTGCCTACTTGCGCATGACCTCCGGCTCGTGGCGGCGCAGGAAGCGGGCCACGAGGAAGCCGCAGAACGCGCCGAGGGCGAGCAGGGCGGCCATGTCCATCATGTAGGCGCTCGCGTCGTGGTCCCACAGCGGGTCGGTGGCACCGGGGTCGTCCGGGTTGGGGCTGATCCTGTTGAAGTCCAGCGTGGTGCCGGCGGCCGCGACCGCCCAGCGCGACGGCATCAGGAACGAGAACTGGTTGACGCCGACCGTGCCGTGCAGGATGAACAGACAGCCGGTGAACACGACCTGGATGATCGCGAACATGACGAGCAGCGGCATGGTCTTCTCGGCGGTCTTCACCAGCGCCGAGATGATCAGGCCGAACATCATCGAGGTGAAGCCGAGCGCCATGATCGGCAGGGAGAGCTCGAGCAGCACCTGGCTGCCGAGGACCAGGCCCTCCTTGGGGATCTCACGGGTGGAGAAGCCGATCACGCCGACGAGCCCGCCCTGAAGGACGGTGATCGCGCCGAGGACGATGACCTTGGACATCAAGTACGCGGACCGGGACAGGCCGGTCGCGCGCTCCCGTTCGTAGATCACCCGTTCCTTGATCAGCTCACGGACCGAGTTCGCGGCGCCCGCGAAGCAGGCGCCGACCGCGAGGATGAGCAGCACCGTGGTGGCCGTGCCGTTCGGGATGATCTTGCCGGTCTTCGGGTTCACCACCGGCAGCAGGCCCTTGTCCGGATCGATGAGCAGGCTCACCGCGCCGAGCACCGCGGGCAGGATCACCATCAGCGCCAGGAAGCCCCGGTCGGACGCGATCACGGACACGTAGCGGCGGATCAGGGTGAGCAGCTGGGAGCCCCAGCCTTGCGGCTTGGGCGGCGCGATCGCCTGCGGCGGCGGCATGTGTACGGACTGCGCGGCGACGGCGTCGATGTCCGCGGCGTACATCTGGTAGTGCTGCGAGCCCTTCCAGCGGCCCGCCCAGTCGTAGTCGCGGTAGTTCTCGAACGCGGAGAACACGTCGGCCCAGGTGCTGTAGCCGAAGAAGTTCAGGGCCTCCTCGGGCGGGCCGAAGTACGCCACCGAGCCGCCCGGCGCCATCACCAGGAGCTTGTCGCAGATGGCGAGCTCGGCCACCGAGTGCGTGACGACGAGGACCGTGCGGCCGTCGTCGGCGAGCCCGCGCAGGAGCTGCATGACGTCGCGGTCCATGCCCGGGTCGAGGCCGGAGGTCGGCTCGTCCAGGAAGATCAGCGACGGCTTGGTGAGCAGCTCCAGGGCCACCGACACGCGCTTGCGCTGGCCACCGGAGAGGGAGGTGACCTTCTTCTCCTTGTGGATGTCCAGCTTCAGCTCGCGCAGCACCTCGTCTATGCGCTGCGCGCGCTCCTGCTCGCTGGTGTCGGCGGGGAAGCGGAGCTTGGCCGCGTACTTCAGCGCCTTCTTGACGGTCAGCTCCTTGTGCAGGATGTCGTCCTGCGGGACCAGACCGATGCGCTGGCGCAGCTCGGCGAACTGCTTGTACAGGTTCCGGTTGTCGTAGAGGACGTCGCCCTGGTTGGCGGGCCGGTAGCCGGTGAGCGCCTTGAGGAGGGTCGACTTGCCGGAGCCCGAGGGGCCGATGACCGCGATGAGCGACTTCTCCGGGACGCCGAAGGAGACGTCCTTGAGGATCTGCTTGCCGCCGTCGACCGTAACGGTCAGGTGGCGCGCGGAGAAGGAGACGTCACCGGTGTCGACGAACTCCTCGAGCCGGTCGCCGACGACGCGGAACGTCGAGTGGCCGACACCGACGATGTCGTTCGGGCCGATGAGGACCGTGGACGACTTCGCGATCGGCATGCCGTTGACGTACGTGCCGTTGTGCGAGCCGAGGTCGCGCAGCTCGAAGCGGCCGTCGGGCGTCGACGTGAACTCCGCGTGGTGCCGTGACACCTGGAGGTCGGAGACCACCAGCTCGTTCTCCAGGGCACGACCGATGGTCATCTTTCGGCCAAGCGAGAACTGGTGGTACGTCGTCGGGCTGCGGTCGCCGTAGACCGGTGGGGCCCCCGCCGCACCGCCGGATCCCGTGCCCGCGCCCGGGCCCTGCTGCTGCGGCACCTGGTGCGGTGCCTGCTGCTGCGCCGGTGCCTGGCCCTGCTGCTGCCAGGCCTGCTGCGGCGGCATCTGCTGCTGAGGCGCCTGATACTGCTGCGGCGCCTGGTGCTGCGGTTGCTGCTGCCCTGCCCAGCCCGGTGCCTCCTGCTGCCCCGGCTGACCGGCGCCGTGCTGCGGCGGCGCGTACTGCGCCTGCTGCTGCCCTCCCGGCGCGGACACGGCAGCGGCGGCGCCGGCGGCGCCACCGGAGAGGATCAGCTGCGGGCCGTCGGTCGCGTTGCCCAGGTGGACGGCCGAACCGGGGCCGATCTCCATCTGATGGATCCGCTGCCCCTGCACGAAGGTGCCGTTGGTGGAGCCGTGGTCCTCAATGACCCAACTGCGGCCGCCCCAGCTGATCGTCGCGTGCCGCCAGGAGACCCTGGCGTCATCCAGCGCGATGTCACCCTGTGGATCGCGTCCAAGGGTGTACGGCCTGGACGAATCGAGCGTCCAGGTCCTGCCATTCAATTCCAGTACGAGTTCCGGCACTCCATGCCCCACTGAGTTGTCCCCCGAGTTGCCCCCATCATGGGGAGTCTAGGGATGTCGAACATCGGGAGGAACTATTTCAGGCGGAGGCCTCTGACCGAAAGTCGGGCCTTGTGAAGACTGCGTACGAGCCACTATGACTGCCCCGTTGACGGGGTAGATACCGCCCCGGAAAGTAGTAAGGGCTCTCAGCGAGTGCGGATCGCGTGCATACCACGCATGCCACTCATGTCAGTGATGCCCGGAATGACGGGTATGGGCTCGACGCCTGTCCTCCCGGTCCCCACTGCCGTCCGTGCCATGCCCGGCCTGCGTCTCAGCCCGGCGCGCTCCCGCACGAGGAGGGCGACGCGCTGCGAGCTCGGGGGGTCCCATGGAGACCGGCGGACACAAGGACGTACGGCGGGGTGTGCCCTGGGGCGATGTCCTGCTCTCCGCGCTCGCCGCGGTCAGTTGGGCGCTGATCGGCATGGCGGGCACGGCGGCGCTCGGCCTGCACCTGCTCGGCGCGGACTCCGCCGGGTCGCTCGGACCGATGACGGCCGCGGCGATCGCCCTGGGCGTCGGCGGTTCCGTCACCCCGTCCGGTGACGTGTCGGCCTTCGGCCTCAAGGGCGCGGAGGCGACGACGGCCATCGAGGTCACCCCGCTGGGAGTGAGCCTTGTGGGCGCCGTGCTGCTCTCCTACTTCTTCTTGCGTTCGCTGCGCGGCGCGGGAGTTGTGATCTCACCCGCCGAACTCGTGGCCCGCGCGGGTGCCGTGATCGTCCTGTTTCTCGGCATGCTCGGCGGTCTCGCCTGGGCCGGACACGATGTCATCACGATCGACGGCAAACAGCTCGGTATCGACAAGGGAATCGACAAAGGGCTCGACAAAGGTCTGGACAATCTTCCCGACGGTATCGCCGACCGGATTCCCGACGGCCTCAAGGACATCGGCGGCATCGGGGACATCGGCGGGCTGCTGCCCGACCGGCTCGGCGACCTCGTCGAGGCGAAGGCCGCCGTGGGCTTCACGGTCGACACCGGGGCCACCCTGCTCGGCGGCGGCCTCTGGGTCGTCGCCGTGCTCCTCATCGCCCTCCTCGCCTCCCGCCGCACTCCCCTGCCGCCCGGCCTCGGCGCCCTCCACCGGCTGCTGCGGCCGGCCGCGTCCGCGCTGGTCACCGTGGTCCTGATGGCAGTGGTCGCCGGGCTCACGGCGGCGGCGTACGCGATGATCGGCGACGACAACCCGAAGCGGGTGGCCGGCGGCGCGCTGCTCGGCACCCCGAACGGTGTGTTCCTCGGCCTGCCCGTGGGGCTCTTCGTCCCCTACGACGGCGAGGTGAAGGGCCCCCTGGCGCGGTTCCTGCCGGACCCGGTGGACGACCTGCTGCGCGGGGACACGAACAAGCCCCTGACCGTGGGACGCCTCGCCGAGCTGGACGACCGGGTCTGGCTGCTCGCGGTCGCGGCGATCGTCATGATGCTCTTCGCCGGGGTCCTCACCGCCGTACGCACCCCGCTGGGTCCTGGCGTCACCTCGGCACGGGACGTCGGCGCCGTCGGCTTCGCGGCCCGCTGCGCGCTGTGGCTCGGCCTGGTCACGGCGGTCGCGCTGCCGCTGATGGCCTGGCTGTCGGAGGTGTCCGCCGACGCGTCGGTGTCGGTGCTCGGCTTCGACGGCTTCGGCGCCGGGCTCGAACTGCACGGCAGGCTGGGCATGGCGCTGCTCCTCGGGGCGGTGTGGGGCGTGGCCGCAGGGGCCGTGGGGGCGCTCCTCGCCCGGGCCACCGGGGCGGCCGGGAGCCAGGCGGCGCCACTGGCGCTCGCGGGCGGTGACGCCGAGGAGGACGTGCCGGGGGCGGGGCGGGAGCAGCAGTTGGTGCCCGGCGCCCACGGGGCGGGGCCCTACCGGGAGAGCAGGCCCTATCGGCCGCCTCGGGCGGAGACCAACCCGTATCTCCGGGTACCGGAGGAGTTGCGGGACCGGAGGCCGGGGCAGGGGCCAGGACCGGGTCCGATGCCGGGTCAGAATGCGGGTGCGGGTGCGGGTGGCCCTGGTGGCGGTGCCTCTGGCGGGGGCGCTCCTGCCGGGGGTGGGGCACCTCCCGCGGCGGGTCGTGGGGCGCCGTCGGCGGGTGGACGTCCGCCGCGAGCCGGTGGTCCGCCGCCGCCCCGGGCCGGTGGGGTGCCTCCGCAGGTGAGCGGGGCGCCCACGGTGGCGGGCCCTGTGGTGCCGCCGACGGGTGAGAGGCCCAGGCGGGGCCGCGGGGGTGAGGAGGAGTGGCCTCCGCCGCCGCCTCCCCCTCCGCCGCCTCCGCCGCCGTCGGGTCGGGGGCCGAGGAAGCGGTAGGGCTTAGCCGCGGGGCTGAGGGGGCTGTCTGAGGCGGGGTGGAGGGGTTGGGAGCTGTCTGAGGCGGGGCGCGGCCCGGGGCAGGGGCAGACACGCGCCGCCGGGCCCGCAGCCCGCAGATGAACGAGCGACAGCCCGCCCGAGGCACCCGGGCAAAGGGACCCCGAGCGTCCGGCGTACCTCCGTCCGAGGACCGGACAGCCCCACCACCGAGCCGACCCGGCCCGCTACCGTGGGGATCACCATGAGTGCCTCGACGCCCACGCCGACCTCCGGCGATCCCACCGCAGCAGGTCCCGGCGCCCCCGCCGACCTCCCCACCCTTCTGGTCAAGATCTTCGGCAAGGACCGCCCAGGCATCACCGCCGGACTCTTCGACACCTTGGCCGCGTACTCCGTCGACGTCGTCGACATCGAGCAGGTCGTGACCCGTGGCCGGATAGTGCTGTGCGCCCTGGTCACCGCCCCGCCGCCGGGCATGGAGGGCGACCTGCGGGCCACCGTCCACAGCTGGGCGGAGTCCGTGAAGCTCCAGGCCGAGATCATCTCGGGCCACGGCGACAACCGCCCGCGCGGCCTCGGCCGCTCCCTGGTGACGGTCCTCGGCCACCCCCTGACCGCGGAGTCGACAGCCGCGATCGCCGCCTGCATCACGGGGACGGGCGGCAACATCGACCGCGTCTTCCGCCTCGCCAAGTACCCGGTCACCGCGGTGGAGTTCGCCGTCTCCGGCACGGAGACCGAGCCGCTGCGCACCGCCCTCGCGACGGAGGCACACGCCCTCGGCGTGGACATCGCGGTCGTGGCGGCGGGCCTGCACCGCCGCGCCCAGCGCCTGGTCGTGATGGACGTCGACTCGACCCTGATCCAGGACGAGGTGATCGAGCTCTTCGCCGCGCACGCGGGCTGCGAGGAGGAGGTCGCCGCCGTGACCACGGCGGCCATGCGCGGCGAGCTGGACTTCGAGGAGTCCCTGCACGCGCGGGTCGCCCTGCTCAAGGACCTGGACGTGTCCGCCGTGGACAAGGTCAGGACCGAGGTCCGGCTGACCCCCGGCGCGCGTACGCTCATCCGCACCCTCAAGCGCCTCGGCTATCAGGTCGGCGTCGTCTCGGGCGGCTTCACCCAGGTCACCGACGACCTGAAGGAACGTCTCGGCCTGGACTTCGCGCACGCCAACACCCTGGAGATCGTCGACGGCAGGCTCACCGGCAGGGTGACCGGCGAGATCGTCGACCGCGCGGGCAAGGCCCGGCTGCTGCGCCGCTTCGCCGCCGAGGCGGGCGTTCCGCTGGAGCAGACCGTGGCGATCGGTGACGGCGCCAACGACCTGGACATGCTCAACGCCGCCGGTCTCGGCGTCGCCTTCAACGCCAAGCCGATGGTCCGCGAGGCCGCCCACACCGCGGTGAACGTCCCCTTCCTCGACACCGTCCTGTATCTCCTGGGCATCACCCGCGAAGAGGTCGAGGCCGCGGACATGCACCTGGACCAGGACTGAGCGGCCCCCGCTCAGCTCCCAGCGGAGCCGACGGGCCCGGCGTCTCTCGACGCCGGGCCCTTCTCATGGACTCTCATGGATCGGAACAGGTCGGAGCAGGACAGATCAGCCCAGAGCGAGTCAGGCCAGGTCGGAGTGGGTCGGAGCAGGTCGGCGTGGGGATGCCGCTACTCCGACGGCGCCCAGTAGTCCACCAGGGTCCCCGCCCCCGGCTCAAGGCCCTTCCACGATCCGGTGTACGTCAGGACGGCGAACGCCGACGTCGGGAAGCCGCGGCGGTTCATCCGCACCTGGGCGTCGCCCTCGGCGTCGCCGCTGAGGATGTCGGCGAGGCCGTGGACGCCGGGGTTGTGGCCGATCAGGATCAGGTCCCGGACGTCGTCCGGGGTTTCGTTGAGCACGGCGATCAGCTCGCCGGGGGACGCCTCGTACACCCGGTCCTCGTACACCGTCCGGGGGCGCTGCGAGAGCTCCTGGACGGCCAGCTTCCAGGTCTCGCGGGTCCTGGCGGCGGTCGAGCAGAGGGCGAGGTCGAAGGCGATGCCGCTCTCGGCCAGTCTGCGGCCGGCCACGGGGGCGTCCCTGCGGCCGCGGTCGGCGAGGGGGCGCTCGTGGTCGGACACCTGGGGCCAGTCGGCCTTCGCATGCCGGAAGAGGACAATCCTGCGGGGTTCTGCGACGCTCATGTGTCCCAGCTTCGCATGAAACACACCATCGGGCGCAGGGAGTTGACGGGCTCCGTCAGCACGGGTGACAGCGCCTTCACGGGGTGACCCACGAGGTCAGGGGCGGTGCGGGGGCCGTCACGACGCGAGACTCAGCAGGTGTCGCAGGCGCTCCAGGATGTCCGTGACGGCGGGCTCGCCGCTCGCCGCGTGGGCGTCCGCCGGGTTCAGTATCAGCAGGAGCAGGGCCGCGAAGGCGATCGCGGGGAGGGCGATGGCCCACCAGGGCAGCTGGATCTCGATGCCGGCCGGCTTCGTCCGGTCCGCCGGGTCGCGCCGAGTGTGCGAACGGGCCGACATACCGCCTCCAGGGTCTTCGAGTGCTCCGTGCCGCGTCTTCGCGGCCACATCTCGAAGGTACGGAGTCGGGCGCCCTCAACCCATCCGGTGATCCACCCAGTTGACCCTGACACTGGCCCCCTAGGGGATGGTGGTGCTAGCCCCACCATCGGGCGGCGCGGGAGCCCCGCGCCGCTTGCTGAGGGGTCGTCAGGGGGAGGCCACCGTCGCGACGATTCCGATGATCACGGTGATGGCCAGCATCGCGCCGAGCACGAGGAGCAGCTTCTTCTGGCCGTTCTGGGGGTTCGGGTCGAGCACTGGCATGGAGCAAGTCTCGCACCCCGCGAGCGGATCGCGGGCTCCGGGGTCCGGTCCTTGGGGCCAGGGGGGGGCGAGCACCGGACAGCGGTCCCGGGGATCGGGCTCGGACGGCGACTCCGGGTTCGGGCTCGGACCGGGCCCCGGCCCCCGGCCCCCGCGTCAGGCTCCCGCCGACACGGCCGCAGCCCGCTGCGCCACCTCGTCCTCGATCGTGCGGTCGCGGCCCGCGAGGACGCCGACGGCGATCTGCGGCACCATCAGGCCCGCCATGAGCGCGATCGGCAGGCCCCAGCCGCCGCTGTGCTGGTAGAGGACGCCGACGAGCAGCGGTCCCGGGATCGAGATCAGGTAGCCGGTGCTCTGCGCGAAGGCGGACAGCTTGGCCACGCCCGCGCTGCTCCTGGCGCGCATGCCGACCATCGTGAGGGCCAGTGGGAAGGCGCAGTTGGAGATGCCGCACAGCAGCGCCCAAGCCCAGGCTCCGCCCGCCGGGGCGAAGTACAGGCCCGCGTACCCGGCGAGCCCGCAGGTGCCGAGGGCGACCACCACGGGACCCTGGTGGGACAGTCGCGTCGCCACGCGCGGGATGACGAAGGCGAGGGGCACGCCCATGGCCATCGTGACGGCGAGCAGCACCCCTGCCTCACCGGCGGGCACCCCCGCGTCCCGGAAGATCTGCGGCAGCCAGCCCATCGTGATGTACGCGGCGGTGGCCTGGAGGCCGAAGAAGCAGGCGAGGGCCCAGGCGGTGCGGCTGTGGGTGATTCGCAGTCCCTCGTCCTGGCTCCGCACGGCCGCGGGCACCTGCCCGGAACCGGCGGCACCAGCGGAACCGGCGGCGTCGGTGCCACGCTCGCGCACCAGCGGGAGCCACGGCACGACGGCCACGACGGCGACCGCCGCCCAGACGGCGAGGCCCGCGCGCCAGCTGCCGCCCAGCGCGTCGGTCACCGGCACGGTGACGGCGGCGGCGAGAGAGGTGCCGAGCGCGAGGGCCATCGAGTACAGGCCGGTCATCGAGCCGACGCGGTCCGGGAACCAGCGCTTGACGATCACCGGCATCAGGACGTTGCTGACGGCGATGCCCATCAGCGCGAGCGCGCTCGCGGCCAGGAAGCCGACGGTGCCGCCCACGAAGGGACGTATCAGCAGGCCCGTGGCGATGGCCGCCATGCCGCCGCACACCACCGCGCCCGCGCCGAAGCGCCGAGCCAGGCGCGGCGCCAGACTGCCGAAGGCCGCGAAGCACAGCGGCGGCACGGAGGTGAGGAGACCGGCGAGGGTGCCGCTCATGCCGAGCCCGTCGCGCACCTCTTCGAGGAGGGCGCCGAGGCTGGTGATGGCGGGCCGCAGGTTGAGGGCCGCGAGGACGATGCCGACGACGACGAGACGCGTCGCCCACGCGCGCGTGGGCCGCTGTTTCGCGGTGGCCGCCGCAGCGCGCGCGGTCCCGCCGGTCGCGTCGGCGCCGCCGATGCCCCCGGCGCCACGCGCGCGTCCGGCGGGCGCCTCCGGTGCCGTCGTCGCCGTACCCGTCGCCGTACCTGTCACCGGACTCGTCGTCTTCGCTTCCTCACTCGCCATGAGAGACATCATAGAATCATGGGATGATTGGCTGTCCAATCCGTTTCACGATGCAAGCACCACCGGCACCCGCCCGATCACCGTCCGGCCTCCCGTCCGACCGCTCGCCCGAAGGAACGTCATGCCCCTGACCACGCCTCGCCGCTCGGCGCTCTCCGAGCAGGTCATCTCCGAGCTGCGCAACCAGATCTCGTCCGGCGAGTGGCCGGTGGGCTCCCGCATCCCCACCGAGCCCGAGCTGGTCGAGCAGCTCGGCGTGGCCAGGAACACGGTGCGCGAGGCGGTCCGCGCCCTCGCCCACAACGGCCTGCTCGACATCCGCCAGGGCTCGGGCACCTACGTGGTCGCGACCAGCGAGCTGGCGGGCGTGATGCAGCGCAGGTTCGCCGACGCGAGCCCCCGGCACATCGCGGAGCTGCGCGCCACGCTGGAGTCGAGCGCGGCGAAGCTGGCCGCCGAGCGGCGCACCGAGCGGGATCTGCGGCAGTTGGACACGCTGCTCGCGCGCCGCGAGGAGGCCTGGGCCTCGGGCGACGCCGAGGCGTTCGTGACGGCCGACTCGACGCTGCACCTGGCGGTGGTGGCCGCGTCGCACAACGACGTCATGACGGCCATGTACGCGGACCTCGGCGAGGTGCTGCGGGACTGGCTGCGCGAGGACATCGGCCGGGAGCTGACCCCGGAGGCCTACATGGACCACGGGCGGCTCGTCGAGGCGATCCGGGCGGGGGACGCGCAGGCCGCGGCGGCGGAGGCGGCGAGCTATCCCTACCTGTGCCGCCCGGAGCGCTTCGCGGCCGACGCCTGACGTCCGCCCCGGCGCTCCCCGGGCCTCACCGCTGGTGGCTGACCCACACCGAGCGGATCTCCTTCCAGCACCGCCCGGTGAGCCGCACCGTCCCGGCCGGACCGGCGGCGACCGGAGCGCTGTCGCTGTCGACGTCCCACCACCGCTCGCACTCGATGTGCAGCCGGACCCGGTCGGTCTCGGGGTAGGGGTTGTGGCAGTACGCGACGGCCGTCGACCCCTGGACGCTGCTGCGGCACTCCGCGCCGAACGGGCGGTCCGCGGGGGCCTCTCGGACCGCCCCGCCCCTGTCGCCGCCGGCCGCGCGGGTCACCGCTCCCCCGGCCCCGTGGGACGCGGCGCCGTAGGGCAGGGCGACAAGCAGGGCGAGGGCGGCGAGCACCGCACCAGGTGACCAGCGCACACTTCAGGGTGCGCGGTCCGGGCCCGCCCCCGCCCGGCCAAGCGGCCGAACGGGCGACGCCCCGCCCCCGCGCGCTGCGGGGGACGGGGCGTCGGCCAGGTACGGGGCGGACGTACGGGAGAACGTACGGGAAGCCGCTCAGGCACCCATCATGTGGACGCCGCCGTCGACGTGCACGACCTCGCCCGTCGTCTTCGGGAAGAAGTCCGACAGGAGGCCGACGACGCCGCGGCCCGCGGGCTCCGGGTCGGTGAGGTCCCAGCCGATGGGGGCGCGGTGGTTCCACACGTCCGCGAGCTCCTCGAAGCCCGGGATGGACTTGGCGGCCATGGACTTGATCGGGCCCGCCGAGACCATGTTGACGCGGACGTTGCGGCCGCCGAGGTCACGCGCCAGGTAGCGCCCGGTGGACTCCAGGGCGGCCTTGGCGACGCCCATCCAGTCGTACTTCGGCCAGGCG
Source organism: Streptomyces flavofungini (assembly GCF_030388665.1). Lineage (NCBI taxonomy): Bacteria > Bacillati > Actinomycetota > Actinomycetes > Kitasatosporales > Streptomycetaceae > Streptomyces > Streptomyces flavofungini. The sequence goes on along the minus strand of NZ_CP128846.1, from coordinate 7,322,460 downwards.
ATGGAGCCGTCGAAGGTGATGCCGACGACCGAGCCGCCGCCGCGCTTCTCCATCAGCGGGAGCAGCGCCATGGTGAGCGACTTCAGGGAGTACGCCGAGACCTGGAGGGCTGTCGAGACGTCCGCCCAGTCCGCCTCCAGGAAGTTGAAGGCGCCCTGCGGGCCGAAGGCGATCGAGTGGACGACGCCGTCGATGCCCTCGTCGTCACCGAAGTACTCGTTGACCTTGGCGGCCAGCGAGTCCAGGTGCTCCTGGTCGGTCACGTCCATCTCGATGACCGTGGTGGGCTTGGGCAGCCGCTTGGCGATGCGCTCCACGAGCGTGACCCGGCCGAAGCCGGTGAGGACGACCTCGGCGCCCTGCTCCTGGGCGACCTTGGCCGCGTGGAAGGCGATGGAGCCCTCCGTGAGGACGCCCGTGACGAGGATGCGCTTGCCGTCGAGAATTCCGCTCATGGTGATCAGTGACCCATGCCCAATCCGCCGTCAACCGGGATGACGGCTCCAGTGATGTACGAGGCGTCGTCCGACGCGAGGAACTTCACCGTCGCGGCGATCTCCTCGGGCTTGGCGTAACGGCCGAGCGGCACCTGCGCCACGATGTTCGCGCGCTGCTCGTCCGTCAGCACCTGGGTCATGTCCGTGTCGACAAAACCGGGCGCGACGACGTTGAAGGTGAGGTTGCGCGACCCGAGCTCCCGGGCGAGGGAACGCGCGAAGCCGACCAGGCCCGCCTTGGAGGCGGCGTAGTTGGCCTGCCCGGGGCCTCCGTAGAGGCCGACCACCGAGGAAATGAGGACGACACGGCCCTTGCGGGCGCGCAGCATGCCGCGGTTGGCCCGCTTCACGACGCGGAAGGTGCCGGTGAGGTTGGTGTCGAGGACGGAGGTGAAGTCCTCCTCGGACATGCGCATCAGGAGCTGGTCCTTGGTGATGCCCGCGTTGGCGACCAGGACCTCGACGGCTCCGTGCTTCTCCTCGATCTCCTTGTAGGCCTGCTCCACCATCTCGGCGTCGGTGATGTCGCACTTGACGGCGAGGACACCGGCCGCGGTGAGGTCCTTGGGCGGCTCACCCGAGCGGTAGGTGATCGCGACCTTGTCGCCTGCGTCGGCGAACGCGCGGGCGATGGCGAGGCCGATGCCCCGGTTTCCTCCAGTGACGAGAACCGAGCGGCTCAACGGATCACCCTTTCCTTGGCTGTGTGGTCTTCCGAAAACCTATCGGTACCGTGCGCGATACGGGGAATCGGCGACCGACAGTGGCTCAGAGGAGTCGCTGTTGGATCCCTACAGAAAAGTGTGGCCACCGTCCGGTTCGCACGCCATGATCGGACGTGGCCGGTGCCGGGAGGCGGCCGTGACCGTGCCGGGGCGAGCAGGCCCACCACAGGCGACAGCAGGGAGACATTCCGTGCCTCATTCCATCGATGAAGCCTTCACGGCGTTGCCGCTCAGGGCGCTCGCCGACGCCGCGCTCGCCCGCGCGCGGGCGCTGGGCGCCGAACACGCGGACTTCCGGCTCGAGCGGGTGCGCAGCGCGTCCTGGCGGCTGCGGGACGCCAAGCCGGCCGGGTCGTCCGACACCACGGATCTGGGATACGCGGTGCGGGTGGTGCACGACGGGGCCTGGGGGTTCGCCTCGGGGGTCGACCTGACGATGGACGCGGCGGCCCGGATCGCCTCGCAGGCCGTCGCGATGGCGAAGCTCTCGGCGCAGGTGATCAAGGCCGCCGGGTCCGACGAGCGCGTCGAGCTCGCGGACGAGCCGGTGCACGCGGACCGGACCTGGGTGTCCGCGTACGAGATCGACCCCTTCTCCGTACCGGACGACGAGAAGACGGGGCTGCTCGCGGAGTGGAGCGCGCGGCTGCTCGGCGCCGACGGCGTCGCGCACGCGGACGCCTCGCTGCTCACCGTGCACGAGAACAAGTTCTACGCGGACACGGCGGGCACCGTGACCACCCAGCAGCGGGTGCGTCTGCATCCGCAACTGACCGCCGTCGCCGTCGACGACTCCAGCGGCGAGTTCGACTCGATGCGCACCCTCGCCCCGCCGGTCGGCCGCGGCTGGGAGTACCTCACCGGGAACACCTGGGACTGGGAGGGGGAACTCGCCCGGATCCCGGAGCAATTGGCGGAGAAGATGCGGGCGCCGAGCGTCGAGGCGGGCCGCTACGACCTCGTCGTCGACCCCTCGAACCTGTGGCTGACGATCCACGAGTCCATCGGCCACGCCACGGAGCTGGACCGCGCGCTCGGCTACGAGGCGGCGTACGCGGGCACGTCGTTCGCGACCTTCGACCAGCTCGGCAAGCTGGCGTACGGCTCGTCGCTGATGAACGTGACGGGTGACCGCACGGCCGAGCACGGCCTCGCGACCATCGGCTACGACGACGAGGGCGTGGCCGCGCAGTCCTGGGACCTGGTCAAGGACGGCACCCTCGTCGGCTACCAGCTGGACCGGCGGATCGCGAAGCTCACCGGCTTCGAGCGGTCCAACGGCTGCGCGTACGCCGACTCCCCCGGGCACGTCCCGGTGCAGCGCATGGCGAACGTCTCGCTGCAGCCGGACCCCGGCGGGCTGTCCACGGAGGACCTGATCAGCGGGGTCGACCGGGGCATCTATGTGGTCGGCGACCGCTCCTGGTCCATCGACATGCAGCGCTACAACTTCCAGTTCACCGGGCAGCGCTTCTACAAGATCGAGAACGGGCGGCTCACCGGGCAGCTGCGCGACGTCGCCTACCAGGCCACGACCACCGACTTCTGGGGCTCGATGACGGCGATCGGCGGCCCGCAGACGTACGTCCTCGGCGGCGCCTTCAACTGCGGCAAGGCCCAGCCGGGCCAGGTAGCCGCCGTGTCGCACGGCTGCCCCTCCGCCCTCTTCTCGGGCGTCAACATCCTCAACACCACGCAGGAGGCCGGGCGATGAGCCGCACCACCAAGCCGCACGAGATCGTCGAGCGTGCCCTGGAGCTGTCCACCGCCGACGGCTGCGTGGTGATCGCCGACGAGGAGTCGACGGCGAACCTGCGCTGGGCGGGCAACGCGCTCACCACCAACGGCGTCACCCGCGGCCGCACCCTCACCGTCATCGCCACGGTCGACGGCAAGGAGGGCACCGCCTCCGGTGTGGTCTCGCGGTCCGCGGTGACCGCCGCCGACCTGGAGCCGCTGGTGCGGGCCGCCGAGGCCGCGGCGCGCACGGGCGGGCCCGCGGAGGACGCGCAGCCGCTGGTGGCCGGCGCCCCGGCGTCGCCCGACTTCACGGACGCGCCCGCGGAGACGTCCTCGGCGGTCTTCGGGGACTTCGCGCCCGCGCTCGGCGAGGCGTTCGCCCGTGCCCGGGCGGGCGGCCGCGAGCTGTACGGCTTCGCCAACCACGAGCTGACCTCCACCTACCTCGGCACGTCGACGGGGCTGCGGCTGCGCCACGACCAGCCGAGCGGCACCCTGGAGCTGAACGCGAAGTCCCCGGACCGCACCCGCTCGGCGTGGGCGGGGCGGGCCACCCGCGACTTCAAGGACGTCGACCCGGGCACCCTGGACGAGGAGCTCGCCCGGCGCCTGGCCTGGGCGGAACGGCGGGTGGAGCTGCCCGCGGGGCGGTACGAGACGCTGCTCCCGCCGACCGCCGTCGCGGACCTGCTGATCTACCAGCTGTGGTCGTCGGCGGGGCGGGACGCGGCGGAGGGCCGCACGGTGTTCTCCAAGCCGGGCGGCGGCACCCGGGTCGGCGAGCGGATCTCGGAGCTGCCGCTGACGCTGCGCAGCGACCCGAACGAGCCGGGTCTGGAGTCGTCGCCGTTCGTCCTCGCGCACGCCTCCGGCGACGACGCGTCGGTGTTCGACAACGGACTGCCGCTGCGGCCCACCGAGTGGCTGCGCGGGGGCGAGCTCGCCCACCTCACGACGACCCGGCACAGCGCCGCGCTGACGGGCCTGCCGGTCGCCCCGGTGATCGACAACCTGATCCTCGACGGCGGCTCGGACCGCTCCCTGGACGACATGGTCGCGGCCACCGAGCGGGGCCTGCTCCTGACCTGCCTGTGGTACATCCGCGAGGTGGATCCGGCGACGCTGCTGCTCACGGGCCTGACCAGGGACGGCGTGTACCTGGTCGAGAACGGCGAGGTGGTGGGCGAGGTGAACAACTTCCGCTTCAACGAGTCGCCGGTGGACCTGCTGTCGCGGGCCGGTGAGGCGGGCCGTACGGAGAAGACGCTGCCGCGCGAGTGGGGCGACTGGTTCACCCGGGCCGCGATGCCCGCGCTGCGGGTCCCCGATTTCAATATGAGTTCCGTCAGCCAGGGCGTATAACCTCGGAGACTGCACCCGAGGTACGCCCGGGGGCACGCACCTCGGACACCGCACCCCCGAGGTGCGCGGTCGAAGCACACCCAAGGAGACACGAGACCCGTGACGGACATCGTCGACGAGCTGAAGTGGCGGGGACTGTTTTCCCAGTCCACCGACGAAGAGGCACTGCGCAAGGCGCTCGCGGACGGTCCCGTCACGTTCTATTGCGGCTTCGACCCGACGGCGGCGAGCCTGCACGTCGGGCATCTGGTGCAGGTCCTGACCGTGCGCCGCCTGCAGCAGGCGGGCCACCGCCCGCTCGCCCTGGTGGGCGGCGCCACGGGTCAGATCGGCGACCCGCGGCCGACCGCGGAGCGCACCCTGAACGACCCGGAGACGGTCGCGAACTGGGTGGCGCGGCTGCGTTCGCAGATCGAGCCGTTCCTGTCCTTCGAGGGCGAGAACGCCGCGGTCATGGTCAACAACCTGGACTGGACCGCGGGCATGTCCGCGATCGAGTTCCTGCGGGACATCGGCAAGCACTTCCGCGTGAACAAGATGCTCACCAAGGACTCCGTCGCCCGCCGTCTGGAGTCCCAGGAGGGCATCAGCTACACGGAGTTCAGCTACCAGCTGCTCCAGGGCATGGACTTCCTGGAGCTCTACCGCCGCTACGGCTGCACCCTCCAGCAGGGCGGCAGCGACCAGTGGGGCAACCTCACGGCGGGCATCGACCTGATCCACCGCCTGGAGCCGGACGCGACCGTGCACGCGCTCGCGACGCCCCTGATGACCAAGGCGGACGGCACCAAGTTCGGCAAGACCGAGGGCGGCGCCGTCTGGCTCGACCCCGCGATGACCACGCCGTACGCGTTCTACCAGTTCTGGCTGAACGTGGACGACCGGGACATCACGACGTACCAGCGCATCCTCAGCTTCAAGTCCCGCGAGGAACTGGAGGAGCTGGAGCGGCAGACCGAGGAGCGGCCGCAGGCGCGCGCGGCACAGCGCGCGCTCGCCGAGGAGCTGACCACGCTGGTGCACGGCGCCGACCAGTGCGCGGCCGTGATCGCCGCGTCGAAGGCACTGTTCGGCCAGGGTGACCTGGCCGACCTCGACGAGGCGACGCTCGCGGCGGCGCTGTCCGAGCTGCCGCACATCCAGGTCGCCGAGCTCGGCCCGGTCGTGGACCTGTTCGCGGAGGTCGGCCTGGTGGCGAGCAAGTCGGCCGCGCGCCGCACGGTCAAGGAGGGCGGCGCGTACGTGAACAACGCGAAGGTCGCCGCCGAGGACGCCGTGGCGGACCGCGCGGACCTGCTGCACGGGCGCTGGCTCGTGCTGCGCCGCGGCAAGAAGAACCTGGCCGCGGTCGAGGTCACGGGCTGACCGTCGGGCACAGCGAGGGAGAGGGGCCGGTCCGCACGGACCGGCCCTCTCGTCTCCCCGCCGCGAGGTCGTCCGCCCGCCGCGAGGTCCTTCCGGCTGCCGTTAGGCCGTCCGTTTTCCGCCCTTGATCATCTTGTACGCGGCATCGCCGAGGCCCACCACCACGAGCGCGGCGACCAACTGGAGCGCGTGCCGCCCCCAGTCGATGCCCTTGGTCTCGTCGATGCCGAAGCCGGCGGCCATCCAGTTGCCGAGTACGGCGCCGATGATGCCGAAGATGGTCGTCAGCCAGAGCGGACTGTGCTGCTTGCCCGGCAGGATCGCCTTGGCGATCAGACCAAGGACGAATCCCACGATGATCGCCCACAACCAGCCCATAGCTGCCTCCTCAGACGGCTCGACATGAGCATTACGCTCAGTGTCGGTCCATCCGCCGTACGGCGCATGTCGGGCACCTCCATACGTGGCGCGACGCAGCCCCCACCAGGAGCCGAGCCGCCCCCCGGTCTACGCGTCGGCGCAGGCTCGGCGTAACGTGGTGGAGCGTCCAGGCCGGGGAGAGCCTGGCATGACGGGCAGGCGGTGGAACGTGATGCGGAAGCAGAGCAGCGCCCAGGTCTTCCGGATCACAGGGGCCCGGCAGGGCCTCGCGGAGGACATCCGGGGCCGGCAGCGGCGGTACGTGATCTCGATGTCGGTCCGTACTGTTTCAGTCATTGCCGCCGCGGCGCTCTGGAACGTCGAGCGGCACGTCGCTCTGGTCGCGCTGGTACTCGGAGTGCTCCTTCCGTACGTCGCCGTGGTGATCGCCAACGCCGGCCGCGAGAACACTCCGTCGCTGCCGTCAACCTTCGTACCGGCACCGTCGCGCCCGATGCTGCCGCCGATGGCGACCCGCGAACGGGCCGCGGAACCCGCCCCGGAAGATGTGACCGGGGTCACGCGCGAGGGCGCGAAGGCGCGGTCGGGCGAACAGAGTTGACCGACGACCTTACGCCAAGCTCAAGAAAACCTCAGATCAATCATGCTGTTCCAGTGCCAGGCGGCCGGTTCCCCGTGACATACTTCGTACGCGCTCCGCATCCCCCGTCGGAGCGACAGACCGACGCCGGGCAGCTCCCCCCGTGGCTGCTCGGCGTCGCCTTGTTTGGGATGAGTACGTGAGCGACGAAACACCGATCTGTTCCGCCAAGGGCTGCCGCGTCGCCGCGGTCTGGGTGCTCGCCTGGAACAACCCGAAGATCCACACTCCGGAGCGTCGCAAGACCTGGGTCGCGTGCGACGAGCACCGTGAGCACCTGTCCCAATTCCTGGGCGTACGAGGGTTCTTGAAGGACGTCGTCCCGCTCGCCGAGTGGGAACAGCCGGAGAGCTCCACCGGCTGATCGGCACCCGGCCGCCGATCGGCTCCCGATCGGTCCCCGGTCGGCCCTGGATCAGCCGCCGATCGCCGACATCGGGCGGTCGGGCTGGAGGAACGACGGGTCGTCGAGGCCGGAGCCCGCCTTCTTGCCCCACATCGCGAGCCGCCAGATCCGGGCGATCTCCTCGTCCGAGCCGTCGTCGGCGCCGTCTCCGGCCGTGCCCTCGGGCGCCGCCCGCAGCGCCGCGCGCAGGTCGGTCTCCTCGGTGGCGAACAGGCAGGTGCGCACCTGGCCGTCGGCCGTGAGCCGGGTGCGGTCGCAGGCGGAACAGAACGGGCGCGTGACGGAGGCGATCACCCCGACGCGGTGCGGTCCGCCGTCGACGACCCAGCGCTCGGCCGGGGCGGAGCCGCGCTTCTCGGAGCCCTCCTCCGTGAGGGTGAAGCGGGTGCGCAGCGAGGCCAGGATGTCACCGGCCGTGATCATGCCCTCGCGCTTCCAGCCGTGCTGGGCGTCCAGGGGCATCTGCTCGATGAAGCGCAGTTCGTAGTCGTTCGCCACGGCCCAGGCGAGCAGGTCGGGGGCCTCGTCGTCGTTCAGGCCCGGCATCAGGACTGAGTTGACCTTGACCGGGGTGAGGCCCGCTTCGCGGGCGGCTTCGAGGCCGTCGAGGACGTCGCGGTGGCGGTCGCGGCGGGTGAGGGTCTTGAAGACGTCCGGGCGCAGGGTGTCCAGGGAGACGTTGACCCGGTCCAGGCCCGCTTCCTTCAGGGCCTTGGCGGTGCGCTTGAGGCCGATGCCGTTCGTCGTGAGGGACATCCTGGGGCGCGGCTCCAGGGCTGCGCAGCGCTCGACGATGCCGACGAGGCCGGGGCGCAGCAGCGGCTCGCCGCCGGTGAAGCGGACTTCCTCGATGCCGAGGTGCGTGACGGCTATGCGGATGAGGCGGACGATCTCGTCGTCCGTGAGCAGGTCCGGCTTGGCCAGCCACTGCAGGCCCTCCTCGGGCATGCAGTACGTGCACCGCAGATTGCAGCGGTCGGTCAGCGACACCCGCAGATCGGTGGCCACTCGGCCATACGTGTCAATGAGCACGTGGGCCCCCTCCCCGGTCCGGATCGGCAGTGTGGCGTAGGTACGCCCTCTGCCCATGAGCCTACGTGACGGTGCCGACATCGAAGAGGGGCATGATCCAACAGGAGCGGCGCGGCCGCGTCGTAGAGATCTACGACGATCTCGACGGCGCGGCCGCGCCGGGTGCCCCGGCGGGCCCGCGCGGGGCGGGCCCGGTGGGTTCAGTGGGCGCCGGTGCCGGTCAGGGACCTGACCTCCAGCTCCGCGTACTTCTCCTTGTCGGGCTCCTCCTTCGACAGGATCGTGCCGAGCCAGCCGAGCAGGAAGCCGACCGGGATGGAGATCAGGCCCGGGTTCTCCAGCGGGAACCAGTGGAAGTCGACGCCCTTGAACATGGACGTCTTCTCGTTCCCGGAGACGACGGGCGAGAACAGCACCAGGACGACGGCGGTGGTGAGGCCGCCGTAGATCGACCACAGGGCGCCCTGGGTGGTGAACCGCTTCCAGAAGAGGCTGTAGAGGATCGTCGGCAGGTTCGCGGACGCGGCCACGGCGAAGGCGAGGGCCACCAGGCCCGCCACGTTCAGGTCGCGGGCGAGGGCGCCGAGGCCGATGGAGACGAGGCCGATGAAGACGGTCGCCCAGCGGGCGGCCTTGACCTCCTCCTTCTCGCTCGCCTTGCCCTTCTTGATGACGTTGGCGTAGATGTCGTGCGCGAACGACGAGGACGAGGCGAGGGTGAGGCCCGCGACGACCGCGAGGATCGTGGCGAACGCGACGGCGGAGATCGTCGCGAGCAGGATGGCGCCCCAGTTGGAGTCCACTCCCCCTAGATGGAGGGCGAGCAGGGGAGCCGCGGTATTGCCGGCCGGGTTGGAGTCGGTGATCTCCTTCGGCGAGATCAGCGCGGCGGCGCCGAAGCCGAGCGCGATCGTCATCAGGTAGAAGGCACCGATGATGCCGATGGCCCAGTTCACGGACTTCCGGGCGGCCTTGGCCGTCGGCACCGTGTAGAAGCGGATGAGGATGTGCGGCAGGCCCGCGGTGCCGAGCACCAGGGCGATGCCGAGCGAGATGAAGTCCAGCTTGGACGTCGCCGTCGCGCCGTACTTCAGTCCTGGCTCCAGGAACGGCGCGCCCTTGCCGCTGTTCTCCGCGGCGCTGCCGAGCAGGTCGGAGACGTTGAAGTCGAACTTGAGCAGCACCAGGAAGGTCAGCAGGAGCGCGCCCGCGATCAGCAGGACGGCCTTGACCATCTGCACCCAGGTGGTGCCCTTCATGCCGCCGATGGTGACGTACACGATCATCAGGACGCCGACGAGCGCCACGATGGCGACCTTGCCGCCGTCGCTGGTGATGCCGAGGAGCAGCGAGACCAGGACGCCCGCGCCCGCCATCTGCGCGAGCAGGTAGAAGATCGAGACGACGATGGTGGAGGTGCCCGCGGCGGTGCGCACGGGGCGCTGGCGCATGCGGTACGCGAGGACGTCGCCCATGGTGTAGCGCCCGGAGTTGCGCAGCGGCTCCGCGACCAGGAGCAGGGCCACCAGCCAGGCGACCAGGAAGCCGATGGAGTACAGGAAGCCGTCGTAGCCGAACAGGGCGATGGCGCCCGCGATGCCGAGGAAGGACGCGGCGGACATGTAGTCGCCGGAGACGGCGAGGCCGTTCTGGAAGCCGGTGAACTGCCGTCCGCCCGCGTAGAAGTCGGCGGCGCTCTTGGTCTGCCGGCCCGCCCACACGGTGATGATGAGGGTGGCGACGACGAAGACCGCAAACAGTGTGATGATCAGCGGCCGGTGCTCGCTGGCCTCGTTCGCGGCCAGCACGGTGCTCTGCGCCGAGTGGAGCTGAAGGGTGCTCACGCGCCGCCCTCCATCCGGGACTTGATGGCGTCAGCCTTGGGGTCGAGCTTGGCCGCGGCGTGGCGGGAGTACCACCAGGCGATCAGGAACGTGGTCAGGAACTGGGCGAGGCCGAGGACGAGGGCCACGTTGATGTTGCCGATCACCTTGGTGCCCATGAAGTCGCCCGCGTAGTTCGAGAGCAGGACGTACACGAGATACCAGGCGATGAACGCGATGGTCAGCGGGAACGCGAACGAGCGGTACGCGGTGCGCAGTTCGGCGAACTCCGCGCTCTGCTGCACCGCGACGAACTCCTCCGTGGAGGGCGGGACGGCGGTGGGTTCTGAGTCGCCCTTCGATGGTGGCGGCGCGTCGGTGGCCACGGAGTCTCCTCGTGGGACGGGGGCGGTGGGGAGAGGTGGGGCGGGGGGTTCGGGGCAGTGGGGGTCGGCTGCGTCGGAAGGTGCGGGAGGTGCGGGGAGGTGGGGGGAGTCGGGGGCGGTGCGGTCCATGGGGGTCTGCGTTCTCTGCTCTCGGGGCCGTCACGAGGGACACGGATAGTGACACGGATCACGTGGCCGCGGATGGTGATGCTAAGCCCCGAGGACGTGATCCGACAGGGGGTCGATATTGCTTCTGTCCGCTGTTCAACGTCTCGGTGGCACGCCCGAAGCGGTCGAACTCATGCTTTTCCCGCTTTCTTCGGGAAGCCATTGCTGGCCTGGGAGTTCGGGGGATAACTTCACCCTGCACCACTCGTCATGCACCTGCCCGAGCACCAGCAGTGTTCGGGCAGTTCCGTATCCGGATGATGTGGAGATCCCATGGCTCATCTGCGCTCGTCACGCACGTCGCGCTCCAGACGCCTGGCGCTCGCGCTGCCGCTCGGTGTCGCGCTCGCCGCAGCGGTCGGCTTCGCGCCCGGCGCCGCGACCGCCGCCCCGCTCGACGCCCCCGGCTCCAGCACGGCGCGGGCCGCGGACACCGACGCGGCCGGCAAGCTGGCGTACGTCGTCAACACCAGGTCCGACGCCAAGACGTTGGCGCGGGTGAAGAAGGCGATAGCCAAGGCCGACGGCACGGTCGTCGTCACGTACGCGAAAATTGGCGTGATCGTCGCCCACTCGGCCAATCCGGACTTCGGCAGGACGCTGCGCGACGTGCGCGGTGTGCACTCCGCGGGCGCCACCCGCACCTCCCCGCTCACCCCCGCCGCCACCACGCAGGAGGGCGCGCCGTCCTTCGTCTCGAAGGAGCAGGCCAAGGCGCTCAAGGAGCGGGCCGCGGCGGGCAAGGGCGGCGCCGCCGCCCAGGAGCCGCTGGAAGCCGACCAGTGGGACCTGCGGGCCATCGGCGCCGACAAGGCGGCGAAGATCAACCCGGGCAGCAAGAAGGTCACCGTCGGCGTCATCGACACCGGCGTGGACGACACCCACCCCGACCTCGCGCCCAACTTCTCGGCCAAGCAGTCCGCGAGCTGCGTCGGCGGCAAGGCCGACACCTCCCCCGGCGCCTGGCGCCCGGCGAAGCCCGAGCACTACCACGGCACCCACGTGGCGGGCGAGGTGGCCGCCGCGCGCAACAACGTCGGCGTCGCGGGGGTCGCGCCCGGCGTGAAGGTCGCGGGCATCAAGGTGGCCGACCCGGTCAGCGAGCTGTTCTTCCCGGAGAGCGTGGTCTGCGCCTTCGTGTTCGCCGCCGACAACGGCATCGAGATCACCAACAACAGCTACTACGTGGACCCGTGGCTGTACAACTGCAAGGACGACCCGGACCAGCGGGCCATCCTCGACGCGGTCAACCGCGCCCAGCTCTACGCCCAGAAGAAGGGCACCCTGAACCTCGCCTCCGCGGGCAACTCCAACCACGACCTGGACGCGGACGAGATCGTCGACGACTCCAGCCCCGACGACTCCACGCCGGTCACCCGCACCATCGACCCGCACGAGTGCCTCGACCTCCCGACCCAGCTCCCGGGTGTCGTCACGGTCAGCGCGACGGGCGTGTACAAGGCCAAGTCGTACTACTCGACGTACGGCAACGGCGTCGTCGACGTGGCGGCGCCCGGCGGCGACCGGCGCTACCAGAAGCCGACCGACACCCCCTCCAAGGACGGCGGCATCCTCTCCACGATGCCGGGCGGCCAGTACGCGTGGCTGCAGGGCACGTCCATGGCCTCCCCGCACGCGGCGGGTGTCGCGGCGCTGCTGAAGTCGACGCACCCGAAGGCGGGCCCGGCCGAGCTGCAGCGGCTGCTCAAGCGGCAGGCCGACAACCCGGGCTGCCCGACGAAGCCGTACGACCCGGACGGTGACGGCAAGGTCGACGCCGTCTGCAAGGGCGGCAAGAACAAGAACGGCTTCTACGGCCACGGGATCGTCGACGCGCTCGACGCCGTGAAGAAGTAAGGGGAACGGCACCTTGAGCAGCAAGCACACCAGCAGGACCGGCCGGGCCGGACGGCGCGCCGTCGCCCTTCCCCTCGGCGTCGCGGTGGTCTCCGCGCTCGCCTTCCTGCCGGGCACCGCGTCCGCGCAGAGCGACGCTCCGGCGGCGGCCCCGGCGGCCCCGGGCGTCGGCGTGCTCGCCGCCGCCGCGCCCGCGGACGGTTCGACGATGAGCTATGTCGTCAACGTCCGCACCGGGCACGGCGGTTGGGTGGCCAAGTACGTCAAGAAGGCCATCGCCAAGGCCGACGGCAAGGTCGTGATCTCCTACGACAAGATCGGTGTGATCGTCGTCCACTCCGCGAACCCCGACTTCGCGAAGACGATCCGCAAGGTCAAGGGCGTGCAGTCGGCCGGTGCCACGCGCACGGCGCCGCTGTCGGCGCAGTCCAGCGACGACATCGACGCCGCGCGGCCGCTGTCCGCCAAGGAGGCGAAGGCCGCGGCGGGCAAGGCCGCGGGCGACCAGGACGAGCTGGAGCCGCTGCAGTGGGACCTGCCCGCCATGAAGGCGGACCAGGCCCACAAGGTCTCCCTCGGCAGCCCGAAGGTGACCGTCGGCGTGCTCGACTCCGGCGTCGACGACACCCACCCGGACATCGCGCCGAACTTCGACAGGCGCGCGTCCGCGAGCTGTCTGGGCGGCGTGCCCACGCAGAAGGACAACGCGTGGCGGCCGGTGGCCAACGAGAGCGACCACGGCATGCACGTGGCGGGCACCATCGCCGCCGCGAAGAACGGCACCGGTGTCACGGGGGTCGCGCCGGGCGTGAAGGTCGCGAGCCTGAAGGTGGCCGAGCCCGCCACCGGCCTCTACTACACGGAGGCCGTCGTCTGCGGCTTCATGTGGGCGGCCGACCACGGCGTGGACGTCACCAACAGCAGCTACTACACCGACCCGTGGCTGTTCAACTGCCGTACCGACGCCGACCAGAAGGCACTGGTCGACGCGGTCGGACGGGCCACCAGGTACGCGGAGCGCAAGGGCGCGGTGAACGTCGCCGCGGCCGGCAACGCGAAGACGGACCTCGCCCAGGACGAGATCGTCGACGAGTCCAGCCCCAACGACACGACGCCCGTCGAGCGGACCATCAAGACCGCTGACTGCTTCGACATACCGTCGCAGCTCCCGGGCGTGGTGACCGTGTCCTCCACGGGCGCGAAGGGCATCAAGTCGTCGTTCTCGAACTACGGCAAGGGCGTCATCGACATCGCGGCGCCGGGCGGCGACTCCACCGCCTTCCAGAAGCCGCAGCCGCCCGCCACCAGCGGTCTCATCCTGTCGACGCTGCCGGGCGGCAAGTTCGGCTACAAGGCCGGTACGTCGATGGCGTCGCCGCACACCGCGGGCGTCGCCGCGCTCATCAAGTCGACGCACCCGAAGGCCTCCGCGGCCCGGGTGAAGGCCCTGCTCTACCGCCAGGCCGACGCGATGGCGTGCACCGACCCCTACGACATCGACGGCGACGGCAAGGTCGACGCGGTGTGCGCGGGCGGGAAGAACAAGAACGGCTTCTACGGCGTCGGCATGTCCGACGCGCTGGACGCCGTCAGGAAGTAGGACGCGGGGCGCGAGCCGCGCCCCGCTGACACGACGCCTCGCGGTGAGCGGGGCGGTGAGGGGCCGGGCGGCGTGCGCGCCGTCCGGCCCCTCACGAGAGGATGCCGCACATGTACGCGTACCAGGACTCGACGTTCGTCTACGAGGGCCAGCAGCAGTGGCAGGCCGAACCCGCCCGCCCCGGATGGCAGTTGTGGGTCCGGTTCGTGCTCACCGTGCTGGTCCTTCCGGTGTGGTGGCTGCTGCTCCTTGTGGCGGCGCTCGCCATGATCGTCGTCGCGATGTTCGCCGAGATCCTGACCATCATCCCGGGCTTCGAGCGCGGCGCGGATCGCGCCATGGACTCCTTGTTCGGCAAGATCTCCGTCTGGCCGCGCTGGACCGTGACCTGGCCCGAGCTGAACCACGAGGGCGACACCGCCTTCTACGCCGCGCGAGTCGACGCGTACCTGGACAAGTGGACGAAGAACGCGTCCAAGCCCAGGGCCCCGAAGAAGCCCGCGCCCTCACCGGAGTGCGAGGTGCCGTGGCGCACCTTCCGGGGCGTCGGCGGCGCGTACGTCGTCGAGGCGGCCACCCGACGCGGCTGGGAGCTGCGGCCGTCCGACCCGACGAAGGAGATCAGGCTGTGGTGGTCGGCGGCTTCGGCGCCGGGGGCGGTGCACCCGGGGGCTGCCGGGCCGGGCGCCGCGGAGCCGGGGTCGGCGGGGTATCCGCCCGCGGGCACGGCATAGTGACTGCATGATGCAATCACCCTTGGGAGCGCTGGTGGGAAGCGGGGACCGGTGAGCGGGGCCGTGGTTCCGGGCCCGTGGGACGAAGCACCGGCTCCAGGGCCGTGGGACGAAGCCGTGGTCCCGGGGCACGACGCCGGTGCCCCAGGACACGACGCCGGTGCCCCAGGACACGACGCCCGGATCCCGGGGCCGTTGGACGGTGCCGCGGTCGCCTGGGACGCGCTCGGGGGCGACCCCGCGCTCCTGTCCCGGCTCTCCCCCGTCGTACGCGAGGACACCCTGCCCGCGCGGCTCCCGGTGCGGGCGCTCGCGCGGTCCTGTGCGGGCGTCTGCGCGCTCGCCGCCGCCGAGTTGGCGGCCCTGCGCACGGGGCGGGACGTGCCGCACGCGCGCGTGGACGACGGTGCGGTGGCCGCCGCGTTCGCCAGTGAACGGCACCTGCTCGTCAACGGGCGCGCGCCGGAGTCGTTCGCGCCCCTGTCGCGGTTCTGGCGCACCGCCGACGGCTGGGTGCGCACGCACGCCAACTACCCGCACCACCGGGCCCGCCTGCTCGCCGCGCTGGGCCTCGGCGACGGCGAGGCGTCCGTCGAGCGCGTCGGCGCCCGCCTCGCGGGGCTGGCCGCCGCCGAGGCCGAGGAGGCGGTGTACGCCGCCGGAGGCCTGGCCGTCGCCCTGCGCACGCCACAGGAGTGGGCCGCGCATCCGCAGGGGGCCGCGGTGGCCGGGCTCGCCCTGGTGGGCCGGGAGCGGCTCGGCGACGGCGCACCGCCCGCGACGGCGCCCCTCCGGCCGACGGCCACGGACCCGCTGCTGCCCGCCGCCGGGCTGCGCGTCCTCGACCTCACGCGCGTCATCGCGGGGCCGGTAGCCACCCGTACGCTCGCCCTGCTCGGCGCCGACGTGCTGCGCGTCGACCCGCCGCACCTGCCCGAACTCCCCGACCAGCACGCCGACACGGGCTTCGGCAAGCGCTCCGCCACCCTCGACCTCGGCGCCCCCGCGGACCGGCGCGCCTTCGAGGACCTGCTCGCCCGCGCCGACGTGGTCGTGACCGGATACCGGCCCGGCACGCTCGACCGGTTCGGGCTCGCCCCCGAGGCGCTGGCCGAGCGGCGGCCCGGCCTCGTCGTGGCGCAGCTCTCGGCGTGGGGCGCGAGCGGCCCGTGGTCCGGCCGCCGCGGCTTCGACAGCCTGGTGCAGGTGGCCACGGGCATCGCGGTGGTCGAGGGCGCGCCGGACGCGCCCGGCGCGCTGCCCGCGCAGGCGCTGGACCACGGCACGGGCTATCTGCTGGCCGCCGCGGTGCTGCGGTCGCTGTCCGAGCGGCTGAGGGACCCCGCCGACGGCACGGGGGGCACGCCTGTGGTGCGGCTCGCCCTCGCGCGGACGGCCGCGTGGCTCACGACCTGGCCGGCGTACGCGGCGGATCCGTGGCTCACCGGGACGGACGGTCCCCTGGGGCGGCTGCGGTACGCCCTGCCGCCGGTGTCCTTCGAAGGCGGACCCGTGAACTGGGAGCGGCCACCGGGCGATTGGGGCGGGGACGCCCCTGTGTGGCGGTGAGCGGGACCGGATGGGCGGAATGACGTTCCACCAGTTGTTTGCCCGGACTTGCCCAGGAGTGCGACGACTGGTGAAGATCTTGTGGTGAGCTCCATACGACCGCCAGGGGACCCGGGAGGCGAGGCCACGGCCGGGACGGCCGCCGCCTCGTCGCACACCGGGTATGCAGCCTCGCCGCACCATCCGGGGTACGCGAGCCCGGCCGACGCGCCCGCGGCCCCGTCCGACAGGACGCGTCCGGCCGCGCCCGACACGGCGTATCCGGACCCGGCCGACACGTTGCACCTCACCGTGCGGCGTACGGAGTACCCCTCCGCGCCGCCCGCCGCGCCCGCCGCCCCGCCCGCGGCTCCCCATGTCACCGCGCCCCGCCGCCCGTCCTCCCGCCGCGCCGTCGCCGTGCTCGTCCTCGTGGCCGTCGCGGCCGTGGTGCCCCTCTTCGGACCGACAGCCGTCCTGGACGGCACGGGTGAGGCGGAGGCCCCGGGCACGCCGGGGATCACGTTCCTGCGGACGGTGCTGTTCGCCGCGCTGTGCGTGCAGGTGGGCGAGGTGTTCGTACGGCGGCTCGCGCGCCGCGTGCCGGGGGCGCCGCTCGCCTCGGCGCCCCCGGGGTGGGGGTGGTGGGCGGCCGTCGCGGGCGGTGTCGCCGCGCTCGGCCTCGCCTCGATCGTCGCCAGCGGCAACCTGGTGCCGCACCAGCCGTCCGACCTGGACGTCGGCGGGCTCTACCAGTCGCGGGACGGCCGCCTCGCGCTCCTCGAGGTCAACGCCTTCGTCGTGGCCGCGCTCTGCGCCCGCTCGCGCCGCCCGGACAGCTCGCTCCTGCCGCTGGCCGCCGTGATCGTGGCGGAGGCGCTGCGCGCGCACCCGCCGACGGAGGAGGCCGCGCTCGTCGGCTCGGGGCTCACCCTGGTGCATCTGACGTGCGCGGCGCTGTGGGCGGGCGGCCTGCTGTACGCGCTGCGTACGCTGCGGAGCTGGCGAAGGACCGCCCCGGAGGCGGGCGTCGCCGTGCTCGGCCGCTACGCGCGCGTGGCCGCCGTCCTGTTCGCCGCGATCACCGCGAGCGGAATCGTCAGCACGCTGCGCCGCATGCCGCCGGACACCGTGGCCGACCAGCTGACGGAGACGGCGTACGGCCGCACCCTGCTCGCCAAGGTGCTGCTCGTGGCCGTCGTCGCCGTCCTCGCGCTGCTCTCCCGCCGTCGGCTGAAGCGGTCCCCTCGGAGCACGCTGACCACGTACGTGCCCGCGCGCGCCGAGGTGATGGCGCTCGGGGCCGTGGTCGCGGTGTCGGCGCTGCTCACCGTCGTTCCGGTGCCGATCCGTTGGTGAGGGCGCCGGTGAGCACGCCCCGGGTCAGGAGGGCCTGGGCGGCCAGGTAGGTCAGCATGATCCAGAAGTCGGGGCGTGGCGCCTGGGGCCAGTCGGCGACGTCCGTGGCGATGAGGGTGTCCGAGAGCAGGAAGAGGCCTCCGCCCGCCGCCGCGGTCAGGCCGAGGGTGGTCGCGCCGAACGCCATGGCGGTCAGGAGCAGGCTGTAGCCCGCCACCGGGATCCGCATGTCCGACGGCAGGTCGGTCCACAGGAGCGCCACGGTGACGATCAGGGCGCAGGCGTAGGTGGCCACGACGAAGGTGCCCCGGGCCGGGGCGTGCTGCTCGCCGTGTCTGCGGAACAGCGCGAGGTAGCAGAGGTGGCCGACGGCGAAGGAGCCCATGCCCGCGAGGAAGAGGGGGTCGGCGTCGCCGAGGAGGAGGACGTCGCCGCCCCAGCCGAAGAGGAGGGCTGCCGCCAGCAGGGGTGGGCCTGCGCGGAGGACCGCGTAGGCCGCGAGCAGGGGCATGAGGAGGGGCTTCAGTACGGTGTGGCCCGTGTCGGACCCGAGGGCCAGAGCGGCCAGGTCTCCCGCCGCCGCCAGGGC
The DNA here is from genome assembly GCF_030388665.1 of Streptomyces flavofungini. Taxonomy (NCBI): domain Bacteria; kingdom Bacillati; phylum Actinomycetota; class Actinomycetes; order Kitasatosporales; family Streptomycetaceae; genus Streptomyces; species Streptomyces flavofungini. Next base: position 7,304,248 of record NZ_CP128846.1, on the reverse strand, counting down.
GAAGGCCGCAAGGGCCACTGTGCCGTAGCTGTGCCTCCTGGACGTGGGCGTATCGGTGCCCGGCAGCGGGAGCTGGGCCCACCCTCCCCCGACGGAGGGTGCGAGTGTCGGCTCGCCCGGCTCCATGCGGCTCACGCCGCGGGCTCCGTCGTGCGTTCCCGCGTCGGCGCGGCGGTCGGTGACTGGGGCGGCTGCCAGCCCGGTCCCCGGAAGACGTGGCCCGCCCGGTCGCTCCAGGTGGCCGCCTGCTTCAGGTCCCTGGCGATCGCCGCGTACTCGTGGGTGGCGACGCGCAGCGGGTTGTACGTCGTGATGTTCTTCGTGAGGCCGTAGACCGGGCGGTCGGTCTCGGGGACCCAGGAGCGGAAGAGGCGGTCCCAGACGATCAGGATGCCGCCGAAGTTGCGGTCCAGGTAGCCGCCCTGGGACGCGTGGTGGACGCGGTGGTGGGACGGTGTGTTGAAGACGTACTCGATGGGCCGGGGCAGCTTGCCGATGCGTTCGGTGTGGATCCAGAACTGGTAGACGAGGTTCGTCGCGGAGCAGAAGGCGAGGGCCGCGGGGTGCACGCCGAGCGCGATCAGCGGCAGGTAGAACGGCCACACCGTCAGGCTCGTCCAGGGCTGGCGGAGCGCGGTGGTGAAGTTGAACTTCTCGCTGGAGTGGTGCACCACGTGGCAGGCCCACAGGACGCGGATGACGTGGTGGCCGCGGTGCGACCAGTAGTAGAAGAAGTCCTGCGCGAGCAGCATCAGCGGGATCGTCCACCACAGGACGGGCACGCGCAGCGGCGTCAGCGCGTACACCCCGGAGTAGACGGCGACGATCGGGATCTTCCAGAGGAAGTCGAAGACCAGACTGCCGAGCCCCATGGTGATGCTGGTGGCGGCGTCCTTGGTCTCGTACCCGGCGGCGTCCTCGTCGGGGTGGACACGGTGGCTGATGATCTCGACGACCGTGAGCACCACGAAGGCGGGGATGGACCACAGCACGACATCGGGCAGGTTCGGGGACATGCGTGCACGGTAGAACGGCCTCTGGGCTGCCGCTAGAGGTTGTTACCGATAAGTATTACCGCGGGTACGGCATCGGTTTTTGGCGATCTCCACCAATGCGGGGCCGCGCTCCACCGCTCGCGGGGCCCAGGTCCGTACCTCCGCCTCACACCCCGGCCGCGCCGAGCAGCGCCCCCGCCCCGTACGTCACCGCCATCGCGAGCGCCCCGCCCGCCACGTTCCGCACGACGGCGGGCCGCACCGCCGCGGAGCCGAGCCGGGCGCTGCTGAGGCCGGTGAGGGCGAGCGCGCCGAGGACCGAGAGGACGGTGACGCCGAGGCGCCAGTCGGCCGGCGGGAGCACCATGGCGAGCAGCGGCAGCAGCGCGCCCGCGGTGAACGCGAGGAAGCTCGCCCACGCGGCGTGCCAGGGGTTGGTCAGCGCGTCGGGGTCGATGCCGAGCTCCACGCGCGCGTGGGCGCGCAGCGCGTCCCGCTCGGTGAGCTGTTCGGCGGCCTCGCGGGCCACGTCGCGGCTGAGCCCGCGCCCTTCGAGCAGGTCGGTCAGCTCGGCGAGTTCGGCCTCCGGCTGCTCGCGCAGTTCGCGCTTCTCCAGGGCGAGGGCGGCCTTCTCGGAGTCGCGCTGGGTGGACACCGAGACGTACTCGCCCGCGGCCATCGACATCGACCCGGCGAGCAGTCCGGCGAGGCCCGCCGTCAGGATCGTGGCGCGCTCGCTGGTGGCACCGGCGACGCCGACGACGAGGCCCGCGGTGGACACGATGCCGTCGTTGGCGCCGAGCACCGCGGCCCGCAGCCAGTTGAGGCGGGTGCCGAGCGCACCGCCGTGGGCCTCGTCGTGGTCGGGGGCCGGCGCCTTCTCGCTCATCTGGGGAGGGTCTCACCCGGTGCGCCGCCCGCGCGGCAGCGGCGCACCGGGAGGTTCACCAGACCCTGGTCTGCCCGCCGGGCGCGAACACCGGGCTCGTCGCCCCGGCCGGTGTCTCCTTCAGGGGTTCGGCGAGCTCCTGGACGGTGGGCCCGACCCGGGCCGCGATCGCGTCGAGCCGACGCAGGTCGAAGCCGTACACGCGGGCCGCGTTGCCGCCCGCCATGGCCGCGACCTCGGCCGGGGGCAGGCCCGCGTAGGCGGCGCGCAGGCCCTCGCGCGAGAAGGGGTGGGTGCCCTCGTCGTGCGGGTAGTCGCTGCCCCACATGATCTTGTCGAGGCCGACGCGGTCGCGCACCGCCGCCTCGTGCGGCCGCATGAAGCTCGCGCCCACGAAGCAGTTCTCCCGCCACACCTCGGACGGCCCCTTGCCCATGGCCTCGAAGAGCCCGGCGCCGAACTTGGACTCGGCGGTGTCACGGCGCGCGACGGCCGCGACGAGCCGCCCGTGGTAGTAGTCCAGCATCGCGAGCACGCCCGGGATCCAGCCGGAGCCCTGCTCGGTGAGGACCAGCTTCAGCTCGGGGTGGCGCCGGAACGCGCCGCCGAACATCAGGTGCCACAGCGCCCGGTGGGAGAACCACGTCGTCTCCACCATGAACACCGCGCGTGCGGCGGGCTCGTCGCCGAGCGGCGGCGAGGCCGAGCCCGCGTGGTGGTTCACGGGCACGCCGAGCTCCGCGCAGACCGCCCACAGCGGGTCGTACGTCTGCGAGTACAGCTCGGGCAGGCCCGACCCCGGCGGCGTACCGGGCACGAGGACCCCGCCAGTGAGGCCCGCGCCGACGCACCGGCGGACCTCCTTGACGGCCTCCTCGACGTCGTTGAGCAGGATCTGGAAGACGCCCGCCCGCCGCCCGGGCGCCGCCGCGCAGAAGTCCGCGAGCCAGCGGTTGTGGGCGCGCAGGCCCGCCCAGCGCTGCTCGTACTCCTGCCGGGTGGGCGCCGGGGCCATCAGGGACGCCGAGGGGAAGAACGGCGGGATGGTGTTCGGGAACACGACCTCGGCGACGATGCCGTCGGCCTCCAGCTCGGCGAGGCGGCGCTCGGAGTTCCAGTTGCGGTCGGCGGTGTCGGCGAGCAGGTCCTCGTACGGATTGACGTAGGTGGCCGCCCAGGCGTCGAAGGCGTCGTGGTGGCGGGTTTCCAGGTAGGGCCTGTAGTCGAGGAGGTCGGCGCCGGCGTGGCAGTCGGCGGAGATGACGGTGTAGCGGTCGGTGCCGGTGTACGTCGTGTCGGTGTACGTCATGGGGTCACCCCGAGCGTCGGGAAGTCGTGGCCGGTCAGCCAGTGGCGGCCCGTCTCGCGCGAGCGGGCCCAGGAGGCATCGACGGCGCGCTGGTCGGGGTCCTGGCCGAGGTCGGCGGGGGCCGGTCCGATGCGGCGGGCCAGCGGGGCGAGCTTCGCGGTGTCGAAGCCGAAGACCTCGGCTGCGGCGAGGCCCAGCATGCGGCGGGTCTCGGCGACGGGGATGTCGTGGAAGGTCTTCGCGAGCCACGCGCGCGTGTCGGGCCAGGTGCCCTCGGGGTGCGGGAAGTCGCTGCCCCAGAGGATGTTGTCGACGCCGATCTCGTAGCGCTGGGCCAGCTCACGGCGTTTGGTGTTGGTGGCGCAGACGAAGATCTGCCGGTCCAGGTACTCGTGCGGCGGGCGCTTCAGCTCGGCGAACGGCGACAGCTTCTTGCCGCCGTGCGCGCCCAGGTAGAGCCGGTCCATGAACCACAGCAGGTTCGGCAGCCACCAGCAGCCCGACTCCGCGACCCCGAACCTGAGCCCCGGGTGCCGCTCGAAGACCCCGGACCAGAGCAGGAACCACAGTGGCCGGGCGGGCCACCAGGTCACTTCGGAGACGTAGATGCCGAGGTGGTCGCCGTACTCCTCGCGGGGCGCCGCCCCGGAGTGGGTGAGCACGGGCATCGCGCACTCGGCCGCGGCGGACCATACGGGGTCGTAACGCCGGTCGTGGTAGGGCGCCTTGTCGACCCACATGGAGGGGATCATCAGGGCGCCGAGCCCCGACTCCCTGGCGCGGTGGATCTCGGCGACGACCCGGTCGACCTCGCCGGTGACGGGCAGCAGGGCGACGCCGCAGTGCCGTTCGGGGTTGCCCGACACGAAGTCGGCGAGCCAGCGGTTGTGCGCCTGGGCGCCCGCCATGCCGAGTTCGGGGTCCTGGTCGCCGGAGAGGCCGAGGCCCACTCCGAAGGGCGCGGCGGTCCGGCTGTCCACGGCGTCGGCGTCCGGGAAGACGACTTCCGCGGCCACCCCGTCGCCGTCCAGCTCCTTGAGCCGCTGCGCGGGGTCCCAGCCGCCCCTGAGGCCTTCCTCGTTGTCGCTGAACCACCGGTCGGCGAAGGCCTCGTTGCGGATGCCGAGCCGGGTCATCTCCTCGCGGCGCCGCTCGCGCCCGCCGAGGAACTCGTCGAAGTCCCGGTGGAACCGGGCGTCCAGGTAGGGCCGGTACTCCTCGGTGGGCAGGCCGGCGTGGCAGTCGGAGGACACGATCAGGTAGGGCTCTTCGAACCCCTGCCGGGGTTCTCGGGTGTCGTGCGGGTCCGTCATGACGGCTCCCTCAGTCCAGGATGAAGCTCTCCAGGTACGACGGGTCGGTCCGGCCGAGCATCGACTGCGCCCGGGCCTTGATCTGCCGGTCGCTGTGCTCGCTCGCGGGCAGCAGCCAGAAGCGGCCCGCCGCGACGCCCTCGGCCACGAGGTCCGCGACGTCCTCCACGGGCGTGAACGCGACCTCCTGCCCGGCCTCCCGCATGGCCGCCTCCCACTGGCCGAGGCTGCGGTAGGGCGTCCTGCGGGGGCGGGACTTGGCGTACCGCTCGGGGCGGTTGCGGTGCGACTCCCACAGGCCGGTGCGCAGCATGTGCGGCCCGGGAAAGAGCACGGAGGCGCCCACGCGCGCGTGCTCAGCTTTGAGGTGCGCGTACAGGGACTCCGTCATCGTCACGACGGCCGCCTTGGTGACCGCGTACACGGACGCCGTCGGCAGCGGCGCGATGCCGCCGTCCCCGGAGGAGGTGTTGACGACGTGGCCCTCGTCGCCGCCCGCGAGCATGCGCGGCACGAACGCCTGGATGCCGTGGAAGACGCCCCACACGTTGACTTCGAAGGCCCACTTCCAGTCGTTCGGGTCGTGCTCCCACATCCGGCCCTCGGCGCCGGAGCCGACCCCGGCGTTGTTGCACAGAACGTGCACGGCCCCGAACCGGTCGTAGGTGTCGTCGGCGAGCGCGACGACCTGCTCGCGCACGCCGACGTCGACCACGCGCGCGTGCACGGCCGCCCCGTCCGCGCGCAGGGCGGCCGCGGCCTTCTCCAGAGCGCCCTCCTCGACGTCGGCGAGCACGACGGTGAGGCCGTCCGCCGCGAACCGCCGTGCGAGGGCGAGCCCGACGCCGCTCGCCGCACCCGTGACGACGGCGACCTGCCCGGCGCGCAGCTCCATGTCAGACGCTCCCCTCGGGCGGGCCGTCCAGGACCTGCCGCGGGTCGTCGTAGCGCTGGTGGACGTAAGGAAGCAGCGCCTGCGCGTCGACGCGCTCCACCACCCGGCCCCGCTGGTCGCTGGTCTTCTCGCCGATGGTGATCTCCACCAGGCGGCGCACGGGCAGGTCCGCCACCGGGTCGTACATCGACTCGCGCAGCACCACGTCCCCGGTGACGCTCTCCAGCCTGCGGACCCGCTCCTCGCGTACGCAGTGCACGAGCACCGGGTCCGCGTCGAAGCCCGAACCGTCCACCGCGGGCAGGAACTTGAAGTAGAAGTCGGTCTTCCGCGCGGGCTCCGGCAGCGGCAGGCCGCCGCTCACGGCGCCGCGCACCTCCACGAACGCGATGCCGTGCCGGGCCATGGCGGCCCGCACCACGAGTCCGTCGCGCTCGACGGTGACCTCGCCCAGCTTCTTGGGCTCGCCGAAGACCTCGCGGCCGCCGGTCAGGGCGCGCTCGTGCGTCATCGGCATCACCAGCGGATACCAGCCGGCCACGCCGCCGTGCTCCGCGGCGACGGCCACGGAACCCGCGCCCAGCGGATACCCGGCGAGCTCCACCCGGCTGACGCCGACCCGCACCAGGGGCCGGTCCCTGGGCTTCAGGGGCGGTGGCAGGACCGCCGCCACCGCGTCCGGGTCGCTCTCCCACACGGCCACGACACCCGTGGACCAGATGTCGGGGAGCTTGGTGTGCGCGGTGCGCGTCGCGGCCATCTCGGCCTCGGTGCGCGCGCCGTAGCGTACGCGTGCCATGCCGTACCACCCTTCGCCGACGGACTGTCAGATACTTGCGGGGGTTCTGTAACACAGTTACAACAGGAGCCGTGAAGGGTAAAGAGACGCGTGCGCAGCTGGACCGGGACCAGGTCCTGGCCGCCGCCGCGGGCCTCGTCAAGCAGCACGGCCCCGCCGCCCTGACCATGCGGGGGCTCGCCGCCGAGCTCGGCACGGCCGTCACCTCGATCTACTGGCACGTCGGCAACCGCGAGCAGCTCCTGGACGCCCTCGTCGAGCGGACCGTCGCCGACCTCGGCGAGATCCGCCCCCGGGGGAGCACGCCCGCCCGGCGCATCGCGTCCGTGGCGCGCGCCCTGCGCCGGCTCCTTCGCGACCACCCGCACCTCATCGCGATGGTCCACGAACGCGGCCTGACGGAGCGGATGTTCCTGCCCGCGCAGCGGGCCCTGGTGCACGAGGTGCACGCGGCGGGGCTGCGCGGCGCCCGGGCCGCCGACGCGGTGCGCGCCGTCCAGGTGCATGTCGTCGGCCACGTCCTGGTCGAGCGCAACCGCGAGCGCGCGCCGGTGCAACGCCCCGGCGAAGGGGAGCTGTGGGACACGCGGGCCGCCGAGCAGGACCCGGCCCTCGCCCGCGCCCTCGCCCGGCCGCCGGACACGGAGCGGCTGTTCACGCTGTCGGTGCGGGCGCTGGTGGCGGGGTTGCTCGAACCCCCCTCAGGAGACTGACACCCCCGGCGCCCCGAGCGGCGCCCGCCCCTTCCGCGGGACGACTGCCCGGCCCAGGGACCTGACTGTCGGTCGCGGCCCGTATCCTCATGGACCATGCTCGAAGACCGCACGACCGCACCGCCGACGGCGCCGACCGCGACTCCGGCGACCCCGGAATCCCCGGCGACGACCGACGCGTCCGCGCCGGGGTCCGAGACCCCCTGGCCGACCGCCTACCCTTCGGGGTACGCGGTCGTCGACGTCGAGACCACCGGCCTGTCCAGAGACGACCGGATCATCTCGGCCGCGGTCTACCGCCTGGACGCCCGCGGCGAGGTCGAGGACCACTGGTACACACTGGTGAACCCGCAGCGCGACCCCGGCCCGGTCTGGATCCACGGCCTGACGAGCGACAAACTGGCCGACGCCCCGCTCTTCGCCGACATCGCCGAGGAGTTCGCGACCCGCCTCGCGGACCGCGTCCTCGTCGCGCACAACGCCGTCTTCGACTGGTCGATGATCGCCAGGGAGTACGCCCGCGCGGAGCGCACCGCCCCCGTCCGTCAGCGCCTGTGCACCATCGCGCTCTCCAAGGAGCTCGGCCTGCCGCTGCCCAACCACAAGCTGGAGTCCCTCGCGGCCCACTTCGGCGTCGTCCAGCGCCACGCCCACCACGCCCTCGACGACGCCCGGGTCCTCGCCGAGGCGTTCCGGCCGAGCCTGCGGGCGGCGGCGAGCGGGGGCGTGCGGCTGCCGCTCCTGGAGTGCCGCCCGCTGACCGAGTGGTCGGACGGCGCCCGCATCGGCCGTCAGGGCGGCCGCTCCCCCGGGTCCGGCGCCCCTTCGGCGTCTCCGTCGTACGCGGGGTACTCCTCGTACCAGCCCGGCAGTTGGCGCCCCTCCCGCAAGCGCCCCGCCTGTCCGTTCCCGAACCCCGGGCGGTGGGAGGACGGCAAGCCCCTCAAGCAGGGCATGCGCGTCGCCTTCTCCGGGGACACCTCCGTGGACCGCGAGCTCCTGGAGGACCGGGCGTTCGAGGCGGGCCTGCACATCGCGACGAGCGTGTCGCGGCTGACGAGCCTGCTCGTCACCAACGACCCGGACTCGGGCACGTCGAAGACGACGAAGGCCCGGGCGTACGGCACGCCGGTCATCGACGAAGCGGCCTTCGGCCAACTCCTCCAGGACGTGGCCCCGGCGGACGCCCCGGCGCGGACCCGGTCGGAAAGATGACCGCCACACGGTCCGCGTCAGACGGGTGATTGCGGGGCGACTCGCCCGCCCGTCGCTCGCCCCGCGCCGCCGCCGCGTCCCACTCTGTGGCCCATGGCACGTTGCGAGGTCTGCGGAAACGACTACGGCATGTCCTTCGAGGTGCACGCGCAGGGCGCGGTGCACGTCTTCGACTGCTTCGCCTGCGCCATCCACCGCATGGCGCCCATCTGCGAGCACTGCCGGTGCCGCATCATCGGGCAGGGCGTGGAGGTCGAGGGCCACTGGTACTGCGGGGCGCACTGTGCCCGCGCGGAGGGTCGGGTGGGCATCGTCGACAGGGTCTGAGCCTGAGTTTCAACCTCCGAAGGGCTCGTCGCTCCACCGGAACCACGCCTCGCTGCCGTTGATGCGCAGAAGGAAGTCGGCTGCCGCCCCGGAAGGCGACACGAGTGTCGGCTCCTGGGGAACGCGGTCGTGGGCCGCATCGAACCGCTCGAAGTCGTCCGACTCCACGATGGCCGAGACCTCGTCGGACCACGGCTTCACGGCACTGGTGACCATCCGGGCCGGAAACGCGTGGCCGGCCTCCGGCGAGCGGGACTCGGTTCAGGACACCGCGGCTGCCAGGGCCGGCACGAACCGTGCCGCATCGACGGTGCCCAGGCCGGAGGCGAGGTCGTAGCCCTTGGTGGCCTCGAAGCCGTCGGGGCCGTTGTCGCCCTCGGTGATGTCGACGATGCCGCCCTTGGGATCCTGGGCCAGCTCGTACAGCTCGTCGTGGATGTCGCCCAGGCGCTTGCCCGCCTTCTCGCCCGCGAGCGCGACGACCGCGGCGAACAGCGGGGTCGACTCGCTCGTGCCCCCCAGGGGCAGCCAGCCGGCCCCGGCGGGAAGGAAGCTCTGGTAGATGAGCGTGCCGCCGGAGGCGGAGCCGTCCATGGACACATCCGAGGTGCCGCGCCGATCACCGACCACGTCACGCACGCTCTCTTGGTACGCCGGGCGGCGGAAGGTCTGCGACGGGCCCCCGCCGGTGGCCCCGCCACGCGCCGTGGAGTCGTTCCACACGGTGTCCGGGCCGGTCCGCTTGCCGTCGGCGTCCAGATGCAGCCGGGATCCGCCGAGCGACAGGAAAGCCGGATCCGATCCGGGCCAACTCGTCGACCTGACCCGCTTGCCGTCCTCGCCGATCGTGGGCGCCGCACCCCAGTCACCGGCGCCGGACACCAACGTGACGCCCGAGCCGACCAGGTCGGCGAAGACCTTGCTCGCCTTCTCGAACGCGGCCACCGGCTCGTGGGTGTTGCCCGCGGCCTGGTACTCCTGTGCGGAGTAACTGACCGAGATGACATCGGGACTGTCCTGCTTGACCATCTCCGCGAAGGCCCCGGCGAACAGCTCCGCCATCCCCTCCCCGCTCTCCTTGGCCTCCTTGGACGGCATGTGGGTCAGGAGCGGCCGGTCAGGGCGGTTGGGCGGTGCCTTGGGCAGGGCGAGCTGTCCGACCACGATCTTGGCGTCCGGCGCCATCATGTGCGCCATCTGCACATCGAGGGTGGTTTCCATGGCGCCCGCGGCCATCGACTCGTTGGCGGCGTCGAACGGGGCCGCCGAGCCGCCCGAGTTGATCTTCCTGATCGTCAGCTCCGGCTTCGGCAGGTTCATCGCCTCGCTGAACTTCTCCAGATCCCGCTCCAGCGAGGGCGGCACGAACTGGTCATAGATCGCGATGACGCGCCCCTTGCCGGTCAGTCCCTGGCGATTGAGCTTGTCGATGCCGTACGCCGTGCGTACCACGTCCGGCGTGTAGCAGGGGCTGTGGAGTGCCTTCCGGCACTCCTGAATGCTCGGCACCGACGGGAACGGCTTGGGCCCGGAAGCAACGGGTGAAGGGGATGACCCGGACGGCGCGGTCTGGGCGGCGCTGCTCGCGCAGGCCGTCGCGGTGAGGGCGAGCGCGAGAGCGCACCACGCCGCATTTCGCATGTGGGGCATACGCTCAGCGTGCGCCCCTCGCCTCGGACCCGCCCCATCACTAGGCCATTGGAAGTACGCCGAACACCTCCCAGGCTGTTTCTGGGCTCGTTCCTTATGGTTTGTGAGGTTTGGGCTGATTGCGTTCCGCGATGGAGTCGGGGCGTCCGGTCGTTCCGCCCACGTCGCAGCGGGTGGCGGGGGGGGCGGTTCTTCGAGCCAAGTGGGCTTCCTGGGAACGGAGTTGACGGTTCGGGCGCACGGGCCGGGCAGTGCGGTCGCGGGCGGATGTTCCTGAACCCGCGGCGGCCTTGGGCAGCATCGCCAGGGCCTTGCGCAGCCGGACCGCGTCCATACGGCCCTGGTGGAGCGCGCCGTACATCGCTCCGTGCCCGCGCCGGTGCTCGGCCGTCAGGCCGTCAGTGTCAGGTCGACCGGCGAGGTCACCGGCCTGTCCTCGCAGAGCATCGCGTCCGTGAGGTCGAACGCGTCCCGCCGGGCATCGTGGCCCACCGGACTCACTTCCGCGGCTTTCGTATGAACGTGATTCCGTGGCGGCACGCATGGTCATACGAAGGCTGGCAGCGTGCTCGGCCAATCCCCGGATGGCCGATCCCCGGATGGCCGATCCCCGGATGGCCGATCCCCGGATGAGCGAGGCCGCACGAGGCAACGTTCGAGGCCAGAGGCAAAAGAACAAGCTGAGCGGGCCCCCTCCCGTCGGGGGGCTTTCGCACGCGGGGTAACGTCGAAGCCGTGTACCGCTTCCTCCTGACCCGCCAGTGGGTGATCCTCACCCTCGTCGGCCTCGTCCTCATCCCCGTGATGATCGAGCTGGGCTTCTGGCAGCTGCACCGCCACGAGAGGCGCGTGGCGCACAACGACAGGATCGGCAGGGCGCTCGACGCCGCGCCGGTCCCCGCCGAGCGGCTGACCGCGCCGGGCCGTGACGTACCGGACTCCGCGGTGTACCGCCGGGTGACGGCCAAGGGCACCTTCGACCCCGAGGACGAGGTCGTCGTGCGCCGCCGCACCAACTCCGACGACGAGGTCGGCTTCCACGTCCTGACCCCGTTCGTCCTCGACGACGGCAAGGTGCTGCTCGTCAACCGCGGCTGGATCCCGGCGGACGGCCCCCAGACCGCCTTCCCCAAGGTCCCCGCCCCGCCCCGCGGCGAGATCACCGTCACCGGCCGCCTCATGGCCGACGAGACGTCCGCGGCCAGCGGCATCAAGGACGTACGCGGACTGCCCGATCGCCAGATCATGCTGATCAGCAGTGGGCAGCAGGCACACGCCCTGGGCAAGAAGGTCCTCGGCGGCTACATCGAGCAGACCGCGCCGCGCAGCGACTCCCCCCAGCTCCTCGCCGAGCCCGACCACAGCGGCATCGGGGCGCACATGGCGTACGCCGTGCAGTGGTGGCTGTTCGCCGCCGGGGTGCCCGCGGGCTGGATCGTCCTGGTCCGGCGCGAGCGCAAGGACCGGCTTGAGGCGGCCGCGCGGTCGGCGGCGGAGAAGCCCGAGGGACGCGCGGAGGGCACGGAGGTCGCAGCGGGCGCCGCAGGCGCGGAGGCCGAGCCGGGGGCCGAGGACGCCGAAGGCCGGCAGAGCGCCGAGGACGCCGAAGGCGAGCGGGGGGCCGAGGACGCCGTGGGCGAGCAGGGAGCCGAGGACGGGGGCGGGCAGGGCGCGGAGGCCGGGCGGGCTTCCCCCGCGACGGCCTGACGCCGCCGTCCCACCGCGCGCGGCCGACCGGCGCGGCGGGGACGCGCACCGCTCCCGGCCCCGCCCTCGACCCCGTTCCGGCGGGGCCCGACCCCGTTCCCGCCAGGCCCGCCCTCGACCTGGTTCCGGCTGTTCCCGCCCCTTCTCCCTCGGGCCCCGGTTGACGCGCCGCCCAACCGGGAAGCCGTCACTCGTGTCACAACGACCGCGCCGCCCCATCGAGGACTACGCCCTGATCGGCGACCACCAGACGGCCGCCCTGGTCTCCCGGACCGGTTCGGTGGACTGGCTGTGTCTGCCGCGCTTCGACTCGGGAGCCTGTTTCGCCGCGCTCCTGGGCGACGACGAGCACGGGCACTGGCGCGTCGCGCCGAAGGAAGCCGACGTGTGCGCCCGCCGCGCCTACCGCCCGGACACCCTCGTCCTCGACACCGAGTGGGACACCCCGGACGGCTCGGTCCGCGTGACCGACTTCATGCCGCAGCGCGACCGCGCCCCCGACCTCGTCCGCGTCGTCGAGGGACTCAAGGGCGAGGTGACCGTCCGCAGCACGCTCCGGCTGCGCTTCGACCACGGCTCGATCGTGCCCTGGATGCGCCGCGCCGACGGCCACCGGGTGGCGGTCGCCGGCCCCGACTCCGTGTGGCTGCGCACCGATCCGCCGGTCCGCACGGAGGGCCACGACTTCACCACGTACTCCGAGTTCACCGTGGCCGCCGGGGAACGCGTGACGTTCGTCCTCACCTGGCACCCCTCGCACGAACCGACCCCGAGGCTGCTCGACACCGAACAGGCCCTGCGTGACAGCGTCGCGGACTGGCAGGCCTGGGCGGCCCACTGCCGCTACGAAGGACCGCACCGCGACGCGGTCGTCCGCTCCCTGATCACGCTCAAGGCCCTCACCTACGCCCCGACCGGCGGCATCGTCGCCGCCCCCACCACCTCCCTGCCCGAGGAGATCGGCGGCGTCCGCAACTGGGACTACCGCTACTGCTGGCTGCGCGACTCCACCCTCACGCTCGGCGCGCTGCTCGCCGCGGGCTATCTGGAGGAGGCCGAGGCGTGGCGCGACTGGCTGCTGCGCGCGGTGGCGGGCGACCCCGCCGACCTCCAGATCATGTACGGCCTCGCGGGTGAGCGACGGCTGCCCGAGTACGAGGCGGGGTGGCTGCCCGGGTACGAGGGTTCGGCGCCGGTGCGCATCGGCAACCGGGCGGTCAGACAGCGCCAGCTCGACGTCTACGGAGAGGTCGTCGACTCCCTGACACTGGCCCGCCGCTCGGGCATGATCACCCGCCCGCACGGCTGGCGGCTCCAGCTCTCGCTCATGGAGTTCCTGCGGCACTGCTGGCGCGAGAAGGACGAGGGCCTGTGGGAGGTACGCGGCCCGCGCCGGCACTTCGTGCACTCCAAGGTGATGGCCTGGGTCGCCGCGGACCGCACCGTGCGCGCGATGGAGGACGACCCCGCGCTGCACGGCGACGTGACGCGCTGGCGCCGCCTGCGCGACGACATCCACGCGGAGGTCTGCGCGCGCGGCTACGACGCGAAACGCCGCACCTTCACGCAGTCGTACGGCTCCCGCGAACTGGACGCCGCGCTCCTGCTGATCCCCCGCGTGGGGTTCCTGCCGCCCGACGACCCGCGGGTGCTCGGCACGATCGAGGCGGTGCGGGAGGAGCTGAGCACACGGGAGGGATTGCTGCGGCGCTACACGGCTACGGGAGTCGGGGCGGGCGCCAGCGGGGCGGGGGATGCGGGCGGCGCCGCCCCTCCTGCCGCTGTCGACCCCACCGCCCCCGCGGACAACGTGGACGGGCTGCCCGGCGGCGAAGGGACCTTCGTCGTCTGCTCCTTCTGGCTCGCCGACGCGCTGCACCTGACCGGTCGCACCAAGGAGGCCCGCGACATCTTCGAGCGACTGCTCGCGCTCCGCAACGACGTGGGGCTGCTCGCGGAGGAGTACGACCCCGTGGCCGCGCGGCAGTTGGGCAACTTCCCGCAGGCCTTCAGCCACGTGGGGCTCGTGGGCACCGCCCTCGCCCTCTTCGGCCCGGACGCGGCAGGATAGGACCATGGATCTTGGACTGAACAACCGTGTGTACGTCGTCACCGGCGCCACCCGTGGCCTCGGCAACGCGGCCGCCCGTGAGCTGGTCGCGGACGGCGCGAAGGTCGTCCTCACCGGGCGCGACGAGAAGACGGCCGCCGCGGCGGCCGCGGAGCTCGGCCCGAACGCGGTGGGGGTCGGCGCGGACAACGCCGATCCGGGCACCGCGGAACGGCTCGTGGCAGCGGCGCGTGAGCACTTCGGGGGCTTCGACGGCGTCCTCATCAGCGTCGGCGGGCCGCCGCCCGGCTTCGTCGCCGACAACACCGACGAGCAGTGGCAGGCCGCGTTCGACTCCGTCTTCCTCGGTGCGGTACGTCTCGCCCGTACCGCCGCGGCGGAGCTGGGCGAGGGCGGCGTCATCGGCTTCGTCCTGTCCGCGTCCGTGCACGAGCCGATCCCCGGCCTGACCGTCTCCAACGGCCTGCGCCCCGGCCTCGCGGGCTTCGCGAAGTCCCTCGCCGACGAGTTGGGGCCGCGCGGCGTGCGTGTGGTCGGCCTCCTGCCGGCCCGCATCGACACGGACCGCGTCCGCGAGCTCGACGGGTTCTCCGCCGACCCGGAGGCGACCCGCACGGCCCACGAGTCCCGCATCCCGCTGCGCCGCTACGGCACCCCCCAGGAGTTCGGCCGCACCGCCGCGTTCCTCCTCTCCCCCGCGGCGTCCTACCTCACCGGCGTGATGCTCCCCGTGGACGGCGGCGCCCGCCACGGCTTCTAGGCCGCCGTCTGCGGCCGGGCGGCCGGCGCCCGCCGCTACCGCGGCGGGGCCTCTCCCACCCGTTTGCCGTGGGACGCGGGGTGGGCCCCGCGGGGGTCCGAGTTGGACGGCCGGCACCCGCAGGCCCGAACGCCCCGGGGCCACGGGCGGCAGGTGCCCAAGTGCGGCTCCCCGAAGGCACGGCCGCGCGGCGCGAGCCCGCCGGGCGGGGCCGGGGCAAGCTCGGGGTCGGGAGCGGGAGCGGGCTTGGGGCTCGGGATCGGGGCTCGGGATCGGGGCTCGGGATCGGGGTGAAGTCGGCGGCCGGGAGCTGCGCGGGGGTGAGCCGGGGCCCACAGAAACGGGCGGGCGGGTGGGGGAAGCCGCCGCGCAGCGGCGGGGCGGGAGCCGCCCACGACAAGGGCCAGACCGGGCACGAGGCCAAGCCGGACAGCGGAAGCCGCGCGGGGGTGAGCCGGGCCCCACAGAAACGGGCGGGCGGGTGGGGGAAGCCGCCGCGCAGCGGCGGGGCGGAGGCCGCGCGTGCGGCTGGTCAGCTGACGCGCTCGGCGCGATGCCGCACCGCACGCAACAGCACCGTCGCCGGCAGCCGCCCCAGGCCCGCGGAGTCCCGCGCATGCGCCAACGCCTCCTCGCAGGTGCGATGCAGGGCCTCCGCCGGCACGGCGTCCGCGCCGAGGACGAGCCCGACCCGCGCCTCGGGCGCGTTGCGCCGCCCGGTGAGCCGCACCCGGGCGCGCTCGACGCCGTCGAGGGCGGCGGCCTCGGTCTCGAGGACGCCCTCCATGGCCCGCCCCCGCAGCAACGCGCCCTCCCCGTCCCCGGTCTCGACGAGCACCTCCGCGAGGCGCCGCCGCCGCAGCTGGGCGGTGAGCCACCACAGGGCGAGCAGCACGACGGCGGCGAGCACACCGATGACGGTGGGCCACCACCAGCCGTCGTCCCGCCACCGCGCCCGATCGGCGTCGCTGAGCAGCACGTCGTCGCGGGAGTCGTGCACCCACCACGAGGGCGGCTCGACGCCGAGCCCGACGGCGAGGACGGACCCGCCGAGCAGGACGAGGGCGAGGCCGATGAGGCCGAGGAGCACACGGTTCACGGTCCGCAGCATGGTGCGCTCACCCCTTCCGGCCCGGCCGCGCCACCCGCACGGACAGCGCGGGCGGCCTGCCGAGCCCGAGGTCGTGGATGGCGTCGGCGAGGGCGGCGTCCAAGTCGCCGCGTACGTCGTCGAGTTCACGGAAGTGCGAGACGGCCCGCACGTCCGCCTTGGAGCGGCTCATGCGGACGCGTACCGACCGTACGCCCGACACGTCCATGGCCCGGTCCCGCAGGGCCGTCGCGGCGGCGCCCCGGTCGAGCCCGGCCCGCACGTCGGCGTGGGTGCGCCGCATCGGGAGCAGGGCGCGAAGACCGGGCGTCACGGCGAGGACGAGAAGCCAGAGGCCGACGGCGGCGGCCGCGGCGGCGCCGGCGAGCACCGCGGTGCTGTCGAGGGGCCGTTCGGCCAGCTCGCGGGCGAGGTCGCGGCGCCACCGCATCGCGGGGTGGTCGGCGCGCACGGCGACGATGTCGTACAGGAGCAGCCCGGCCCCGCCGAGGATCAGCAGCGCGAGCAGCCCCGCGGGCACGCGCCGCGCCGACCAGAAGCGGGGGGAGCCGTCCTCGTCGCCGAGGGTGGGCAGCGGCTGGTAGGCGGCCGCGGACGCGGACTGGTCGAGTTCGGGTTCGGCGCGCTCGATGACGGGCACGGCCTCGCCCTGTTTGGTCAGGTCGGTTCCGCCGGTCCGGGGTTCGCTCATCGGGTCCTCCCCTGCGCCGCGGCCCGCGCCTGCGCCGAGTGCAACCGCTCCACCTGGACCGCGACCTCGGGCACTTCCATGCCCGCCAACGCCTTTACCCGTTCGACGACCCGGTGACGCACCGCGCCGCACTGGCGGCCGATGTCGCTGGGGTAGTCGAGTTCGACGCTGACGCGGACGCGCGCGCTCCCGTGCGGGGTCTCGCCCGACCGGGCGGAGCCGCCGGCCGGGGGCCGCACGCTCACGGTGGCGTGCGGCGGAGCCGCCTCCTCGGGCAGCACGGGCAGCGCCTCACGGGCCGCGCGTGCGGCGATCTTCGCGACGACGCGGTCGGCGATCCGGGTCGCGCCGCGCTCGCCGGGCGGTACCTGCCCCACGACGTCGGCGGCCACCGCTCAGCGCCGCCGGTCGCCGCGGGTGCGGAAGAAGTCCCCCGGCTCCAGGTCCCCTTCCAGGAACCGCCCGGCCACGAACCCGATGGCGCCCAGGGCGGCCACCAGGAGGAAGGCCCCGAACCCGCCGAAGTACCCGGCGAATCCGAGGGCCATTCCGGCGATCATGCCGATCACGGCAAAGCTCATCGTGCGCTCCTTCGCTCCTGCGCGCCTCGTGCTCCCCGGCGTCCGCGCCCGCCGCCGCGTCCGCCCCGTGCTTCTCGCATACCCAGGCCGCGCGGCGGGACCGCCTCACCGCGGGCGCGGAACACCCGCGGTGTACGGCACGCGGCCAAGGGCCACGCTCGGGCCTCACCCGCGGGCGCGAACGGCCCGCCGCCGCGGGCAGCCGCTCCTATTGAAGCCGTGACGCCTGCTCGTCGTCCTCGTCGTCCGGCAGCTTCACATCGCTCACCGCGATGTTCACCTCGACGACCTCAAGGCCCGTCATCCGTTCGACAGCGGCGACGACGTTCTCGCGTACGTCCCGGGCGACATCGGCGATCGAGACGCCGTAGTCGACGACGATCTCCAGGTCGAGGGCCGTCTGCACCTCCCCGACCTCGGCCTTCACTCCGCGCGTGACCGACTTCGAGCTGCCGGGCACCCGGTCCCGCACGGCCCCGAAGGTCCGCGCGAGGCCACCGCCCATCGCGTGCACGCCGACCACGTCGCGGGCGGCGAGGCCCGCGATCTTCTCGACCACACCGTCGGCGATGCTGGTGCGCCCGCGCGTCGCGGGGTCGCCTCCCCCACGCCGTGCCGTGCCGCCCGTCCCGTGATCGTCGGGCGACTCCTTCGCGAGCGTCTGGGACGTCGTGCGCTCTCCGGTGTCGGTCATCGCGTGGTCCTTTTCAGCAGGGGATCTGCTCTTTCGTCCACACTAAGCGCGGCCCGGGACCGGCGCGCCCTGGATGCGGCACGCTGGACCCATGACGGGTGACGGTTGGACCTCGGCGGTACGACGCCAACTCGGCCTCGGCCGGATGCTCCCCTTGGGCGGGCCGGGTGACGGCGCCTGGCTCGCGGAGTCGGCGGCGCGTTCGGTGCTGCGCGACTCGGCCGCGCGGGTGGTGGGGGCCCGTGTGACCCGCCTGCGGGTGTCCCTCGCGGAGCCGCACGCCGCACCGCTCTCTCCGGACGCGTACGTCTCCGCGGTGCCGTCGCCGCCGAGCGCGCTGGCGCCGGGGCCGCTGCGGATCAGCGCGGAGTTCCAGGCCGCGACGGCCGAGCCGCTGGCCACGGCCGCGGACCGGCTGCGCGCGGCGCTCGGCTCGGCCGCGGCGGAGCGGCTGGGCCTGGTGGTGACGGAGGTGGACCTGCGGATCACGGGGCTGATCGAGGGGGACGCCGCGCCGGGGGACGTGACGCCAGAGGACCCCGTGCCCGCGAGGGCGGTGTCCGGGGGCACGCCCTCGGCGGATGCCCTCTCGGCCGGCGACGACGCGGTCGCAGGACCCGCCGCTCCTCGCCCCGGCCGCGGGGACGAACCGTCGGCCGACGACGAGGAGCGCGTGGCTCGGGCCGTCCTCGCGGTGCCGGGCGTGACGCGGCTGGCGGGTGTCCTCGGCGGCCCGGCCCGGGCCGTTCACTTCGAGGAGCACGAGGCGCCGCTCACGCTGCCGCGCCGCCACGTCCGGGTGGAGCTGGCGGCGGACGCCCGGCACCGCACCCTGGACGTGGCCCGCGCGGTCCGCGCGGCCGTCGCCAAGTCCCTGCCGGACCGGCCGTCGGTGGCGGTCCTGGTCACAGCGGTGGGCTGACGCCCAGGGACCCCCGAGGGCCTGTCCGGCCGGGCAGCCCTAATCCCCGATGCCCGCCAGGTCCCGCAGCCTGCGTGCCTGCGCGGCCCGTTCGGCTTGGCGCTGTTCCTCGTACGAGCGTCCGACGGCGCCCTGAAGGAGCGCCTTGGTCTCGATGACCGCGTCGCGCGGCGCGGCGAGCAGCGCGGCGGCCAAGTCCCGTGCGGCGGCGTCGAGTTGGTCGCCGGGCACGACGAGGTTGGCGAGGCCGATGCGCTCGGCCTCGACGGCATGGACGAAGCGGCCCGTGGCGCAGATCTCCAGGGCGCGGGCGTACCCGACGAGGGAGACCAGCGGGTGGGTGCCGGTGAGGTCGGGCACCAGACCGAGGCTGGTCTCGCGCATGGCGAACTGCGCGTCGTCGGCGGCGACCCGAAGGTCGCAGGCGAGGGCGAGCTGGAACCCGGCACCGATCGCATGCCCCTGGACGGCGGCGATGGACACGAGGTCGCCGCGCCGCCACCAGGTGAAGGCGTCCTGGTACTCGGCGATGGTCGCGTCGAGTTCGTCGTCCGCGCCGCGTGCCAGGTCGATGAAGGACGGTTCGCCGTCGAAGCCCTCGGGCGTGAACGCCTGCCGGTCGAGGCCCGCGGAGAAGGACTTGCCCTCTCCGCGCAGCAGCACCACGCGGACGCTGCCGGGCAGCACCCGGCCGGCCTCGGTCAACGCCCGCCACAGCGCGGGAGATTGGGCGTTGCGCTTGGCCGCGTTGGTCAGCGTCACCGTGGCGACGGCCTCGTCGACCGTGAGGCGTACGCCGTCCCGGTCGAGGACCGGCGCCGTCGTGCTCGGGACGCTCGGACCGCTCTCGGGCGAATCGCTGTCGGGCGAAGCCATCAGTGCCTCCGGGTGGGTGCAGTCATGGTGGACACACGCGGGTCAGCGCCCTGGCGGACGCGTGTCGGCGCGCCCTGCGGGCACGGACACGCCCACAAGTGACTGCACAGTAACCACCCGGTCGATCAGCCGATCGACCGGGTGGCCACATCGGACCACCCGGAGCCGGACGGCCGCGGGAAGTCGGCTAGCTGGAAGCGGCCTTCTTGCCTCGCGTTGCCCCGCCGCGTCCCCGCAGCGTGACTCCGGACTCACTGAGCATCCGGTGGACGAACCCGTAGCTACGGCCGGTCTCCTCGGCCAACGCCCGGATGCTCGCACCACCGTCGTACTTCTTCTTCAGGTCTGCCGCGAGCTTGTCGCGCGCGGCGCCGGTAACCCGGCTGCCCTTCTTCAGAGTCTCGGCCACCCGTGCCTCCTCATGGGAAGTGCGCTCTGGACTTCTCATGATCACCCCTTCCGAGCCTCCTGGCCACCCATTCGGCAAGGTCCATGCGACTTGATTCGCCGGGAGTCAAGCGGCCATCACGAGCGGAATTAACGATTCCGCACGTCGCGGGACGTACCGCCGAATGGGTTCTGCAAGGAAGTGGCAGGTCAGCGCCGTGCCGAGGAAAGGCGGGCCTGCGGGTCCCATGGGACGGAGAAATCCGTGTATGCCACACCTCGGTACGAGGACGCCTCACACAGATGAAGGATCACGGATCGGCCGAATGATCCATACGCAGTGGATCAGTCATTCGATCACATCCGATGGACCCCGGACGGGGGTCTTCCGGACCCGCCCGGCAAGCGCCCGGGGCGGGCCCGACCGGGGGATCGTCAGGCGAGAGCCACCAGGTCGGCGTAGTCCGCGCCCCACAGGTCCTCGACGCCGTCCGGGAGCAGAATGATCCGCTCCGGCTGCAGTGCCTCGACGGCGCCCTCGTCGTGCGTGACAAGGACGACGGCGCCCTTGTAGGTGCGCAGGGCGCCCAGGATCTCCTCGCGGCTCGCCGGGTCGAGGTTGTTCGTGGGCTCGTCGAGCAGGAGCACGTTCGCGGAGGAGACGACGAGGGTCGCGAGCGCGAGCCGGGTCTTCTCACCGCCGGAGAGCACGCCCGCGGGCTTGTCGACGTCGTCTCCGGAGAACAGGAAGGAGCCGAGCGTCTTGCGCACCTCGACCAGGTCGAGGTCGGGCGCCGCGGAGCGCATGTTCTCCAGGACCGTGCGCTCGGGGTCGAGGGTCTCGTGCTCCTGGGCGTAGTACCCGAGCTTGAGGCCGTGACCCTCGACGACCTGGCCGGTGTCGGGTTTCTCGACGCCGCCGAGCAGCCGCAGGAGGGTCGTCTTGCCCGCGCCGTTGAGGCCGAGGATGACGACGCGCGAACCCTTGTCGATGGCCAGGTCCACATCGGTGAAGATCTCGAGGGAGCCGTACGACTTGGACAGGCCCTCGGCGGTCAGGGGCGTCTTGCCGCAGGGCGAGGGCTCGGGGAAGCGCAGCTTGGCGACCTTGTCGCTCTGGCGCACCTCTTCGAGACCCGCGAGGAGCTTGTCGGCGCGACGGGCCATGTTCTGCGCGGCGACGGTCTTGGTGGCCTTGGCGCGCATCTTGTCGGCCTGCGAGTGCAGGGCCGCGGCCTTCTTCTCGGCGTTCTGACGCTCGCGCTTGCGGCGCTTCTCGTCCGACTCGCGCTGCTGCTGGTAGAGCTTCCAGCCCATGTTGTAGACGTCGATGGCGGCGCGGTTGGCGTCCAGGTAGAAGACCTTGTTGACGACCGTCTCGACGAGGTCGACGTCGTGGGAGATCACGATGAAGCCGCCGCGGTACGTCTTCAGGTAGTCGCGCAGCCAGACGATGGAGTCGGCGTCGAGGTGGTTCGTCGGCTCGTCGAGGAGCAGCGTGTCGGCGTCCGAGAAGAGGATGCGGGCCAGCTCGATGCGGCGGCGCTGACCGCCGGAGAGCGTGTGCAGGGGCTGGCCGAGCACGCGGTCCGGGAGGTTCAGGGCGGCGGCGATGGTGGCGGCCTCGGCCTCGGCGGCGTACCCGCCCTTGGTGAGGAACTCCGTCTCCTGGCGCTCGTACTGCTTGAGGGCCTTCTCGCGGGTGGCGCCCGAGCCGTTCGCGATGCGCTGTTCGTTCTCGCGCATCTTGCGGATGAGGACGTCGAGGCCGCGCGCGGACAGGACGCGGTCGCGGGCGAGGACGTCGAGGTCGCCCGTGCGCGGGTCCTGCGGGAGATAGCCGACCTCTCCGGAGCGGCTGATCGTGCCGCCCGCCGGCGTGCCCTCACCGGCCAGGCACTTCGTGAGCGTCGTCTTGCCCGCGCCGTTGCGGCCGACGAGGCCGACGCGGTCGCCCTTGGCGATGCGGAACGAGGCGTTCTCGATGAGGATGCGGGCGCCGGCACGCAGCTCGATACCGGAGGCGGTGATCACGGGTCAGACTCCTGGACAGGGGATATGGACGGCTGGAGGAAGGCAAGGACGATGCACGATGCGTTGTCGCGCGGAGCGCGCCGCTCAGCCGTCTAATGCAGCAGGAGAATGGCCATGGGCCAATTCTAACGGGGCGCCGCAACCGCTTTTCCGGCGCGGCCCCCGGCGGCCCGGCCGGAGCCGTCCACGGCGACCAGCTGCGCGGTCCACGCCGTCGCGCGGTCGCGGCAGGGCTGGGCGACCAGGAGCGTGCCGCCGCGACGGGGGGCCGGGCCGGTGAGGCGCGGGGATCCTGCCGGGCGGGTCTCCGGGTGGTCTTCGGCGTAGTGCCGGGCTGCCGGGTGGGGCGTTGTGGTCGGCTTCAGTGCCTCGGTACGGCTTTGCGGAACGGTCGGGGCGGGCGGTCCGGTCGGCACGGTGGTCGTGGGGCCGCGGTCACGGGCCCTGTCGCCGTAGGCCCTGTCGCCGTAGGCCCTGTCGCCGTAGGACCTGCGGTGGCGGGACCTGTGGTCATGGCGCCCCTCGCTCCTCCGGCAGCGGCAGCGGTACCCCTGGCCACGGATCAGGCGCAGAGCGTAACCGCGGCGCTCGGCGGCAGGGGTCCGGAGGTGGGCGCGACACGGCGGGGCAGGGGGGCGTAGCCCGTTCGGACCTCTGTCCGGCGCCGGGTGGTGGGGGGCGTACCAGGATGAAGTGGCCGGGGTCCGGCGCGGGTGGCGGAGCGTCGTCCCGCAGGTGAGGCAGCGCGGCTCGTACGCGAGGCAGAGGGTGGTGCGCCCATGCAGTTCGACGACGACGCGAATCTTGACTCCTCGGAGGTGCGGGATGTGCGCGGCAGCCGCGTCCCCGGGGGCAAGGCGACCATCGGCGGCGGCGTCGCCGGTCTGGTCGCGCTGCTCCTCGGTCTCTTCTTCGGCGTGGGTCCGGACCAGCTCGGTCTGACGGACGGCGGCGAGGAGCCCGCGGCCTCGTCCTCCTCGCTCGCCGAGGTCAAGCGGAGCTGCCACACGGGCAAGGACGCGAACGCCCGCGAGGACTGCCGCGTCCTCGCGGTCGTCAACAGCGTCCAGGACTACTGGCGCCAGGAGTTCCCGCGCCGCCAGGGCCAGTACGCGTCCGCGCAGACCGTGTTCTTCACCGGCCGCGTCGGCACGGCGTGCGGCGCGGCGTCGTCGGCGGTCGGGCCCTTCTACTGCCCCGGCGACCGGAGGGTCTACCTGGACCTCGGGTTCTTCGAGGAGCTGCGGACGAAGTTCGGCTCCAGCGGCGGCCCGTTCGCGCAGGCGTACGTCGTGGCGCACGAGTACGGGCACCACGTGCAGAACCTGATGGGCACGCTGGGCCGGGCGCAGGACGGCCGCACGGGCGAGGGCAGCAACGCCGTCCGCGTCGAGCTCCAGGCCGACTGCTACGCGGGGGTGTGGGCGCACCACGCCACGCGGACGCCCGACGAGGAGGGCAGGCCGGTGATCAAGAAGCTGACGGACGACGACATCCGGGACGGCCTGGACGCGGCGGCGGCGGTCGGCGACGACCGGATCCAGGAGCGCTTCCAGGGCCGGGTAACCCCCGAGTCCTGGACGCACGGCTCGGCGAAGCAGCGCCAGGACTGGTTCTACCAGGGCTTCCGCACCGGCGACATGGCGCGGTGCAACACCTTCCGCTGAGTGTCGCGGCGGGCCCGGCGGGCGGTCCCGGGCCGTTGTCAGACCCGGGTGCCAGACTGTGGAACAGGTCACGTCGAACGAAGGAGTGATCGCCATGGCAGGCGCTGCCAGGGGACGTCCGAGCATCTTCCCGACGTTGTCGTACGCGGACGCCAAGGCCGCGATCAAGGAGCTCACGGAGGCCTTCGGCTTCACGGAGACGAGTGTGTACGAGAGCGAGGACGGCACGGTCCTGCACGCCGAACTCGCGCACGGCAACGGCGCGGTGATGCTGGGCTCCAAGAGCCGCGGCGGGCTGTTCGCCGAGGCGATGAAGGACGCGGGCCCGACCGCGACGTACGTCGTGGTGGACGACGTCGACGCCCATCACCAGCGTGCCGTGGAGCACGGCGCGGACATCCTGATGCCTCCGACGGACCAGGACTACGGCTCGCGGGACTACATGGCGCGGGACGCGGAGGGCAACATCTGGAGCTTCGGTACGTACGCCCCGGAGATACCCGGCTGACCCGCCCCGGGCACGGGGCGGGCGCGGCCCTCACATGCCGCCGGTGTGCACCTGGAACGCCGCCCGGCGCACGGCCTTGGCGAGTGCCGGGTCCGGATGGGCCGCGGCGAGCGCGACGAGGACCTGCACGGTGCGCGGATGACCGACGGTGCGCACCTCGTCGAGGAGCGCGGGCACAGTGGGCTGCGGCGCCGACTCCAGGTGGCGCACGAGCAGTTCGGCCTCGCCGTGGTCGGCGACGGCCGCCGCCGTGTCGACCCACAGCCAGGTGGACTCCGCCCGGGTCAGGACGAGATGGACGTCCTCGGGGTCGGTGCCCTCGTGCTCGGCGAGCCACAGCAGGGCGTAGGGCCTGAGCGAGGCCACGTCGACGACGGCGCGGACGTCCGGCTCGGCCGGGGCGCCGACGACCCGCAGGGCCTCGAAGGCGAGGCCGCGCAGCAGGGCGTCCTCGCCCCGTGCGGCGTCGAGGAGTTCGGTGACGGCGGTGCCCGTGTCCCGTGCGGCGAGCCAGGCGCGGTACTCGGCGCGGGCCGCGTTGGGCCGCAGCCGGGCACAGCCCCGGAGCATGTCCTCGGCGGACTGCTCGATGTGCCCTGCCGGGCTCTGCGCGGCCACGCAGATCCGCTCCAGCTTGACCCACACCGCCCAACTGCCCAGGGGGGTGAGGGTGGCCTGGCCGTCGGCGCAGGTGAGGGCGCCCACGGCGGACAGGGCGTTCAGCGCCCAGTCGAGCAGGGCGGGCAGCGGGGCCTTTGCCGCGGAGTCGTCGGGCTCGGTGAGGCCGGCGGGTCCGGCGGGTCCGGTGGGGCCCGAGGTGCCGGAGGGGCCGGTGGCGGGCGCGGTGGTCGGGGCTGCGGGGGACAGGGGTGCGGCAGCCGGAGGCGGGACCGCTTCCTGGTGCGGCGCGGGCCGGGACGAGGGCTCGGGCTCCGCCCGCGGTCCGTACGGGATCTCGCAGCGCTCCGTGCGCAGTTCCCGGACACGCTGGTCCAAGAGGTCGAGGAGCTGCGGCACAGGGACGGGGCCCGCCGAGAGCTGGAGGAAGGAGAGCAGCTGAGGGACGGCCTCGACGACCTCCGCGACGGGGGCGGGCGGCAGTTCGGCGGGGGCCGGGCGGACGAGCGACCAGGCGTCGAACAGGGCGACCCAGCCGCGCAGGACCGCGGCGTCGTCCCGGTCCCAGGCGCGCAGCCGCCAGCCGGGGCGCGCGGTGCCGCCGTGCACCTCGACGAGTCCGGCGAGGCGGGCGGTGTCCCAGTCGGCGCGGACCTGGTGGACCGTCATGTCCAGTTCGGCGGCGGCACGCTCGGCGGTGGCGTCGGAGAGGGTGCCGCCGGCCCCTTTGCCCGTCCCGGCGTCGGCGTCGGCGTTCGGTCCGGCCTTCGGGTCGGCTCCCGTACGGCCGTCCTTGCCGCTGCCGCCGCCCTTCGCGGTGCCGTTCGTGGCGCCCGTCGTAGGGGCGCCCCTGCCCGCCGCGCGCAGAGGGCCGGTGTCGGGGCGCAGGGCGTGGTCGGCCCAGCGGGCGACGCGGACGGCGCTCGCCAGGCCCGCGCGGGCCATGCGGGCCAGTTCGGCGGGGGCGGGTGTGCCCTCCGGCGGTGGGGGCGCGGGACGGCGCGAGCGGCGCTGGGTCACCGCGCCGGGGGCGCCGAGGGAGCCGCGTGCTCGGCCGCGCTCGGCCTCCGCTCGCCTTTCGGCCCTCGGGGACGGTGTGCGGACGAGGTGGAGCCGGGAGTCGCGCGGGATACGGGACGTCACAGGAGCAGTCTTCCTGTTGACGGTCCGAAAACCCAAACGGAATCCCGTCGGCAGCCCGGCGGGCGGGCCCGACGGCGATCGCGGAGCGTCAGGCCCAGGGGTGAGGAGGGGTCCGCATCGGCTACATCAAGGGGGTGAGGAAGCGGCGCAGCGCCTCTTCGTACCGTGCGGGATCGGCGTTCCACATGGCGCCGTGGGGCGCATCCGGAACGGTGTGCAGGGTGACGAGGTCAGGTCGTTTTCCAGCCAGTCTCCGGGACAGTGCCCAGGGGGCGACGGTGTCGCCGGGGCCGTGCAGGAGGAGGGTCGGCACCCGCAGGGCTGCGGGGTCGGCGGCGTCGGGGATGCGGTCGCCGCGCAGCCCGGTGCGGCCCTGGGCGGCGCGCACGGCCAGCGGGAGCAGCGGTCCTGGGGTGCGCCGGGCGGTGGCGAGGGCGCGCAGCGTGGCCTCCCAGTCGAGCACGGGCGAGTCCAGGACCAGGCCCTTGACGCGGTCGCGCAGGGCGGAGCGGGCGGCGGCGTGCAGGGCCATCGAGGCGCCGGTGGACCAGCCGTACAGGACGACGTCGCGGGCTCCGTAGCGCACGGCGTAGCGGATGGCGGCGTCCAGGTCGCGCCATTCGGTCTCGCCGAGGTGGCCGAGACCGTCCGGCGGGCGGGGCGCGCCCAGGTCGCCGCGGTAGGCGAGGTCGAGCACCGGCAGCTGCTGGCGGCGCAGGAAGTCCATGACGACCATCGGGTGCTCGCGGGTGGTGCCGAGGCCGTGCACGGTGATCACCCAGGTGTCGCGGGCGCCGGGCACGAACCAGGCGGGCAGCGGACCCAGTTCGCCGGGGACGTCGACGTCGGCGTGGTCGATGCCGAGGGCGCCGCGCGGGTCGCCGATGTGGACCTGCGGCGTGAGCCAGACCCGGGTGCCGGGCTCCAGGGTGCCGTGGGTGACGCGTTCCAGTCGGCGTACGACGGTGTCGGCCTCGTGCGGGGCGGCGTCGAGGACCGGGCCGACGACGGCGTGGCAGCCGTTGCCGCTCAGGCCGTACAGGCCGGGTCGCCGGGAGGCCAGGGAGCGGGTGAGGGCGATCTGTCCGGCGGCCGTGGAGTGCACGGTCAGGCGTGGTTCCGTCGGCAGGGGGCGGCCCGCGGGGGCCTTCAGGGCGGCGTCGCTGGCGTAGCGCCCGGCCGCGATGGCCAGGGCGGTGGCGCCTAGGACGGCGGTTGCGGTGGTGACGGCTGCGGTCGTCGCTTTGACAGGGCGCACCCCCACAGTGTCTGCGGGGTTGGGGGAGGCGGCCAGTGGGCGACGGCGCGGGAGTGCCCTCCGCACGGGGGCACCGACCGGTCTCGGCCGGTAGGTACTCCCCCGGCCCGCCGAGCCGGCACCTCCACCGCGGGCCGCACCCACCTCACACCATCGGCGGGTTCAGCCCTCGTCCGCCGCCCCGGGCCCCCGCTGCCCGTACCCCTTCAACTTCCGCCCCGCCTCGCTCACCCGTTCCGCGGACAGGATGCTCGGGGTGCGGCCGGGCGCCGAGGTCGCGGTCAGCCACACGCGGCACATCCACTCCAGTTGGGCGGTGCGGTCGAAGGCCTGGGAGAGGGAGGCTCCGTAGGCGACCGTGCCGTGGTTCTGGAGCAGGCAGGCCGTGCGGTCGCGCAGGGCGTGGAGCATGTTCTCGGCGAGCTCGTCGGTGCCGTAGAGGGCGTAGGGGGCGACGCGGACGGGGCCGCCGAGGGCGGCGGTCATGTAGTGGATGGGCGGGAGTTCCGGTACGAGGGTGGAGACGGCGGTGGCGTGCACGGCGTGGGTGTGGACGACGGCTCCGGCGTCGGTGGCGCGGTAGATCGCCAGGTGCATGGGCAGCTCGCTGGTGGGGCCGAGCGTGCCGAGGAGCCGTTCGCCGTCCAGGTCGACGCCGAGGACGTCCGCGGGCGTCAGCTCGTCGTACGGGACGCCGCTCGGGGTGACGAGGACGGTGTCGCCGACCCGCACGGAGACATTGCCGGAGGTGCCGACGACCAGGCCGTCCGTGACGGTCCTGCGGGCGGTCGCGACCAGCTCGTCCCAGGCCCGCGCGACCGCCTCGCGCCCCGCGTCCGCAGTGGTGTGGTGCCGCTGCTCAGTCATGCGGCGATCCTGCCAGAGGGCGCGCCCGCAGGGACCGGGTGATCGCGGCGTCCGGGCTTCGGCGCGGGCCATGGAATGGAATGGGGGGAGTCCGTGGAGCCTTGGAACACGGCACCGCCACACGGCTGGAGGTTTGAGACCTTCGGACGGCGTGACGGGGGCATCGGCGCCGACAGGTGATCAGGATCTCTTCTGCGGACCGACGGCCCAGCTCAGTGGTTCGAACGGGGGTCGCCCGAAAGGACCACGGACGGCCTAATTCCGGGCCCACCACGGGCCCTCGCCGAGGCCCCGCCGTCCGAGCGGGTGTATGCCGAAAGGATGTGGAGTGACGGCATCCCGGTTCGAGTCACCGTGCGGCCCGACCCAGTTCACTTTCCGTTCATCCAGCTTGCCTACGTTCCACGAGCCACTGACGTCCAACAGAAGCCTGGGTAAATGGAACACATCACGCTTCTCCTCGGGATCGTGATCGTTACCGCTCTCGTGTTCGATTTCACGAACGGTTTCCACGACACAGCCAACGCGATGGCGACGACCATCTCGACCGGCGCTCTCAAGCCCAAGACGGCGGTGGCCATGTCCGCCGTGCTGAACCTCGTCGGAGCGTTCCTCTCCGTCGAAGTCGCCAAGACGATCTCCGGCGGCATCATCAATGAAGACGGTCTCAAGACCGAAGTGATCTTCGCGGCCCTGGTGGGCGCGATCCTCTGGAACCTGTTGACCTGGCTGCTCGGCCTGCCGTCCAGTTCCTCCCACGCCCTGTTCGGCGGCCTGATCGGCGCCGCCGTGATGTCGATGGGCTGGTCTTCGGTGAACGGCGGCACGGTCGTCACCAAGGTGCTGCTGCCCGCGGTCGCCGCCCCGCTCGTCGCCGGCATCGCGGCGACGCTCGCCACCCGGCTGACGTACAAGCTCAGCAGCCGTACGGACGAGAAGGCGACCTCGAAGGGCTACCGCGCCGGGCAGATCGCCTCGGCCGGACTCGTCTCGCTCGCCCACGGCACGAACGACGCCCAGAAGACGATGGGCATCATCACGCTGGCCCTGATCACCGGCGGTGTGCTCAACCCGGGCGCGAACCCCCCGATGTGGGTCATCGTCTCCGCCGGTGTCGCCATCGCGCTCGGTACGTACCTGGGCGGCTGGCGCATCATCCGCACCATGGGCAAGGGCCTCACCGAGCTGGCGCCGCCGCAGGGCTTCGCGGCGCAGACGTCCGCGGCGACGGCCATCCTCGCCTCCTCGCACATCGGCTTCTCCCTCTCCACCACCCAGGTCTGCTCCGGCGCCGTGATGGGCGCGGGCCTCGGCCGCAAGGGCGGCGTGGTCCGCTGGTCCACCGCGACCCGGATGTTCGTGGCGTGGGGCCTGACGCTGCCGGCCGCCGGTCTGGTCGGCGCGGGCGCCGAGCTCCTCACCAAGCAGGGCACCTGGGGCATCGCCACCACGGCCGCGCTCCTGGTCGGCGGCTCCGCCCTCATCTGGTCGCTGTCGCGCCGCCAGCCGGTCGACCACACGAACGTCACGGCCGACGAGATCGGCACCCCCGGCGCCGCCGAGCCCGCGGGCGTCGTGACCACCGCCATCGCCGCCGTCACCCCGCCCCCGGCGGGCCCGGTGGCCGCGAGCACCGCGGCCCCCGCGGCCGACGGCGTCGCACCCGCCCCCTCCGTGGCGGACTCCGCCCGGCCCGCCACGGTGTAAGGAAGAAGCAGCATGAAGATCGACTGGGCAGCTCTCGGCTCCGTCTTCGGAGTCAGCCTCGTGGTGACCGTCGCCCTCGTGGGCCTGTTCACCCTCGGCATCGTCGGCCTCTCCAAGCAGGAGCAGGCGCGGACCGCGCAGGCGAACGGGAGCTCCGCATCCGCGCTCCCCGCGCGCGTGGGCGCGTACGCGTGCTTCGCGCTCTGCGCGGGCGCGGTGGCGTACGGGATCTCGCTGATCGTCGCCTGACACGTCCGGTCGCCGCACGACGGCGTGCGACCCGGACCCACAGCACAAGCCCTGGGGGACGACCGCGTCGGTCGCCCCCCAGGGCTTTCGCATCCCAGGGCCCGGCCCACGGCGCGACAGGGAAGATCGGAAGCGCGCATCACCGTATCTCCCTGATCAGGACGCGCCCCCACTCGCTCAAGTTCGATTAGACATATGGCATACTGGGTAGCAGCTGTCTGCTAGGGTCGGCCGCACATATGTCAGACAGAGCGGCTGCGCTGCGCTGCACGGCGGAGGGCCAGTCTTCGTTAGGCATACCTTCTCACCGCTGCCCTTCGCACGGCTTCATGGCGAGCTGACTCCTGGTCGTAGTGAAGGAGCCTCATGCCCAGCGAAGTAGACCCGAGCCTGAATCGCCGTAAGCTCCGCATCGCCCTGCGCAAGGCCCGTGAGGAGGCCGGGCAGACCCAGGGCGGGGCAGCAGCCGATCTCGAATGGTCCTTGTCGAAGCTGAACCGCATCGAAAAGGGCACTGTCAGCGTCTCGGTGACAGATCTTCGGGCGCTGCTGCGTCAGTACGGCGTGGACGACGAGGAAAGGGTGACCGAGCTGGTCTCCGCCGCCCGCGGCTCGAAGGGCCAGTCGTGGTGGGTGCAGTGGTCGGACATCGCGAACCCCCGGTTCACCGAGTACCTCCCCTTCGAGGCCGCCGCGGACTCACTGCGCACGTACCACCCGATCATCATGCCCGGCCTCCTGCACACCGAGGAGTACGCGGACGCCCTGGCCACTCCTGACGTCGTCGACCCTGGTACCCGCCGCCGCCTCGTGGAGTTCCGCACGGCCCGCCAGGAGCGGGTCTTCGACGAGAGCGGGATCGACGACCTCCACTTCGTCGTCGACGAGTCGGCGCTGCACCGGCAGATCGGGGGGCCCGCGGTGATGCGCGCGCAACTGCAGCGGCTCATCGAGGTCGCCGAGCACCCCCGCACCACCCTCCAGGTCCTGCCCTACACGGCGGGGGCGCTGCTGAGCACGCAGAACGCGTTCGTGCTCCTCGGCTTCAAGGACGACGACGACCTGATCTACCTGGAGAGCGCCCAGTCCGTCGTCGCCACCCGGGACGACTACGAGATGGTCGCCAACTTCCAGGACTGCTTCGAGCAACTGCGGCAGATCGCCTACAGCGACGACCGCGCGATCGACCTGATCAACCAGGTCAAGGAAGGCTTCGCAGGCTGATTCCGGAGCCGTCCGCTCCGGGACGAGGGGAGGGCTGGCACGATGCTGGTCGTCACGTTATTACGGTGGCTGTCGCGCTGCCTGACGGCCTCAGACACCAGGAACCCCGCCGACCCCGCTCCCCCCGTCGGCGCCACGGGCCCCGACGGGGGCCCGGCCGCCGATCCCCTGGACGGCGGCGAGCCCGTCCCCGCCGAACCCACCGCCCCCTCCTCCCAGCTCCACGACCTCTTCAGAGAGGGGATGAAGGATCCGGCGTTCGCCCGCGAACTGGACCGTCTCCTCCACAGCGAGCACCAGCGGAGCCTGCACACACAGGAGCAGCAGACACTGAGTTTCCTGGCGAAGGCCGGTTGCGTGTCGGTGTGCCTCGCTGTGGTCGTCGTGGCGCTGGTGCCGGCCGGGATCCTCGCCCAGGGCGTCGTCGTACGCCACGACATCGACCCCTGGCACTTCGTCGTCGCGCTGGCGGGCGGCTGCGGACTGCTGACAGCCGCGGTGGGATGGCTCGTTCGGACCCTGCGCCGCGGTCGCCGGCAGGAGTCGGCTGCTACGACCGGCGCCGGCCCTCCGGCTGACGGAGCGTCCGCGGACGGTCCCGCTCCACGCGCCGGCGCGGGATGAGCGGCGTGAACTCCCACACGGCCCCCGCCCCCGCCGCCACGACCGCGGCCGTCGCCAGCCAGACCGCGAGCCGGACGTGGAGCCCTTCCACGAGGAGGGAGGCGAGAGCGCCCGCGGCCACCGCGACAGCGCCACTGAGCGCGCAGTACAGCACGAAGACGAAGCGCCGGGCGGGCCCTGCGGCATGCCGGCTCAGCGGCAGTTGCCTGCTCTCAACCCCCATGGTCTCCAGCCTTTCGTGCGCACGCTGGGACAGCTCACTTCCCCCCGACTCTCCCCGAGGCCACCCCCCTGACAAACGCGCGCCACGCCGTCGGCGTCACGTTCATGTGCCCTTCGTCGCGGTGATTCGAGTCACGGACCCACACCGCACCGGCCGGGTGCGCCACTTCCACGCATTCGCCGCCCGTCACGGTGTAACTGCTCTTGAACCACTGCACTGCCGGTAAGTACTCGTCGGCCACACCGCCCCCTTGCCTGCTGCCGTCACGAGAGTCGGACGGTGCCGGGGCCCGGCGGCAGTCGACCGCGCCCTGCCGGGTTCGCGTTCCGCGTCGCTCTCCTGCTGTCATGTTCAAGCTTACGGAGAGTGGTTGCGTCCGCCTAGCCGTAAACCGGCCCTGGCCGCAGGTCCATGTGGGCCTCCGCACACACTCCCGTCGCAGGTCAACAGCGAGTTGACGGGCGTCGCGGGCCATGGTGGACTGCCGGAGCCATTTACGGCGGCAGGAGAGGAAGCCGGTGCGAATCCGGCGCGGTCCCGCCACTGTCACCGGGTGATCCGACGATCCCCGGGAGCCAGGAACTCTCGCCGCCGGTCTCGTCGAACCAGGGCGCGGAAACCCTGAGTGAGGACATATCGCCATGCGCGGCCGCCCGTTGCCGTCCCCTGCCCCGCCCGGGGCCCCGTCGCGGCCGAGAGCCCCGCACCGCGTATCGGCGGGCTGACTCCCATGTGTGCCGATCGCGACTACGCGTACGGCGCCGCCGCCGGACTCCTCGGTGACCTGCTGCTCGGCGATCCTCGCCGGGGCCATCCGGTCGCCGCGTTCGGGCGTGCGGCGGGGGCCGTCGAGCGGGTCCTGTGGCGCGACCACCGCGGGTGGGGCGCGCTGCACACCCTGGTGTGCGCCGGGGGTGCCGTCGGCGCCGGTGCGCTCGCCTCCTTCGCCGCACGCCGGTCGCGTGCCGCTTCCGTCGGGCTGACCGCCGCCGCGACCTGGGCCGTCGTCGGCGGGACCTCGCTGGGGCGGGAGGCCCGCGCCATCGGGGGCGCCCTCGCCGCGGGGGACGTGGAGGTCGCCCGGGAGCGGCTGCCTCATCTGTGCGGGCGTGACCCCGAGGCGCTGGACGCCGACGGGATCGCCCGTGCCGTCGTGGAGTCCGTCGCCGAGAACACCTCCGACGCCGTCGTGGGGGCGTTGGTGTGGGGGGCCGTCGGGGGCGTGCCGGGGCTTGTGGGGTTCCGGGCCGTGAACACGCTCGACGCGATGGTCGGGCACCGGTCTTCGCGGTATCTCCGGTACGGGTGGGCCTCCGCCCGGCTCGACGATGTCGCCGGGTGGCCGGGGGCTCGGCTCACCGCTGCGCTCGCCGTGGTCGCCGGGGGGTCTCCTCGGGGGGCGGTGCGGGCGTGGCATGCCGATGCCTCGAAGCATCCGAGCCCCAACGCCGGGGTCGTCGAGGCCTCGTTCGCGGGGGCGTTGGGGGTGCGGCTCGGGGGCACGCTGGCCTACGCGGGGCGCGTGGAGCACCGACCTGTTCTCAACGGCGGGGGGCGCTCCGTCGCCGTGGGGGACATCGAGCGGGCTGTGAAGTTGTCCCGGCGGGTCGGGTGGCTCGCCCTGGGTGTGGCGGTCGCCGTCGACCTTGCCCGGGGTGCGCGTGCGACCAAGCGGTGCCCGGCAGCGCAGGGGAAGTCGCAGCGGATCGGCGGTGGGACATGAGCGGTGGGCTGCTTGTCGCCGGGACCACCTCCGATGCCGGGAAGAGTGTCGTCACCGCCGGGATCTGCCGGTGGCTCGCCCGCAAGGGCGTCTCCGTCGCGCCTTTCAAGGCGCAGAACATGTCCCTGAACTCGTTCGTCACCCGGGAAGGGGCCGAGATCGGGCGGGCGCAGGCCATGCAGGCGCAGGCCGCGCGGGTGGAGCCCAGCGCGCTGATGAACCCCGTGCTGCTGAAGCCGGGGAGCGACCGGTCGAGTCAGGTCGTGCTCATGGGGAAGCCGGTGGGCGAGATGAGTGCCCGGGGCTATCACGGGGGCCGGCAGGAGGCACTGCTCGACACCGTCGTGGGATGCCTGGCGCAGCTTCGGGGCACGTATGACGCCGTGATCTGCGAAGGGGCGGGGAGTCCCGCCGAGATCAACCTCCGGCGCACCGACATCGTGAACATGGGGATCGCGCGGGCCGCCCGCTTCCCGGTCGTGGTGGTCGGGGACATCGACCGCGGGGGTGTGTTCGCCTCGTTCTTCGGGACCGTGGCGCTGCTGAGCCCGGCCGACCAGGAGCTCGTCGCGGGCTTCCTCGTCAACAAGTTCCGCGGAGACGTGTCGCTGCTCGAACCCGGGCTCGACATGCTGCGCGACCTCACCGGGCGGCCGACCCTCGGCGTACTGCCGTTCCGGCACGGGCTCGGCATCGACGAGGAGGACGGGCTGAGGGTCTCGCTGCGCGGGGCCGTCCGGGAGTCCGTCGTGGCGGCGCCCGTCGGCGAGGACGTGCTGCGCGTCGCCGTGTGCGCGGTGCCGCTGATGTCCAACTTCACCGACGTGGACGCGCTCGCCGCCGAACCCGGCGTCGTGGTGCGGTTCGTGGACCGGGCCGAGGAGCTCGTCGACGCGGACCTCGTCGTCGTACCGGGCACGCGCGGGACCGTGCGCGCCCTTCAGTGGCTGCGCGAGCGCGGGCTCGCGGACGCGCTCGCGCGGCGGGCCGCCGAGGGGCGGCCCGTCCTCGGGATCTGCGGCGGCTTCCAGGTGCTCGGCGAGCGGATCCAGGACGACGTCGAGTCGCGGGCCGGGACCGTGGACGGGCTCGGGCTGCTGCCCGTGCGCGTCACCTTCCGGCGCGAGAAGACCCTGGCCCGGCCCGTCGGCGAGGCCCTCGGCGAGCACGTCGAGGGGTACGAGATCCATCACGGCGTCGCCGAAGTCCTGGGCGGGGACCCCTTCCTGGACGGGTGCCGGGTGGGGGCCGTGTGGGGCACCCACTGGCACGGGTCGCTGGAGAGCGACGCGTTCCGGCGCCGCTTCCTCACCGAGGTCGCGCGCGCCGCGGGCCGCCGCTTCGTGCCCGCGCCCGACACCGGCTTCGCCGCCCTGCGCGAGGAACAGCTCGACCTCCTCGGCGACCTCATCGAAGAACACGCGGACACCGACGCGCTGCTGCGCCTGATCGAGACCGGCGCTCCGTCCGGTCTCCCCTTCATCGCACCGGGGGCACCCTCATGACCGTCCTTCTCCTGTCCACCGCCGACACGGACCTGCTCGCCGCCCGCGCCTCCGACGCGCCCTACCGCATCGCCAACCCGACCCGCGTCGACGTGCGCGAGGAACTGCCCGCGCTCCTCGACGGCGCGGACATCGCCGTCGTACGCCTCCTCGGTGGCAAGCGCGCCTGGGAGGACGGGCTCGCCGCGCTGAAGGCGGCCGGGATCCCGACCGTGCTGCTCGGCGGCGAGTCCGTGCCCGACGCCGAGCTGATGGCCGAGTCGTCGGTGCCCGCCGGCGTCGTCGCCGAGGCGCTGCGCTATCTCGTCGAGGGCGGGCCCGCCAACTTCGTGGAGCTGGAGCGGTTCCTGTCCGACACCGTGCTCCTGACCGGCCACGGCTTCGCCGAGCCGGTGAAGATGCCCGAGTACGGGGTGCACGGGGAGCGCGCGCACGTGGAGGGGCGCCCGACCGTCGGCGTGCTCTTCTACCGCGCGCACCAGCTGTCGGGGAACACCGCGTTCGTGGACACGCTGTGCGACGCCATCGAGGCCAAGGGCGCCAACGCCCTCGCTGTGTACTGCGGTTCGCTGCGCGGCGCCGACTCCGGGCTGTACGAGATCCTCGGGCGGGCCGACGTCCTCGTCGCCACCGTCCTCGCCGCGGGCGGCACCCACGCCTCCGACGCCAGCGCGGGAGGCGACGAGGAGGCCTGGGACATCGGCGCCCTGGCCGACCTCGACATCCCCGTCCTCCAAGGCCTGTGCCTCACCTCGTCGCGCGCCGCCTGGCAGGACTCCGACGCCGCCCTCTCCCCCATGGACGCCGCCATGCAGGTGGCGATCCCCGAGTTCGACGGCCGCGTCATCACCGTGCCGTTCAGCTTCAAGGAGCAGGGCCCCGACGACGTCCCCGTGTACGTCGCCGACCCCGAGCGGGCCGCGCGCGTCGCCGGAATCGCCGTCCGCCACGGCGCGCTGCGGCACAAGCCCAACGCCGAGAAGCGGCTCGGCCTGGTCTTCACCGCGTACCCGACCAAGCACAGCCGGGTCGGCAACGCCGTCGGCCTCGACACCCCCGCCTCCGCCGTGCGCGTCCTCGACGCCCTGCGGGACGCGGGCTACGTCGTCGAGGGCCACCCCGACAACGGCGACGAGCTGATCCACACCCTCATCAACGCCGGTGGCCACGACGTCGAATGGCTCACCGAGGAGCAGCTCGCCGCCGCCCCCGCGCGCGTACCGCTCGCCGACTACCAGGCGTGGTTCAGCGCCCTCGACCCCGAGCTGCGCGACGGCATGCTGGAGGCCTGGGGCGAGCCGCCGGGCAGCCTCTACGTCGACGGCGGCGACATCGTGCTCGCCTCGCTCCGGTTCGGGAACGTCGTCGTGATGATCCAGCCGCCGCGCGGCTTCGGCGAGAACCCCATCGCGATCTACCACGACCCGGACATGCCGCCGTCCCACCACTACATGGCCGCGTACCGCTGGCTCGACCGCACTTTCGGCGCCGACGCCATCGTGCACATGGGCAAGCACGGCACCATGGAGTGGCTGCCCGGCAAGGGCCTCGGGCTCAGCGGTGGCTGCGCGCCGGACGCCGTGCTCGGCGACCTGCCGCTCGTCTACCCCTTCATCGTCAACGACCCCGGCGAGGGCACCCAGGCCAAGCGGCGCGGGCACGCCACCGTCGTGGACCACCTGGTGCCTCCGATGGCGCGCGCCGACACCTACGGGGACCTGGCCAAGCTGGAGCAACTCCTCGACGAGTACGCCCTGGTGAGCGACCTCGACCCGGTCAAGGCACCGGCCGTGCGGGCGCAGATCTGGACGCTGGTGAAGGCCGCGGAGCTGCACCACGACCTGCACGTCGACGACCAGCCGGACGACGACGACTTCGACGAGTTCGTCATGCACATCGACGGCTATCTGTGCGAGATCAAGGACGTGCAGATCCGCGACGGCCTGCACATCCTCGGCGGCGGGCCCGTCGGCGAGGCGCGCGTCAACCTCGTCCTCGCGGTGCTTCGCGCCTCGCAGGTGTGGGGCGGTGCCGCCAACGCGCTGCCGGGGCTTCGGGCCTGTCTCGCGGAGCACTTCGGCCTGGACGAGAAGGAACTCCTCGGCGAGCCGGGCGCGGCGGTGAAGGTCGCCGACGGTCTCACGGCTCTGGTGGACGGGCCCGCCCGGACCGCCGCCGACGCCATCGACCTCCTCGAACAGCTGTGCCGCCGCCTCGCCGAAGGCATGGAGGAGCGCGGCTGGGACCTCGCCGCCGTGCGCGGACTGGTCCGCGACGTCATCGGCGTCGAGCTGCCGCCCGCCGTCGCCGTCCTCGGCTTCGCCTGCGAGGAGGTCGTGCCCCGGCTCGCCCGCACCACCGACGAGATCGGGCACATCCTGCGCGCCCTCAACGGCGGCTACGTCCCCGCGGGCCCTTCGGGCTCCCCCACGCGCGGCCTCGTCAACGTCCTGCCGACCGGCCGCAACTTCTACTCCGTCGACCCCAAGGCCATCCCGTCCAGGCTGAGCTGGGAGGTCGGACAGTCCCTCGCCGACTCGCTCATCGCGCGCTATCTGGCCGACACCGGCGCGTACCCGAAGTCCGTGGGCCTGACCGTGTGGGGCACCTCCGCCATGCGCACCCAGGGCGACGACATCGCCGAGATCCTCGCGCTGCTCGGCTGCCGGCCCGTGTGGGACGACGCGTCGCGCCGCGTCACGGGCTTCGAGATCGTGCCCGTCGCCGAGCTGGGGCGGCCCCGCATCGACGTGACCGTCCGCATCTCCGGCTTCTTCCGCGACGCGTTCCCGCACGTCGTGGGACTGATCGACGACGCCGTGCGGGCGGTCGCCGAGCTGGACGAGGCTCCGGACCAGAACTACGTACGCGCCCACGTCGACGAGGACGCCGCCGAGCACGGCGACAGGCGGCGCGCCACCGCCCGCATCTTCGGCTCCAAGCCCGGCGCGTACGGGGCGGGGCTGCTGCCGCTCATCGACGCCCGCAACTGGCGCTCCGACGCCGATCTGGCCGAGGTGTACGCGGTGTGGGGCGGCTACGCCTACGGGCGGGGGCTCGACGGGCGGGCCGCCCGGGGGGACATGGAGACGGCGTTCCGGCGGATCGCTGTGGCGGCGAAAAATGTCGACACGCGTGAGCACGATCTGGTCGACGCCGACGACTACTTCCAGTACCACGGCGGGATGGTCGCCATGGTGCGGCATCTGACCGGTGAGTCGCCCGAGGCGTACGTCGGGGACTCGGCCGTGCCCGATCAGGTGAAGACGCGGACGTTGGGGGAAGAGACCCACCGGGTCTTCCGGGCTCGCGTCGTCAATCCGCGGTGGATGGCCGCGATGCGGCGGCACGGGTACAAGGGGGCCTTCGAGATGGCGGCCACCGTGGACTATCTGTTCGGGTACGACGCGACCGCGGGTGTCGTGGACGACTGGATGTACGAGAAGTTGTCGGCGGAGTACGTGTTCGACCCGGAGAACCGAGCCTTCATGGAGAAGTCCAACCCGTGGGCGCTGCGGGGGATTTCCGAGCGGTTGCTGGAGGCGGCGGAGCGGGGGCTCTGGGCGGAGCCGGACGCGGAGACGTTGGAGCGGTTGCGGGCCACTTATCTGGAGCTTGAGGGGCAGCTTGAAGGGGGTGCGGAGTGAGGCCCTGCGGGGCGTTCCCCAGTCCCGCCCCTTCCCGAAACCGAGGGCTCCGCCCCCGGACCCCCGTATCGCCGCTGCGCGGCTCGTCCTCAAACGCCGGACGGGCTGAATCGTCGCCGGAAGCCCGGAAAACGCTGGAGGTCGTCGCGTGAGCACCCCCTACCCCTTCACCGCCCTCGTCGGACAGGACGACCTGCGGCTTGCCCTGTTGCTCAACGCCGTCTCCCCCGCCGTCGGTGGCGTACTGGTTCGGGGGGAGAAAGGGACGGCCAAGTCCACCGCCGTGCGGGCGCTCTCGGCACTACTGCCCGAGGTGGACGTCGTGCCGGGCTGCCGGTTCTCCTGTGCTCCGGGGGCGCCCGATCCCTCCTGCCCGGACGGGCCGCACGAAGCCGGGGGCGGGGTCGCCCGGGCCGCGCGCATGGTCGAGCTGCCCGTCGGGGCCTCCGAGGACCGGCTCGTGGGGGCGCTCGACATCGAGCGGGCGCTCGCCGAGGGCGTGAAGGCGTTCGAGCCGGGGCTGCTCGCCGACGCGCACCGCGGGATCCTGTACGTCGACGAGGTCAACCTGCTGCACGACCACCTGGTCGACCTGCTGCTCGACGCCGCCGCCATGGGCGCCTCGTACGTCGAGCGCGAAGGCGTCTCCGTACGGCATGCCGCGCGGTTCCTGCTCGTCGGGACCATGAACCCCGAAGAGGGCGAGCTGCGGCCGCAGTTGCTCGACCGGTTCGGGCTCACCGTCGAGGTCTCCGCGTCCCGCGAGCCCGACCAGCGCGTCGAAGTCGTGCGGCGGCGGCTCGCCTACGACGACGACCCGGACGGGTTCGCGGCGCGCTGGGGCGATGAGGAGGGTGCCGTACGCGGACGTATCGTCGCCGCCCGCGCGCTGCTGCCACGCGTGCGGCTCGGGGACGGGGCGCTGCGGCAGATCGCGGCGACCTGCGCGGCCTTCGAGGTGGACGGCATGCGCGCCGACATCGTGATGGCGCGGACGGCCACCGCCCTTGCCGCCTGGGCCGGGCGTGAGGACGTGCTCGCCGAGGACGTGCGGCAGGCCGCGCTGCTCGCGCTGCCGCACCGGCGGCGGCGCAACCCCTTCGACGCGCCGGGGCTCGACGAGGACAAGCTGGACGAGACCCTTGAGGAGTTCGGGGAGAACGACGGGGACGACGAGCCCGACCCCGACGGTGGCGGGCCCGACGGCGGGGGCGGGCAGCCGCCCCAGGACTCCGGTCCCGAGCAGTCCGGGGACGGCGCCGCCGCGACGCCCGAGGCCGCCGACGACGGGCAGCCGGGGGCTGGCGGCGCGGGCGAGCAGCAGGCCGTGCGCGCCGGTGAGCCGTTCCGCACGAAGGTCCTGAGCGTGCCGGGGCTCGGTGAGGGCGCGGCGGGGCGGCGGTCCCGGGCGCGCACCGAGCACGGCCGCACGACGGGTGCGCGGCGGCCGCGGGGTGCGCTCACGAAGCTGCACCTGGCGGCGACCGTGCAGGCCGCCGCGCCCCATCAGCGGGCGCGCGGGCGGTCCGGGCGGGGGCTCGTGGTGCGCCGGGACGATCTGCGGCAGGCCACGCGCGAGGGGCGCGAGGGCAATCTCGTGCTGTTCGTCGTGGACGCGTCGGGGTCGATGGCGGCGCGGCAGCGGATGAGCGCCGTGAAGGGCGCGGTGCTCTCGCTGCTGCTCGACGCCTACCAGCGGCGGGACAAGGTGGGGCTCGTGACGTTCCGGGGGACGGGGGCGGACGTGGCGTTGCCGCCCACGTCGTCCGTGGACGCGGCGGCCGCGCGCCTGGAGTCGCTGCCCACCGGCGGGCGTACGCCGCTCGCGGCCGGGCTGCTGCGCGCCCACGAGGTGCTGCGGGTCGAGCGGCTGCGGGATCCCGCGCGGCGGCCGCTGGTGATCGTGGTGACCGACGGCCGGGCCACCGGTGGTGTGGAGCCGGTCGCGCAGGCCGGGCGTGCCGCGCGGCTCCTCGCCGCCGAGGGGCAGGCCTCGGTGGTCGTGGACTGCGAGTCGGGGCCGGTGCGGCTCGGGCTCGCGGGGCAGCTGGCCGGGGAGCTCGGCGGGACCGCGGTGACGCTGGACGAGCTGCGGGCGGACTCGATCGCCGGGCTCGTGAAGGACGTTCAGGGGTCGTACGGCTCCGCGAGGAGGGTCGCCTGATGCCTCAGGGTCAGCCGAGTGTCGTGCCCGACGACGGGCTCACGACGCGTCAGCGGCGCAATCGGCCGCTCGTCGTCGTGCACACCGGGATCGGCAAGGGCAAGTCGACCGCCGCCTTCGGGCTCGCGCTGCGGGCCTGGAATCAGGGGTGGCCGATCGGAGTGTTCCAGTTCGTGAAGTCGGCGAAGTGGAAGGTCGGCGAGGAGAACGCGCTGCGGGTGCTCGGCGCGAGCGGCCAGGGCGGGTCCGTCGACTGGCACAAGATGGGTGAGGGGTGGTCCTGGATCCAGCGTGCCCCGGCCGACGGCGAGATGAGCAACGAGGACAAGGCCCGTGAGGGGTGGGAGCAGGTCAAGCGGGACCTCGCCGCCGAGACGTACCGGCTGTACGTCCTCGACGAGTTCGCCTACCCCATGCACTGGGGGTGGATCGACGTCGAGGAGGTCGTCGCCGTGCTGAAGGCCCGGCCCGGGACCCAGCATGTCGTGATCACCGGGCGCAACGCGCCGGCCGCGCTCGTGGAGTACGCCGACCTCGTCACCGACATGTCCAAGGTCAAGCACCCCATGGACGCCGGTCAGAAGGGGCAGCGGGGCATCGAGTGGTAGCACGTGTCGTTGTCGCGGCGCCGTCTTCCGGGAGTGGGAAGACGACGGTCGCGACCGGGTTGATGGCCGCCTTCGCGCAGGCCGGGCTCGCCGTGTCCGCGCACAAGGTCGGGCCCGACTACATCGACCCCGGATACCACTCGCTGGCCACGGGCCGCCCGGGGCGGAACCTCGACGCGTATCTGTGCGGGCCCGAGCTGGTCGCCCCGCTGTTCGCGCATGGCTCCGCCGGGTGTGATCTGGCCGTGGTCGAGGGTGTGATGGGGCTGTACGACGGGGCCGCCGGGCAGGGGGAGCTGGCCTCCACCGCGCATGTCGCCAAGTTGCTGCGGGCTCCTGTCGTGCTGGTCGTCGACGCGTCGTCGCAGTCCCGGTCCGTGGCCGCGCTCGTGCATGGGTTCGCCTCTTGGGATCCGGAGGTTCGGGTCGGTGGGGTGATTCTCAACAAGGTGGGGTCGGAGCGGCACGAGGAGTTGTTGCGGGAGGCGTTGGATTCTTCCGGGGTGCCGGTGCTGGGTGCCTTGCGGCGGGCTTCTCAGGTTCGGGCGCCCTCGCGGCATCTGGGGCTCGTACCTGTTGCCGAGCGGCGGGGGGAAGCTCTTGCGGCTGTGGCCGCGTTGGCCTCGCAGGTGCGGGGCGGGGTTGACCTTGAGGCAGTGTTGGCGTTGGCGCGGAGTGCGCCGGGGCTTTCGGGTGCGGGGTGGTCGCCCTGCGGGGCCTTCCCCAGTCCCGCCCCTTCCCGAAACCGGGGCTCCGCCCCGGACCCCGGGGGTGGGTCTCCCGTGCGGGTGGGACATGCCGCCGCCGAATCGGCGCTTCGCGCCTCGTCCTCAAACGCCGGACGGGCTGCAACTTCGCCGGGCGGGCCCGAAAGTGGGCGACCTGTCGTCGCCCTTGCCGGAGGCGCCGCTTTCTCCTTCTCCTACGCCGAGCATGCCGAGCTGCTGACCGCCGCCGGAGCCGAGGTCGTGACCTTCGATCCGCTGCACGACGAGGAGTTGCCCCGCGGCACCCGAGGGCTCGTCATCGGTGGTGGGTTTCCCGAGGTGTACGCGCCGGAGTTGTCCGCCAACGAGCCCTTGCGGAAGGCCGTGGCGGAACTCGCCGGGAGCGGCGCGCCCGTCGCCGCCGAGTGTGCGGGGCTGCTCTATCTGGCGCGGGAGTTGGACGGGAAGCCGATGTGCGGGGTGCTGGACGCGACGGCGCGG
The DNA here is from genome assembly GCF_030388665.1 of Streptomyces flavofungini. NCBI lineage: Bacteria > Bacillati > Actinomycetota > Actinomycetes > Kitasatosporales > Streptomycetaceae > Streptomyces > Streptomyces flavofungini. The sequence continues at coordinate 7,261,366 of NZ_CP128846.1, read as the reverse complement.
ATGTCGGAGCGGCTGACGCTGGGGTATCGCGAGGCCGTCGCCGTGTCGGACAGTGTCCTCGCGGGCGTGGGTACGCGGATGCGCGGGCACGAGTTCCACCGCACGGTCGTGGAGCCGGGCGCGGGGGCGGCTCCCGCGTGGGGGCTGCACGCTCCTGAACGGCGCGTCGAAGGTTTCGTACAACAGGGTGTGCACGCGAGTTACGTGCACACGCACTGGGCCGCCGAACCCGGGATCGCCCGTCGGTTCATGGAGAGGTGCAAGGCATGAGTGACAGCGACAGCAGGCTGATCGGGGTCGGGGTGGGCCCCGGTGACCCCGAGCTCGTGACCGTCAAGGGGGTGAACGCGCTGCGCGCCGCCGATGTCGTCGTCGTCCCCGTCATGGACACCGGCGAGCGGGGCCGGGCCGAGGCGACGGTGCTGCACTACGTTCCGGCGGAGCGGGTCGTCCGGGTCGTGTTCGCGTTGAACGAGCGCACCGACCGGGCGCGGCGCGAGGCGGCCTGGGACGCGGCCGGGGAGCGCGTCGCGGAACTGCTGCGGGAGCACGGCACGGTGGCGTTCGCCACCATCGGCGACCCCAATGTGTACTCGACGTTCACCTATCTCGCGCAGACCATCGAGGAGCTGGTGCCGGGCGTCGGCGTCGAGACGGTGCCCGGGATCACGGCCATGCAGGACCTCGCGGCGCGCAGCGGGGCCGTCCTCACCGAGGGCACCGAGCCGTTGACGCTGGTGCCGGTGACGGCGGGGGCCGCCGTCCTGAAGGACGCGCTCGCCGGGCCCGGGACCGTGGTGGCGTACAAGTTCGGGCGGCTCGCGCACGAGGTCGCGGCGGCGCTGCGGGAGACGGGGCGGACCGGGGACGCGGTGTGGGGGTCGGCCCTCGGGCTGCCCGAGGAGTCCATTCGCGGCGCCGCCGAACTGGGCGACGGGCCGCTGCCGTACCTGTCGACGCTCATCGCGCCCGCGCGGCGCGAGGGCGGGCGGGGCGGGAAGCTGTGACCTTCGACCGGGCGCGCGCCTCACTCGGCGATGCCCACCACCAGCCAGATGAACGCCGCCCCCGCCACCGTGCACAGCAGCGTCGAGCGCGCCGGGTGGTCGTGGTGGGCCTCGGGCAGGATCTCGGCGGCGGCGAGGTAGAGCAGGGCGCCGCCGAAGAAGCCGAGATATCCGCCGAGCAGTTGCTCCGGAATGGTGAAGGCCAGCGTGGTCGCCGCGCCCACGACCGGGGCCGCCGCGTCCGCGAGGAGCATCGCCACGGCCCTGCGGCGCGCGTTCCCGTACAGCCGGGTGATCGTGTACGTGTTGAAGCCGTCCGCGAAGTCGTGGGCGATGACGGCGACCGCCACCGCCACGCCCATGCCGCCGCCCACCTGGAACGCGGCGCCGATCGCGACGCCGTCCATCACGCTGTGGCCGACCATCGCCGCGGCCGCCGTCAGGCCGACCTCGGGGACCCGGCCGCCCGGGTGCTCGGCGGCCCCGTGCGCCGACCGGCGCAGCGCGAGCAGCCGCTCCACCACGTGCGCGAACAGGAAGCCCGCCACGGCGAGGAGCAGCGCCGCCGGTACGCCGAAGACGGGTCCGCCGGCCGCCTCCAGGGCTTCGGGCAGCAGGTCGAGGCCGACCACGCCGAGCATCAGGCCGCCCGCGAGACCGAGCACCAGATGGCGCCGGTCGGTGACCCGCCCGGCGGTCCAGCCGCCGACGAGTGTCATCACGAACGCGCCGAGCGCCACGAACACCGCCATGCGCTCTTGCTAGCCGATTGAGCCCGTCCCCGCATCGCGCACCCGCCCCACGGCCCCACGGGCCACTCCCCCGGCCCCGTCCCCGGGCCGCACGCCTGCTTCAGCCCCCGTCTTCAGCCCCGTCTCAGGTTCCCGTCCTCAGCCCAGTCCTCAGCCCCCGTTCTCAGCCCGCGTCTCCCCTTCAACAGTCCCCGTTCTGTTTCATCAGTCCCCGTCCTGTACGAGTCCGTACGAGAGGAATCCCCTCATGGCCGATGCCGCCCCCACCGGCAAGGTGACCTTCGTCGGAGCCGGTCCCGGCGCCGCCGATCTGCTGACGTTCCGGGCCGCCCGGGCCATCGCGGACGCCGACGTGGTGATCTGGGCCGCCAGCCTCGTGCAGGCCGATGTCCTGGAGCACGCCCGCGAGGGCGCCGAGATCCTGGACTCGGCGGTGATGTCCCTGGAGGACGTCGTGGCCGTGTACGAGCGGGCCGCCCGGGACGGCCTGAAGGTCGCGCGGATCCACTCCGGGGACCCGGCGCTGTGGGGCGGCACGCAGGAGCAGCTCGACCGGTGCGCCGGCCTCGGCGTCGAGACGGAGATCGTGCCGGGTGTCTCGTCGTTCTCGGCCGTCGCCGCCATCGCCGGGCGCGAGCTGACCATCCCGGAGGTCGCCCAGTCCGTGATCCTCACCCGGCTCGGCGGCGGCAAGACACCGATGCCGCCGGGCGAGGAGGTACGGGAGTTCGCGCGGCACGGCACGACGATGGCGCTGTTCCTGTCGGCGGCGCGCAGCGGCCAGCTCGTGCGCGAACTCCTCGAAGGCGGCTACCCGACGACCACGCCCGTCGTCGTCGCGTACCAGGCCACCTGGCCGGAGGAGCTGGTCCTGACCTGCACCGTCGGGACGCTGGAAGAGACGGTGAAGGAACACCGGCTGTGGAAGCACACCCTGTTCCTGGTCGGCCCGGCGCTCGGAGCCCACGGCACCCGCTCGCACCTGTACCACCCCGGCCACTTCCACGGCTTCCGCAAGGCCGACCCCGGGGCCCGCGCGGCGCTGCGCGCCGAGAGGTCCGAACGGTGATCACGGTCTTCGGTACGGGGACGGGGGCACCCCTGGGCGAGGCGGCCCGCGCGGCGGTGCGGGGCGCCGCGCTCGTGGTGGGGGGACGCCGTCACCTGGAGGCGGCCGGGGTCCCGGCGGGGGTGCGGCAGGTGGTGCTCGGGCCGTTGGAGCCCGCGCTGGAGGCGATCGAGCAGGTGGGAACAGCCCGTCCGGCGTGTGCGGACGAGGCCGAAGGCCGATCGGCAACACCGTGTGAGGAGCGCGCCGACGCCGACGGCAGCAGCCCACGCGTGGTCGTCCTGGCCTCCGGGGACCCCGGCTTCTTCGGCATAGTGCGCGCGCTGGCGGCCCGTTTCGGGCCGGACGCCCTCGACGTCCGGCCCGGCGTCTCCTCCGTGGCGACGGCCTTCGCCCGGGTCGGCCTGCCCTGGGACGACGCGGTCGTGGTCAGCGCCCACGGCCGCGACCTGCGCACCGCGGTGAACGCCTGCCGCGCCCACCCGAAGGTCGCTGTCCTCACCGGCCCCGGCGCGGGCCCCGCCGAACTGGGCGCCGAACTGGCCCGCCGCGCGGAGGGCCGCACCCTGGTGGTGGCCACCGCCCTGGGCGACCCCGCCGCGGAACGCGTGGAGCGCGTCACCCCCGCCGAGGCCGCCGCCCGCGACTGGGGTGCCACGGTCAGCGTCGTGCTCTGCCTCGACGAGGACCGCGCGGTCACCGCGGCCGCCCGGACCGTCGCGGGGCCGAGGACCGGGCCCGGCCGGTGGGCCCTGGCCGAGGAGGAGTTCAGCCACCGGGACTCGATGATCACCAAGTTCGAGGTGCGGGCCCTCGCGCTGGCCCGGCTCGGGCCGCGCGTCGGGGACCTGGTGTGGGACATCGGCGCGGGCTCGGGCTCCGTCGCCGTGGAGTGCGCGCGGCTCGGCGCGGCCGTGACGGCCGTGGAGAAGACCGCCGACGGCATCGAGCGGATCCGCGCCAACGCCGCCGCGCACGGCGTGGACGTGCTCGCCGTGCACGGGGCGGCGCCCACCGTCCTGTCCGACCTCGCCGATCCCGACGCCGTGTTCGTCGGCGGCGGTGGGCGCGAGCTGCCCGCCATCGTGACCGCGTGCGCGCGGCGGGCGCGGCGGGCCGTCGTGGTGTCCCTGGCCGCGGTCGACCGGGTGCCTGCGGTGCGGGCCGCGCTGCTCGGGGCCGGGTTCGACTGCGACGGGGTGCTGTTGCAGTCGTCGCGGCTCGCGCCGCTGCCGGGTGCGGTCACGCGGCTCGCCGCGACCAATCCGGTGTTTCTGCTGTGGGGTACGCGAGGCGGGGCCGGCGCCGTGTCGTCGGCGTCCGACCCGGCGGCACCCGAAGCGTCAACTTCCTTGAACGAAGGAGCAGTTCAGTGATCGGCCTGATCTCCGCCACGGAGGCCGGCGGGCGTGCGTGCGCGCGACTCGCCGGTGCCTGGCCCGCCCGGACGCGGGTGTACGAGGGTCCCGTACGAGACGCCTTCGAGCGGGCGTTCCGCGAGTGCGAGCAGGTGGTGTGCTTTCTCGCCACGGGCGCCGTGGTGCGGCTGGCCGCGCCGTTGCTGTCGGGGAAGTCGGTGGACCCCGGGGTCGTGTGTGTCGACGAGGGCGGTCGGTTCGCCGTCGCCCTGCTGGGCGGGCACGGTGGGGGCGCGAACGCGCTGGCGCGGGAGGTCGGGGAGGTGCTCGGGGCCGAGCCCGTGGTCACCACCGCCACGGACGCGGTGGCCGTGCCGGGGCTCGACACGCTCGGGTTCCCTGTCGAGGGGGACGTCGCCGGGGTGACCCGGGCCATGTTGGACGGGGAGCCCGTCGCCCTGGAGGCGGAGTTGGCGTGGCCCCTGCCTGCCCTGCCCTCGAACGTCATGGCGCCGCCGGACGGGGCCGCGCCCGCCCTTCCCCGGGCTCTCGGCTCCGCTCGGGCCGGGGAGAGCTCTGTCGCCCGGCGGGACGATCGCCCACAGAGCGAGGAGCGGGGCGAGCGCCACCCCGGGCCGGCCGATCAGCCGCAACGCGAGCAGGCGACGGTGCGGGTCACCGACCGCGCCCACGCGTCCTCGCTGCGCGAGGTCACCCTCCGGCCGCCTTCCCTGGTCGTCGGGGTCGGGGCCAGCAAGGGGGCGCCTGCCGACGAGATCCTGGAACTCGTACGGGACTCCCTGCGGGCGGCCGGGCTCTCCGTGCTCTGTGTGCGGGAGTTGGTCACCGTCGACGCCAAGCGGGACGAGGCGGGGATCGTGGAGGCGGCGAGGCGGCTCGGGGTGCCGTTGGTGACGTACACCGCCGAGGAACTGGCCGGGGTCGACGTGCCGAACCCCTCGAAGGCGCCGCTCGCCGCCGTCGGGACGCCGTCCGTCGCCGAGGCCGCTGCGCTGCGCGGCGGGGGTGAACTCGTCGTGCCGAAGCGGAAGTCGCAGCGGGCGGACGGCAGGCCCGCGATGGCCACGTGTGCCGTGGTGCGGCGGCCCGCGCGGGGGCGGCTCGCCGTGGTGGGGCTCGGGCCCGGTGCCCGGGACCTGCTCACGCCCCGGGCGCGCGACGAACTGCGGCGCGCCGCCGTGCTCGTGGGCCTCGACCAGTACGTCGACCAGATCAGGGATCTGCTGCGGCCGGGGACGCGGATCATCGAGTCGGGGCTCGGCGCCGAGGAGAAGCGGGCCCGTACGGCCGTCGCCGAGGCCCGCGAGGGCCGGGCGGTGGCCTTGATCGGGTCGGGGGACGCGGGCGTGTACGCGATGGCGTCGCCCGCGCTCGCGGAGGCCGGGGACGACATCGACGTCGTCGGCGTACCGGGCGTGACCGCCGCGCTGGCCGCCGGTGCGCTCCTCGGCGCGCCGCTCGGCCACGACCACGTGTCCATCAGCCTGTCCGACCTGCACACGCCGTGGGAGGTCATCGAGCGCCGGGTGCGCGCGGCGGCCGAGGCGGACCTGGTCGTGACGTTCTACAACCCGCGCAGCCGGGGCCGGGACTGGCAGCTGCCGAAGTCCCTGGCGCTGCTCGCCGAGCACCGGGCGGCGTCGACGCCCGTCGGTGTCGTGCGCAACGCCTCGCGCCCCGACGAGAGCGTGCGCCTGACCACGCTGGCCGAGCTCGACCCCGACAGCGTCGACATGATGACCGTCGTGACCGTCGGCAACACCGCGACCCGCGCCGTCGCGGGCCGCATGGTGACCCCGCGCGGCTACCGCTGGCAGGGGGTGTGACCGCCGTGGAACGCGTGGTGCACCCCATCGAGCGGGAGTCGTTCCGGCGGCTGCGCTCCCGGCTCGACACCTCTCACTTCCCGCCGCTGACGCGGGCCGTCGTGGAGCGCGTCATCCACTCCGCGGCGGACCTGGACTACGCGCGGGACCTGGTGACGGACGAGGAGTCGCTGGTACGCGGCCACGCCGCCCTGCACGCGGGCGCGCCCGTCGTGGTGGACGTGGAGATGGTCGCCGCCGGGATCACGCGGCGCGAGACCGTGTGCAGGCTCAAGGACGCCACGTCCGGCCCCGATCTGACGCGTTCGGCGCACGCGGTGCGGCTCGCGTACGAACAGGTCGGTCCCGGCGCGCTCTGGGTGATCGGCTGCGCGCCCACCGCCCTGGAGGAACTGCTGCTGCTCGACGCCAGGCCCGCGCTCGTGATCGGCCTTCCGGTCGGCTTCGTCGGCGCCGTCGAGTCCAAGGAGGCGCTCCGCGCAAGCGGGCTTCCCGCCGTCAGCAACGTGTCCGAGAAGGGGGGTTCGGCGGTCGCGTCGGCCGCTCTGAACGCCCTGCTGTACCACCCCCCGGCGCCGGGCGCCGGGATCCGACCCGAGGAGAACACGTGACCACCCCGCCCGCACTGCTCATCGCCGGCCACGGCACCCGTGACGACGCCGGAGCCGCGGCGTTCCGCGACTTCGTCGAGGAGCTGGCGCGCCGCAACCCCGAACTGCCCGTCGCGGGCGGCTTCATCGAGCTGTCGCCGCCGCCGCTCGGCGAAGCCGTGACCGAACTCGTCGAGCGGGGCGTGAAACGGTTCGCGGCGGTGCCGCTGATGCTGGTGTCCGCCGGGCACGCCAAGGGCGACATCCCGGCCGCGCTGACCCGCGAGAAGGAGCGCCACCCCGGCATCTCGTACTCCTACGGCCGTCCGCTGGGCCCGCACCCCTCGATCCTGAAGGTCCTGGAGCGGCGCCTGGACGAGGCGCTCGGCGACTCGGTGCGCACGCCGGAGGACCGGGCCGACGTCACCGTGCTCCTGGTGGGGCGCGGCTCGACGGATCCCGACGCCAACTCCGAGGTGTTCAAGGCGGCGCGGCTGCTGTGGGAGGGCCGCGGGTACGCGGGCGTGGAGACGGCGTTCGTGTCGCTGGCCGCGCCCGACGTGCCGTCGGGGCTCGACCGGTGCGTGGCACTCGGCGCGCGGCGCATCGTGGTCCTGCCGTACTTCCTGTTCACCGGGATCCTGCCGGACCGGGTGCGGCAGCAGACCGACGGCTGGGCGTCCGCGCACCCCGACGTGGAGGTGCGGTCCGCCGATGTGATCGGCCCCGAGGAGGAGCTGGTCGAGCTGGTCATGGAGCGGTACCGGGAGGCCGTGGGCGGAGACCTGCGGATGAACTGCGACACCTGTGTGTACCGGGTGGCGCTGCCGGGCTTCGAGGACAAGGTGGGGCTGCCGCAGCAGCCGCACTTCCACCCGGACGACGACGGTCACCACCACGGGCACGGACACGGCCATGGCCACGGGCACGACCACCACGGAAGCCATGCGCACTCCCACTGAGGCCGGGGTCGTGAGCGGCCCGGCGGTGGCCGACGTCGACCTGCGTCACCACGGGGACGTGGAGGTGCGGGGCGAGGGCGATCTGGTGGACCTGGCCGTCAACGTCCGTGCCGGTACGCCGCCCGCGTGGCTGAAGCAGTGTGTCGCCGACTCGCTCGACGGGCTCGCCGCCTACCCGGACGGGCGGGCGGCGCGGGCCGCGGTGGCGGCGCGGCACGGGGTCCCGCCGGAGCGGGTGCTGCTCACCTCGGGGGCCGCCGAGGCGTTCGTGCTGCTCGCGCGGGCGCTGCGGGTGCGGCGGCCCGTGGTGGTGCATCCCCAGTTCACCGAGCCGGAGGCCGCGCTGCGGGACGCCGGGCACACGGTGGGTCGGGTGCTGCTGCGGCCCTCGGACGGGTTCCGCCTCGATCCGGGTCTGGTGCCCGATGACGCGGACCTCGTCGTGATCGGCAATCCCACGAACCCCACCTCGGTGCTGCACCGCGCCGCCGACGTCGTCCGGCTCGCCCGGCCGGGGCGGGTCCTCGTGGTGGACGAGGCGTTCATGGACGCCGTGCCGGGCGAGCGCGAAGCCCTCGCGGGGCGGGTCGACGTGCCCGGGCTCGTGGTGCTGCGGAGCCTCACGAAGACGTGGGGTCTCGCCGGGCTGCGCATCGGCTACGTCCTCGCCGAACCGGCTGTCGTCGCCGAGCTGTCCCGCGCGCAGCCGCTGTGGCCGGTGTCGTCGCCCGCGCTCGCCGCCGCGGAGGCGTGTGTGTCGCCGCGCGCGCTCGCGGAGGCGGGCCATGTGGCCCACCGGGTCGCCGCCGAGCGGCGGTATCTGGTGGACGGGCTGGGGCAGTTGCCCGGGGTGTCGGTGGCGGGGCCCGCGGCGGGGCCGTTCGTCCTTGTGCGGGTGGCCGACGGGCTCGTGGTGCGGGAGCGGTTGCGGGAGCGGGGGTTCGCCGTGCGGCGTGGCGATACGTTTCCGGGGCTCGGGGCGCGGTGGCTTCGGGTGGCGGTGCGGGACCGGGGGACGACGGACGCGTTTCTGGGGGCGTTGCGAGGGGTTCTGGCCGGGGGGCCCTGAGGCCGGGGGTGGGTGTTTCCTTGGCGGGTGCTCCCTTCGGGTGGGACACCCACCCCGGGGGCCGGGGGCCGCGCCCCCGGTTTCGGGAAGGGGCGGGGCCGGGGAGCCTCCGGCAGGCCCCGGCCGGGGCGTCGGCACCCCGGCCGGGGTCCGGCTCAGCGGTGGCGGCGACGCGTCAGGACGAGGGCGCCGCCCCCGGCGAGGACCAGGGCCACCGCTCCCCCGGCCACGTACGGGGTGGACGAACTGCCGCCGGTCTCGGCGAGGTTGTCGTCGGGGGCCTCCTTCTTGGCGGCCACCGGCTCCGCGGGCCTGCCCTGCGGGGCGGGGTCGGCCTTCTGCGGCTCGGGCAGGGGCTTGGGCCCCGGCCCGGGGGTGGTGCAGGTGGCGCCGGCCAGGGTGACGGTGCCGTCGACCGCCGCGACACCGAGCTTCAGCGGGTCGACGGACACCTTGAGACGCAGGGCGACCGCGGCGGCCGTACGGGACGTGGTGCGCGCCGACGACAGGTCGAGCCGGACGTCTCCGACGCCGGGGACGGACACCTGGGTGGTGCCGGAGGCCTTCACGGAGACGCGCTTGCCGAGCACCGTCACCCCGCCGAGCAGCTTGGACTCGGCCACGGGCCGCTTGCCGGACACGCACAGGGCCTTGGACGTCACCTGGTCGACCTCGACGAGGGGCAGCATCGGCAGTCCGGGCAGGTTCACCTTCGCGCGGGCGACGTTGCTGTAGCCCTGCGCCGTGCCGCCCTTCACGGTGGCCCGCGCGGTCGCGACGTCGGCGCGCAGCACGCTGAAGGGGCGGCCTCCGTCCACGCCGTCCAGCTTCACGGTGAGCGCGGTCTTCTCGGCGCTCGCGGGGGCGGACACCTCGTTGAGGACGGCGTTCAGCGGCAGGTTCACGGTCTTGTTGAGCAGGGAGACGTTGAGTCCGGTGCGCAGGACGACGGCGTCGGCGCGGCCGCCGCGGTGGTCGTCGGTGGCGTGCGCGGTGCCCGTGGCGGCGAGCGCCGTGGAGCCCGCGGCGACGACGGTGGCGGCGGTGAGCGCGCCGATGCGGCGCCCGGGCAGTCTGCGGAAGGCGTTGCTGGTCAAGGTGGTGGAACCCCCACATGAGTCACGGAAGTACCGACCGCGCACGCCACACGGGGACATCGCGTGCGCGCGGCACCAGGGATGCCGGGGATGCGCCTGGCGGCGCCCTCCCGACTCCCGGAATCTTTACGCACTGAGAGTGAACAGGCAGCAACGTGGCGTGAGTTCACCCCAAGGAGAGGTTTCCGCTGATGCATTCGAATCCGGCGGCACGGGCGTTCCCTCGGACCTCTCGCATCCCGCACGTGCCGGTGACAAGCGTGATCGTCACGTTGACAGCCGGGGTCGCGGCAAAGTTACGTACAACGAGCCGGATCCCGTCGCGTCACTCTCCGTCAACAGGAGCCGCATGCCTCGCAATGTCGTCCTGATCACCGCCGACCAGTGGCGCGGCGACTGTCTGTCCGCCGCCGGGCACCCCGTGGTCCGCACGCCCTACCTGGACCAGCTCGCGGGGCGCGGCGCCCGGTTCGAGAAGGCGTACTCCGCCGTGCCGTCGTGCATCCCGGCCCGCGCGGCCCTGCACACCGGCCTCGCGCAGACCTCGCACCGCCGCACCGGCTACCGGGACGGCGTGCCGTGGGAGTACCCGGTCACGCTGGCCTCGGAGTTCGGCCGCCACGGCTACCAGACGCGCGCCATCGGCAAGTTGCACGCCTTCCCGGAGCGCAATCGCATCGGCTTTGACGAAGTGACCCTGCACGACGGGTACTTGCACGCCGCCCGGGACCGCCGCGTCGACCCTCGCTTCCACGACGACTACCTGTCCTGGCTCGAACGACAGCCCGGTGAGCGGGCCGGGGCCGACTACGCCGACACCGGGCTCGACTGCAACAGCGTCGTGGCCCGTCCCTGGCCCCGGGCCGAGCGGCTGCACCCCACCAACTGGGTGGTGACCGAGGCCATCGACTTCCTGTACCGCCGCGACGTCACCTCCCCGTTCCTCCTGCACCTCTCCTTCCACCGGCCCCATCCGCCGTACGATCCGCCCGCCTGGGCCTTCGAGCAGTTCCTCGGCGTGCCCCAGGAGGATCCCGTGGTCGGTGACTGGGCCGACGCGCTCGCCCACTGGCGCGACGACAGCCGGGCCGACGCCAACTCCGCGGTCCACTCCCCCGACACCGTCCGCCGCGCGCGGGCCGGCTACTACGGCCACATGGCCCACATCGACCAGCAGCTCCATCGCTTCCTCACCGCGCTCGCCGAGTTCGGGCTCGGGGACGACACGTGGGTGTGCTTCACCTCCGACCACGGCGAGATGCTCGGTGAGCACCGGCTGTGGCGCAAGGCCTACCCCTACGAGGGGTCCGCCCGGGTACCCCTGCTGCTCGCCGGGCCGCCCGGCGCGCTGCCCCCGGGCGGGGTCGTCTCCGGCTCCCTCGCCGAACTGCGGGACGTCATGCCGACGTTGCTCGACTGCGCGGGGCTGCCCGTGCCGGGCGGCCTCGACGGCCACAGCCTCCTCCCCGCGGCCCGGGGCGAGCCCCTTCCCTCGCCCCGGCCCTGGCTCCACGGCGAGCACACCCTCTTCGGGGAGTCCGTGCAGTGGCTCACCGACGGGCGCGAGAAGTACGTGTGGTTCTCCGGGAGCGGCCACGACCAGCTCTTCGACCTGGCCGACGATCCCCAGGAACGCCACGACCTGGCCCCGTCCCGCCCGGACTCGGTGGCCCGCTGGCGCACCCGCCTCACCACCGAACTGGCCTCCCGCCCCGAGGGCTACGTCATGGACGGTGCCCTGCGCCCCGGCCGCGCGCCGTTGGAGGTCCTGCCGGAGGCGCCCCGACCCCGCCCCTGCCCGTAACCGGGGCTCCGCCCCCGGCCCCCAGGGGCGGGTGTCCCGTACGGGTGGGACGGCCCCCGCCGGATCGGCGCTTCGCGCCTCGTCCTCAAGCGCCGGACGGGCTGAAGCCCTGCCGCACCGGCGCCATGGACAGCTCCTCCGGCGTCAGCCCCGGCAAGGCCCCCGCCTCAGCCCACCACCCTCCCGTTCACCACCACCGCGGAGGGCGCGGCCAGCACCCGCACATCGGCCCGCGGATCCTCCGCGTACACGACGAGGTCAGCCGGAGCCCCCTCGACGAGCCCGGGGCGCCCCAGCCAGGAACGGGCACGCCACACCGCGGCGGACAGTGCCTCGACGGGCGGGATGCCCGCCTTGGTGAGCTCGGCGACCTCACCGGCGATGAGGCCGTGGGCGAGGGCGCCACCGGCGTCGGTGCCGGCGTAGACGGGGACACCGGCGTCGTAGGCGGCACGGACGGTGTCGTAGCGCCGGGCGTGCAGTCGGCGCATGTGGGCGGACCAGCGGGGGAACTTCGCCTCGCCGCCGTCGGCGAGCCGCGGGAAGGTGGCGATGTTGACGAGGGTGGGCACGATGGCGACGCCGCGGGAGGCGAAGAGGGGGATGGTGTCCTCGGTGAGCCCGGTGGCGTGCTCGACGCAGTCGATCCCGGCCTCGACGAGGTCCCGCAGGGAGTCCTCGGCGAAGCAGTGGGCGGTGACGCGGGCCCCGAGCCGGTGGGCCTCGGCGATGGCGGCCTCGACGGCACCGCGCGGCCAGCAGGCGGTGAGGTCACCGGCGTCGCGGTCGATCCAGTCGCCGACGAGCTTGACCCAGCCGTCGCCGCGCCGCGCCTCGCGGGCGACGTAGGCGACGAGGTCGTCGGGCTCGATCTCGTGGGCGTAGTTGCGGATGTAGCGGCGGGTGCGCGCGATGTGCCGCCCGGCGCGGATGATCTTCGGCAGGTCCTCGCGGTCGTCGATCCAGCGGGTGTCGGAGGGCGAGCCCGCGTCGCGCAGGAGCAGGGTGCCCGCGTCGCGGTCGGTGAGGGCCTGCTTCTCGGCGACGTCCGGCGCGACGGGCCCGTGGGCGTCGAGGCCGACGTGGCAGTGCGCGTCGACGAGGCCGGGCAGCGCCCACCCCCGCACGGTCACGGTGTCCCTACCGGCGGCCGACGCGGGCCGCCGGTAGGTCACCCGCCCGCCGACCACCCACAGCTCGTCGCGTACGTCCTCGGGCCCTACGAGCACCCGCCCCTTCACGTGCAGCACCGCGCGTTCGCTCATGTGCGTCAGCTTAGACAGCAGCGTGGGAGGCGACAGGGCTGACGGGGGCAGTGGGTACGCTCGACGGCGGGCGACCCCGGGCCGAGGCCCGCGGCCGCCGCACCGACCCGCCGTAGAGGCCCCGTTACCGAGTTACCGAAGCGAGCAGCAGCGTGACGCACCCCTTCCTTGACCTGACGCCGCTCGGCGCCGCGCACTTCGCCGCCATCGAGGACCGGGTGGCCCGGCTCCTGGACACCCGGCAGGACGTCGTGATCATGCAGGGCGAGGCGCTGCTTCCCCTGGAGGGCTGCATCCGGGGCGCCGCGAGGACCGGCACGAAGGCCCTGAACGTGATCACCGGTCCGTACGGGCAGACCTTCGGGAACTGGCTGCGGGACTGCGGCGCGAGCGTCGTCGACCTCGCGGTGCCGTTCCACACCGCCGTGACGGCCGCACAGGTCGAGGCGGCCTTCGCGGAGCACCCGGACATCGACTTCGTGTCCCTGGTGCACGCGGAGGCCGCGACCGGCAACACCAACCCGGTGGCGGAGATCGGGGAGGTCGTACGGGCGCACGGCGCGCTGTTCATGCTGGACGCGGTGGCCTCGGTGGCCGCCGAGCCGCTCCTTCCGGACGCGTGGGGCGTGGACCTGTGCGTGATCGGCGCGCAGAAGGCGATGGGCGGCCCCGCGGGCGTCTCGGCGGTGTCGGTGAGCGAGCGCGCCTGGGAGCGCATGGCGGCCAATCCCGAGGCCCCGCGCCGTTCGTACCTCTCCCTCCTCGACTGGAAGGAGCGGTGGATCGACGGCGGCCGCAAGGCCCTCCTGCACGCCCCGGCGCAGCTGGAGATGCTGGCCCTGGAGGCGTGTGTGGAGCGCATCGAGGCGGAGGGCCTGGAGGCGCTGATGCGGCGGCACGCGACGGCGGCGACGGCGACGCGCGCGGGCGCCCTCGCGCTCGGCGGGGGCCTGGAGCCGTACGTGTACGAGGCCGCGGACGCCGCGCCGGTGGCGACGACGCTGCGGGCGCCGCGGGGCGTCGACGCCTCCGACCTGGTGGCGCGGGCGCTGGCCGCCGACCCGGTGCTTCCGCTGGTGGCGGGCGGGGGCACGCTGGCCAAGGAGATGATCCGCGTCAACCACTACGGCCCGGACGCGACGCGCGGCGTGGTGCACGCGTCGCTGGCGGCGCTCGGTGCGGCGATGGGCGAGGTGGGGCTCGCCGTGGACCTGGAGGCCGCTCGGCGCGCCGTCACCCACGCCTGGGCGTAGGCCTGGGTGAGCGCCGATCGCACTCCGCGCTCGCCCTCGAACGCCGGACGGGCTGTTCGTGCCTGCCGCACCACGAACGGGACAGCCCGTCCGGCACCCGCCGAAAACACGATGCGCGCACTGCGGCAAAGCGCTCCAGGGCAATTACCCCGAGCGCTTTCATGAATTCTTTATGAGTGCAGCTTCCCGTATTCTTCTGCCCGCTTTTCGAGGCCCTAAACACTAAGGTTTCGCCATCGTCAAACGTCGTAATTCGGGCACGTCTCGCAGGGATTACGTTGCTGTGACGCACTCCACAGCAAGGCCGTTTTGTCGGAAATAAATCCGGCAATACCCCCACAAAACCCCGGCCATTCGTGCGGGCGCCCGCGCCTGCGTGATAACACACGAGAGCGCCGCGCGTAACCCCTTCCCCCGATGCAATCCCAGAAATTGCTCGGTAAATTCAATCCGCATGACCGCTGCACAAGCCGATCTACCGACCGACCTGCAAGCGCAATTCCTTGAAATGCCCGAGGGCCTGCGGCTCGACACCCCGGACGTCGCCGACGGCGCCGCGATCTGGCGGATCGCCCGCGACTCGAAGGTCCTCGACCTGAACTCCTCGTACAGCTACCTGCTGTGGTGCCGCGACTTCGCGGCGACATCCGCCGTGGCCAGGGATGCGGACGGCGCGATCGTCGGCTTCATCACCGGCTACGTCCGCCCCGACAAGCCCCGCACCCTGGTGGTCTGGCAGGTGGCCGTCGACCACGCGCAGCGTGGCCGCGGCCTCGCCGGTGCGCTGCTCGACGGGCTCGCCGCCAAGGTCGCCGCCCACCCCGGGTTCGACGCCCTGGAGACCACCATCTCCCCGGGCAACACCGCCTCCGAGCGCCTGTTCACCTCGTTCGCCAAGCGCCACGGCGCGCGCGTCGAGCGGACCGTGCTGTTCGACGCGGCCCTGTTTCCCGGCGACGACGGCGGGCACGAGCCCGAGGTCCTGTACGCCATCGCCCCGCTCTTTCGCTGACCGGCCCGGCAGCCGCACCCGTGGGCCTGACGCACCGTCAATCGCCCCCGGCACGATCCCAGTCCACTCAGAACCCCTCACGATCAATCCGTCTCCCAGGAGATTCGCTGTGACCATCACCCAGCCCGACCTGAGCGTCTTCGAGACCCTGGAGTCGGAGGTGCGCAGCTACTGCCGCGGTTGGCCCACTGTCTTCGACCGCGCGCAGGGCAGCCGCATGTTCGACGAGGACGGTCATGAGTACCTCGACTTCTTCGCCGGGGCCGGCTCGCTCAACTACGGCCACAACAACCCGGTCCTCAAACGCGCCCTCATCGACTACCTGGAGCGCGACGGCGTCACCCACGGCCTCGACATGTCGACGACGGCCAAGCGCGCGTTCCTGGAGTCGTTCCAGAACCTGATCCTGCGTCCGCGCGACCTGCCGTACAAGGTCATGTTCCCGGGCCCGACGGGCACCAACGCGGTGGAGTCCGCACTTAAGCTGGCCCGCAAGGTCAAGGGCCGCGAGTCGATCGTGTCCTTCACCAACGCCTTCCACGGCATGTCGCTGGGCTCGCTCGCGGTGACCGGCAACGCCTTCAAGCGGGCGGGCGCGGGCATCCCGCTGGTGCACGGCACGCCGATGCCCTTCGACCACTACCTCGACGACTCGATGCCGGACTTCCTCTGGTTCGAGCGGCTTCTGGAGGACCAGGGCTCGGGCCTGAACAAGCCCGCCGCGGTGATCGTGGAGACCGTGCAGGGCGAGGGCGGCATCAACGTCGCGCGCGCCGAGTGGCTGCGCTCGCTGGCCGACCTCTGCCGCCGCCAGGACATGCTCCTGATCGTCGACGACATCCAGATGGGCTGCGGCCGCACCGGCGCGTTCTTCTCCTTCGAGGAGGCGGGCATCGTGCCGGACATCGTGACGGTGTCCAAGTCCATCAGCGGCTACGGACTGCCCATGTCGCTCTGCCTGTTCAAGCCGGAGCTCGACGTGTGGGAGCCGGGCGAGCACAACGGCACCTTCCGCGGCAACAACCCGGCGTTCGTGACGGCCGCCGCCGCCCTGGAGGCGTACTGGTCCGACGGCCCCGCGATGGAGAAGCAGACCCGGGCCCGCGGCGAGCAGATCGAGCAGGCCCTGGTCGCGATCGCCGACGAGAACGGCGACGCCATCGAGGAGTACCGCGGCCGCGGCCTGGTGTGGGGCATCGAGTTCCGCGACAAGCCGCGCGCGGGCGCCATCGCCAAGCGCGCCTTCGAACTCGGCCTGCTCATCGAGACCTCGGGCCCCGAGAGCGAGGTCGTCAAGCTGCTCCCGGCCCTGACCATCACCGCCGACGAACTGGACGAGGGCCTGCGCACGCTCGCCCGCGCGATCCGCGAGACCGCCTGAGCGCTCGCCCGCGCGGCGGCCCCGCCCCCGTACCCCACTCAGCACCCGTACAGCACGCACAGAAGAGGAACTGACTGACCGTGATCGTCCGTTCGTTCAAGGACATTGAAGGCACCGACCGGCACGTCAAGGCCGCGTCGGGCACCTGGGAGAGCAAGCGCATCGTGCTCGCCAAGGAGCGCGTCGGCTTCTCGTTGCACGAGACCGTGCTCTACGCCGGTACGGAGACGAGCATGTGGTACGCCAACCACATCGAGGCCGTCGTCTGCACCGAGGGCGTCGCCGAGCTGACCAACGACGAGACCGGCGAGACGTTCACCATCACGCCGGGAACGATGTACCTGCTCGACGGGCACGAGAAGCACACCATGCGGATCAAGGAGGACTTCCGCTGCCTGTGCGTGTTCAACCCGCCGGTGACGGGCCGCGAGGACCACGACGAGAACGGCGTGTACCCGCTGCTGACCGAGCCGGAGGCGTGAGCCGCGACTGGCGGGCGGAGAGACATCCCGCACAGGGCCGTACGAGAGAGGAGAGGCAGGCAACACCATGACCACCGCACCCGGACGAATCGCCGACCTGTACCCGACCCGAGGCGCCGAAGAGGTGCTCATCGAGCGCAAGGACCCCGTGGTGTGGTCCGCGCCGGGTACGCCGGGGCCCTTCACCGGCGAGGACCTGGCGGGGTTCGAGCGTGACGGCTTCAGGACCGTCGAGCAGCTGCTCACGCCCGCGGAAGTCGCGGAGTACCACGCCGAGTTGGAGCGCCTGACGAGCGACCCAGAGATGCGCGCCAACGAGCGCTCCATCGTCGAGCCGCGCTCCCAGGAGATCCGGTCCATCTTCGAGGTGCACCGCATCAGCGAGGTCTTCGCCCGCCTCGCCGCCGACCCGCGCGTGGTCGGCCGGGCCCGCCAGATCCTCGGCTCCGACGTGTACGTCCACCAGTCCCGGATCAACGTCAAGCCGGGCTTCGGGGCGTCGGGCTTCTACTGGCACTCGGACTTCGAGACCTGGCACGCGGAGGACGGCCTGGCGAACATGCGCACCGTCTCGGTGTCGATCGCGCTCACCAAGAACCACGACACCAACGGCGGGCTCATGATCATGCCCGGCTCGCACAAGACGTTCCTCGGCTGCGCGGGCGCGACGCCGAAGGACAACTACAAGAAGTCCCTGCAGATGCAGGACGCGGGCACGCCGTCCGACGAGGCGCTGACCAGGCTCGCCGGTGACTACGGCATCCGCCTGTTCACCGGCGAGGCGGGCTCGGCGACCTGGTTCGACTGCAACGCCATGCACGGCTCCGGCGACAACATCACGCCCTACCCGCGCTCGAACGTCTTCCTGGTCTTCAACAGCGTGGAGAACACCGCGGTCGAGCCGTTCGCGGCACCGGTGCGGCGGCCCGAGTACATCGGGGCGCGGGACTTCACGCCGGTGGGGTGAAGCCCCGGGGCGGATGAACTGGTCCGGTCGCGGCTGCCGCGCCCCGACATGCGGCTGACGGCGGTGGCCCGGCACCCGAGAGGTGCCGGGCCACCGCCGTCAGAGGTCCTCGCGGCCGCTCACGCGCTCGTCAGCGTCGGGTAGTCCGTGTAGCCCCTGGCGTCGCCGCCGAAGAACGTCGTCTTGTCGGGCGTGTTGTACGGGCCGCCCGCCTTCAGGCGCGCGGGCAGGTCCGGGTTGGCGAGGAACAGGGCGCCGAAGGACACGATGTCGGCGGTGCCGTCCTCGATCAGGCGCAGGTCGTCGGGTCCGGTGGGCTCCTCGGTCGAGGGGTTCAGGATGAACACGCCCCCGAACTCCTCGCGCACGGTGTTGACGAGCTCGCGGATCGGGCCGACCTCCATGACGTGCACGTACGCCAGGTCCAGGGCGCCGAGCTCCTTCGCGAGGGCGGTGTAGGCCTCGTCCGGGTCGGGCTCGTGGATGCCGTTGAGCTCGTTGCCGGGCGAGAGCCGGATGGCGGTGCGCGCGGCGCCGATCTCGGCGGCGACGGCCCGGGACACCTCGACGGCGAAGCGGATGCGCTTCTCGGGGGAGCCGCCCCACTCGTCGGTGCGCTGGTTGGAGCCCGGCGCGAGGAACTGGTGGATGAGGTAGCCGTTGGCGCCGTGCAGCTCGACGCCGTCGAAGCCCGCCGCTATGGCGTTGCGGGCCGCTTCGACGAACTCGCCGATGGTGGCGCGCACCTCGTCGCCGGACAGCTCGCGGGGCGTGATGAAGTCCTTCGGCCCCTCGTGCGTGTAGACCTGGCCCACGGCGGCGATCGGCGACGGGCCGACGTTCACCAGGCCGTCCGGGAGCAGCGAGGGGTGGCCGATGCGGCCCGCGTGCATGAGCTGGGCGAAGATCCGGCCGCCCTTGGCGTGCACGGCGTCGGTGACCTTGCGCCAGCCCTCGATCTGCTCGGCGCTGTGCAGGCCCGGGGTGTCGGGGTAGCCCTGACCCACCGCGGAGGGCTGGACGCCCTCGGTGATGATGAGGCCCGCGCCGGCGCGCTGGGCGTAGTACTCGGCGACGAGATCGGTGGGGACGCCGCCCGCGCCCGCCCGGCTGCGGGTCATGGGTGCCAGGGCGATCCGGTTGGTGAGGGACACGCCGTGCAGGTCGATCGGGTCGAATGCGGTGGTCATCACAGCTCCAGGGCGTACGAAGATCGGTCGGTCGACAGTTGGTCGGCCAAGTAATTCAACCGGGAGCCACTGTAGCGCATTCCTTGGCCGACCAAGTTAATCTGGGTGGGGAACCAGGACGACACTGGTGGAGGACGGAGACGGCGGACGGGGCCGGACCGGTGAAGGGCAGGAGCTGCGATGCAGGCCGAGACAGGAACGGCGGGGGCCGCACAGGCCGACCCCGCGTGCAGCGAGCGGCTGCCTCTGGCCGCCCAGGACGGGCCGGTCAGCATGACGATCAGCCGGGTGGCCCGGCTGCACCGGATCGCGGCGGGCAAGCTCCTGAAGGGCCTCGGCCTCTACCCCGGCCAGGAATTCGTGATGATGCACCTGTGGGACGCGGGCCCGGTGCGCCAGTCCGACCTCATCAAGGCCGTCGACCTCGACCCGTCGACGGTCACCAAGATGCTCCAGCGCCTGGAGCAGGCCGGGCACGTGCGGCGGCGCCCCGACCCCGACGACCGCCGGGCCGTGCTCGTCGAGGCCACCGACTCCAGCTGCGGCCTGCTCACCGACGTGCGGCGCTCCTGGGGTGAGCTGGAGGACCACACCCTCGCCGGCCTCGACCCCGCCGAGCGGGCGGAGCTGGCCCGGCTGCTCGGCCGGGTCGAGGCCAACCTCTGCGTGGAGACGGCGGACTGCCCGGAGGAGGCGCGGCGGCGGGCGGCGCTCGGCAGGTAGGGCGGCGGGCCGCCGGGCGGACGCGGCCCGCCCCGGCCCGCCCGGCTCCTCAGCCCTCGCCGAGCACCTCCAGGAGCCGGTCCACGTCGGCCTCCGTGTTGTACAGGTGGAAGGCCGCCCGCAACTGGCCCGCGCGGTCCGAAACCTCGATGCCCGCCGCGCTCAACTCCGGCTGCCGGACTCCGAGTCCGGGCACGGACACGATGGGCGATCCCGGCGCGGCCACCGGCTCGTGGCCGAGCGCCGCAAGTCCGGCACGGAAGCGGTCCGCGAGCGCGAGGTCGTGGGCGCGGATCGCGGCCACGCCCAGCTCCTCGATCACGGCGAGGGAGTGCCGCGCGCCCGCGTACGCGAACAGGCTCGGGCTCTCGTCGAACCGCCGTGCGGAGCGGGCGAGTTCGGCGATCGGGCCGTAGCAGCTGTCCCAGGGGCGCTCCCCCGCGACCCAGCCCGCGAGCAGCGCGGGCACACCCCCGAAGGCTCCGGGGGTGTCGGGGTCCTCGGGGCCGTCGGGGACCACGAAGAACGCCACGCCGCGCGGGCACGCGAGCCATTTGAAGGCCACCGACGCCAGGAAGTCCACGTCGGCGATGTGCTCGACGAGGTCCAGCCACCCAGTCGCCTGCGAGGCGTCCAGGTAGAGGCGGGCGCCGTGCGCGCGGGTCGCGGCGCCCAGCGCGGGCAGGTCCACGATCCGGCCGTCCGCCGACTGCGCCGCAGAGACCGCGACCAGGGCGGTGCCGGGGCGCACGGACTCCGCGATCCGCTCCAGCGGGACCATGCGGACCTTGAGGTCGGCGCGCATGTGGAAGGGGTTCACCGTCGAGCTGAAGTCGCCCTCGGCGGTGAGGACTTCGGCGCCCGCGGGCAGCGAGGCCGCGACCAGGCCGCTGTACACGGCGACGGACGCGCCCGCCGCGACCCGGCTCGGCGCCACCCCGACCAGGCGCGCGAACGCGGCGCGGGCCGCCTCCACGTCCGCGAACATGTCGGCCGGGCGGCCCTCCGCCACGGACAGGGTCGCCTCGTGCATGGCCCGGACGGCGCGCGCCGGGAGCAGGCCGGTGCTCGCGCTGTTCAGGTAGGTGGTGCGGGGGGTGAACTCGGAGCGTACGAGCGTCTGGAAGGCCGCCGGTGTCGTGGCGGAGTGCGACGCGGTCTGGACGGTCGGAACGGGGCCCTGGCCGGAAGTCTCCATGAGGTCACTGTGCCGCCTCGGTCGGGCCCGGTCCATTGCGGATACCTGACCCGTACCGCTTAGCGACGCTTACTCATGGCCTCCGACCAGGGCGGATGCCGTACGGCGCGGATCGGCGGGGCCGGTACGGCGCGGGTCAGGCCCGCGGCACCGCGCAGCCGTCCGGGCCGCAGGCCTCGCCGTCGGCGCCGTCGGCCGCGCCGTCGGCGAGCACCGTCAGCGGCGAGCGGGCGCCCCAGGCCTGCTCCAGGGCCTGCGTGAACACCTCGGCGGGCTGGGCGCCGGAGACGCCGAACTTCCGGTCGAGCACGAAGAACGGCACGCCGTTCGCGCCCAGCTCGGCGGCCTCGCGCTCGTCGGCGCGGACCGCGTCGGCGTACGCGTCGGGGTCGGCGAGGACCGCGCGCGCCGCGTCCGCGTCCAGGCCGGCGTCGGCGGCGAGGGCGATCAGGCGCTCGTCGTCGAAGACCGAGCGCTCCTCGGCGAAGTTGGCGCGGTAGAACGCGCCGATGAGGCGGTCCTGGGTGTCCTGGCCGCCCTGCTCCCGCGCGAAGTGCAGGAGGCGGTGCATGTCGAAGGTGTTGCCGTGGTCGCGGCCCTCGGTGCGGTACGCCAGGCCCTCGGCCGCCGCGTTGTCGCCGAGGCGGCGTTCGGCGTCCTTCGCCTGGTCCTCGGTCATGCCGTACTTCTGCGCCAGCATCGGGATCACGGCGGCCGTGTCGCCCTTCGGGCGGTTCGGGTCCAGCTCGAAGGAGCGGTGGATCACCTCCACGGCGTCCTGGTGCTCGAAGGCCCGCAGGGCCTTCTCGAAGCGGGCCTTGCCCACGTAGCACCAGGGGCAGGCGATGTCGCTCCAGATCTCGACGCGCATGTGGTTCTTCCTTGGATCGTACGTAAACGGAGACGTCCTCCGCGTCTGTGCAACCCGGGCCCGGCCGTTTCCATTCCCCTTCCATTCCCCGCCGCGCCCTCACCCCGCCCCGGGGCCGAAGCGGTGAGTGTTCGTGCGGATCCAGGTGCGGAGGTGGGACAGGGGCTCCAGGGCGCCCCTGCCCAGGGGGGTGAGTTCGTACTCCACCCGGGGCGGGACCTCCGCGTAGACCGTGCGGCGCACCAGGCCGTGGTCCTCCAGGCGCCGCAGCGTCCGGGTGAGGACCTTGGGGCTCACGCCCTCCAGGCGGGCGCGGAGTTCACCGAAGCGGCGGGGGCCGTCCTCAAGGGCGGTGATCGCGAGGCCGACCCACTTCGTGGCGAGCAGTTCGAAGATCTCCCGGCCGGGGCACAGCAGGCCGTAGATGTCGTGCCGGTGCTCCGTGGCCGCCGACGGCGGCGTAAAGCGGCTCTGAGCTGTCATGGTTTCCAGAATATAGTTGGGGCCCTTGCGGGTGATCGGGCTCCGGGCCCTACGGTCCGGGCATGATCAAGGACATCGGGAACACCGCCGTCGGCGTCGGCATCGTCGGCCTCTCCGCCCGCTCCGGCTGGGCCGCGCGGGCCCACCTCCCCGCCCTCACCCGCCTCCCGGGCTACCGGCTGCGCGCCCTGGCCGCGTCGACGCCGAAGTCGGCCCGCGCGGCAGGCGAGACGTACGGGATCGGGCGCACCCACGGGTCCGCCGCCGAGCTGGCCGCGGACCCGGCCGTGGACCTGGTCGTGGTCAGCGTCCGGGTGCCCCGGCACCGGGAGGCGGTCCTGGCGGCGCTGGCGGCCGGGAAGCACGTCCTGTCGGAGTGGCCGCTGGGCAGGGGCGTCACGGAGGCCGAGGACCTCGCCGCGGCGGCGGCCCGCGCCGGGGTGCGGACCTTCGCCGGGCTCCAGGCACGCGTGGCGCCCGCCGTGCGGCACCTGCGCGACCTCGTCGCCGAGGGCTTCGTGGGCGAAGTGCTGTCCACGAGCCTCGTGGCCTCGGGCCGCCGCTGGGGTCCCACCTTCGAGCCGGGCGGCGCCTACCTCCTGGACAAGGAGAACGGCGGCACGATGCTCACCATCCCCTTCGGTCACACGGTGGACGCGCTGACCATGGTGCTCGGCGAGTTCGCGGAGGTGTCGGCGACGACGGCGGTCCGGCGGCCGCTCGTCACCGAGGAGGGCAGCGGGCGCGCCGTCCCGATGACCGCCGAGGACCAGATCGCGGTCAGCGGACGGCTCGCCTCCGGCGCCGTCGCCTCCGTGCACTTCCGGGGCGGGCTCGCACGCGGCACGGACTTCCACTGGGAGATCAACGGCACGGACGGCGACCTGGTCGTGACCGGTGACCACGGGCATCTGCAGCAGGCCCGGCTCACGGTGCGGGGCGCCCGGGGCGCGGACACGGAAATCGCCGAACTCCCCGTCCCCGGCCGGTACTTCGACGTACCCGAGCTGGACGGGCTGCGTGCGGACCCCGCGTACAACGTCGGGGTCCAGTACGCGAGGATCCTGCGGGACCTGCGCGAAGGAACCCCTACCGTGCCGGACTTCGCGCACGCGGCCCGGCGCCAGCGGCTGCTCGACGCGGTCGAGCGGGCCGCAGCGACGGGGACGCGCGTCACGCTCTGAGGCTCAGGAGCCGTCGCGCAGGCCCTTCGGCCAGTTCGGGCGGAACTCGATCTCCTCGAACGTCACCACGCACCCCTCGCCCTGCGGCGACTGCGCGAGGAAGCCCACGAGCGCCGCGGCGGCCGCCTCCGCGTCGCCGAGCTGGAAGATGCGCACGAACGTCCAGTGCGCGCCGTCCGTCGAGGCGTGGAAGGCGAACGCCGTGCCGGTGCGGCTGATCCGCAGCCAGACGCTGGAGCCGTCCACGACGAAGGCGTTGGCGTCGTCCGAGCGGCCCCGGGTGACCACCGTGCAGATCGTGGGGCGGTCCGGGGAGCGCTCGAAGCAGAGCTTGGCCCACTCGCGCTCCCCCACGTGCAGGTACAGCACCCCCGCGTCGAAGGCGGCGGCGAAGCCGACCGTGACGCGGGCGATCAGCTGGAAGTCCCCCTCGGGCGCGCCGAGCAGCCGTGGCGCGTCGGACGCCGGGTCGAGGGCCTCGCCGGTGGGCGGCACGAAGCGGTCCTGGCGGGGGCCCGCCCAGCCGGTGAGGACACCGTTCTCGTAGCTCCAGTCGCCCTCGGGGCCGTACGGCCGCAAGGTGAAGGGGAGTTCGGGCAGGGTGAGGCTTCCGGTCTGCTTGGCGTTCATGCCGTCAGTGTTCCAGGCGTCCGTCGTAGCGGCGCGGCAGACCGAGGGGATTGGCGTCGTGGAGTTCCGGCGGCAGGAGCGCCTCGGGGGTGTTCTGGTACGCGACGGGGCGCAGCCAGCGCTCGATGGCGGTGCCGCCGACGGACGTCGAGGTGCTGGTGGTGGCGGGGTAGGGGCCGCCGTGCTGCTGGGCGGGGGCCACGGCCACGCCGGTGGGCCAGCCGTCGACCAGGACCCGCCCGGCCAGCGGGGTCAGTTCGGCCAGGAGCCGGGGGCCGCGGCCCTGGGCGGCCGGGGCGTCCGCGGCCTCGTCGGCGGACAGGTGCACGGTCGCGGTGAGGTTGCCGGGGAGCCGGGCGAGCACCGCGCTGATCTCGGCCTCGTCCGCGTACCGGGCGACGACGGTGACCGGCCCGAAGCACTCTTCGAGGAGCAGGTCGTGGACGCCCTCGGCGGCGAGGCGGGCGGCCGGGACGGCGAGGAAGCCGGCGGTGACGGTGTGCTCGTCGGCCGCGCCGGGCGCCACCGGGGCGCTCACGTCGGGCAGTTGGGCGCGCTCGACGACTCCGGCGACGAAGTTGTCGCGCATGCGGTGGTCGAGGAGGACCCCGGCGGCGGTGGCGCCGAGGCCTTCCGTCAGGGACTTCAGGAGGCGGTCGCCGCCCGCGCCCTCGGGGGCGAGGACCAGGCCGGGCTTCACGCAGAACTGGCCGACGCCGAGGGTCATGGACCCGGCGAGGCCGGTGCCGATCTGCTCACCGCGCTCGGCGGCCGCGGCCTCGGTGACGACGACCGGGTTGAGGGAGCCGAGTTCGCCGTGGAAGGGGATCGGCACGGGGCGCGCGGCCGCCGCGTCGAACAGGGCCCGGCCGCCGCGCACCGAGCCGGTGAAGCCCGCGGCGGCGACCAGCGGGTGGCGGACCAGGTCGACGCCCGCGTCGAAGCCGTGCACCAGGCCGACGACGGCCTCGGGCAGTTCGTGGCGCGCGGCGGCGGCGCGCAGGACGGCGGCGACGCGCTCGGAGGTGTCGGGGTGGTCGGGGTGCGCCTTGACGACGACGGGGCAGCCGGCGGCGAGGGCGCTCGCGGTGTCGCCGCCGGGCACGGAGAAGGCGAAGGGGAAGTTGGAGGCGGCGTAGACGGCGACGACGCCGAGCGGGATCTTGTAGCGGCGCAGCTCGGGGACGGGGGGTGTGGCGGCGCTGTCGGGGTGGTCGATGACGACGCCGAGGTAGGCGCCCTCGTCGACGAGGTCCGCGAAGGCCCGCAACTGGTAGCGGGTGCGGGCCAGTTCGCCGGTCAGGCGGGCGGTGCCGAGGGCCGTCTCGGCGTCCGCGGTCGCGACGAGGTCGTCCTCGGCGGCCTCCAGGAGGTCGGCCGCGGTGCGCAGGAAGGCCGCGCGGACGGTGCGGTCGGCCAGCGCGGCGCGCGCCGCGTGCGCGGCCGTGACGGCCCGGTCCACGTCCTGCGCGGTGGCCTCGGCGGCGACCTGTGCGCGCCGCTTCCCGGTTCGGGGGTCCACACTCCAGACTGGTGCTGCTGCCACCGCGGGTTCCTCCAGGGTTGCCGTGCGAAGCCGGTGTCCGCGGCCCGGATGTCACGAGCCGCTCACCGTGCGTCGGATCTGCTGCCACTCACCAGGGGCGTTCGATATGCTGAACGCCGTCCCCGATGATGAATCGTGGGGGACAGTGGAGACTATTTCCTGTCGGACGTGAGGGGTCAAGGGCGATGTCGGCTGGGGAGACGGGCGGGGGCGCGCAGGTCAAGTCCGCGGTGCGGACGGTGGAGTTGCTGGAGTTCTTCGCGGGGCGGCCCGGGATGCACGCCCTCGCCGAGGTCCAGGAGGCCGTCGGGTACCCGAAGTCCAGCCTCTACATGCTGCTTCGCACCCTCGTGGAGCTGGGCTGGATCGAGACGGACGCGACCGGTACGCGGTACGGCATCGGGGTGCGGGCGCTGCTCGTCGGCACGTCGTACATCGACGGCGACGAGGTCGTCGCCGCGGCCCGCCCGACGCTGGACCGGCTCTCGGACGACACCACGGAGACCATCCACCTCGCCCGCCTCGACGGCACCAACGTGGTGTACCTGGCCACCCGCCAGTCCCAGCACTACCTGCGCCCCTTCACGCGCGTGGGCCGGCGCCTGCCCGCCCACTCCACGTCGCTCGGCAAGGCGCTGCTCGCCTCCCACACCGACGAGCAGGTCCGCAAGATGCTCCCCGAGACACTGCCGTCGCTGACCGAGAACACGATCACCGACCGCGAGAAGCTCATCGAGGAGCTGCACGCGGTGCGCGAGCAGGGCTTCGCCGTGGACCGCGAGGAGAACACCCTCGGCCTGCGCTGCTTCGGCGTGGCCATCCCCTACCGCACCCCCGCGCGCGACGCCATCAGCTGCTCGGTGCCGGTGGCCCGGCTCACGCCCGCCCACGAGCAGATGGTCAAGGACGCGCTGTTCGACGCCCGGGACCGGCTCACCCTGGCCACCCGGCGGCTCTGAGGCCCACCCGCACCCGCCGCGCGGCTCCCCCGTGCCCCTCCTCGCGGGCCGGTGCTCCCTCCCCCGTGCGGCGGAGGCGGTTCACCGACAGGCAGGAGGCGGCGGGCGGGGCCACGGCGGGAGCGTGGGGGGCATGAGCCAGACTCCCGTCCTCGCCCCGGCCGCCGACCGCGGCGCGCGCCCCTTCACCGGCAGGCTCCGGCCGCTGCTGCGCGCCGTCGCCGTCGCCGCCTGCCTCCCCTACCTCTCCCTGAAGGTCGCCTGGATCGCCGGGAGCCGCATCGGCATCCCGGACGGCAGCTCCCTCCTGGACCACCGCGGTCTGATGGCCGTCGCCAACAGCGTCACCGTCCTCATGGACGGCGCCGTCATCGTCCTCGCCCTGCTCCTGACCCGGCCCTGGGGGCGGCGCGTACCGGCCTGGCTGCTCGGCCTGCCCATGTGGGCCGCGACCGGCCTTCTGCTCCCGATCATGGGCGGGTTCCCGGCGCAGCTCGCGGTGCGGGCGTTCGGCGGGTCGGTGAACAACGCCGGGGGGACCGGCCGCGAGGCGTTCCTCGACGAGTGGGTGTTCGGGGTGGTGTACGGCGGGTTCATCCTCCAAGGGCTCAGCCTGGGGCTCCTGTTCGTCCTGTACGCCCGCGACCGGTGGGGGCACCTGTGGCGGGGCCGGATGTGGGACCTGCCGAAGGCGGGCCCGGGCGGGCGGGCGGCGCGGGTGTGCGCGGTGGCGGCCGCGGTGCTCGCCCTGTACCCGGCCGGGCTGCGGCTGCTGTGGGCGGGCGGTTCGACGTCCGGCCTGAACGAGGCACGTGTCGCCGAGCGCACCTTCGACTTCCACGTCCTGTCGGCCCTGGAGTTCGGCTACCTCGCCGCGGCCGTGGTCGGCGCCCTGGTCCTCGCCTTCCGGCGGCTGCCCGCGCTGCCCGTGAAGGTGCCGCTCGCGCTCGCCTGGGGCGGGTCCGGCGCGGTGGCGTGCTGGGGCGGGTGGCTGTTCGCGGCGACGCTCGCGGGCTCCGGGGACGTGGCCGAGCAGCCCACGTCCGCGATGGTCCTGTCCTACGCTGTGCAGATGATCATCGGAACGCTCGTGGCCGCCACGGGGGTGCGCTTCCTCGGGGAGCGGGCGGCGGCGCGCACCAGGGGCACGCCCACCACCCCCCGGGTCGCCCCGCAGAGCCCACGGCAGTCCGCGTGAGACGACCGTCCTCGGGTGGTGCGCGGCGGCTCGCCACGGTCCTCGTCGGGCGGCGGACGCGGCGGCGGTGGATCCATCTGATCCTCGGCGGCGCGCTCGCGATGCCGTACGTCTTCGTCGGGTCGACGATGGCCGGGCCGCTGCTCGGCGAGAAGATGATGTTCGGTTCGTTCACCTCCCAGCTCCTGTCGTTCGCGTTCGGGCTGCCGCTGGCAGCGATCACCGCGCTGTTCCCGCTGACCCGGCCGATGTCGGTGGCGGCGGTGCGGGCGCTGTGCCAGGTCCCCGACGCGTCGCTCGCCGACGGGCCGCCGCGGTCGCGGGCCGCGCGCGGGCGGACCGTCGCCTGGTTCACGCTGCACCTCGGCTTCGGCGGGATCATCAGCGGGATGACGCTCGGACTCGTGCCGTTCGCGACCTTCCAGCTCCTCCTGCCGGTCTTCGTGGTCCTCGGGGACTCCTGGCTGGGGCTCCCCGAGAACCTGCGGGAACCCTGGGTGCTCGCGCTCGCGCCGGTCACGGGCACCCTGTTCCTCGCCGCGCTCGCCGGGTGCGTGGCGGGTGCGGGTGCCCTCCTCGCGCGCTGGGCACCGCTGCTGCTCGGGCCCACGCCCGCCGACCGCCTCGCCGACGCCGAGCGCCGCGCCGCCGACCTGGCCGTGCGCAACCGGCTCGCCCGCGAGCTGCACGACTCGGTGGGCCACGCGCTGAGCGCCGTCACGCTCCAGGCGAGCGCGGCCCGCAAAGTCCTCGACCGGGACCCCGAGTTCGTCCGCGAGGCCCTGGCCGCCATCGAGGACACCACCCGGCGGACCGTCGGTGAGCTGGACGCCGTCCTCGGTGTGCTGCGCGAGGGCGGCGAGCGCGGCTCCACCGCACCGGCACCCACGCTCGGCGGCGACCTCGCCGGGCTGATCGACCGCACCCGGGCGGGCGGCCTGCGCGTCGACGCGGACATCGACCCGGAGGTCCTCGGCACCTCAGGGCCCGGGGCCGCGTACGCGGACGCGCTGCCGCCGATGGTGTCCCGCGAGGGCTACCGCATCGTGCAGGAAGCCCTCAGCAACGCGCTCAAGCACGCGGGGGCGGACACCGTCGTGACGCTGCGCGTCGCCCTCGACGGCTCCGGCCTCGAGATCGTCGCCGAGAACACGCTGCCCGCCGGCGGGAGCGGGGCGGCGCCCACCCGCACGGGCGGCGGCCACGGCCTGCGCGGCATCGCCGACCGGGCCCGCCTCCTCGGCGGCACGGCCCGGGCCGGACCCGTCGACGGCCCGCCCGATGCCGCCGCCCCGGCCGACGGCACGCCCACAGCCCCGGCCGCCACCACCTGGCGACTCCACGTACGACTGCCCCTGAAGGGACACCCATGACCGACCCCGCCGCCCCGCTGCGCATCGTCCTCGCCGACGACGAGCGGATGGTGCGCACCGCGCTGCGCGCCATCCTCGCCGCCGAGCCCGACCTGGAGATCGTCGGTGAGGCGGCGACCGGCGCCGAGGCGGTGTCCGTGGTGCGCGAGCTGAAGCCCGACGTGGTGCTCATGGACGTACGCATGCCGGAGATCGACGGCATCCGCGCCACCGAGCAGATCCTCCAGACGATGCCCGAGCCGCCCCGCATCGTCGTCGTCACCACCTTCGAGAACGACGCGTACGTGTACGAGGCGCTGCGCGCCGGGGCGTCCGGCTTCCTGCTGAAGCGGGCCGAGGCGGAGGCGCTGGTGCAGGCGGTGCGGCTCGTGGCGCGCAGCGACTCGCTGCTGTTCCCCGCGGCCGTACGCGCCCTCGCCGCCGAGCACGCGCGCGCCGAGACCGCGCAGGCGCCCTGGGTGGCGCGGCTCACCACACGCGAGAGCGAGGTGCTGCGGCACATGGCGGGCGGTCTCACCAACGCGGAGATCGCCGAGCGGATGGAGGTCGGCCCCGCGACGGTGAAGACGCACGTGGCGGCGGTCCTCGCGAAGACGGGGGCGCGGGACCGGACGCAGGCGGTGATCGCGGCGTACGAGGCCGGGTTCATGCGGAATGCGTGAGGCCGGGTTCATGAGGAGTTCCTGAGAAAACGGACACATCGGCGCAAGTGGGGAACGCGAGGCGGTGGCGTGCTCGTCCTCCCGTGAGATGAACAAGACGATCAGGCACACCTCGGTGTTCGTGCTGCTCCTGGTGCTCGCCCTGCTTGTGCGGGCGACCTGGGTGCAGTTCCACGACTCCAAGGCACTCGCGGACGACAAGCTGAACCGGCGCAACGTGATCGAGCAGTACGCGTACCCGCTGGGCGACATCATCGTGGCCGGGGACGCCGTCACCGGCTCGAAGCGCACGAAGGGCGGTGACCTGGCGTACAAACGCACCTACAAGGACGGCCCGCTGTACTCCGCCGTCACCGGCTACAGCTCACAGGTGTACGGGGCCACCCAGCTGGAGGGCATCTACAAGGACGTCCTCGACGGCACCGACAACCGCCTCAAGAACCCCCTCGACACGCTCACCAACAAGCGTGCCGACCCCGGTGACGTCCTCACGACCATCGACCCGGCCGTGCAGAAGGCCGCGTACAAGGCGCTCGGCGACAAGAAGGGCGCGGCCGTCGCCGTCGACCCGAAGACCGGGAAGATCCTCGGCATGGTCTCCACGCCGTCCTACGACCCGTCGAAGATCAGCGGTTCCACCGACGGCGACGCGTGGAAGGCCCTCACCTCCGACGAGGACAAGCCGATGGTGAACCGCGCGCTGCGCCAGCCGCTGCCGCCCGGTTCGACGTTCAAGCTGGTCGTCGCGGCGGCGGCGCTGGAGAGCGGGCTCTACGGGTCGGTCGACGAGAAGACCGCGAGCCCCGACCCGTACACGCTGCCCGGGACGCGCACCGTCCTCAAGAACGAGAACGCCTCCGCGCCCTGCGCGGACGCCACCATCCGCACGGCCCTGCGCTACTCCTGCAACAACGTCTTCGCCAAGATGGCCGTCGACCTCGGGCAGGACAAGGTCAAGGCCCAGGCCGAGAAGTTCGGCTTCAACGCCGACAAGCTGGACGTGCCCGTGCGGGCGGCGAAGAGCTCCTACCCCTCCGGCATGGACAAGGCGCAGACCGCGCTCACCGGCATCGGGCAGTTCGACGTGACGGCCACCCCGCTGCAGATGGCCCTCGTGTCCGCCGCCATCGCCAACGGCGGGGAGCTGGCCTCGCCGCACATGGTGTCGAAGGTGACCGACGCGGACGGCAACGTGCTGCGGGACTACGGCGACGGGGGCTCGAAGCGGGTCATGAGTGCCGGGACCGCCGAGGGCTTGCAGTCCGCCATGCGGACGGTCGTCGAGGAGGGCACCGGCACCAACGCGAAGATCGACGGAGCCGTCGTCGGCGGCAAGACCGGTACCGCTCAGCACGGCGAGAACAACTCCAAGACGCCGTACGCCTGGTTCACCTCGTACGCCAAGGGCGCGGGCGGCAAGGAGGTCGCTGTCGCCGTGATCGTGGAGTCGTCGGACGCCGCGCGGTCCGAGGTCAGCGGGAACGGGCTGGCCGCGCCGGTGGCTTCGGCGATGATGCGAGCGGCTCTGCGCTAGCCGGGACTCTCTGTCCCGGCGCTGCGCGCCGTCGCCCCGCCCCCGCGGCGCCACGCCCCGGCCGAGCCGTGCCCTTCACGTACGGTTGCGCCACCTGCGCCAGGCCACGAACAGGGCCACCGGCACCGCCGCCCCGGCCAGGAGGCCCGCCACATAGCCCAGGCCGGAGGACGCCTCCCCGTCCCGGAGTGCGATGGTCACGCCGGACGCGGCAAGGGCGATCACCAACAGGCCCAGCAGAGCGTAGAAGCGGGGGCTGAAGTAGGTGCGGCGGGTGGGGGGTGCGGGGATCGTGGACAGTTCCGCGGCGGGGCCGAGGCTCGCCGCGCGCGGGCGCTTGAACCACGCGTACACCACCCAGTCGCCGCAGGCCTCCCAGCCCTCGGGCGCCAGCCGCTCGTCAAGGCCCTCGCGGCCGCGTGTGACCAGCTCCCGCCGGTACTCCCACCGCTGGGGGCGGTCGAGGTCCCGGTGGCAGACGAACCGGCCGACCGCGTCGACCCGCCGCATCTCCCAGCCCTCGTCGCCGAACCGGCCGATGAGCTCCTCGTCGACGAACGTGTCGGCGGTCCACCGCCAGACCTCGGTCCGGGAGTCCCCCTCTGCCCGGGGCGGGGCCTCCCTCCCCCAAGCTCTCGGCTTCGCTCGAGCAGGGGGGACCCCCATCGCCCCGGGTGCCAGCTCGCGAGCGAACTCCTCGACCGGCCCGAACTCCTCCTCCGCCGTGCCCCCGCACTCCGCCAGGTGCGCCGCGAGGTCCGCGACGGTCACCCGGACGTGCTCGGCGGGCAGCCCCTGCTCCCGCAGCCTCGCACCGAGTCCGTCCAGGTACGAAGCAGCCGTGTCCGCCGAGTTCATCGCACTCCCGCCTTCGCCAGGACCTCACGTACCGAACCGTCGAAGGCCAGCCACAACGCCCCCTGGGAGGAGAGGACTTCGCGGCCCCCGGCGGTGAGGGTGTAATAGCGCCTGCCCGGCCCCTTCTCCGTCGCGCGGAACTCCGCCGCCACCAGGCCCGCCTCCTCCAGGCGGTTGAGGACGGGGTACAGCGTGCCGCCCTTGATCTGCCCGAAGCCCGCCGCGCCGAGCTGCTTGGCGATCTCGTAGCCGTAGCTCTCGCCGTCGGTGAGGGAGGCGAGGACCAGGAGGTCGAGCACGCCCTTGAACCAGCTGGCGCGCCGGTCCGCGGTCATGCCGTGCCGCCCTGGGTCCGGGGCAGTTCGGGCGCGGGGATCAGCAGGTCGCGCACGCTGATCATGGCGTGCACGGCGATGGGCAGGAGCAGGCTGCCGGTGGCCAGGTACAGGCCGGTGAGCAGCGCGCCGAAGAGGGCGAGGACGACGATGCCGGCACCGCCCTGGTACCAGCCCGCGAGCGCGTACACGGCGAGCGCGAGCGCCGCCGCCAGGTAGGGGTCGAGGCCGAGGGCGCCGACGCCGAAGGCGATGAGCAGGCCGCGGTAGACCAGCTCCGCGCAGATGCCGTCGGTCACCGCCGCGGCGATCGCGAGCCGCCGCTCCGCGCCGGTGCGCGGCAGCATCGCCTCGATCGCGGCGCGGCCCGGGATGTGCTTGCCCTCCTTGGCCATGTCCCGGAAGGCCCGCCCGGACGCGACGGCGATCGCGGCGAAGAGGAGGACCACGGGGACGAAGAAGAGCGGGTCCTCGGGCAGAGCCATGCCGAAGTCCGTCGCCCTCGCGTCCGGCGAGAGCAGCAGGGTCGTCACCGCCAGTGCGGCGAACGCCCACCAGAGGCTGATGGAGAGGGTGAAGTAGCGCACGAGCGCGCGTGGTTCGCTCGCGCGGCGGCGCGCCAGCGAGGCGTACATGCGGCGGCCGAGCCACGGCTCGACGAGCAGCAGGTAGGCGCCGAGCGCGCCCGCGAGGGCCGTGGCGGCGCCGGAGAACTCCGGTGCAAAGTCCGGCGTGAGGATGGATGACATGGTCGTGCGCCCCCCGGTCTTGTGAACTGCCCAGACCGTAGAACGACCTAGTTAGGAATGCAACCTAGCCAGTCATCCTGCGTAGGGGTCGGGCACGGCTCCCGGCCTGGCCAGGAAGTCGAAGTCGCAGCCGGTGTCCGCCTGGGTGACGTGGGCGGCGTACAGGGCTCCGTAGCCGCGTTCGTGGCGGACGGGGGGCGGGGTCCAGGCGGCGCGGCGGCGCGTCAACTCCTCTTCGGGGACGTCGAGTCGGAGGGTACGGGCGGGCACGTCGAGGGTGATCGAGTCGCCGGTGCGGACCAGGGCGAGCGGGCCGCCGACGTGCGACTCGGGCGCGACGTGCAGCACGCAGGTGCCGTACGAGGTGCCGCTCATCCGGGCGTCGGAGATCCGCACCATGTCGCGCACGCCCTGCTTCAGGAGCCGCTCGGGGATCGGTAGCATGCCGTACTCGGGCATGCCCGGACCGCCCAGGGGGCCGCTGCCGCGCAGCACCAGGACGTGGTCGGCGGTGATGCCGAGGGACGGGTCGTCGATGGTGCGCTGCAGGGTGCGGTAGTCGTCGAAGACCACGGCGGGGCCGGTGTGCCGCAGCAGCCGGGGCTCGGCGGCGATGTGCTTGATGACGGCGCCGTCGGGGCAGAGGTTGCCGCGCAGGACGGCGACGCCGCCCTCGGGGGCCACGGGGTCGTCACGGGTGCGGATGACGTCGTCGTTGTGGACCCGGGCGGACTTGAGCTGTTCGCGCAGGGTGTCGTGGGCGACGGTGGGGCGGTCCAGGTGCAGCAGGTCGGGGATGCGGGTGAGGAAGCCGGGCAGGCCGCCCGCGAAGTGGAAGTCCTCCATGAGGTGCGTCGAGCCGCCCGGCCGCACGTCGGCGAGCACCGGCACCCGGCGTGCCGTGCGGTCGAAGTCGTCGAGGGTGAGGCGGACCCCGGCGCGGGCGGCCATCGCGATCAGGTGGATGACGGCGTTCGTGGAGCCGCCGAGACCGAGGACGGTCGTCACCGCGTCCTGGAAGGCGTCGGGGGTGAGCAGGTGCGACAACGTGCGTCCCGTGCGGACGAGTTCGACGACGCGCAGGCCGGACGCGGCGGCCATGCGCTCGTGCGCGGAGTCGACGGCCGGGATCGACGAGGCGCCGGGCAGGGTCACGCCGAGGACCTCGGCGGCGGCGGTGAGCGTGGAGGCGGTGCCCATCGTCATGCAGTGGCCCGGGGAGCGCGCCAGGCCGCTCTCCAGCTCGGCCAGTTCGCAGTCGCCGATCAGACCGGCCCGGCGCTCGTCCCAGTACTTCCACATGTCCGTGCCGGAGCCGAGGACCTCGCCCCGCCAGTGGCCCGGCAGCATCGGCCCGGCGGGCACGAAGACGGTCGGCAGGTCGACGGAGGCGGCGCCCATCAGGAGCGCGGGCGTCGACTTGTCGCAGCCGCCGAGCAGCACCGCGCCGTCCACGGGGTAGGAGCGGAGCAGCTCCTCGGTCTCCATGGAGAGGAGGTTGCGGTAGAGCATGGGCGTGGGCTTCTGGAACGTCTCGCTGAGCGTCGAGACGGGGAACTCCAGGGGGAAGCCGCCCGCCTGCCAGACCCCGCGCTTGACCGCCTGGGCGCGCTCGCGCAGGTGGACGTGGCAGGGGTTGATGTCCGACCAGGTGTTGAGGATCGCCACGACGGGCTTGCCCAGGTGCTCCTCGGGGAGGTAGCCGAGCTGGCGGGTGCGGGCGCGGTGCGAGAAGGACCGCAGGCCGGCCGAGACGCCGGACCCGTACCACTGGTGGCTGCGCAGGCCGGGCGTGCCCTCCGGTATGCCCCCGCCGCTCACCGGCCCCACCCCGCCACGATCTGCGCGACCTCCGCGCGCACCGGCTCCGGCAGCACGCTGCTCGGCGGGCGTACGTCGCGGCGGCACAGGCCGAGGACCGCGAGCGCCTCCTTCACCACGGACACGTTGGCCGCCGAGCCGTCGGCGGCCCGCAGTTCCTCGAAGCGGCGGATCCGCTCCCACACCGCCATCGCCGTGCCGTGGTCGCCCTCCCGCAGCGCCCCCAGCATCGCGAACGAGAGCAGCGGCGCCACGTTGACCAGGCCCGAGGTGAAGCCGGTCGCCCCGGCCGAGAAGTACGCGGGCGCGTACGGCTCCGCGAGGCCCGCCACCCACACGAACCGCTCGGCGCCCGCGTCCCGCGCGAACGCCGCGAAGCGTGCCGCGTCCGGCACCGCGTACTTCACACCGGTGACGTTCGGGCAGGCGTCGGCCAGTTCGGCGAGCCGGGCTCCCGGCAGGGCCGCGTCGCGTACGTAGGGCACGACACCGAGACCGGGCACGGCCTCGGCGACGGCCCGGTGGTAGGCGACCCAGCCGGCGCCGGAGACGTACGGGTGCGCGGGCTGGTGGACCATCACCAGGCGCGCGCCCGTCTCGGCGGCGTGCCGGGCGTCGGCCGTCGCGGTCGCCAGGTCGTGCCCGACGCCGACGACGACGGCGGCCCGCTCCCCGGCCTCGGCGACGGTCAGCTCGGTGACGGCGCGCCGCTCCTCGGGGCTCAGGGCGTAGAACTCGCCGGTGTTGCCGTTCGGCGTGAGCGTGCGGACGCCCGTGTCGAGCAGGCGGCGCAGCAGGGCGCGGTGGGCCGCGCGGTCGAGGGAGCCGTCCGCGGCGAACGGGGTGACGGGGATGGCCACGACGTCGGCGAGGGCGGCGCGGCGCGGGTCCGATGCGTCCCACGGGGGCTCCGCCGTCCCTGAGGCCGAGGTTCCTGAGGTCGCTGGAGTCATGGGCGCGCGCCTCTCGCGTATCGCGTCTCATATATGACGCATGAAGTACGACGCGATGAAGCTAGG
This sequence comes from Streptomyces flavofungini, assembly GCF_030388665.1. Taxonomy (NCBI): domain Bacteria; kingdom Bacillati; phylum Actinomycetota; class Actinomycetes; order Kitasatosporales; family Streptomycetaceae; genus Streptomyces; species Streptomyces flavofungini. The sequence goes on along the minus strand of NZ_CP128846.1, from coordinate 7,225,118 downwards.
CGCGCCGCACGGGCCGCGTCAACGGCTGTGCGACGACCGGTCGTTGCGCCGCCCCGTCACTCCCGGGCGCACCTGTCGCTCCCGGTCGCCCGGTCGCACCGGGTCAGCCCGGTCATCCCGGGTCAGGGCCGCCACGCCGGGTCGCGCCCGCTCAGGGCCACCACCTGGTCCAGGAGCGAGGCGCCCTCGGGGACCGGCAGCGGCGGCCCGAAGAGGTTTCCCCGGGCCTCGGGCGGCTCCGCCGCCGTGGCGGACACCATGGCGTAGGAGACGGCGAGGCCGGCCTCGTCGGGGGCGTACTCCTGGCCCGTGGCGCGCGCCAGGTCCCAGCCGTGCAGGACGAGTTCGTTCATGGCGATGGTGCCCGCGATGTCGCCGGGCAGGTCGACGTCGGCCGCCCGGGTGTCCCCGGTCCACGCCGCCGGGTCCCGCCACGCCTCGGCGAGCAGGGCGAGCTGCCCCGGCAGTGCCTCCCGCCAGCCCTCGGCGAGGTCCGGCAGGGCGCTGCCCGGGTCGGTGCCCGTGATCTCCCCGAGCTCTTTGCGGCCGGCCTCGGTGAAGGCGAGGGTCAGGAAGACGACGTGGCCGAGGAGGTGGCGCACCGCGTAGTCGGGGCAGGGCGTGGGCCCGTCGAGCTGGTCGTCCTTGACGGCTCCGGCGAGCCGCGCCACGAGTTGTGTCTGCGGGCCGAAGTCCGGCAGCAGGGCCTCGGTGTCGTCCGGCATGGGGTTCTCCTTCGTCCGCGTACGAGGCCCTGGTAAGGCCTTCTCCTCAGGTCGACTCCCCGGGCGCGCCGAACTCATCGCCGCCGCGTAGGGCATCTGCCCGATGCCCTGCGCGCGGCCTCAGAACCAGCCTCGGGCACATGGCAACGACGATCGGACGTGTCCTGCGGGACCGCAACGCGGGCCTGTACCTGACGGCGGTCGTGGTCTCCGGGTTCGGGAGTTCCGCGATGACGCTGGTGTCGGGCATCTGGGTGAAGGAGCTGACCGGCTCCGACGGCCTGGCGGCCCTGTGCACGCTCGCCCTCTGGGCCCCGCTGCTCCTCGGCCCCCTGCTCGGCACCCTCGCCGACCGCACCCGGCGCCGGCCCCTGCTGGTCGCCGTGAACGTGGGCCTCGGGGTGCTGCTGCTGTCCCTGCTGTGGGTGGACCGCGTGGGCGGTGCGGCGGGGCTGTGGCTGCTGTTCGCCGTGCTCGTGGTGTACGGGGCGTGCGGGGTGGTCACGGACGCGGCGGAGGCCGCCCTGGTCGCGGGGGCCGTCGGCAAGGACCTGCTCGGGGACCTCAACGGGCTGCGGATGTCCGCGAACGAGGGCATGAAGCTGGTGGCGCCGCTGGCCGGGGCCGCGGTGTTCGCCGCCTGGGGCGGACCGCGGGTGGCGCTGCTCGACGCCGTCACGTTCGTCCTTGCCGGTGGTCTCTTCGCGCTGCTCCGGGTGGCGGAGGCACGCCCGGCGCCGGACCCGGAGGGGTGGCGGGCGGGCACCGCGCGGGGCGCCCGGCTGCTGTGGGGCGACGGGCGGCTGCGGCCGCTGGTGGTCGCGGGCGGGCTCACCATGCTGTCGTCGGGCGTCAGCGGCGCGCTCGTCTACGCGATCGTCGAGGCGCTCGGCCACTCCCCCGCGTACACGGGCGCGCTGTACGTCGCGCAGGGCGCCGGGTCCGTCGCCGTCGGGATCGCCTCGGGCGCCCTGATGCGGCGCGTGGGCGAGCGGCGGTTCGCGGGCGGCGGGATCGCGCTGACCGCGGTGTCGGCGGTGCTCCTCGCTCTGCCGTGGGACGCGCTGGTGCTCACGGGGAGCCTCGCGAACGGGGTGGGGCTGCCGTGCGTGCTCGTGGCCGCGCTGACGGCCGTGCAGCGCGAGGCGCCGCAGGAGCTGGTGGGGCGGGTCGCGGCGACCGCGGGCACGCTGATGTTCGCGCCGACGGCGGCGGGCATCGCCCTGGGCGCGGCGCTCGTCGAACTCGTCGACCACCGGCTGCCGTTGTACGCCCTCGCGGGGGCGCGGCTGCTGATCGCCACGCCCCTGCTCCGGTCCGTGGCCGGGCGCGCTACCGCACGCCGGCCCAGCGCTTGATGGTGGCGACGGCCCGCGACTGCTGCGGCTCGGGCAGCTTCGCGATGCTCGCGCCGTGGTTGGCGCCCGGCACCTCGTACAGGTACGAGTCGCGGTGGCTCGGCGTGAACCGCTCCGCGCTCCACGGGTCGTTCTCGCCGTAGACGAACATCATCCGCTGCCCGCGGGTCTTCACCCAGCGGTCGACGTCGGCGATGGTGCTGTTGTCGTACGAGCCGCGCATGGCGGGCGGGAGCACCGAGTTCGGCTGGTAGATGTCCGGGTAGTGGCGCACGTCCTTGAGGTGCTTGAACTTCAGGTCGGCCCAGCCGAGTTGGGTGGCGGCCTGGCGGTAGTAGGGGCCGGTGCCGTTCTCGCCGAGCTCGGCGTCGTGGTAGACGCTCAGGCCGTGCTTCTTCGACCAGTCGTAGAGCTCGTCGTCACTGGCCTTCTTCGCGTCGGGCACGGTCGGGCAGTCGGCGGCGGTGCCGGACTGCCAGAAGTTCCACACCTGGTCGAGGACGGCGAACTCGTACGCCCGGTCGGTGGTGCCGAGCGTCTCGTGGAAGGTCTGGCCGTTGGCCTTGGCGTCCGCCTCGAACTTGGGCAGGAGCGCGTCGCGGCGCACCAGCATCTCGCGCTGCACGGCGTTCAGGGCGGTGCGGCACTCCTTGGTGCCGACGGTCCTGAAGAAGCGCTCGTAGGTGCTGTCGTCCTTGTTGTTCGCGTCGTTGGGGGCCACGAAGGCGACGACGGCGTCCAGGTCGCCCGGGTAGAAGCGCTCGTGGTACGTGGCGGTCATGCCGCCCTTGCTGGCGCCCGTGCCGAGCCACTTGCCCTTCTCGACGGTGCGCAGGGCCTTGGTGATGCGATGCTCGTCGGCCGCCTCCTGCTGGACGGTCATCTTGGACCAGTCCTTGCCCGCGGCGCCGGCGGGGCGGGACTGCTCGAAGTAGCGGTGCTCCAGGCTGACCTGGTTGGCGTCGATCAGCTTGGTGAGGGCGGTGGTGCCGGAGGCGAGGGTGTAGCCGCCGGTGTAGAGGACGGTCGGCTTGTCGGTGGCCTTGTGCCAGAGAGTCAGGCGCTGGGTGAAGGTCCCGGAGGCTGTGGGGCGGTGGTGGTCGACGGGCTGGCGGTACGTCAGGGAGTAGAGGGGGTGGCCCTCCTTCTCCGTGACGGAGACGACCGTCATGCCCGGGATGTTCTCGAGCTGTTCGCGGATGTCGGCCGTGCCGGTGGGGCGGGGGCCGGTCTGCGCGGTCTGCGCGGCCGCGGGCGCCGTGGTCGCGAGCACCGCCGCGCCCGCCGTGAGGCCGGCACAGACCAGCGCGGATATCCCCTTGTTGCGCACCTTGTCTCCTCGTCTGACGATGAGTCCCGCCGCGGGGCGAGCGGGTGGGTTCACCCTGTTCTCGCCTGTTCGCGGCGTGTGGTGCGCGGATCGTAGCCGTTGTCAGTCGATCTGCGACAGGGCCGCCCCGACCAGCGCCAGATCGTCGTCCGATGCCAACCCGGCGTGGTAAAGCCGCAGTTCAGTGGCGCCGTGGCGGGCCGCGGCGCGGGCGTCGGCGGTGAGTGTGGCGGGGCTGCCGCCCATGCCCGCCACGACCGTGAGGTTGGCCGCGAGGACGGTGTCGGGACCGGCGTGCGCGGCGAACGGCGCGAGCAGGCCGGGGCCGGAGGCGCAGGGCACGACCACGCCGTCGGCGACGGACAGGACGTGCCGCGGGTCGACTCCGGCGTTGGCCCCGCAGTGGTGGGCCACCGGGTCGGCGTGCAGCAGCACCCGGAAGCCGTCGGGAGCCGCCGCGCGCACCGCGCCGACCGCCGCCTCCTGGAGCGCGCGGGCGCACCCCTCGCGCCAGGCCCGGGTGACCGCCGCCGCCTCGGCGCCGAGGAGCTTCTCCACGCCGGTCCAGCCGGGGTCGGTGGCCGCGCCCCGCCACACCGGCTCCAGGGCGAGGCGCACGGCGGCGGCCAGTTCGTCGGGGTCGTGGCCGTGCCCGGCGTACCCGGCGCGGCAGCCCCCGCAGAAGCACAGCGACATCAGGTACTGCCCGGCCTCGCCGAGGCCCACGCCCGCGATCTTGTCGTGGGCGTGCAGGTGCGCGAGGCCGTACCAGCCGCACGACTCCAGTTCGGTGCCGCCCGCGCAGGGCCTCGTGGCGGCTTCCGCGGCGAGGTCGACCAGGTAGGCGCGGGTGGCGGGCTGCGCGATACAGGGCGCCCACGGGTAGCGGTCGCCGTAGGCGTTCACGACGGAGGTGTCCGGGTGCTCGGCGCCCAGACGGGAGTTGTGCGCGAGGACCACCCAGGTGTGCACGTCCAGCCCGGCGGCGGCCAGCGCGTCGGCGGCCTCCTGGTAGGTGTCGCCCGGGGCCCAGGCTCCGGCCGGGCGGGGGCGCAGGGCGCGGGCCGCCCAGCGGTCGTCCGGCTCGTACAGGACCGCGGCGTGCTCGGCGGTGACGACGCGGTGGCGGGGGTGGCGGGGGGTGAGGGCGCGGGTGGAGTGGTAGGCGGCGGCGAGGGTGACCTGTGCGACGCCGAGGTCCGCGATCCGCGCGGCGGCCCGCGGGTCGCCGACGACGTCCCAGGGGTAGAGGAACGCGGACGCTCTCACGTGCCCTCCCGCAGCAGTGCCCGGCCGCGCTCGACGAGTTCGGCGAGCCGCTTGACGTGCTCGTCGGAGGGCTCGTGCAGCGGCGGGCGCACCCCGCCGACGTCGAGCCCGGCGAGGCGGACCCCGGCCTTGACGAGGGAGACCGCGTAGCCGCGGCCCTCCTTGCGCAGTTCGACGAAGGGCCGGTAGAAGCCGTCGATGAGGCGCTCCGCGGTCTCGTCGTCGCCGGAGTTCAGGGCCTTGTGGAAGGCGAGCGCGAGGTCGGGCGCGAAGCAGAAGACGGCCGAGGAGTAGAGGCTGACGCCGATGCCGCGGTAGGCGAGGCCGGTCAGCTCGGCGGTGGGCAGGCCGTTGAAGTAGAGGAAGTCGCCGGGGGCCTCGGCGCGCACGGCGCTGACGACGCGCTGCATCAGGTCGAGGTCCCCGAGGCCGTCCTTGAAGCCGATGATGCCGTCCGCGCGGGCGAACTCGACGACCGTCTCGGGGGTGAAGACGGCGTTGTCGCGCTGGTAGACGATGACGTCCAGGGAGGTGGCGGCGGCCAGTTCGGTGTAGTGCCGCAGCAGGCCCTCCTGGGCGGCGACCACCAGGTACGGCGGCATGGCGAGGAGCCCGTCGGCGCCCGCCGCCTCGGCGATGCGCGCGTACCTGACGGCGAGCGCGGTGCCGTACCCGGCGCCCGCGACCACCGGGACGCGGCCCGCGGTCTCCTCGACGGCGGCCGTGACGAGCAGCTGGAACTCCTCGGGGGTGAGCGCGTGGAACTCACCCGTGCCGCAGCACGCGAACACCGCGGCGGCGCCCGCCTCCACGCCCCCGCGCACATGCGTGCGGAAGGCCTCGATGTCGACGGAGCCGTCGGCCGCGTACGGCGTGACCGGGAAGAACAGCGGCCCGCTGGGAACGCGGAGCCTGGCGGCGAGGGGGGCTGACGTCACGGGCTCTCCCTTAGCGTACACGTTTATGATTCACATCCATATCCCTGAACGCGCCCACGCTAAGCCGCGAAGCCGGGCCGGTCAAGCGCGCGAACCCGCAACTCAGGACCGGATTCACGGACTCCGCGCCCCACTTGACGTCGCACGCCACGCTCCCTAGCGTGTCCACGAATGTGAATCTCATACATGAACGCGTACGAGGAGATCACCGCATGCCCGCTCCCCGCACCGTCCTGCTGACCGGCGCCGCCGGTGGCCTCGGCACCCTGATGCGGGGGCTCCTGCCCGCGTACGGATACGACCTGAGGCTGCTCGACCTGCGTCCCGTCGACGGCGAGCCCGACGCCCTCACGGTGGACCTCGCCGACCGGGCGGCCCTGCGCGAGGCGGTGCGCGGCGTCGACGCCGTCCTGCACCTCGCCGGGATCTCCCTGGAGTCCACCTTCGACAAGATCCTCAAGGCGAACATCGAAGGCGTGCACAACCTCTACGAGGCCGTGCGCGAGGAGGGCGTCCCGCGGGTCGTCTTCGCCTCCTCCAACCACGCGGTGGGCTTCACCCCGCGCCCCGTCGGCGACGACCCGCTGATCCCCGTCGACACCCCGCGCAGGCCCGACACCTTCTACGGCCTCTCGAAGTCCTTCGGCGAGGACCTGGCGCAGTTCTACTGGGACAAGCACGGCATCGAGACGGTGTCCGTGCGGATCGGTTCCTGCTTCCTGGAGCCCGCGAACGTCCGGATGCTGTCGGTGTGGATGTCGCCCGGCGACGGCGCCCGCCTTTTCCACGCGGCGCTGACCGCGCCGCACGTCAAGCACACCGTCGTGTACGGCTCGTCGGCCAACACCCGCCTGTGGTGGGACCTCGGGCCCGCGCGGGCGCTCGGGTACGAGCCGCAGGACGACTCCGAGCAGTACGCGGAGAAGCTGATCGCCGAGCACGGCGAGCTCGACCCCGCCAACCCCGACCACGCGCACCTGGGCGGCCACTTCTGCACGAACCCGCCAGTGTGGCCGTATTGAGGTCGTCCTTGGAGCTGACGGTTCCGTACGCCTGCGGTCCGGTACGGGTCAGCCCGCGGGGCGACGTGCGACAACACGCCGCTGGCTAGCGTGAGTTGTCATGACTCGCACCCTGAACACCCCGCGCGGGCGCGCCGTCGCCACCGTGCTCGCGCTGGCGCTCGCCGTGCCCCTCGCGGCCACGGCGAGCGCCCAGGCCGCACCCGCCACCGACACCGCGCCCGCCTCCGTCGCCGCCGATGCGCCCACGACCCGGCCCGAACTCCCGCGCCCCACCGGCCGGTTCACCGTCGGCCGCGACACCCTGCACCTGGTCGACGAGAGCCGCAAGGACCCCTGGGTGCCGACCGAGGCGCGGGAGCTGATGCTGTCGCTGTACTACCCGGCGCGCGGCACGGGCGGGCGGCCCACCGCGTACACCTCCGAGAAGGCGGCCCAGGAACTGCTCGCGTACAACGAGCTCGACGGGCGCGTCTCCGCCGCCGACTACGGCTCCACGCGCACCCACGCCCGCACCGGGGCACATCCCGCGCGGGGCAGGTTCCCGCTGGTCGTGCTCTCCCCCGGCTTCACCGCGCCGCGCTCGACGCTGACGCACCTCGCCGAGGACCTGGCGAGCCGGGGGTACGTGGTCGCGACGGTCGACCACGCCCACGAGGCGGCCGGAGCGGAGTTCGACGGCGGGCGCGTGCCGCCCTGCGTCGGCTGCGTGGACGGCGGGGGCGACTCGGGTCCGCGGATCACCGCGGGCCGGGCCGAGGACCTGTCGTACGTCCTGGACCGGCTCGTCGGCGGCAGGTCGGGCAAGGCCACCTGGCGGCACTCCGGGATGATCGACGCCCGCAGGATCGGGATGGGCGGACACTCCATCGGCGGCGCCGCCACGGCCGCCCTGATGGACACCGACCCGCGGGTGCGCGCGGGCGTGAACATGGACGGCGGCTTCCACACCACGCCCGCCGGCGTGGCCCGGCCCTTCCTGCTGCTCGGCACCACGACCACGGTCCAGGCCGGCGACCCCTACGACTGGGGCGCCGCCTGGCCGCGCCTGAAGGGCTGGAAGCGCTGGCTGACGGTCACCGGGGCCGGGCACTTCACGTTCACCGACACACCGGTCGTCCTCGGCCGGCTCGGCGAGCACGACCCGGCGGTGCCGCTCTCGGGGCGGCGGTCCGAGCAGATCACCCGCGCCTACGTCGCCGCGTTCTACGACCGGCACCTGCGCGGGACCGGGCAGCCGCTGCTCGACGGGCCGACGCCCGCCCACCCCGAGGTCGGCTTCCACCGGCCCTGACGCGGCCGTGGGCCAGCCGCCGCCCCGCCCCGGTCCCGCCCCGGGCGGTCCCGGCCGACGGCAGGCCCACGGCCGTCCCTTTCCGAGCGTTCATTTCCAGCCGTCCGGCCTCGCCCCGCCCTCCGCCCGCACGCGAAACGGGCGGGAAACGGGCACCGTGAGCCGATCAACGGGCACATGATCGCCTTGCCGCGCAGGACATCGCCCGGGTGAACGGGCGGATTCGGGCATCATCCTGGTCGTTGCGCGCCTGGTCACCGACTTCCCCCCGCTGTAGAACTTCCCCACAGGGCCCGAACGGGCAGAACATCGCAGTGGAGTCTGTGGGAAGAGGTGGCACCCATGTCGGCGGAGGAACGTCAGCGGCAGATCGTGCGCGCGGCACGCCGCTCCGGATCCGTCGACGTGTCCGTGCTCGCGGCCGAGCTCGGCGTCGCCAAGGAGACCGTGCGCCGCGATCTGCGCGCCCTGGAGGACCACGGCCTGGTCCGCCGCACCCACGGCGGTGCCTACCCGGTGGAGAGCGCCGGCTTCGAGACGACCCTCGCCTTCCGTACGACCATGCACGTGCCCGAGAAGCGGCGGATCGCGGCCGCGGCGGCCGCGCAGCTCGGCGACGCCGAGACCGTCTTCATCGACGAGGGCTTCACCCCGCAGCTCATCGCCGAGGCGCTGCCCAAGAACCGCCCGCTGACCGTGATCACCGCCTCGCTCTCGACGGCGGGCGCGCTCGCCGCGTCCGAGCACGTGACCGTCCTGCTGCTCGGCGGCCGGGTCCGGTCCGGGACACTCGCCACCGTCGACCACTGGACGACCCGGATGCTCGCGGGCTTCGTGATCGACCTGGCGTACATCGGCGCCAACGGCATCTCCCGCGAACACGGTCTGACCACCCCCGACCCCGCGGTCAGCGAGGTGAAGGCGCAGGCCATGCGGGCCTCCCGGCGCACCGTGTTCGCGGGCGTGCACACCAAGTTCGGGGCGGCGAGCTTCTGCCGGTTCGCGAGCGTGGGCGACCTGGAGTCCATCGTCACCAGCGTGCAGTTGCCCGCTTCCGAGGCGCACCGCTACTCCCTGCGCGGGCCGCAGGTCATCCGCGCCTGACCGCCCGCCCCGGGCCACAGCCCGACAACTGATCTCCCGCTCCCGCGCACCGGCGGACACAGGGCCGCCGGTGCGGCACCGCACACCCGAAAACGCCGGACCACCCCGCTGGCCCCTTCCCTCCCTCCCCTCCCTCCCCTCCCTCCCCTCTCCCCCCTCTCCCCTTCGTTCAGGAGCGATTCATGCGAACCCAGAGCCGATGGCGGTCGCGGCGGCTGCTCGCCGCGACCGCCGCAGGGACGCTGCTCACCCCGCTGCTCTCCGGCTGCTGGGCCGGGGCGGGCGGGTCCGGTTCCGGCGGCGACTCCATCAACGTACTGATGGTGAACAACCCGCAGATGGTGGAGTTGCAGAAGCTCACCGCCGCCCACTTCACCAAGGAGACGGGCATCGAGGTGAACTTCACCGTGCTGCCCGAGAACGACGTCCGCGACAAGATCAGCCAGGACTTCGCCAACCAGGCGGGCCAGTACGACGTGGCGACGCTCAGCAACTACGAGATCCCGATCTACGCCAAGAACGGCTGGCTGCGCGAGCTCGGCCCGTACGCCCGCAAGGACCGCGCCTTCGACCAGGACGACATCCTGCCGCCGATGCGCCAGTCCCTCACCGGCGAGGACGGCAAGCTCTACGGAGAGCCCTTCTACGGCGAGTCGTCGTTCCTGATGTACCGCAAGGACGTCTTCGCGAAGGCGGGCCTGCGCATGCCGAAGAAGCCCACCTGGCAGCAGGTCGCGGACCTCGCGGCGAAGGTGGACGGCGCCGAGAAGGGCATGAAGGGCATCTGTCTGCGCGGCCTGCCCGGCTGGGGCGAGGTGATGGCGCCGCTGACGACGGTCGTCAACACCTTCGGAGGCACCTGGTTCGACAAGGACTGGAAGGCGCGCCTCGACTCCCCCGAGTTCGAGAAGGCGACCCGCTTCTACGTGGACCTCGTACGCAAGCACGGCGAGTCCGGCGCGGCCCAGTCCGGGTACGCGGAGTGCCTGAACAACCTCACCCAGGGCAAGACCGCCATGTGGTACGACGCCACGGCCGCGGCGGGTTCCCTGGAGGCCGCCAAGTCCCCGGTCAAGGGCAAGATCGGCTACGTGGCCGCGCCGGTGGAGAAGACGGCGAGCTCCGGCTGGCTCTACACCTGGGCGTGGGGCCTGCAGAAGTCCTCGCGGAACCCCGACAAGGCCTGGAAGTTCATCTCCTGGGCGTCCGGCAAGGAGTACGAGGAGCTGGTCGGCGAGAAGATCGGCTGGTCCAACGTGCCCGCGGGCAAGCGGTCCTCGACGTACGAGAACCCGCGCTACCGCGAGGAGGCGGCCGCCTTCCAGGGCGTCATGCGCGCCGCCATCGCCGACGCGCGCCCGCGCGACCCCGGGGTGCAGCCCCGGCCCGCGCCGGGCATCCAGTTCGTCGGCATCCCCGAGTTCACCGACCTCGGCACCCGGGTCTCCCAGGAGATCAGCGCGGCCATCGCCGGACGCCAGTCCGTCGGGTCGGCGCTGGACAAGTCCCAGGATCTCGCCGAGAAGATCTCCGAGGAGTACGAGGGACGATGACCGCCACGACCAGCACCCCGCTCCCGCGCGCGGCCGAACGGACCTCCGCGCCACGTCCCCCGGGACGGCTGCGCGCCTGGGCCACCCGGGCCCCGCTCCTGCCCGCCCTGATCTTCATGATCGCCGTGACGCAACTGCCGTTCGTGGCGACCCTGGTGATCTCCTTCTTCGACTGGAACGCGCTCTACCCGGACGCCCGCAGCTTCACCGGCCTCTCCAACTACCACGAGGTCCTCACGGACGCCGACCTGCGCAAGTCGGTGTGGACGACGATCCTGCTGACCGCGACGGTCGTCCTCGCGAGCCTCGTCATCGGCCTCGGCCTCGCGCTGCTGCTCGACCGGAGGTTCCGCGGCCGGGGCGTGGTGCGCACCCTGCTCATCGCGCCGTTCCTCCTCGTGCCCGTGGCCGCGGCGCTGCTGTGGAAGCACGTGCTCTACAACCCCGAGTACGGCCTGTTCAACGGCGTCCTGCACTGGGTCGGCGGGGACGGCGCGAGCCAGCCCGACTGGATCTCCAACACGCCGCTGCTCGCCATCGAGCTGTCCCTGATCTGGCAGTGGACGCCGTTCATGATGCTGATCCTGCTGGCCGGGCTGCAGAGCCGCGACACCGAGCTGATCGAGGCGGCCCGCATGGACGGCGCGAACAACTGGCAGGTGTTCCGCCACCTCACGCTCCCGCACCTGCGCCGCTATCTGGAGCTGGGCGCGCTGCTCGGCTCGATCTACATCGTGCAGAACTTCGACGCGGTCTTCACGATCACCTCGGGCGGCCTCGGCACCGCGAACCTGCCCTACACCGTCTACCAGAGCTTCTACCAGGCCCACGAGAACGGCCTGGCGTCCGCCGCCGGTGTCCTCGTCGTCATCGGCTCGATCATCATCGCGACCTTCGCGCTGCGCGTGGTGTCGTCCCTCTTCCGTGAGGAGGTGTCCCGCGCATGAGCGACGCCCGCGTGCACGACATCCGTACGGGCCCCGCACCCGTGAACGGCTCCCGGCCCGGCGCCAGGCCGCCGAAGGTGCTCCGGGTACGGACCCGGGGCGCGGGCCTGACGCTCGCCGCCTGGCTCGCCGGGCTGCTGTTCTTCCTGCCCATCGCCTGGATGGCCCTGACGTCCTTCCACTCCGAGGAGGACGCGGCGACGAACCCGCCCTCGGTGGCGGCGTCCCTCACCCTGGACGGCTACCGGGAGTTCTTCGGCGCGGGCGGCGGCGCGAGCCCCTGGCCCTCGCTCATCAACTCGTTCGTGGCGTCCACGGCCTCGACGCTGCTCGTCCTGGTCCTGGCGCTGCCCGCGGCGTACGCCCTGTCGATCCGCCCGGTGAAGAAGTGGACGGACGTCCTCTTCTTCTTCCTCTCCACGAAGATGCTGCCGGTCGTCGCGGGTCTCCTGCCCATCTACCTGTTCGCGAAGAACACCGACTTCCTGGACAACATCTGGCTCCTGGTCATCCTCTACACGTCGATGAACCTGCCGATCGCCGTCTGGATGATGCAGTCGTTCCTGTCCGAGGTGCCGGTGGCGATCATCGAGGCGGCGCAGATCGACGGGGCGAGGCTGCCGACGATCCTCGCCCGGGTCGTCGCTCCCATCGCCCTGCCCGGCATCGCCGCGACGTCCCTGATCTGCTTCATCTTCTCCTGGAACGAACTGCTCTTCGCCCGGGTCCTGACGGGCGTGGTCGCCCAGACGGCACCCGTCTTCCTGACCGGCTTCATCACCAGTCAGGGCCTGTTCCTGGCCAAGGTGTGCGCCGCGTCGCTCGTCATCTCCCTGCCGGTGCTCGCCGCGGGGTTCGCCGCCCAGGACAAACTGGTCCAGGGCCTGTCGTTGGGAGCCGTCAAGTGAAAGCCGCCATCATCGAGTCCGTCGGCAAGGCCGTGGTCGGCGAGGTCCCCGACCCCACGCCCGGGCCGCGCGACGTGGTCGTGGAGGTCGCCGCGTGCGGCCTGTGCGGCACCGATCTGCACATTCTGCAGGGCGAGTTCGCGCCGACGCTGCCGGTGGTGCCGGGGCACGAGTTCGCCGGCCAGGTGGTCGGCGTGGGCAGGGACGTCATCGAGGTGTCGATCGGGGACCAGGTCGCCGTGGACCCCTCCCTGTACTGCCACGAATGCCGCTACTGCCGCGAGGGCCACAACAACCTGTGCGAGCGGTGGGCCGCCATCGGCGTGACCACGGCGGGCGGCGCGGCGCAGTACGCGGTGGCGCCGGTCGCCAACTGCGTACGGCTGCCCGAGCACATCCGCCCCCAGGACGCCGCCCTCATCGAGCCGCTGTCCTGCGCGGTCCGCGGCTACGACGTGCTGCGTGCCCGGCTCGGCGCCCGCGTCCTGATCTACGGCTCCGGGACCATGGGCCTGATGATGCTGGAGCTGGCCAAGCGCACCGGCGCCGCGAGCGTCGACGTCGTCGACCTCAACCCCGACCGGCTCGCCACCGCCGTGCGCCTCGGCGTGAGCGGGTCCGGCGCGAGCCCGGACGAGCTGGACCGCCCGCGCGGCTGGGACATCGTCGTCGACGCCACCGGAAACGCCGCCGCCATCCAGGACGGCCTCGACCGCGTCGCCAAGGCGGGCACGTTCCTCCAGTTCGGCGTCGCCGACTACGCCACCCGCGTCACCATCGACCCGTACCGCATCTACAACCAGGAAATCACCATCACCGGCTCCATGGCCGTCCTGCACAGCTTCGAACGCGCCGCCGACCTCTTCGCCGCCGGTGTCCTCGACCCCGACGTCTTCATCAGCGACCGCCTGCCCCTGTCCGCGTACCCCGAGGCCCTCGGCAAGTTCGCGGCGGGCGAGGGCCGCAAGATCGTCGTGGTGCCGTGAGCTGAGCCCGTACCGGCCCGCCCCAAAATCCGTACCGCCGGGGCATGACCAGGATCTACCATCCCGGTCATGCCTCGACCCCATGGATTCCAGTACGAGCAGCGCGCCGACGGCACCGTCGTGATCACCCACGGCACCCGCACCGCGGCGACCCTGCGCGGCCCCCGCGCCGAACAGTTCCTTGCGGAGACCCAGTCCGGCGACGCCCAACTGGTGATGGCGCGCTGGACGGGGAACTACAAGCGGGGCAATGAGAGGGCGTCGCGGGGACATCCGCGGAACGCACGCTGAGCACCCGCATCCAGGGCCGGCCGTCCCGTGCCTACCCTCGGCCACCGAATTTTCCCCCGGTAAGGGAACGGCAAAGTCCCCCCGCTCGTTACCCCAGGCATGACAGCTATGACCCCTGGCTCGAACATCCCCCTGACCGCGGCCCGCGTGACGGTGGACGTCACCGCCCCCGTGCGTCTTGACGTATCGGGCCTGCTGCTCACCGCCGACGGCAAGGTGCGCTCCGACGACGACTTCATCTTCTACAACCAGCCCGCGGGCCCGGGCGTGACGTACCGCTCGGGCGGCGGCACGTCCCCCGACGCGATCACGGTCGACACGTCGGCCGTCCCCCCGGGCATCGAGAAGATCGTCGTGACGGCGAGCCCGGACGCGGCGGGCCAGTCCTTCCAGGGCATCGAGCCCACGGCCACCATCCGCAACGCGGACGACGGCGCGGTCCTGGCGACGTTCACCCCGCCCCAGCTGGGCGCGGAGACGGCGCTGGTGATCGTCGAGGTCTACCTGCGCAACGGCGCCTGGAAGGCCCGAGCGGTCGGCCAGGGCTACTCCAACGGCCTCGCGGGCATCGCGACGGACTTCGGCGTGACGGTGGAGGAGCCCGCCCCGGCCCCCGCCCCCGCGCAGCCCGCCGCCCCCATGGCCCCGCCGGCCGGCCCCCCGGTGCAGATGCCGCCGCCCCCGGCGGCTGACCCGCGCCTCGCCCAGCAGCCCCCGACCCCGCCCGCGCCCGCCGCCCCGGCGGCCCCCGCCCCCGGCGCCGGGAAGATCAACCTGGACAAGGGCCGGGTGAGCCTCCAGAAGAACCAGACGGTGTCGTTGGTCAAGGGCGGCCGCCCGCTCCTCTCCCAGGTCAAGATGGGCCTCGGCTGGGAGCCCGCGTTCCGCGGCAAGGACATCGACCTGGACGCGTCGGTCATCGCGTACGGCCCGCAGCGCAACCACATCGACAGCTGCTACTTCGGCAAGCTGAAGATCCTCAAGGGCGCCGTCAGGCACTCCGGCGACAACCTGACGGGTGAGGGCGGCGGCGACGACGAGGTCATCACGGTCGACCTCGGCGCCCTCCCGCAGGAGGTCACCGGCCTGGTCTTCACCGTCAACTCCTTCTCCGGCCAGAAGTTCACCGAGGTCGCGAAGGCCTACTGCCGCCTGATCGACGGCGCCACGGGCGAGGAGCTGGTCCGCTTCGACCTGACGAACGCCGAGGCCCAGACGGGCGTGATGATGGCCAAGCTGATCCGCCAGTTCACGGGCGAGTGGGACATGACGGCGATGGGCGACTTCGTGAAGTCCCGCACGGTGCGGGGCATGGTGAAGCCCGCGGCCCAGGCGCTGTAACGGGCGGCGCGCCTCGACCGGCTCTCCCCCGCCCGACGCCGAACAGCGGCCCCCGCAGCTTGAGTGCCGCGGGGGCCGCTGGCGTGCGAGGGGGAGGCGGGGCCCTTCGTGAGGCGGTGAGGCGCCGGTTCCGTGGCTCGCGCAACCGTACGATGCCCCGCAGGCGTCGCAGAGTTCGGCCGGGTGCGGGGGCCGGGCGGGCCGGTGGGGTGAGGGGGGTGCGCGGGGCATGGCTGGGGCCGGGCGTGGAGTGGGCGTCGAGGTCGGCGGGTATCGGATCGTGGCCCGGCTCGGGGCGGGCGGCATGGGGCAGGTGCAGCTGGCGCGCTCCGCGTCCGGGCGCCCCGTCGCCGTGAAGACCGTGCACCCGCACCTCGCCGCCGAACCGGAGTTCCGCGAGCGCTTCCGACGCGAGACCGCGGCCGCCCGCGCCGTCACCGGCCCGTACACCGCCGCCGTGCTCGACGCCGACCCGGACGCCGAACAGCCCTGGCTCGCCACCGAGTTCTGTGCGGGCCCCGTCCTCACGGACGCCGTCTGCGCGCACGGCTCCCTCTCCACCGCCGACCTCGCCGCGCTCGGCGCCTCCCTCGCCGAAGCCCTCGCCGCCGTGCACGCGGCGGGCCTCGTCCACCGCGACCTCAAGCCGTCCAACGTCGTCGTCACCCGCGACGGCCCCAGAGTCCTCGACTTCGGCATCGCCAAGAGCGCCGCCGACGACAGCCTCACCGCCACCGACGAAGCCATCGGCTCCCCCGGCTTCATCGCCCCCGAGCAACTCGCGCGCGGCACCGACGACGCCCGGCCCGGACCGCCCGCCGACGTGTTCGCCCTCGGCGCCCTCCTCGCCCTCGCGGTCACCGGGCGCGCCCCCTTCGGGGCGGACGGCGCGGCCCGCGTCCTGTACCGCACCCTCCACGAGGAACCGGACCTCGACGGCGTACCGGACCCCGCCCTGCGCGCCTTCCTCGCCCGCTGCCTCACCCGCGACCCGGCCGACCGCCCCACGGTCGAACAGGTCCTGTCCTGGTGCGCGGCGAGAGCGGCCGGGTCACCGTGGTGGGAGCGGGGAGGCGTCGCCGAGCTGATAGAGCGTCATGAGGATGATCTGGCGCGGCTGTTGGAGCCTACGACCACCGACGCCCCTCCCACCGGGGTCTCTGCCACCGACGCCCCTCCCACCGGTGCCTCAACCACCCGCGCCCTTCCCGTCGACGTCCCTCCCGCCGACGCCCTTCCCACCGCCGTCCCTCCCCTCGACACCCCTGCCCCTACCGACACACCCCCCACCGCGCCCCCTGCCGACCGACGTCCCTCCCGCCGCAAGCTGCTCCTCTGGGGCGGTGGTGCCCTCGCCGCCGCCGCGGGCGTCACCGGTGCGGCCATCGCTCTCCGGGACGGGGGCCGGGGCGCGGGCGAGGAAGGCGCGGGCTCGCGGAAGCGGTCGCCGGACGCGACGGCCCGGGGGCGGGTGCTGTGGAGCCGGGACGTCGGGGAGCTCCGGGCCGACGGCCTGGTGCGCCGGGGCGACGACCTCTACCTGCTCGCCTCCGGCTCCCTCACCTGCCTCGAAGCCCGCTCCAACACCGAGCGCTGGGTGTACTCCGCGGAGCGGTTGCAGAACGTGGACCGCCACCGCGACACGGTCTACGTCCTCCGCGACGACCTCTTCGAACCCGAGATGCACGCGCTGACCGCCGCCACCGGCCGCAAGGTGTGGACGTCCCCGTCCCCGCGCCTCAACCCCGAGCGCCGCGCCGCGGGCCTGCCCTCCTTCGACGCGGGCAGCAGCGCGCTCGAAGGCAACCAGGGGACGTTCGTGCTGGCGGGGGACGTGCTGTGCTTCCTGACGTACGCCCCGTACGACACCATGTGGGCGCGGCGCAGCTCCTGGGGTCGGCGCTGGCGGGCGTACGGGTTCGACGCGCGGACGCGCGAGGCCCTGTGGTTCCACGAGGGCACTGCCGCCGGGGTGATCGGCGTCGACGGGGCGGGCGGACGCATCGCCGTGGCCGTGTCCCCGAACCCCGGCATGAGCGGCACGGACGACTACGCGCGCCGGGACCCCCTGGTCGTCCTGCGCGCGACGGACGGCAAGGTGGAGCGAACGGTGCGCGGCGGGGCGCGATACCCCCGCGCCCACCCCGGCGCGAAGGGCATCGCGTGCTACGAAAGCCGCACCGCGATCCACGCCGTCGACCTCACCACGGGCCGCGTCCGCTGGACCCGCCGCCTGGACTCGCCGACGGCCGTCACACCGGTGCCGACGCACGGCATGCTGCTCGCCGCGACGTCCGACGGCCTCAGCGGGTACGCGGCCGAATCCGGCGGCGAGCCGCGGTGGACCCGCACGGACGTCGAGGAACTCACCGCCGCCGACGGCTCGTTGCTGACTGCGGACGGCCATGCGTACGTCGTGGGGCCCCAGCCGGGCACGACCGGCGAGCCCGGCTGGGGCCTGCACGCCCTGGACGTCCGCACCGGCCGCACGGCCTGGGCGGCACGCTCCGAGGGCCTCAGGACGGTGAAGGCGGCCGCCGCGGCGCCGGACGTGGTCCACGTGTACGCGGACGGGACGGTCGTGGCGATAGCACCCCCGGAGCGGACGTGAGGGAGCGAGCGTGAGGACCGCCGTCGGCAGCACGAGGACCGCCCCCGGCCGGATCGGCGCCCCCGGCCGGATCGGGGCCGTTGATCCGATCGGCGCCGTCGATCGGATCAGCCCCGCTGCCCCCGTGGGCCCCCGCGCCCCTCGAACCACGAGCACCGACACCGACACCGACACCAGCACCAGCACCAGCACCAGCACCAGCACCAGCACCAATGCGAGCACCAACACCAGCCCTCGCCCCTCGAAAGGTGCCCCCGCATGACCTCCCCGCTCCTCTCCGAGGACCCCAGGACCCTGGGCGGGCATCGGCTGTTGTCCCGGCTCGGCGCGGGTGGCATGGGCCAGGTCTATCTGGCCCGCAGCCCGGGCGGGCGGCTGCTCGCCGTGAAGACGGTGCACGAACACCTCGCCGCCGACGCGAAGTTCAGGGAGCGCTTCCGGCGGGAGGCGACCGCCGCGCGGGCCGTCACCGGTGCCCACACGGCCGCCGTGGTGGACGCCGACCCGGACGCCGACCAGCCGTGGCTCGCCACCGCCTACCTGCCGGGGGTCACCCTGCGCCAGGCCGTCGCCGCCGGCGGCCCGCTGACCGGCGAGGTCGTCCGGGCGCTCGCCGCCGCCCTCGCCGAGGCACTGGCCGGCATCCACGCGGCGGGCATCGTGCACCGCGACCTGAAGCCGTCCAACGTCCTGGTCACCGCGGACGGCCCCCGCGTCATCGACTTCGGCATCGCCCGGGCCACGGGCGAGCACGCGCGGAACGGTCCGTTGACCGCGACGGGGTCGATGCTCGGCACGCCCGGCTACATGGCGCCCGAGCAGATCCTCGGCGGCCCGACGGGACCGGCCACCGACGTGTTCGCCCTCGGCGCGGTCCTCGCCTTCGCGGCGACCGGCGCGGGGCCGTTCGGCGCGGGCCCGGTCGCCGTCCTCCTGTACCGCGCGGCCCACGAGGACCCCGACCTCGGGGGCGTCCCGGAGGAGGCGGGGCTGCGCGCGCTCGTCGCGTCCTGCCTCCGGCGTGATCCCTCCGAGCGGCCCGAGGTCGGGGACGTCCTGCGCCGGACCGCGCGGCCCGGCAGCCCGCTGTGGTGGCGGGACGAGCCCCTGCGGTCCCTCGTCGCCGCCGCGGTGCGGCCGGAGGGGCTGGAGGGGCTGGAGGATCCGGACGAGCAGGAAGGTCCAGCGGAGCCGGAGGGGCAGGAAGCTCCAGCGGGCCCAGACGGGCAGAAAGGCCCAGACTGGCAGAAAGGCCCGGAGGCGCAGGAAGGCCCGGAGGCGCGGAAGGGTCCGGAGGCGCGGAAGGGTCCGGAGGCGCAGGAAGATCCGCAGGGTCCGGCGAGTCCAGAAGGTGACGTCGCCCCCAGCGCTGCGCCCACCCGCGCGGCGGCCCGCTCAGAGCCGCCCACCCTCCTCACCGCCCAGGACCGCCCCGCCCCCGACCGGGCCCACCGGCGCCGCACCCTCGCCCGCCGCTCCGCCCTCACCGTCGCGGGCGGCGGCCTCGCCGCGCTGATGGGCTGGGCCATCAGCACCGGGCCGCCCGGCTCCGGGCCGCGGGACCCGGCGGCGGAGAACGCGCTGCGCCTGCGGAAGGGCGAGCGCGCCCCCGGCGCCACGCGGTGGACCCTGACCCTGGACGACGCGGTCGGCGGCGGCCTGGACGCGCTGCTGCTCGCGGGCACCACCGTGCTGGTGCGCGGGCCGAAGCGCGGCACCACGCTCGGCGACGGCACCGTCCACGCCGTGCGGGCGGCCGACGGCACCGAGCGGTGGCGGCGGGATGGCGGTACGCGGTCCGAGCCCGCGCTGTGGGGCGTGGCCGACGGGCTCCTGATCGCGCCGGACGTCCTCGCGGAGGCGGTCGACGTACGCACGGGAAAGCCGTGGCCCGTGCGGGAGGCCTGGCCGTCGCCGGGGACCACCCGGTGGTTCGCGGTCGCGGCAGGGCGGCTGGTGACGCTGCACGTGACCGGCTCGTCGAACGACCCGGAGCTGCGGCTGCGCACGCTGCCCGACGGCACCGCTCCCGGAGTCCACAAGGACGTGCCCGCCTGGCAGGCCCCCGCCGTCCTCGGGTCGTCGCTGCTGCTCGCGCCGGAGCCCGCGGAGCTGGTGGAGGGGGCGTCCTGCGTGGACGCGCGCACCGGCGGCGCACGCTGGACGTACCGGTATCCCAGCGGCGACGACCGGGCGGTGGCGGCCCCCGTGACGCTTCCTCGGAAGGGTTCTGTCGGCGCGCGGTTCGCGCTGCTCACGGAGGAGTCCGAGCTGCACCTCGTCGACGTCGGGGACGGCGAGCGGCTGGCGCGGCGGCGGCTCGGCCTGGAGGCGGGGCGGGGCACGACCGCCCTGGGGCAGGCCGCCGGGGTCGGCCTGGTGCTCGGCGGCGGCAGGATCGTCGGCTTCGACCCCCGGGACGGCGGGCGGCTGTGGAGCCACGCGTCGGCGGGCCTCGACGCGAGCTGGCCGCGTCGGGCGGGCGGCGCGCGCGGGCCGGTGGCGGCCGACGGCGTCCTGGTGCACTGGACGGACACCACCACCCTCGCGGCCGTCGACGTGCGCGACGGCCGCGAACCGCTGTGGACGGCGTCGTTCGAGGCGACCGGCCAGCAGCCGCCCGCCGTCGGCGGCGACACCGTCTACGTCACGGCGGGCCGCGAGGTCCGCGCCCTCGGCCTGCGCGACGGCGAGCGGCGGGCGCGGTGGCGCCTGGACGGCACGGCCACCGCGCTCGCCGCCGACACGGGCGGGTGGTACGCGATCGTCGACGGTACGTCCGCGCGCGCCGTCAACGCGCCCGCGCGGTGAGCGGAGGGTGAGGCAGGGGCGAGCCCGCCCCCGATCGCACGGACGCACCGCCCCCGATCGTACGGACGCACTGCCCCCGGTCGCACGGACACACCGCCCCCGATCGCACGGACGCTGCCGCCGGTCAGGGGCGCTGGCGCCGCCACGGCCCCCTGATCGCCAGCATGATGCCCGGCGTCTGGATGTTGGCGTACAGCGTCCTGCCGTCGGGCGAGAAGGTCACGCCCGCGAACTCGCTGTAGGACGGCTTCTCCGGGGTGCCCACGTTCAGTTCGTTGCGGGCGATGGGGTACGTCCGCCCGCGCTCCGTCGCGCCGAACAGGTGCTGGATGCCGTCGCCGTCCTCGGCGATGACGAGGCCGCCGTAGGGCGAGACGGTGATGTTGTCGGGGCCGTCGTACGCGCCGTCCTTGCCGGGGTCGGGGTTCACGCCGATGAGCACCTTCAGGGTCAGGGTGCGGCGGCCGGGGTGGTAGAACCACACCTGCCCGTCGTGCTGTTCGGGGCTCTCGGCGCGGGCGTACGAGGACACGATGTACGCGCCGCCGTCGCCCCACCACATGCCTTCGAGCTTGCGGGCGCGGGTGACGGCACCGGCGCCGAACTGCTTGCGGACCGGCACGGCGCGCGCGTCGCGGTCCTCGACCTCCACCCAGTCCACGCCGTACACGGTGCCGATCCGCGTGGCGCGGGCGAGGTCGTCGACGTAGCGGCCGCCGGAGTCGTAGCACTTGAGGGCCTTGAGGACACCGGCGTCGTCGGCGAGCGCGCGCAGCTTGCCGCGGCCGTGCCGGAAGCCGTGCGGCGGGGTCCAGCGGTAGAGCAGGCCGTTGGGGCCGGAGGCGTCCTCGGTGAGGTAGAGGTGGCCGCGCTTGGGGTCGACGACGACTGCTTCGTGGGCGTAGCGGCCGAGGGCCTTGAGGGGCTTCGGGTCGCGGTTGGCGCGCCGGTCGCAGGGGTCGACCTCGAAGACGTAGCCGTGGTCCTTGGTCATGCCGTTCTGGCCGGCCCGGTCCTCGGTCTCCTCGCAGGTGAGCCAGGTGCCCCACGGGGTGGAGCCGCCCGCGCAGTTGGTGGCGGTGCCCGCGACGCCGACCCACTCGGCGACCTCGCCGCCGCGCCGGACCTCGACGACCGTGCAGCCGCCGGCCGCCGCCGGGTCGTAGACGAGGCCGTCGGTGAGCGGCACCGGGTACTTCACGCGGGTGCGGGGGCCGCCCAGTTCGTGGTTGTTGACGAGCAGGGTCACCCCGCGCGGGCCCTCGAAGGCGGCGGTGCCGTCGTGGTTCGAGGGCGTGAACTCCCCGGTGTCCAGCTTCGTCCTGCCGCTGTGGGTGATGACGCGGTACGAGAATCCGGCGGGGAGGGCGAGCAGGCCCTTCGGGTCGGGCAGGAGCGGGCCGTAGCCCGGCGCGCCGTGGCCGTGGCCGTACTCGTCCTGGCCTTCGGGCCCTTCGGGCCCCGCCACCTCGGGGTCCTCCGCGGCGAGGGCGCCGGGCGCGGTGGCGAGCGCGCCGACGCTGCCCGCCAGGGCGACGCCCGCCCCGGTGATCGCTGATCGTCTGGCGAAGTCCCTGCGGGTGAGCGACGGCATGTCTTCTCCTGGGGGCGCGTGCGACCGGGCCTGCTGTCGGCGACAGATTCCCGCTCACGTATAAACGGCGGTTGAACGAAGGCCGACTTCGGCGGTCGTTTTCCGGATGCTCACATTCCGCCAGGAGGCTCCCATGACCGACGCGCACACGGCCACCGACGCGAGCAGGCACACCGCCGTTCCCGCCTTTCCCGCCACCGGCCGCCGCGTCCTGGTCAGCGGCGCCTCCCGGGGACTCGGCCGCGCCCTGGCCCGGGCGTTCGCGGACAACGGCGACCGGGTCGCGGTGCACTTCGGCTCGCGCGAGGAGGAGGCGCGGGCCACGCTCGACTCGCTGTCAGGGTCCGGGCACGCCCTCGTGGGCGGCGACCTGTCGGACCCGGCCGGGGCCGAGGACGTCGCGGACCGCGCGGCCGAGGCGCTCGGCGGCGTCGACGTACTGGTGAACAACGCGGCCGTGAACCTGCCGCACCCGCCCGCCACCACCTCGTACGAGGACTGGTCCGCGCTGTGGCAGCGGCACGTCTCGGTCAACCTGCTCGCCACCGCGAACCTCAGCCATCTCGCGGCGCACCGCATGATCGGCCAGGGCACCGGCGGCCGCATCGTCAACATCGGCTCGCGCGGCGCCTTCCGGGGCGAGCCGGACCACCCGGCGTACGGGGCGACGAAGGCGGCCGTGCACGCGCTCGGCCAGTCGCTCGCGGTGGCGCTCGCGCCGCACGGGATCGCGGTGGCGTCGGTGGCGCCCGGGTTCTTCGCCACGGAGCGGGTCGCGCACCGGCTGAGCGGGGCGGAGGGCGAGGCGATCCGGGCGCAGAGCCCGTTCGGGCGGGCGGGCACGGCCGAGGAGATCGCGGCGGCGGTGGTGTGGCTGGCCTCGCCGATGGCCGAGTGGGCCTCCGGCGCGGTCCTGGATCTCAACGGCGCGTCCCACCTGCGCACCTGAGCCCGCCCCGGGCTACGTGAAGCGGCGTACGTCGCGTGCGCGTCACTGGTCGGAAGGGACTTCGCATTCCTGGAAGAGCCTTGGTGAACAAGGTCAACAGGCACGTACCGTCCGCAAAGGCAAGATTTCACGCAGAACACCTTGACCGTCGGTGGCCCCGGCAATAGACACCCAGGTACCGCATCCCGCAGGTACGCCTGCGGAACCGCATCACCCACGCGGGGAGGCGAGCCGGAGTGGACGCACACCAGGCACGCAGCCTCCATGAGGGCCGGCTGATGAGGCTGGCCAACGTCACCGGAGTGGGCACGGGCAGGGACGAGCACTCGGGCGCTGACGTCATCGTCGTCTTCGTCACGCACCGGGTGCCCCGTGACCGGCTCCGGGACGAGGACGTGGTTCCGGACGTACTCGACGGTGTGCCCGTGCGCGTGCTCGCCATCGGCGACGTCGGCGCACAGGGCGACGCCTGAGACGTCCTCCGGGACCCGGGACTTCACCACAAGGGGAAGAGGTGGTCTGGCGTGAGCCAGCCCGAATTGATGCGAGGACCCACCGGCGGCACGCTCAGCGACAGCTCCCGCCAGCAGGCGATGGCCGACTTCATGCGCCGCGAAGAGCCGCTCGCGAACGTGGTCGGCTTCGGTCACGGAGTGAAGTGGAGCGACGGACAGCCCACCGGCGAGCCCGCCGTGCTCGTGTTCGTCACCCAGAAGGTGCCCGAATCACTGCTCCCCGAACGGGATGTGATCCCGCACCAGATGGACGACGGCACCCCCACCGACGTCCTGGCGGTCGGCCATGTGGCCGCGCAGCGCCAGCAGCGCAAGTCCGTGCGCGGCGAGGACCGCTCCTCGCTGATGTACGACCCCGACGGCAGCGTCAGCGAGCAGCTCGCCGGCCTGTCCCAGCCCCGGCTCGAAGAGCTCGGCGGGCTCGGCGCGTTCGAGCCGCAGCTCCTCAAGCGCCGGATGCGGCCGAGCCCCTCCGGCTTCTCGGTCGGCAACGTCCGCGTGACCGCGGGCACCCTCGGCAGCGTGGTGTACGACTTCCTGCCCGGCGCGTCCGTGGACCCGCCCGGCGCCGGACTCGGCGTACCCGCGAAGTTCTACATCCTGTCCAACAACCACGTCCTCGCCGACTCCAACCGGGCCCAGCTCGGCAGCGCCATCGTGCAGCCCGGCGTCTTCGACGGCGGCCAGGACCCCGCCGACCGGATCGCGACCCTGGACCGCTTCATCACGATCCAGTTCGCTCCGCAGGTCCCGCTGGAGCGGCACAACAACGTCGTGGACGCGGCGCTCGGCGCCGTGGACTTCCAGGACGCGACCCGCGAGCAGTACTTCAGCGGGGCACCGCGCGCCTGGCGGCGCAAGGCCAACGTGGCCGTCGGCGACCTCGTCAAGAAGTCCGGCCGCACCACGAACATCAGCTTCGGCCGGATCATCTCCGTGGACGCGACGGTCGACGTGAACTACGGCACGGCGGGCACCGCCCGCTTCAAGGACCAGATCCTGACCACGAACATCTCCGCGGGCGGCGACTCCGGTTCCCTGGTGACCTCGCACGACAACGTGGCGCTCGGCCTGCTCTTCGCGGGCTCCTCGACCGTCACCGTCGTCAACCACATCGAGAACGTCCGCGCGCTGCTGCGCGTCGAGATCGCCGAGCAGCTGGCCTGACGGCACGACTTCCCGGAGGGAGGGTTCCATGACCACACAGGCACGCAAGCAGAAGGGCCAGGCCCACGCGGAGCACCGTTTCCACAACCCGCAGGGGGCCGAGGTCAAGACGCGTGACGAGGCCTTCGCCACGCAGATGGACGTCTCGGCGGAGGCGGTCTCCACCGTCTGCAAGCTCACGCTCCACAACGGCCAGGTCACGTTCGGCATCGAGGTGAAGTACAACCCCAACACCTACCCGCACGTCGTGACCGGCGGCCAGATCACCTCCGGCATCTGCGGCGCCCCCTGGGACATCACCGGCGGCTTCATCGGCGAGACGATCCGCCTGGACGCCAAGCGGGCCGGCCAGGGTTCCTGCGCCACGAGGATCACCGTCGTCGGCGAGTACCAGAACCCGCCCGCTTACCGCGGCACGTACGGCTTCGACGGCGCGACTTCGTCGTTCAAGCACACGACGCGCTACGAGTGCTGAGCCCTCGGGCCGGGCCGGGGAGCCGTACGTCGCGGCCTCCGGCCCGGCTCGTCCTCAGTCGCCGGACGGGCTCTCCAGGCCGGTGTCACCGGCGGGTGCGCCCTGCCTCCCCCGAATCGGCGCTGCGCGCCTCGTCCTCAAACGCCGGACGGGCTTTCTCCCACCCGCCCGCCCGAACTGGACCTACTGGCCCACCCCGGCACTTCTCAGCCCGCCCGGAGGGCAGGAAGGGGCGGGTGGGTGGGGAAAAGCCCGTCCGGCGATTGAGGACGAGGCGCGGAGCGCCGATTCGGGGGAGGCTGTCCCACCCGAAGGGGACGTCGGCCTAGGCCTGCTGGGAGCGGGCCTTGAACGCGGCCTTGCGGGCCTCCTTCGCGACCTTCTTGTCGGGGTGGAGGCGCCCCATCGCCTCCAGGACGTCCGCGGTGGCGGGGTGCCCCACGCGCCACGCGACGGCGAAGAACCCGCTGTGCTGCGCGGCGAGCCCCTCGACGAGAGCCTGGAGCTCCTCGGAGTTGCCCTCGGCGGCGAGCTGCGCGGCGACCGTGTCGATGGTGAGCCAGAAGACCATGCCCTCGGACGGCGGCGGCACGTCGGCGGCACCGTGCTCGGCGAGCCACACCCGGGCGAGCCCGCCGAGCTCCGCGTCGTCGAGCACCTCCCGCAGCGCGGGCTCGGCCTCGTTCCCGACGAGGGACAGCGCCTGCTGGCAGCGGAGCCGCCGCAGAGGCGCCCCCTCGTCGCCGCCCCGCGCCGCGGACAGCAACTCCCTTGCGGCGTCGAGCGGTTCCCGCCGGGCCAGCCACTGCTCGATCTCGGCCTGCGCGGCCCCCTGCGGGAAGGCGGCGGTGCCGTCGAGGAGCGTGTCGGCGCCCTTGTCGGCGAGGTCGCCGACGGCGGGCGCGTCGAGCCCGGCCTCCAGCATCCGCGCCCGGATGCCGTAGAGCCCGAGCGGCGTCAGCCTCACCATGCCGTACCGCGTGACGTCCTCGTCGTCGACGGGCGGCATCGGCTCCTCGCTGTCGATGTCGGCCATCAGGGCCTCGTCGACGGGCTGGTACTCGACGAGCCCGATCGGCTCCAGCATCCGGAACTGGTCGTCGAGCCGCATCATCGCGTCCGACACCTGCTCCAGGATGTCGTCGGTGGGCTCCCCCATGTCGTCGGGCACGATCATCGACGCGGCGAGCGCGGGCAGCGGCACCGCGCCGTCCGCGGCGCCTTCCCCGACGGTCAGCAGGTACAGGTTGCCGAGGACGCCCTCCAGGAAGTCGGCCTCGCCCTGCGGGTCCCAGCCAAGGGCCTCGAAGTCGATCTCGCCGCCGTCCTCGATGGCGTCGACGAGGTCGTCCAGGTCGGGGACCGTCGCGTCGGCGAACACGGTCTCCAGGGCGGCGAGCCAGATGCCGAGGACGTCCTGCGGCGCCCCGGAGGTGAGCAGCCCCAGCTCCTCGCCCGGGGTGACGGTCCCGTCGGCGTCGTCGGCGTCGTCGGCATCGGCTTCGTCAGCACCCTCGGAGCCCTCGGAGCCCTCAGAGCTCTCGGGGCCCTCGGCGTCCTCCGGCCCCTCGTGGATCTCGACCAGGCCGGTGTCGACGGCGACCCGCCACGCCTCGCTGGCGTACGCCGCCGCGTCACCCTCGTCCAGCCCCTCGGGCCCGTCCGCGCCCCCGGTGAGCCCCAGCTCGGCCGCCGCTGCCGGCAGCTGTTCGTCGACGAGTTCGCCGCCCGCGCCCACCCGTGTGTCCGGGCCCGCCCAGCGGGCGAGCCGCACGGCGCGGGCGAGCAGGGGCGTGGCGAGCGCGTCCCGCGCGAGCTCTGCTTCGGAGTGCAGCAGCACCGGCGGCAGGGTGGCGGGGCTTTGGGACATCGGCTGGTTCTCCTGACGAACGTGCGGGTCTGCCGCCCTCGCGGGCGTACGGTCTGCCGCCCTGACGGGCGTGCGGGTCTGCTGCGTGAAGCCTAGACGGATTTGACCGTTTGCCGCCCGCCCGTCGGACGCACTGGCCCGGACCAGCTCCCGTCCACCGGACGGGCCCGTACCGAACCGCCCCGCCCACCGGCCGCACCGGCCCCGCACGGCCGCCCGGCTTCGCCCGCCTCGCCCCGACTCCGCCCGGCTTCACCCTCCCGTCAGGAGACGTACAGCTCACGCACACCCGAAGAACCTTGACAACTCCCTCGCCCGCACAAGAGATTGACGCGCGTAGAGCGCCACTCCCCCGGCCGCGCGTCCGTCCCCACCCTCACTCCGGAGCCCCGATGCCCCACATACCGAGATCCGCCGCCGTCAGCACCCTCGTCGCCACCGCCCTCGCGGCCGGGCTGCTCACCGCCACCGCCTCCACCGCGTCCGCCGACCAGGTGCGGGTGCACGACATCCAGGGCACGACGCGGCTGTCCCCGCTGGCCGGACAGCAGGTCAGCGACGTGCCGGGCATCGTCACCGGCGTGCGCGGCCACGGCTCGAAGGGCTTCTGGATCCAGGACGCGCGACCGGACGACGACCGCGCGACCAGCGAGGGCGTGTTCGTGTACACCTCCTCGACGCCGACGGTGAAGACGGGCGACGCGGTCCGGGTCTCCGGCACCGTCACCGAGTACGTGCCCGGGGGCGCCGCGTCCGGCAACCAGTCGCTGACCCAGATCACCAAGCCGACGGTGACCGTCGAGTCCTCCGGCAACGCCCTGCCCGCCCCGGTGACCATCGGCGCCGGATCCGTGCCCGCCGCGTACGCCCCCAAGGGGGACCCGGCCGCGGGCAACAGCGTCAACGGGCTGCCCCTGAAGCCCCGTTCCTACGCCCTGGACCTCTACGAGTCCCTGGAGGGCATGAACGTACGCGTCGGCTCCTCCCGCGTCGTCGGCGCGACCGACCCGTACAACGAGCTCTGGGTGACCGTGAAGCCGCACGAGAACCCCACCCGGCGCGGGGGCGCGCGGTACGGCTCGTACGACTCCCAGAACACCGGCAGGCTCCAGATCCAGCAGCTGGCGCCGGTCTCCGAGCAGCCGTTCCCGAAGGCGAACGTCGGGGACCGGCTGACCGGCGCGACTGAGGGGCCGCTGGACTTCAACCGGTTCGGCGGGTACACGCTGGCCGCCAGGGAGCTCGGCGAGGTCGTGCCGCAGGGCAAGGGCGGCAAGGGCCTGCAGCGGGAGCGGACCCGGCCGCAGCGCTCGGGCGAGCTGGCCGTGGCCACGTACAACGTCGAGAACCTCGACCCGGGCGACCCGCAGTCGAAGTTCGACGCGCTCGCCGCCGGTGTGGTCACGAACCTGGCCACGCCCGACATCGTCGCCCTGGAGGAGATCCAGGACGACAACGGCGCGAAGAACGACGGCACGGTGTCCGCCGCTGCGACCCTGAAGAAGTTCACGGACGCGATCGTCGCGGCGGGCGGCCCCCGCTACGAGTGGCGGTCCGTCGACCCCGAGGACAACAAGGACGGCGGCCAGCCGGGCGGCAACATCCGGCAGGTGTTCCTCTTCAACCCCGAGCGCGTGTCGTTCACCGACCGCGCCGCCGGTGACGCGACGACCCCGACGGGCGTCGTCCGCGTCGGCAAGCGGGCCGCGCTCACGCACTCGCCGGGCCGCATCGCCCCGACGGACCCGGCGTGGACCAACAGCCGCAAGCCGCTCGCCGGCGAGTTCTCCTTCCGCGGCAAGCCGGTGATAGTGATCGCCAACCACTTCGCGTCCAAGGGCGGCGACGAGTCCCTGACCTCGCACCACCAGCCGCCGGCGCGCTCCTCGGAGACCCAGCGGGTGCGTCAGGCCGAGGTCGTGAACTCCTTCGTCCGGCAGGTCAGGGCCACCCAGCGGGACGCGGACGTGCTCGTGGTCGGCGACATCAACGACTTCGAGTTCTCCGCCACGACGAAGGCCCTTGAGCAGGGCGGCGCACTGCGCGCCGGGATCAAGTCGCTGCCGCGCTCCGAGCGCTACTCGTACGTCTTCCAGGGCAACTCCCAGGTCCTCGACCAGATCCTGGTCAGCCCGGGCGTGGGCCGCTTCCACTACGACAGCGTGCACGTGAACGCCGAGTTCGCGGAGCAGAACAGCGACCACGACCCGCAGGTGGTGCGCTTCCGGCCGTAGCCGCGGCCGAGACCGGAGCCGGAGCCCGCGTCAGCCGTAGAGGCGCGTCAGCCAGTCCCGCCACGCGGGCTCCGCGCTCTTGGCGTCCGCGCCGGCCGCGAAGTCGTGGACGCTGACGCCGATCCGACGGCCGAAGTGGTTGCGGCCGAAGAAGCGGTAGAGCGCGTCGTCGGTGCGCAGGCCGATGAAGTACGGCGTGCGGAAGTCGAGCACGGCGTCCAGGTCGGCACCGGCGGCGCTCAGCCGGAAGCGGGCGCCCTCCGAGGCGTCGGTGGGCAGGCCGAGTTCGAGCGCGAGCCGGGTGAAGGCGTCGTGGGCCGTGGTGGCGGCGGGGGCGTCGAGGTGGGTGTAGGTGACCGGGCGACCCGCGAAGTACGTCAGGTACTCGCGCAGGGTGTGCAGATAGAAGTCGGTGTGCTTGTCCGCCGCGTCGTACTGGTTCCCCCAGTCCTGGGTGAAGATCCCGCTGTGCGCGTGCCGCACCCAGGAACGGCGGCCGCCGTCGCGGGGCTCGATCAGGTGCTCCAGGTGGTTGGTGCTCCGCTCCGCGAAGAGCACGGCCGGGCCGTCGGAGCGGACCGTGAGCCGGCGCGGCGGGTCCCAGGCCGTGACGACGGCGCCGTGCGGCGCGGCGCCGCCCACGCGCGGCTCGTACTCCATCGGCCAGAGCCAGCCGCTGGTGCCGGTGACCGTGGCGAACGCGTCCCACACCTGCTGCGGCGGCGAGCCGACCTCGAACTCCCGGACGATCTCGAACTCCCGCACGCCGCTGCCGGGGGCGCCGGTGGTGTCAGCGGCGGCAGTGGAGTCAGTGGTGCCGCCACCGGCACGGGCACCGCGCCTGCCGCCGCCGTCTCCCCTGCCGCTCCCGCCGCCCCTGGCCCTGCCCCTGCGGCTGTCCTTGGTCATGGCGACTCCTCGGGTCGAGCGGGACGACCGGGGCCGCCGGGCCCCGGTCCCGCTCACGCCTCCATGACCCCACGGACGGCCCGCCGGGTAAAGCCCCCGGGCGCGAACTAGCCGGGCACGACCCCGAACTCCCGCCGCCAGCGCCGTACCGCCCTCCCCTCCACGATCCCCGGGAACTCCCGCACCCGGCGCCACTCCTCCGAGAGCGTGCCGATGCCGGCGCCCGGGGCCTCCAGCGCCCGCTGATGGGCCTCGGCGGTCTCCCACTCCGCGTAGTTGACGACCTGGGTGCCGTCGGTGCTCAGGTGGAAGTGCGCCGAGACCAGGCCGGGGACGGGCCCGGTGGCGAGGGCGTCGAGGACCGTGTCCACCCACTTCCGCTGCCGCCCGGCGTCGGGCCCGTCGAAGTCGACGTGCACGGTCACGAACGCCTCGGGCGCGGGGCCCCCGGAGCCCGGTGTGACGCTGCGGTACAGCTCGGACTTGGTCAGGCCGAGGCGTTCGATGCCGGGCACCGCCGCGTCGATCTCGTCGTTGCGCGCGTCCCGGCCGTGCGCGAAGAAGTCCTGGTAGGACTCCTCGTCCCGCCACTGCGAGTGGTGCATCAGGGTCGCGCCGTCCGCACCGGCGTACACGTGGTAGCCCAGCAGGCCCTCGTGCGGCCAGGGGCGGCTCTCCCAGGCGTGGGCGATGGCGGCCACGGCCGCCCGCTGCCGCTCGGGGGTGCCGACGTGCCAGGTGCTGAAGAAGGTGAGGCCGATGTCGGAGCGGGTCGGGTCGGGGTGGGCGGGGGCGCGGCGGGTCATGGGGATCTCCACGTTCGATGGGCGTACGAGGCCGTCGGTGCGGCCGCGAGCGCGCGGGGCGGTGATGGTGTACGCGCTGTTCGTGCGGTGCGTACGCCCTCTACGCTCCGACTTGAAGTGAGGTTCAGGTCAAGCCCGTTCGGGTGCGGGCAGGGTGACCGCGTCGAGTCCGGGGCGTTTCGCCCGGTGCGCGCCGCCCGCGCCCCCGCCGCGCCGCACCCGCCGCCGCGCCCAGGGCCCCATCGCCCCGACGAGCCAGCGCACCTCCTGGGCCGCGCCCCCGAGCGCCGACACCGGGGCGAGCGGCGGCAGCGGGCGCGCCCAGTCCTCGTGCCCGGGGAGGCCGAGCAGATCGGCGACGCCGGCGGCGATGCGGGCGTGGCCGACGGGGCTCGCGTGGGTGCGGTCGCGGCTCCACAGCCGCGGGTCGGCGGTGATCCGCTGCGGGAACAGGTCGAGGACCACGACACCGTGCCGGTCGGCGGCGGCCCGGATCCGGGCGTTGAGCTCCACGACGCGCGGCTGGGCGCGGCGGGCCAGCGGGGCGATGCGGCCGATGTCGGGGAAGGTCACGGTCACCACGCGGGCGCCCGCCGAGGTGAGTTCGGCGAACATCTCCTCGACGGCGCGGGCGGTGCGGGCGGCGTCGTAGCCGGGCCTGACCAGGTCGCCCATGCCCGCGACGACGGTCGCGAGGTCCGGTTTGAGCGCCAGGGCGGGGGCCAGTTGCTCGTCCCTGACCTGCTCCGCCAGGCGGCCGCGCACGGCCAGGTTGGCGTACGCGAAGTCGGGGCTCTCGGCGGCGAGGATCTCCGCGAGCCGGTCGGCCCAGCCGCGGTAGCCGTGCCGTTCGTCGCCGTCGCCGATCCCCTCGGTCTGGCTGTCTCCGACGGCGACGTAACGCTCGTACGGATGCGTGGTCATGGCCCGAGGGTCCTGCGCCCGCCCCGGCCCGTCAACGACGCCTCGGCGGCACGTGGCACACTCCTGCACACCGCGTCCCACGCGTGTTCCCGCGCAACGGCCCACGGGTGCGGCGCCGGAGCACCGGCGGCCCGAGCCCCGCGCGGACGCCCCGAACCTCGTAGCACTCCTGCGCATTATCTCGTAGCAGAATTAAGTGGAGCTTCACGACGGGTCCGCCGAGACTGCCCTTATGACCGCAGCCTCCGCACCCCCCACGCCCCCCGCGACCCCTTCCGCACACGCGCCCTTCGGTCGCGCCCTGTGCGCCATGGTCACGCCCTTCACCGCCTCCGGCGCCCTCGACCTCGACGGCGCCCAGGTCCTCGCCGACCGGCTGGTCACGGACGGCTGCGAGGGCCTGGTCCTGTCCGGCACCACGGGCGAGTCCCCGACGACGTCCGACGCCGAGAAGAGCGCGCTCGTGCGGGCCGTCCGGGAGGCGGTCGGCGGGCGGGCCACGCTGGTCGCGGGCGTCGGGAGCAACGACACCGCGCACACCGGCGAACTGGCCCTGCAGGCCGAGAAGGCAGGCGCCGACGGGCTGCTCGTGGTCACGCCGTACTACAGCAAGCCGCCCCAGGAAGCGGTCGAGGCGCACTTCCGCGCGGTCGCGGACGTGTCCGGCCTGCCGGTGGTCCTCTACGACATCCCGGGCCGCACCGGCACCCGCATCGAACCGGACACGATGCTGCGCCTCGCGGAGCACCCGCGGATCGTGGCGGTGAAGGACTGCGCGTACGACCTGCTGGGCTCCGCCAAGGTGATGGCGGGCTCGGACCTCGCCTACTACGCGGGCTGCGACGAGTTCGCGCTGCCGCTGTACGCGCTCGGCGGAGCGGGCTTCATCAGCACCGTCGCCAACGTGGCGCCGCGCAGCCTGCGGGCGATCGTGGACGCGTTCGACGCGGGCGACACGGCCCGCGCGGCACGGGGGCAGCGGCAGCTCACCGAGCTGATCGAGCTGATGATGGCCTCCGGGCTGCCCGGCACGGTCACGGCGAAGGCGCTGCTCGACGCGCTCGGCCTGCCCGCGGGCCCGGTCCGGGCACCGCTGCTGCCCGCCGACCGGAACGCGGTCGACGGGCTGCTCGCGGCGTACGAGGCGCTGGGCGGCGCACTGCCCGCGGGGGCGGTTCAGCGGGCCGTGAGCATCGGGGTCCAGACCCGCTTGTAGCCCTGGGGCGCGGTGCGGACCGCGGTCAGCGGCACGGTCTTCTCGCTGCCGACGGTCACGAGGACGAGCCGCTTGCGGTCCGCGTCCTTGCCGGTGCACCGGGCGGGGTCGCAGGCCAGGGCGACGAGCCGCTTGCTGTCGGCCCAGGCGAGCTGTTCGCTGCTGGGCACCCGCGCGACCTGCTCGCCGGTGCGCGGGTCGCGGATCGCGGAGCCCTTGGCGTTGCCGTCGTCGGCGAGGTACCTGCCGTCGGGCGAGAGCCCGGCCTCGGGCCGACCCGCGTGCTTCTCGGCGGCCGGCGCGGTGGTCGGCCTGCCGCTCAGGGTGTACCAGTCGCGGTAGTCCTTCTTGCCCTGGCGCGCGTACTGCTGGACGTAGAGCCGGGTGCCGTCCTGGTTGAAGTGCAGGTCCTGGCGCGAGACGCCGGGGAACATGCCCTCCTTGTCCGGATCGGGCTGGGGCACGTCGCGGAACGGGCCGACCTTGCCCGAGTCGGCCTCGATCAGGACGTAGCCGGTGCGGCTGCCGTGGTGCTTCGGCCAGCCCACGGAGCTGTTGCCGGGCACGGCGACCTTCCGGTCCGGGTTCTTGCGGTACGCGGTCGCCACCAGACGCTTGCCGTCCGGCGACCACTCGACGCCCGCGACGCCGTGCGCCAGGGTGATCCAGCGCGTCACCCGGCCCGTGCGCAGGTCGAGCATCCCGACGCGGCGTGCGGGCAGTTCGCCCTCCAGGACGGCGGCGGTCCGCATGCCGGGGGCGACGGCGACCCAGGCCCACTTCGCGTCGGCCTTCTCGTACTTCATGGTCGTGGGGTTCAGCAGGAAGTAGGAGCGGACGAGGAGTTGGTCGCCGTTGCGCTGCGGGACGTCGCGGCTGACGGAGTATCCGGCCAGGCCGGTCTTCCCGGCGGCGACGAAGTCGCGGGGCACCGACTGGCC
Organism: Streptomyces flavofungini; assembly: GCF_030388665.1. NCBI lineage: Bacteria > Bacillati > Actinomycetota > Actinomycetes > Kitasatosporales > Streptomycetaceae > Streptomyces > Streptomyces flavofungini. The sequence continues at coordinate 7,191,030 of NZ_CP128846.1, read as the reverse complement.
GGGGCGCGCGATCACGTCGGCCGTGCGGGACGCGCTCGCCGGGGGCGCGTCCTCGTTCCCGGAGTCGAGGGCGGTCACGCCCACGACGACGGCGGCGGCCGTGCCGAGCGCGGCGCCGGCGATCGTCCGGGCGCGTCGGCGGCGCCTGGTGGCGAGCACCCGGCCCGCCAGGTCCCCGCGCGGTCCGCCCTGCTCGGCGGCCTGTTCCTGGAGCGCCTCGCGCACCAGCTGGTCAACGTTCACGGACGTACCTCCACAGGCGAGATGTCACGGGACGGCGGGGCCTCGGCGACGGCCGGGCCGAGTCCGGCCAGTTCGGGGGCGAGGGTGCGCAGCCGGGCCAGGGAGCGGTGCGTGGTGCTGCGGACGGTGCCGACGGAGCACCCGAGGATCCGGGCGACGTCGGCCTCCGGCAGATCCTCGAAGTAGCGCAGGACGAGCACGGAACGCTGGCGCGGGGTGAGCCGGGCGAGCGCGCCCCGCATCACGACGCGCAGCTCGGCGGCGCCCTCCCCGCCGTCGTCGGCCCGCTCGGGCGGTTCGGCGACGGCCACCTCGCGGCGCGGCCACTTCAGGCGCCACCGGCTGACCTGCTGGCGGTAGAGGACCTGCCGGACATATGCCTCCGGGTCCCCGACCCTGCTCCACCGGCCCGCGACCTTCACCAGGGCGGTCTGCAACTGGTCCTCGGCGGCGTGCCGGTCGCCGCCGCACAGCAGCACGGCGGTCCTCAGCAAGGCGGCGGATCTGCTCTCCACGAACTCCCGGAAGCGGTCCTGGCTCTCGGCATCCATCGTCACCTTCTCTTCTCCGGCGGCCCTGCTGCCCCCTCTGCTGTGGATGACGTGCGCGGACCCGCGCCGCTATGCCTGTGGCGCGGCGCGGGTCCGGGGCGGAGCGTGGTCCGTGTCAGTCGAGCGGGTTCTTGGGGAAGCCCTTCGCCTTGGTCCACTTCAGCCGGTCGGAGTGGTACTTGAACGTGACCTGCTTGCCGTTCTTCGTGATGTCGGCCTTGGCCCAGCCGTCGAAGCCCTTGGTGAGGTGACGGTCCCACTTGGTCAGACGGCCGGTGGCGACGGCGGCGAGGGACTCCTGCGGGGGCTCGCCGTCGGCGCAGTACGTGGCCCAGTCGGCGATCGCCGCGACGGTGCCGGCCCGGTGCTTGAGCGTGATGCCCTGGCAGGCGTCGGTCTTGGTGCGGTAGACGTTCTTCGGCTTGGACCAGCCGCGCGCCTTGGGGCTGTAGTCCTGGACGTACAGGCCCTTCTTCTCCAGGTAGTGCATGGCCACCCGGCGGCCGTCCGGAAGCTTGATCTGCGACTCGAAGGGGGTCTTGGAGCCGCTCCAGTGGATGTCGGAGTGCTGGAGCTTGTAGGTGTGGCCACCCGTCTTCGCCCCCGCGTGCGCCGACGCGTCCCCGCTGCGCGCGACGCTCTGCCCGCAGGCGACGAGCACCGCGACGGCCACCGTGCCCGTGACCATCGACCCGACCGCTGTCTTTCGCATCCAGTCCTCCCCGAGTTCATGTGCGGTGTGCCCGCGCAGCATACGCACGCGAAGTGCCCTCCCGGCGGGCCGGGAGGGCACTTCGGTGGTTCCGGTGGGGTCAGTTGTGGCTGTGCAGCACGTCGTTCAGGCCGCCCCAGACCGCGTTGTTCGGGCGGGCCTCGACGGCGCCGGTGACCGAGTTGCGGCGGAAGAGGATGTTCGAGGCGCCGGACAGGTCGCGGGCCTTGACGATCTCACCGTCGGGCATCGTGACGCGCGTGCCCGCGGTGACGTACAGACCGGCCTCGACCACGCACTCGTCGCCGAGCGCGATGCCCACACCGGCCTCGGCGCCGATCAGGCAGCGTTCGCCGATGACGATGCGGACGTTGCCGCCGCCGGACAGGGTGCCCATCGTGGAGGCGCCGCCACCGATGTCGGAGCCGTCGCCGACGACGACACCGGCGGAGATGCGGCCCTCGACCATGGAGGTGCCGAGCGTGCCCGCGTTGAAGTTCACGAAGCCCTCGTGCATCACGGTGGTGCCCGCCGCGAGGTGCGCGCCGAGCCGCACCCGGTCGGCGTCGCCGATGCGGACGCCCTTGGGGGCGACGTAGTCCGTCATGCGCGGGAACTTGTCGACCGAGGTCACCGCGAGGTGCAGGCCCTCGGCGCGGGCGTTCAGGCGGACCTTCTCCAGGTCGTCGACGGCGACCGGGCCGAGCGAGGTCCAGGCGACGTTGGCGAGGAAGCCGAACATGCCGTCGAGGTTCGCGCCGTGCGGCTTGACCAGGCGGTGGCTGAGCAGGTGCAGGCGCAGGTAGACGTCGTGCGCGTCCAGCGGCTTGTCGTCCAGGGACGCGATGACCGTGCGGACGGCGACGACCTCCACGCCACGGCGGGCGTCGGGCCCGATGGCCTTCGCCGCGCCCTCGCCGAGCAGTTCCACGGCGCGCTCGGCGGAGAGCCGCTCGGACCCGGCGGGGCCGGGCTCGGCGACGAGCTCGGGGGCGGGGAACCAGGTGTCGAGGACGGTGCCGTCGGCGGCGACGGTGGCGAGCCCGGCGGCGACGGCGCCGGTCGTACGGGAGGTGTCAACAGAAGGCGTATCGGTCATGAGTGAAACCTAACCGGGCCGGGGCGACGGAGGCTAACCGGTGCGGGTGCCCGTCTCACGGACCGGGCGCACCACCTCGGTGCCGGGCACCCCCGGCCGGCGCGCCCGCCCCGCCACCAGGAGCAGCACCCCGGCGCCACCGGCCAGCGCCGCGCAGACGGGCCACAGCGCCGTCGGCGCCGCCGTGTACAGCGCCCCGCCGAGCGGCGCCGACAGGACGACCCCGCTCACCGAGACCCCCGAGTACAGGCTCTGGAACCGCCCTTGCGCGTGCGCGGGCGCGTGATCGGCGACGAACGCCGTGGCGGGCGTCTTGTAGAGGATCTCCCCCGCGGTGAGCAGCGTCATCATCGCGACGGCGGCCCCCGCGCCGACCCCGAACGCCAGCACCCCGTACCCCGCCCCGACGAGCAGCACCCCGCCCCCGACGATCCGCAACGGCCGCCGCCCCCGCAGCGCCAGCGTCACCGGCAGTTCGAGCAGCAGGATGAGCCCTCCGTTGATCGCCAGGAGCCACCCGTAGAACCCGGTGCCGAGCCCGTGCCGCGCGAGGTCCGTCGGCAGCGTCGAGTACTGCTGCCGGTAGACGAGGTCGGTGACGAGGATCGCGGCGAGGAGCATCACGACGGTCGGCCGCGCCCGCAGCGCGGCGAACACTCCGGGCGCGTCCGCGGTGTCCTCCACGCCCTCGTGGACGACACCTCGCGCGGGCAGCACGCGCGCGGCGTAGGCGGCGAAGACGAGCGTGCCGACGCCGTCCACGACGAACAGCACGCCGTACGAGAACTGGGCGATGAGCAGTGCCCCCAGCGGCGGCCCCACGGTGAACCCGGCGTTGCCCGCGAAGCGCATGACGGCGAAGCCCTGCCGCCGCACCCCCTCCGGCACGGTCACCGCGACGAGCGCGCCGGTGGCCGCGCGCACGCAGCCGCCCGCGTACTGGCTCAAGCCCGGCACGACGTACAGCGGCGTCTCCGGCAGCACCGGCAGGGACAGCACGCCCACACCACTGACCAGCGAGCCGACGAGGAGCACGCGCCGGTGTCCGTAGCGGTCGCCGAACCAGCCGCCGGTGAAGTTCCCCGCCACCATCCCCGCGCCGCCGATGCCGCTGATCACCCCGGCCTGGGCGACGGACAGGCCCCGCTCGTGGGTCAGGTACACGAAGAAGTACACGAAGGTGAAGGCCACGATCATGTTGAAGAACTGGCCCGCGGCCAGCAGCCACACGGTCCTCGGCACGTCTCGCAGCCCGCGCCGCAGGCTTCCCCCGCTCATCGTCACGCCCCCGCCATCGAGTGAGTTCCTTTTGGGAACGGACTATGACAGCCGACGAGGCCCCGGGTCAACGCACGCTGGAGTCGCGCACGCGCCGCGACCGGCTCGCCGACTTCACCGCGGCGAGCGCGGACGCCACCCCGGGAGCGTCAACTCCCCGCGGAAGCAACGGCGTTGAACACCCGCCCGAGCAGGTCCCGGGTGTACGTCTCGTCGTACTCGGCCCCCGTGAGCAGCACCTGGAGGCAGACCCCGTCCATCACCGCGACCAGGCCGCGCGCGGTGACGGGGTCGGTCCGCTCCCGCAGGACCTCGACGACCCCCTCGCACCACTCGGCGGCCACCGGCCGCAGCGCGGGCCGGCGCAGGGCGGACAGATACAGCTCGTACTCCAGCTCGACCGCCTCGCGCCGCCCGGAGGCCCACTCGCCGAGCAGCGCCGCGAGCTCGGCGGGGACGTCGGCGTCCGGGTCCCGCAGGCTCCCGCGGTCGCGCACCATCTGCGCGAACCCCTCGTTGGACTGGCGCAGCGCGGCCACGAGCAGGTCGTCGAGGGTCTTGAAGTGGTACGTCGTCGACCCGAGCGGCACATCGGCCTCGGCGGCGACGGTCCGATGACTGAGGCCCGCGATGCCCTTCTCGCCCGCGACCCGCAGCGCCGCCTCGATGATGCGCTGGCGCCGCTCCGGGTCGTAACGCCGAGCCATCAGTGGGCCCCGCCGAGGTTCAGGACGACGACGCCCGCGATGACGAGCAGGATGCCCGAGATCTTGACCAGGCTCGCCGACTCACCCAGGAACAGCATCCCGATCCCGGCGACGGCGGCGGTGCCGATCCCCGCCCAGATCGCGTAGGCCGTCCCGACCGACAGCGTCTTCAGCGTCTGCGCGAGCAGCGTGAAGGCCAGCAGATATCCCGCGACGGTGAGCAGCGACGGCCACAGCCGGCTGAACCCTTCGCTGTACTTCATGGCCGTAGTCCCGGCCACCTCCGCCGCGATCGCCGCGGCCAGCAGTCCGTATCCCATGCGTACTACCGTACACAACGATAGGTACGGCTGTACATATGCGCGTGCATGAAAAATGCGGAGGGTACCGGGCGCGCGGAAGAGCGGGCTCGGAGGCAGGCACGGCGAAGGGCCCGCACCGGTTCGGTGCGGGCCCTTCACAGGTGTGCGGCGGCAGGACTCAGACGTTGAAGCCCAGCGCCCGAAGCTGCTCGCGCCCATCGTCCGTGATCTTGTCCGGACCCCACGGCGGCATCCAGACCCAGTTGATCCTGAGCTCGTTGACGATGCCTTCCGTCGCGGACTTCGCCTGGTCCTCGATGACGTCGGTCAGCGGGCAGGCCGCGGACGTGAGCGTCATGTCGATGGTGGCGATGTTGGCGTCGTCGATGTGCACGCCGTAGATCAGGCCCAGGTTGACGACGTCGATGCCCAGTTCCGGGTCGACGACGTCGTACAGCGCCTCGCGGACCTCTTCCTCCGAAGCGGGCTTCGTGGTCAGGGTCTCGTTCTCGCTCATGCCGTCTTCCTCTCCACGCTCTCGCCCAGGGCCTGGGCGGTCGCGTCCTTCCACGCCATCCAGCTCAGCAGAGCACACTTCACCCGCGCGGGGTACTTGGAGACCCCGGCGAACGCGACCGCGTCCTCCAGGACCTCCTCCATCGCGTCGTCCGGCTCCAGCTTGCCCTTGGACTGCATCAGCTCCAGGAACACGCCCTGGATGTGCTGCGCCTCGGCCAGTTCCTTGCCGACGAGCAGGTCGTTCAGGACGGACGCGCTGGCCTGGCTGATGGAGCAGCCCTGGCCCTCGTAGCTGACGTCCTCGATGCGCGAGCCGTCGTACTTCACGCGCAGCGTGATCTCGTCGCCGCACGTCGGGTTGACGTGGTGCACCTCGGCGTCGCCCGGGCGCAGACCGCGCCCGTGCGGATGCTTGTAGTGGTCCAGGATCACGTCCTGGTACATCGAATCCAGCTTCACGCCCTCAACCTCGCGTCTCTGTCGACCCTCGCGCCACGTGCCTTTCCGGCCGGGGGTCCGGGGGGTTGCCCCCCGGGAAAACACAGCACGTCCCAGGCCCCTCAGCCGAAGAAGTTCCGTACGTGCTCCAGGCCCTCGACGAGCGTGTCGATCTCGCCGGGCGTGGAGTACAGATAGAACGACGCTCGCGTGGTCGCGGGAATTCCGTACCGCAGGCAGACCGGGCGGGCGCAGTGGTGGCCGACCCGGACCGCGATGCCCTGCTCGTCGAGGACCTGGCCCACGTCGTGCGGGTGGATGTCACCGAGCGTGAAGGAGATCGCGGCGCCGCGCTCCTCGGCCGTGGACGGGCCGATGATCTTGAGGTCGGGGACCTCGAGGAGGCGCTTGACCGCGTACTCGGTGATCGCGTGCTCGTGCTGAGCGATCTTGTCCATGCCGATCGAGGTGAGGTAGTCCACCGCCGCGCCGAGGCCCACGGCCTGCGCGACCGGCGGGGTGCCCGCCTCGAACTTGTGCGGCGCGGGCGCGTACGTCGACGAGTGCATCGAGACCGTCTCGATCATCTCGCCGCCGCCCAGGAACGGCGGGAGGTCCTCCAGGAGCTCCTGGCGGCCCCACAGCACGCCGATGCCCGTCGGGCCGCACATCTTGTGGCCGGTGAAGGCCACGAAGTCGGCCTGCAGGGCCTGCACGTCCAGCGGCATGTGCGGGGCGGCCTGGGAGGCGTCGATCAGGACCAGGGCCCCGACCTCCTGGGCGCGGCGCACGATCGCCTCGACCGGGTTGACCGTGCCCAGGATGTTGGACACGAGCACGAAGGAGACGATCTTCGTCTTCTCGGTGATGACCTCGTCGATGTTCGACAGGTCGAGCCGGCCGTCGTCGGTGAGGCCGAACCACTTCAGCTTCGCGCCCGTGCGCTGCGAGAGCAGCTGCCACGGCACGATGTTGGAGTGGTGCTCCATCTCCGTGATGACGATCTCGGTCTCGTGGTCCACGCGGTAGGGCTCGTCCGCCCAGCCGAGCATGTTGGCCACGAGGTTCAGCGACTCGGAGGCGTTCTTGGTGAAGATCACCTCGTCGCGGCTGGGCGCGTTGATGAACGCCGCGACCTTGTCACGGGCGCCCTCGTACAGCGCCGTGGCCTCCTCGGCGAGGACGTGCACGCCGCGGTGGACGTTGGCGTTGTGCTGCTCGTAGTACTCGCTGAGTACGTCGATGACCTGGCGCGGCGTCTGCGACGTCGCCGCGTTGTCCAGATAGACGAGCTTCTTGCCGTCGTGGAGCGAGCGCTCCAGGATCGGGAAGTCCTTGCGGAGCGCCTCGGTGTCGAGGAGACCCGGCAGCTGTGTCACGCGGATGCGCCTCCCTTCACGTAAGCCTCGTAGCCCTCGGCCTCCAGCTTGTCCGCGAGCTCGGCGCCACCGGACTCGGCGATCTTGCCGTTCGCGAACACGTGCACGAAGTCGGGCTTGATGTAGCGCAGGATGCGCGTGTAGTGCGTGATCAGCAGGGTGCCGACCTCGCCCGTGGCACGGACGCGGTTGACGCCCTCGGAGACCACGCGCAGGGCGTCGACGTCCAGGCCGGAGTCGGTCTCGTCGAGGATCGCGATCTTCGGCTTGAGGAGCTCCATCTGCAGGATCTCGTGGCGCTTCTTCTCACCGCCGGAGAAGCCCTCGTTGACGTTGCGCTCGGCGAAGGAGGGGTCCATCTGGAGGCCGGCCATGGACTCCTTGACCTCCTTCACCCAGGTGCGCAGCTTGGGGGCCTCGCCGCGGATCGCCGTCGCCGACGTGCGCAGGAAGTTGGAGACGGAGACGCCGGGGACCTCGACCGGGTACTGCATGGCGAGGAACATGCCCGCGCGGGCACGCTCGTCGACCTCCATCTCGAGGACGTCCTCGCCGTCGAGGGTCACGGTGCCCTGCGTGATCGTGTACTTGGGGTGGCCCGCGATGGAGTAGGCGAGGGTCGACTTGCCGGAGCCGTTGGGGCCCATGATGGCGTGCGTCTCGCCCTGCTTCACGGTCAGGTCGACACCCTTGAGGATTTCCTTGGTGCCGTTCTCGACCTCGACGGTCACGTGCAGGTCGCGGATTTCAAGCGTTGCCATGGGTGCCTCAGGACTCCTGGGTGACGGAGGCGCTTACGTCCACGAGGACGCTGCCCCCTTCGATCTTTACGGGGTATACGGGGACGGGGCGCGTCGCGGGAAGGCCGGACGGCTTGCCGGTGCGGAGGTCGAACGCGGAGCCGTGCAGCCAGCACTCGATCTGGCAGTCCTCCACCTCGCCCTCGGAGAGGGAGACGTTCGCGTGCGAGCAGATGTCGTGGATCGCGAACACCTCGCCCTCGGTGTGGACGACCGAGACCGGCGTGCCGTCGAGTTCCACCCGCTTCGGGGTGTCCTCCTCCAGCTCGCTCAGGTCACAGGCGCGTGCGAAGGTCATCGGTCGGCTCCCGACACGGTCTCCAGCTCCTCGTCGATCTTCACGAGGAGGCGCTCTTCGATGTCGGCGACCTCGATCTGCTGGACCAGCTCGGCGAAGAAGCCGCGGACCACCAGACGGCGGGCCTCGTCGGCCGGGATGCCGCGGGCCATCAGGTAGAAGAGCTGCTCGTCGTCGAAGCGGCCGGTGGCGGAGGCGTGACCGGCGCCGACGATCTCGCCGGTCTCGATCTCCAGGTTCGGTACGGAGTCCACGCGGGCGCCGTCCGTGAGGACGAGGTTGCGGTTCATCTCGTAGGTGTCCGTGCCCTCGGCCTTGGCCTCGATGAGGACGTCGCCGATCCAGACGGCGTGGGCCTGCTCGCCCTGGAGCGCGCCCTTGTAGACGACGTTGGACTTGCAGTGCGGGACGTTGTGGTCGACCAGGAGGCGGTGCTCCTGGTGCTGGCCGGCGTCCGTGAAGTACAGGCCGAAGAGCTCGGCCTCGCCGCCGGTGCCCGCGTAGGTCACGCGCGGGTGCAGGCGCACCAGGTCGCCGCCGAAGGTGACGACGAACGACTTGAAGGTGGCGTCACGGCCGATCAGCGCGTTGTGCTGGCCGACGTGGACCGCCTTGTCGTCCCAGTCCTGGACGGAGACGACGGTGAGCTTGGCGCCGTCGCCGAGGACGTAGTCGACGTTGGCCGCGAGGACCGCGTCGCCGGTGTGGTCGATGACCACGACGGCCTCGGCGAAGGCGCCGAGCTCGATGACCTGGTGGCCGTAGGCGACACCGCCCTCGCCGTGCACGGCGATGCGGATCGGCTCGCTGAGCACCGTCTCCTTGGGCACGGTGACGACACCGGCCTTCTCGAAGGCGGAGTAGGCCTGGGCGGCCACGCGGTCCACGGGGACGCCCGCCTTGCCGAGCCGCGCGTCGTCACGGCCGACGGTCTCGACGACGACGCCCTCGGGGGCCTCGATGTCGATCCGCACGCCGTCGCCGGTGGCGGCCGCGGTGCCGTCGTGCAGCCCGCGCAGGCGCTCGAGCGGCGTGAACCGCCACTCCTCCTCGCGGCCGTGCGGCACGGGGAAGTCCGCCACGTCGAAGGACGGGGGCGCGCTCATGCGGGTGGCGACGGTGGACTCGGCGGCCACCGCGATCTGGCCCGCGGTGGTGGATCCCGCGGCGGGGGGTCCCCCTTGTCCGATCGAAGTCGAGGACTTGGGGGCGTTCTGAGCCTCAGCCATGGCTGTCGGTCTGCTCTCTTCCTACGTCACTACGTCAAGAAATCTGGCGACTGCTCAAGAGGGCGGGTCTTAGCCGACCGCGCCTTCCATCTGCAGCTCGATCAGCCGGTTCAGCTCCAGGGCGTACTCCATGGGCAGCTCCTTCGCGATGGGCTCGACGAAGCCGCGCACGATCATCGCCATCGCCTCGAACTCGGTGAGGCCGCGGCTCATCAGGTAGAAGAGCTGGTCCTCGGAGACCTTGGAGACGGTCGCCTCGTGCCCCATGGAGACGTCGTCCTCGCGCACGTCCACGTACGGGTACGTGTCGGAGCGGGAGATCGTGTCCACGAGCAGCGCGTCGCACAGCACGTTGGACTTCGATCCGGCCGCGCCCTCGCCGATCTCGACCAGGCCGCGGTAGGAGGTGCGGCCGCCGCCTCGCGCCACGGACTTCGACACGATGTTGGAGGACGTGTTCGGCGCCATGTGGACCATCTTGGAGCCGGCGTCCTGGTGCTGGCCCTCGCCCGCGAAGGCGATCGAGAGGGTCTCGCCCTTGGCGTGCTCGCCCATCAGGTAGACGGCGGGGTACTTCATCGTCACCTTGGAGCCGATGTTGCCGTCGATCCACTCCATGGTCGCGCCCTCGTAGGCCACGGCGCGCTTGGTGACCAGGTTGTAGACGTTGTTCGACCAGTTCTGGATCGTCGTGTAGCGGCAGCGGGCGCCCTTCTTCACGATGATCTCGACGACCGCGGAGTGCAGCGAGTCCGACTTGTAGATCGGCGCCGTGCAGCCCTCGACGTAGTGGACGTAGGCGTCCTCGTCGACGATGATCAGCGTCCGCTCGAACTGGCCCATGTTCTCCGTGTTGATGCGGAAGTAGGCCTGGAGCGGGATCTCGACGTGCACGCCCTTGGGGACGTAGATGAACGATCCGCCGGACCAGACGGCGGTGTTCAGGGACGCGAACTTGTTGTCACCGACGGGGATGACCGTGCCGAAGTACTCCTTGAAGAGCTCCGGGTGCTCCTTCAGCGCCGTGTCGGTGTCCAGGAAGATGACGCCCTGCTCCTCCAGGTCCTCACGGATCTGGTGGTAGACGACCTCGGACTCGTACTGCGCGGCGACGCCGGCGACGAGGCGCTGCTTCTCCGCCTCGGGGATGCCGAGCTTGTCGTACGTGTTCTTGATGTCCTCGGGCAGGTCCTCCCAGGACTCCGCCTGCTTCTCCGTGGAGCGCACGAAGTACTTGATGTTGTCGAAGTCGATGCCGGAGAGGTCGGAGCCCCAGTTCGGCATGGGCTTCTTGTCGAAGAGCCGAAGGCCCTTCAGGCGCAGCTTGGTCATCCACTCCGGCTCGGACTTCTTCGCCGAGATGTCCCGGACGACGTCCTCGCTCAGACCGCGCTTGGCGGCGGCACCGGCCGCGTCGGAGTCGGCCCAGCCGTACTCGTAATTGCCCAGGCCCTCCAGCTCAGGGTGGGCGGTCTCCGTGGGGAGAGTCATGCGGGGTTCCTCCCGGCCGTGCTTGTGGATGCTTCTTCGGTGGCTTGCGTGCTGTGCGGGGCCGCGTCCGGGATGTACGTCGTGCAGACGCCGTCCCCATGGGCGATGGTGGCCAGGCGCTGGACGTGGGTCCCGAGGAGCGCGGAGAACATCTCCGTCTCCGCCTCGCACAGCTGCGGGTACTGCTCGGCGACATGGGCGACCGGGCAGTGGTGCTGGCAGAGCTGCTCCCCCACCGGTGCGCTGCGCGCCGTAGCAGCGTACCCGTCGGCGGTCAATGCCTTCGCCAGCGCGTGGGTCCTGCGCTCGGGGGGCGCCGCGTCCATCGCCGCGCGGTAGGCCTTGGCCTGCTCGGCGATGCGGGCGCGGGCGAATTCCACGACCGCCGTCTCGCCGTGCGTCTCGGAGATCCAGCGCAGGGCGTCGGCGGCCAGCTTGTCGTAGGACTGGTCGAAGGCGTCGCGGCCGCAGTCGGTCAGGGCGAAGACCTTGGCCGGGCGGCCTCGGGTCCGGGTGCCGTAGACACGCTTCTCACGGCCCTCGACCACGTTCTCCTGGACGAGGGAGTCGAGGTGGCGGCGGACGGCGGCCTGGGTCAGGCCGAGGCGGCCCGCGAGGTCCGCCACGGTGGACGGGCCGTGGTCCAGGATGGAGCGCGCGACGCGGTTGCGGGTCGACCGCTCCCGGGTCGCGAGCTCTTCCTGAGGGGCACCCCTGAGGGTCTCCCGAGCCTCGCCAACGTTTTTCACAACGCCATTGTTGCGTAATTCCTCAGAGCCTGACAACCCGCGTCCGGATCACTGTTCGGTGCCGTGCATCACTTAGGCATACCTAAGCTGACCTGCGGAAACGATCTTTGCCGGATCAGTTCGGTGGCGTGTCCCCGGACCGCCGGGGACACTCCGGGGCGTGCCCGCACCTCCTCTCACCGGCCCGTTGTGCCCCCGTGAGTCGATCGCGGACGAGCTGCGCGCGCTCGGTGCGCGTCCCGGCGAGACGCTGCTCGTGCACACCTCGCTCAGCTCGCTCGGCCGGGTGGACGGCGGCGCCGAGGCCGTCGTCCTCGCGCTGTTCGACTGCCGGGGGGGGAGAGCCGCCGGTGCCCGCCTCCTGGTGGCCCGTCATCCGCGCCACGATGCCCGCCTACGACCCGCGCACCGCCCGCACCCGGGGCGTCGGCGACGTCCCCGAGACCGTGCGCGCCTGGCCAGGCGCCGTCCGCAGCGTCCACCCGCAGACGTCCTTCGCCGCGTCGGCCCCCGCGCGAAGGCCCTCATGGACGGCCACGCGCTCGACTGCCGCCTCGGCGAGCGCGGTCCGCCGGCCGCCCTGGAGCGGGCCGGAGCGCGGGCGCTGCTCCTGGGGCGGGCTTCGACTCCTGCACGGCCTTCCATCCGGCCGAGTACCGGCTTCCGGCGCCGCCCGTCGCGAACTCCTTCGCCGTCATGACGGACGAGGGCCGCCGCTGGACGACGGCGCGCGAGCCCGCCATCAGCGTGGACCGCTTCGACGAGCTGGGCACCGCCTTCGAGCGGGAGCGGGCGGTGGCGCGGGGCCGGGTGGGGGCGGCGACGGCGCGGCTCTTCCCGCTGGCGGATGCGGTGGCGTACGCGCAGGAGTGGCTGGCGGAGCACCGGCCCCGTACCGCCGACGCGGAGTCCGGCGGGGCCCCGGTGTCGTGATCATGAGCTTGCGCGCGGCCAGTTCGGTGGTCTCGGTGGTGTGCTCGGCGATGCCGATCACGTCATCGAGGCTGCGCCCGGGACGCGCCCGGACCGGACCGAACAAGTCCCCTTCCGACCGGCCCAGGGCCCGGCCCGACCGGGGCGAAGGGCCCGCCCGCCCCGTCCTGACCCCCTGCGGCCCCCCTGGCCGTGGACGCCGCGACCCTCTCTAGACTTCCCGGCATGGGAACTGAGTCCGTCGTCCAGGCCGTGGGCCTGGTCAAGCGGTACGGAAAGAAGACCGCGGTGGACGGCCTCGACCTCGACGTCCGCGCGGGCGCCGTCACCGCCGTCCTCGGCCCGAACGGGGCCGGCAAGACCACCACGATCGAGACCTGCGAGGGCTACCGCAGGCCGGACGCGGGCGAGGTCCGCGTCCTCGGCCTCGACCCGGTCCGGGAGGCCGCCGCGCTGCGGCCCCGCATCGGCGTGATGCTCCAGTCCGGCGGCGTCTACTCCGGCGCCCGCGCCGACGAGATGCTGCGCCACGTCGCGAAGCTGCACGCGCACCCCCTCGACGTCGACGCCCTCGTCGAACGCCTCGGCCTCGACTCCTGCGGCCGCACCACCTACCGGCGCCTCTCCGGCGGCCAGCAGCAGCGCCTCGCGCTCGCCATGGCCGTGGTCGGACGGCCCGAGCTCGTCTTCCTCGACGAGCCGACCGCGGGCCTCGACCCGCAGGCGCGCCGGGCCACCTGGAGCCTCGTGCGCGACCTGCGCGCCGACGGCGTCTCGGTGATCCTCACCACCCACCACATGGACGAGGCCGAGGAACTCGCCGACGACGTCGCCATCATCGACGCGGGCAAGGTCATCGCACAGGGCAGCCCCGACGAGCTGTGCCGGGGCGGCGCCGAGAACACCCTGCGCTTCACCGGCCGCCCCGGACTCGACGTCGGCTCCCTCCTCAAGGCGCTGCCCCCGGACTCCGCCGCCGCCGAACTCACCCCCGGCGCCTACCGCGTCAGCGGCACCGTCGACCCCCAGCTGCTCGCCACCGTCACCTCCTGGTGCGCGCAGCACGGCGTCATGCCGGACCGGATCTCGGTCGAACGCCACACCCTCGAAGACGTGTTCTTGGAACTCACCGGCAAGGAGTTGCGCTCATGACGCAGGCCCACGCGTCTTTCGGCCGGGGGTCCGGGGGGCGCCCCCCCGGGAAGACACAGCCTGGAACTCACGGGCAAGGAGCTGCGCGGATGAGCGCCGCCGGTACGTACGCGCCGAAGCCGGGCGCCGCCCCGCTCCCCCGCATGATCGCCGCGCAGGCCGCGCTCGAGACGAGGATGCTGCTGCGCAACGGCGAACAGCTGCTGCTCACCGTCGTCATCCCGACGCTCCTGCTCGTCCTGTTCAGCGCGGTCGACATCGTCGACACGGGCGAGGGCAAGGCGGTCGACTTCCTGGCCCCGGGCGTCCTCGCGCTCGCCGTGATGTCGACGGCCTTCACCGGGCAGGCCATCGCCACGGGCTTCGAGCGGCGCTACGGCGTGCTCAAGCGCCTCGCCGCGTCACCGCTGCCGCGCTGGGGCCTGATGACGGCCAAGACCTTGTCGGTGCTCGTCACCGAGGTCCTCCAGGTCGCGCTGCTCACGGCGATCGCCTTCGCGCTCGGCTGGTCGCCGCACGGCAACCCGTTCGCGGTGCTGCTGCTCCTGGTCCTCGGCACGGCCGCCTTCTCCGGCCTCGGCCTGCTCATGGCAGGAACGCTCAAGGCGGAGGCGACGCTGGCCGCCGCCAACCTGGTCTTCCTGCTCCTGCTCGTCGGCGGCGGTGTCATCGTGCCGCTCGAGAAGTTCCCCGGCGCCGTCGAGTCGGTGCTCGGCCTGCTGCCGATCTCGGCGCTCTCGGACGGGCTGCGGGACGTGCTCCAGGACGGGGCCGCGATGCCGTGGGCGGACCTCGGGATCCTGGCGGTGTGGTCGGTGCTCGGGCTCGGCGCGGCGGCGCGGTTCTTCCGCTGGGAGTAGCGGGGAGCAGGCGGACCACCGCGCGGACGCGGCCGGGAGCCGACGGCGAAGTGGCACCCGCCGGCGTAACCTGCGCCACAAATGGACCGGATACGTCCCCCTCGTGAAGGCGTGCACAAGCGGCCTTCTACGATGGGGCCCGTGCCAAACGTGACCCGAGCCGACGCCGCTCGATTCGTGCGCAATCCGCTCGCCTTCATCGCCGAGCGCTGGACCCCGACGCAGCGGACCGTGCAGCGGGCGGCTCTGATCTCGCTCGTGATGACGGTGGTCATCGTGGTCACCGGTGGCGCCGTCCGCCTGACCGGCTCCGGGCTCGGCTGCCCGACCTGGCCCAAGTGCACCGACGAATCCCTCACCGCGACCAGCGAGATGGGCGTCCACGGCGTCATCGAGTTCGGCAACCGCATGCTCACGTACGTGCTGTGCGCCGCCGTCGGCTGGGCCATCATCACCATGCGCGCGCAGAAGCCCTGGCGGCGCAGCCTGACCCGGTACGGCTGGGCGCAGTTCTGGCTGGTCATGGGCAACGCGGTGCTCGGCGGCATCGTCGTGCTCGTCGGCCTCAACCCGTACACCGTCGCGGCCCACTTCCTGCTCTCCACCGCCCTGATCGCGGTCGCCACGGCCACCTGGCAGCGCACGCGTGAGGGCGACGACGAGCCCCGTCCGCTCGTCGGCAAGGCCGTCGCCCAGCTGGTGTGGGTCCTGACCGGCGTCACGGTGCTGCTCATCGCGGTCGGCACGGTCGTCACCGGTGCGGGCCCGCACGCGGGCGACTCCAGCGACGTGCCGCGCATGAACGTCGGTGCCGTGGGCCTGGACTGGGAGGGCGTCACCAAGCTGCACGCCGTGCTGGCCTGGATCGTGGTGACGCTGACGTTCGCCCTGTGGTTCGTCCTGAAGGCGGTGGACGCCCCGCGCGGCCCGCTGAACCGCACGCGCGACCTCTTCCTGATCCTGCTCGCGCAGGGGCTCGTGGGCTACATCCAGTACTTCTCCGACCTCCCCGAGGTCCTGGTCGCCGCCCACATGCTGGGCTCCTGCCTGGTCTGGATCGGAGTGGTGCGGGTGCTGCTCTCGCTGCGCGAACGCCCGCACACCACCGTGGACGTACCGCGGCCGGTGTCGTCGGACCAGCTCACGTCGGCCTGATCAGGCGCCGGTCGAGCTGATCCGGCGCCGGGCCCGTGCCGCGAAGGTCCACCGGACAGGCCCTAGTCGAGCCCGTACACGCGGCGCGCGTTCCCCGCCGCGATCAGACCCGCCACCCGTTGCGCGTCCGTCAGCGACCACGCGCCCTCCGCCACCCACGTCCCGACCACCCGCCCCAGCGCCTCCCGGAACAGCTGGGCCCCCACCACGTGCAGCTCGGGCAGCCCCTGCGCGCCGCTGGAGAACAGCAGCTTGCCGAAGGGTGCGAGCTCCAGGATCTCGGCGAGGACGGCGGTCGCGCGCGCCCCCGTCCTGACGAGGGCGGAGCCCAGGTCGGCGTACACGTGCGGGAAGACGCCCGCGAGGTGGGCCGCCGCGCGGTGGTGCGGATAGCCGTGCAGGAGCACCAGGTCGGTGCCGAGCCCGGCGGTGGCGCGGGCGAAGTCGCCGAAGGAGCACTGCGGGTCGGCGGCGCCGGTGTGCAGTTGCAGGGGCAGGCCGGAGGCGACCGCGATCCACAGCAGGTGCCGGAGCAGCACCGGGTCGGCGAGTTCGCCGCCCACCTGCCGCCCGGCCAGCCAGCGTCCGGCCGCGCCGCGCACCTCGCCGGGACCCGGCGGTTCGCAGGCGAGGGCATCGCCCGCGCGCACCCCGGCGACGGAGGAGAACGCGACGGCTCCGTGCGCGGCGCCGTGCACGGACTCGGCGAGGTTGGCGAGGAAGGAGTCGACGGTACCCGAGGTGTCGGCGACCTGCTCGGCCAGTAATTCCAGGCGGACGATCTCGCGGGCCTCGGCGCCGCCCGTCGAGGCCAGCTCACCGGGGCCGGTCAGGTCCCCGGGCAGGCCGGTGTCGACCAGGTACGTCGTGATCCCGCTGCCGCGAAGGAGCCGCCGTCCGGCCTCCAGGACGCCGAGTTCACGGCGGCGCGCGAGATAGCGGGCCGGCGGGCAGTGCGGGTCGAGGCCGAGCAGCGGCGGACACCAGCGGCGCACGGCGAAGCCGGTCTGGGTGTCGAAGAAGGTGGTGCCGGGGGCGGGCGGGCCCTCGCCCCGGCCGAGGTGGGCCTCGAAGGTGCCGAGCCCCAGCTCCGTGCGCAGGACGCCGTGGCAGTGCTGGTCCACCAGGGACGGGGTTTCGATCATCCTGGCTCCCAGACGTGGACCGTGTTCCTACGGTCCTAACGGGTGACCCCGGTGTCAGGTGTTGCTCACCGGGTCACACCGTGCCCGCCCCGCGCGTGTCGTCAGCCGCCCGAGGGGCTGCCGATCTGGATGCCCGCCATGCGCTTCCACTCGTACGGTCCCGTCGTCACCTTGGCCGCGAAGTCGCCGTCGAAGTCCTCGTGGACGGTGATCCCGGCCTTCTCCACGGCGCTCGTCGCGATGGCGTGGCTCGGCGCGACGAGGTCGCCCCAGCCGCCGTCCTCGCCGACGAGCACGATCCGCGCGCCCCGCTCGCCGATGTACGCGACCTGGCCCTCCGCGCCGCCGTGTGCCCGCGCGAACGCGCCGATCTCCTTGGCCAGCTTGGCGGCCCTGCGCTCGGCACGGGCGGCCTCCTTGGCGGCCTTCGCCGCCGAGCCGCCGTCGCCGCCGTCCGGGGCGCCCTGCTCCGTCACCTGCTCCGTGTCTGCCATGGCACAGGATGCTACCGACGGGTAGATCATTCGGCGACGCCCGGGTGGCGTGGTCTCGGCCACGCACGCGCCGGGGGCTCGCACGCCCGTTCCGCCCGGTGCCGCCCCGTGGTAGGACCAGGGGGCATGACCGGACTGCTGATCGGTGAGGTCTTCCGGTCCGCCGCCCGCGCCGTCCCGCACCGCGTGGCCGCGCTGGTCGGCGACCACGCGCTCACCTTCGCGGAGCTGGACGCGGCGGCGGACCGGACCGCCGGGCACCTCTCAGGACACGGAGTGCGGCGGGGCGACCGCGTGGTCTGCCCGGCGGGGGCCTCCCCGGAGACCCTGGCGGCCTTCGCCGGCGCCGCACGGGCCGGAGCGGTGTTCGTGCCGGTCGACCCGGGCGCCGGGGAGGCCCGCCTGGCGGAGGTCGTGCGCGCGGTCGGGCCCCGCCTTGTCCTGGCCGACGCGGCCGGTGCGACGACCGGGGCGCGGCTCGCCGCAGGCGCGGCGGTGCGCCTCCTCGTCCTCACGGACGTGCTGCACGGCCTCCCGGACGGCCCCCAGGGCGCCCCCGAGAAGCACCCGCGCCCCGGCGAGCCACCGCCCCGGGAGGACGACCCCTGCGTGATCGTCGTCACCGACTCCGGCGCTCGCGGGGTCGTCCTCTCGCACCGGGTGTGCGTGCTGCGCACCCACTCCGGCTGCCGCCCGGAGCCATGCACCGTGCTGGTCTGCGGCTTTTCCCCGGGGCAGTGGTCGGCGTGGGCTGCTCTGCTGCGGCAGTGGCAGGCCAGGGGCACCGCGGTGCTCCTGGAACGCCCGGACCCGGTGGCGGTCTGCGCGGCCGTACGGGGACACCGCGCGGAGCGCCTGGTGTGCGCGCCCGGGACCTGGCGGGGCGTCCTGGACACGGCGCCGCACCACCTGGCCACGCTGCGCTTCGCGGACGTCGAGGCGAGCGGGCGGCCCGCCGAACCCGGGCTCCTGGAGGACATCCGGACCGCGACCCCGCACGCCCGGGTGCGCGCCTTCCTCACCTCGCCCGAGACGGGTGACGTCGCCGTCCTCGACCACGCCGACGTCCGCCTGCGGCCGGACAGCTGCGGACTGCCCGCGCCGGGCACCGAGGTGCGGGTGGCGGCGGGCGAGCTGTGGGTGCGGGGGCCCCTGCTGTTCGACGGGTACGCCGACGGGCACGCGAACGGCACGCGGGAGGGCTGGTTTCCCACGGGGCGGCCCGCTGCGGCCGACGACGACGGCCATCTGTACGTGGGCGAGAACTGAGCGGCCCCCCTCGCCGTCGGGGCGAAGGGGGCCGGTCGATGTCAGGAACCGCCGGGGGCTACCGCAGGAAGGGGTCCACCGCGACCGCCACGAACAGCAGCGAGACGTAGGTGATGGACCAGTGGAAGAGGCGCATCTCCTTGAGCTTGCCGCCGGTGACCTCGGCCTTCGCGCGGTTCTGCAGCCCGTGGGCCTCCCACAGCCACCAGCCGCCGGTGGCGAGGGCGACCGCGGTGTAGAACCAGCCGGTGTAGCCGAGGGGCTGCAGCAGCAGGGAGACGGCGACCATCACCCAGCTGTAGACGACGATCTGACGCGCGACGACCTTGTTGGAGGCGATCACCGGGAGCATGGGGACGCCCACGCGCGCGTAGTCCTCCTTGACCCGCATGGACAGCGGCCAGTAGTGCGGCGGCGTCCAGAAGAACATGACGAGGAAGAGGACGATCGGCGCCCACGACATCGAGTTGGTGACGGACGACCAGCCGATGAGGACGGGCAGGCAGCCCGCGATGCCGCCCCAGACGATGTTCTGGGAGGTGCGGCGCTTGAGGATCATCGTGTAGACGACCACGTAGAAGAGCAGCGCCCCGAGCGACAGCCAGGCGGACAGCCAGTTGACGGCGAACCCGAACAGCAGGGTCGAGACGACTGCGAGTGTGATGCCGAAGGCCAGGCACTCGCGGGGGCTGACCATGCCGGTGACGAGCGGCCGCTGCGAGGTGCGCTCCATCAGGGCGTCGATGTCGCGGTCGTACCACATGTTGAGCGCGTTGGCGCCGCCCGCCGACAGGTAGCCGCCGAGGCAGGTGACGAACACCAACGTCAGGTCGGGCACCCCCTGCTCGGCGAGGAACATCACCGGAACGGTGGTGATCAGCAGCAGCTCGATGATCCGCGGCTTGGTCAGCGCCACGAATGCCTTGACTCGGGCCCCGAACGGCCGGTTGATCGGGTTCTGGCTCGTCCCGAGTACCCCCGCTGGACGGGATTCAACGGCCGTCACGCACACCCCTGACAGAGACTCCCAGCAAGCCCTGCGTCGGACGTTCGGACATGAAGATCCGGTAAAGGCTCGCGCGTACCACGCCACTGTAGACGTTGCCCATACCTCGCCCTTCGCGGGGGTGGGTTCGTGTTGAGGGGCCAGACGAGCGGAGTTGGTGGGCGGGTTCGCCCCGGTGTGGACGCCGGTGCGCCAAGCGGATGAGTCGACCAGATGAGCAGTGCCGCATTCACATGGTGAAGAGGGCGGAGGCCTTTCGGGAGGCGGATCCGGACGTGTCCCGGCAGTCTGGAATGACTCGAAAAAATGCACGTTCTCGCAGCGGTAGGCTCGACAGCGGCCGGTGCGATCCATCGCCGCCGGCATTCGACATGTGGAGAGGAGCCCTGACTCAGGGTGAGCACCAAGCCGACCACCACAGACCTCGAGTGGACCGAACTGGACCAGCGGGCTGTCGACACCGTCCGCGTCCTGGCCATGGATTCCGTACAGAAGGTCGGCAACGGCCATCCGGGTACGGCCATGAGCCTCGCGCCCGCCGCGTACACCCTTTTCCAGAAGGTGATGCGGCACGATCCGGCGGACGCCGACTGGACCGGGCGCGACCGTTTCGTGCTGTCCGCGGGCCACTCGTCCCTCACGCTCTACATCCAGCTGTACCTGGCCGGTTTCGGCCTGGAGCTGGACGACCTGAAGGCCTTCCGCACCTGGGGCTCGAAGACCCCGGGCCACCCGGAGTACGGCCACACGGTGGGCGTGGAGACGACGACGGGCCCGCTCGGCCAGGGCGTCGCCAACGCCGTGGGCATGGCGATGGCCGCGCGGTACGAGCGCGGACTGTTCGACCCGGACGCCGCGCCGGGCGAGTCTCCCTTCGACCACTTCATCTACGCCATCGCCGGTGACGGCTGCCTCCAGGAGGGCATCTCCGCCGAGGCGTCCTCGATGGCCGGGCACCAGAAGCTCGGCAACCTGATCCTGCTGTGGGACGACAACCACATCTCGATCGAGGGCGACACCGAGACCGCGATCTCCGAGGACACCGAGAAGCGGTACGAGGCCTACGGCTGGCACGTGCAGCGCGTGGAGCCGAAGGAGAACGGCGACCTGGACCCGGCCGCGCTGTACGCGGCGATCCAGAAGGCCAAGGCGGTCACCGACAAGCCGTCGTTCATCGCGATGCGCTCGATCATCGCCTGGCCGGCCCCGAACGCGCAGAACACCGAGGCCGCGCACGGCTCGGCGCTCGGCGACGAGGAGGTCGCGGCCACCAAGCGCGTCCTCGGCTTCGACCCGGAGCAGTCCTTCGAGGTCGCCGACGAGGTCCTGGCGCACACCCGCAAGGCGCTCGACCGCGGCCAGGAGGCCAAGGCCACGTGGGAGAAGAGCTTCGCCGCCTGGCGCACGCAAGCGCCCGAGCGCGCCGCGGAGTTCGACCGGATCGCCGCGGGCGAGCTGCCCGCGGGCTGGGAGGACCACCTCCCGGTCTTCGAGGCGGGCAAGGGCGTCGCGACGCGTGCCGCCTCCGGCAAGGTCCTGCAGGCGCTCGGCGCGGTGATCCCCGAGCTGTGGGGCGGCTCCGCCGACCTCGCGGGCTCGAACAACACCACGATCGACAAGACGTCGTCGTTCCTCCCCGCGGGCAACCCGCTGCCGGAGGCGGACCCGTACGGCCGCACGATCCACTTCGGCATCCGTGAGCACTCCATGGCCGCGGAGATGAACGGCATCGCGCTGCACGGCAACACCCGCATCTTCGGCGGCACCTTCCTGGTGTTCTCCGACTACATGCGCAACGCCGTGCGCCTGTCGGCGCTGATGCACCTGCCGGTGACGTACGTGTGGACGCACGACTCCATCGGCCTCGGCGAGGACGGCCCGACGCACCAGCCGGTGGAGCACCTGGCCTCGCTGCGCGCGATCCCGGGCCTGAACGTCGTCCGCCCGGCCGACGCGAACGAGACGGCCGTCGCCTGGCGCGAGATCCTCAAGCGCTACACCAAGGTGTTCGGCAAGGGCGCCCCGCACGGTCTGGCGCTGACCCGCCAGGGCGTGCCGACGTACGAGCGCGAGGTCACCGAGGGCGCGGTCAAGGGCGGATACGTGCTGTTCGACGCCGAGGGCGCGGACGGCAAGCCGGCCGAGCCCGAGGTCCTCCTCATCGGCACCGGCTCCGAGGTGCACCTGGCCGTCGAGGCGCGCGAGCAGCTGCAGGCTGCGGGCGTGCCCACGCGGGTGGTCTCGATGCCGTCGGTCGAGTGGTTCGAGGAGCAGGACCAGGGGTACCGGGACTCGGTACTTCCGCCGTCGGTCAAGGCGCGCGTGGCGGTCGAGGCGGGCATCGGTCTGACCTGGCACCGGTTCGTCGGGGACGCGGGGCGCATCGTTTCGCTGGAGCACTTCGGGGCTTCGGCGGACGGCAAGGTCCTCTTCCGCGAGTTCGGGTTCACTGCCGAAGCCGTGGCCGCCGCGGCGCGGGAATCGATCGCGGCCGCTCAGCGCTGACGCCCACATACGACCAAGTAGGAGATGTAATTCCATGACAGACGCACTCAAGCGCCTCTCCGACGAAGGCGTCGCGATCTGGCTGGACGACCTGTCGCGCAAGCGGATCACGTCCGGCAACCTCGCCGAACTCCTCGACGAGCAGCACGTCGTGGGCGTCACGACGAACCCGTCGATCTTCCAGAAGGCGATCTCGTCCGGCGACGGGTACGAGCAGCAGCTCGCCGACCTCGCCGCCCGCAAGGTCACCGTCGAGGAAGCCATCCGCATGATCACGACGGCGGACGTCCGTGACGCCGCCGACATCCTGCGGCCGGTGTTCGACGCGACCGAGGGCCAGGACGGCCGGGTGTCGATCGAGGTCGACCCGCGGCTCGCCCACAACACGCAGGCGACGGTCGCCGAGGCCAAGCAGCTGGCGTGGCTGGTGGACCGGCCGAACACGCTCATCAAGATCCCGGCGACGAAGGCGGGCCTGCCCGCGATCACCGAGGTCATCGGCAAGGGCATCAGCGTGAACGTGACGCTGATCTTCTCCCTCGAGCGCTACCGCGAGGTCATGGACGCCTACCTCGCGGGCCTGGAGAAGGCGAAGGCCGCGGGCCTGGACCTGGCCAAGATCCACTCGGTGGCCTCGTTCTTCGTGTCCCGCGTGGACACCGAGATCGACAAGCGCATCGACGCCCTCGGCACCGGGGGTACCTCCCAGGCTTTCGGCACTGGGGGAGAGGCCAAGGCCGCGCGCGGCAAGGCCGGTCTGGCCAACGCCCGCCTGGCGTACGAGGCGTACGAAGAGGTCTTCTCGTCCGACCGCTGGCTCGCGCTCGACAAGGCGCACGCCAACAAGCAGCGTCCGCTGTGGGCGTCGACGGGCGTGAAGGACAAGGCGTACAAGGACACGCTGTACGTCGACGAGCTCGTCGCCCCGGGCACGGTGAACACCATGCCGGAGGCCACCCTCCAGGCCACCGCCGACCACGGCCGGATCACCGGCAACACGATCGCCGGTACGTACGACCAGTCGCGCGCCGAGATCGAGGCCGTCGAGAAGCTCGGGATCTCCTACGACGAGGTCGTCCAGCTCCTGGAGGACGAGGGCGTCGAGAAGTTCGAGGCGTCCTGGAACGACCTGCTCAAGTCGACCGAGGCGGAGCTCAAGCGCCTCGCACCTTCGGAGGGCTAAGACCTTGTCAAGCAGCAATCCGCTGCGTGACGCCGCGGACCGACGGCTCCCGCGTATCGCGGGGCCGTCGGGCCTGGTCATTTTTGGCGTCACGGGCGATTTGTCCCGTAAAAAGCTGATGCCCGCCGTGTACGACCTGGCCAACCGCGGGCTGCTGCCGCCGGGCTTCTCGCTCATCGGGTTCGCCCGCCGCGAGTGGCAGGACGAGGACTTCGCGCAGGAGGTGCACGACGCGGTCAAGCAGCACGCGCGCACGCCCTTCCGCGAGGAGGTCTGGCAGCAGCTCATCCAGGGCATGCGCTTCGTCCAGGGCAACTTCGACGACGACGAGGCCTTCGAGCAGCTCAAGGCGACCATCCAGGACCTGGACAAGAAGCAGGGCACGGGCGGCAACTTCGCCTTCTACCTCTCCGTGCCCCCGAAGTTCTTCCCGCAGGTCGTCCAGCAGCTCAAGAAGCACGAGCTCGCGGACGCCCCGGAGGGCTCCTGGCGGCGCGCGGTCATCGAGAAGCCCTTCGGGCACGACCTGAAGTCCGCCAAGGAACTGAACGCGATCGTGCACGAGGTGTTCGCCCCGGACCAGGTGTTCCGGATCGACCACTACCTCGGCAAGGAGACCGTCCAGAACATCCTGGCGCTGCGCTTCGCCAACCAGATGTTCGAGCCCATCTGGAATCGGTCGTACGTCGACCACGTGCAGATCACGATGGCCGAGGACATCGGCATCGGCGGCCGCGCCGGGTACTACGACGGCATCGGCGCCGCCCGTGACGTCATCCAGAACCACCTGCTCCAGCTGATGGCGCTGACCGCGATGGAGGAGCCCGCCTCCTTCGACGCGGACGCCCTGGTCGCGGAGAAGGCGAAGGTCCTCGGCGCGGTGAAGCTGCCCAAGGACCTCGGCAAGGACACCGTGCGCGGACAGTACTCCGCGGGCTGGCAGGGCGGCGAGAAGGCCGTCGGCTACCTCCAGGAAGACGGCATCGACCCCAAGTCGAAGACCGACACCTACGCCGCCATCAAGCTCCAGGTGGACAACCGCCGCTGGGCGGGCGTCCCGTTCTACCTGCGCACCGGCAAGCGCCTCGGCCGCCGCGTCACGGAGATCGCGGTCGTCTTCCAGCGCGCGCCGCACTCCCCCTTCGACCACACGGCCACCGAGGAGCTCGGGCAGAACGCGATCGTCATCCGCGTCCAGCCGGACGAGGGCATCACGGTCCGCTTCGGCTCGAAGGTGCCGGGCACGTCCATGGAGATCCGGGACGTGTCGATGGACTTCGCCTACGGCGAGTCCTTCACCGAGTCCAGCCCCGAGGCGTACGAGCGCCTCATCCTGGACGTGCTGCTCGGCGACGCCAACCTCTTCCCGCGCACGGAGGAGGTCGAGCTGTCCTGGAACATCCTCGACCCGATCGAGGAGTACTGGGACCGGCACGGCAAGCCCGCGCAGTACCCGGCCGGTACCTGGGGCCCGGTCGAGGCGGACGAAATGCTCGCACAAGACGGACGGAGCTGGCGTCGGCCATGAAGATCGACCTGACGGACACCACGGCCAGCAAGATCAACAAGGCGCTCGTGCAGGGCCGCCGCGCGATCGGCACCCCGGCCGTCGGCATGGTGCTCACCCTCGTCATCGTCACCGACGAGGAGAACGCCTACGACGCGCTGAAGGCCGCGAGCGAGGCCTCGCGCGAGCACCCCTCGCGCACGCTGGTCGTCATCAAGCGGGTCTCGCGCTCGCCGCGGGACCGTACGACCTCGCGCCTGGACGCCGAGGTCCGGGTCGGCGCGGACGCGGGCACCGGAGAAACGGTCATTCTGCGCCTTTACGGCGAGGTCCTGAACCACGCCCAGTCGGTGGTCCTGCCCCTGCTGCTCCCCGACGCCCCGGTCGTCGCCTGGTGGCCGGTGAACGCGCCGCTGGACCCCGCGAAGGACCCCCTCGGCGCGCTCGCGCAGCGCCGCGTCACGGACACCTACGCCGCCGAGCAGCCCATCCACGAGCTGACCGCCCGCGCCGAGGCCTACCACCCCGGCGACACGGACCTGTCCTGGACCCGCATCACGCCGTGGCGCTCGATGCTGGCCGCGGCCCTGGACCAGGTCTCGTGCGAGGTCACCGCCGCCGCGGTGGACGGCGAGGAGTTCAACCCGAGCGTCGAACTCCTCGCGATGTGGCTGGCCGAGCGGCTCTCCGTGCCGGTCAAGCGCACCGTGTCGCCGGGCCCCGGCCTGACCGGGGTGCGCATGGAGACCAACTGCGGCCCGATCGTGCTCGACCGGGCCGACGGCTCCCTCGCCACCCTGTCCATCCAAGGTCAGCCGGACCGCGCGGTCGCCCTCAAGCGCCGTGAGACGTCCGAGCTGATCGCGGAGGAGCTGCGGCGCCTGGACCCGGACGACACGTACGCGGCCGCGCTGCGCTTCGGCGTGGACCGGCTCGGCGAGGCGGCGTCCGCGGCCGCGGAGTCGGCCGGGGGGGCGGCCGGCGACGGCGCCAAGGACGGCGCCGACGCCAAGGCCGAGTCCGGGTCCGGGGCTGCCAAGAAGGCCTCGGCGAAGGCCCCGGCCAAGAAGGCGGCCGCGAAGTGACGGTGGCTCCGCAGCTCGTCGTGCACCGCGACAAGGAGCTGATGGCGCAGGCCGCGGCGGCCCGCCTGATCACGAAGATCGTCGACGCGCAGGCGGCCCGCGGCTCCGCGTCCGTGGTCCTCACCGGCGGCCGCAACGGCAACGGCCTGCTCGCGGCGCTCAGTTCGGCGCCCGCCCGCGACGCCGTGGACTGGTCCCGCCTCGACCTGTGGTGGGGCGACGAGCGGTTCCTGCCGGAGGGCGACCCCGAGCGCAACTACACGCAGGCCCGCGCGGCCCTGCTCGACTCGGTGCCGCTGGACCCGGCGCGGGTGCACCCCATGCCCGCGTCGGACGGCCCCTACGCCAAGGGAGCCGACGGCGACGGCGCGGATGCGGCGGCCGAGGCCTACGCCGCCGAACTCGCGGCGGCCGCCGGTCCCGAGCACTACCAGTCGGCGGCAGCCGCCGCGGGCGGACCGGTCCCGACGTTCGACGTCCTGATGCTGGGCGTCGGCCCGGACACGCATGTGGCGTCGCTGTTCCCGGAGTCGCCGGCGGTCCGGGAGACGGACCGCACGGTGGTCGGCGTGCACGGCGCGCCCAAGCCCCCGCCCACCCGCATCTCGCTTACCCTCCCGGCGATCCGCTCGGCCCGCGAGGTCTGGCTCCTCGCGGCGGGCGAGGACAAGGCCAAGGCCGCGGCGATCGCCCTCTCCGGAGCGGGCGAGGTCCAGGCCCCGGCAGCGGGCGCGTACGGCCGCGCACGCACGCTGTGGCTCCTGGACGCGGCGGCGGCTTCGCAGCTGCCGCGGGATCTGTATCCGCCGGCGTCGCCCTGACCCCGGCTGTACGCGCCGACGGGCCCCGGTCCTTTCTGGACCGGGGCCCGTCGGCGTGCTGCCGTCAGAAACCGTCACAGGTGGCGGTGGCGAACTTGCCGCTGGCCGTGGCGGTGCGAGTGGTTCCGTCGGCTGTGACCTCGCAGCGGACCTTGCCGCCGGAGGCTCCTGTGGTGACGGCCAGGGTTCCCCCCTTCACGAACCCCTTCGTCTTCTCCTCCTTGCGCCAGGGCAGCTCCACGTCGCTGAGTTGGTTCTGCGAGAGGTCGCCGTCGCTGTAGGTCGAGTAGGTGATCGCGACGTCCTTGGCGTCGCCGGTGACCTCGTACGTGACCGTGATCTCGCGCTTGGTCTCCTTGTCGACCTCGTTCGCGACACCCGCGATCAGCGCCACGCAGCCACCGGCCATCAAAAGGAACACGACCAAGAGCACCCAGGGCCACTTCCGACGCTTCTTCGGCTGCGGCGGCGGTACGGGGGCGGACCATCCTTGCTGCTGCGACATGGCGGCCATGCTTCAGCGGTGACCCGCCCTCTGCCGCCTGGACCGCCTCCGCGTCAGCCATCCGAGTGAAGGCGGATGTTGACGGGGCAGCGCGGGCCAGGCGCCCCGGGCTTCGCAGGCCGGGACGCCACCGGCGAGCCGTGGGATCAACGCCCGCGCAGCTCCCGGTACTTGGCGACCAGCGCCGTCGTGGACGCGTCCAGGCCCGGTACGTCCGCGCCCTCCGTCAGGGCGGGCTCCACGCGCTTGGCGAGGACCTTGCCCAGCTCGACGCCCCACTGGTCGAAGGAGTCGATGTTCCAGACGGCGCCCTGGACGAACACCTTGTGCTCGTACAGCGCGATGAGCTGGCCGAGGACCGACGGGGTCAGCTCGCTCGCGAGGATCGTCGTCGTCGGATGGTTGCCCTGGAACGTCTTGTGGGGCACCAGCTCCTCGGGCACGCCCTCCGCGCGGACCTCGTCGGGCGTCTTGCCGAAGGCCAGCGCCTGTGTCTGCGCGAAGAAGTTGGCCATCAGGAGGTCGTGCTGGGCGACCAGGCCCGGCCGCAGGTCCTCGACCGGCTTCGCGAAGCCGATGAAGTCGGCAGGGATGAGCTTCGTGCCCTGGTGAATGAGCTGGTAGTAGGCGTGCTGCCCGTTCGTGCCGGGCGTGCCCCACACCACCGGACCGGTCTGCCAGCCCACCGGATCGCCGTCGCGGTCCACGGACTTGCCGTTGGACTCCATGTCGAGCTGCTGGAGGTACGCCGTGAACTTGGACAGGTAGTGCGAGTACGGCAGGACGGCGTGCGACTGCGCGTCGTGGAAGTTGCCGTACCAGACGCCGAGCAGGCCGAGCAGCAGCGGCGCGTTCTCCTCGGCGGGCGCCGTGCGGAAGTGCTCGTCGACGAGCCGGAACCCGTCGAGCATCTCGCGGAAGCGGTCCGGGCCGATGGCGATCATCAGGGCGAGGCCGATCGCCGAGTCGTAGGAGTACCGGCCGCCGACCCAGTCCCAGAACTCGAACATGTTGGCCGTGTCGATGCCGAAGTCGGCGACCTTGTCGGTGTTCGTCGACAGGGCCACGAAGTGCTTGGCGACGGCGCTCTCGTCCGCCCGGAGCTGGGTGAGCAGCCAGCTCCGCGCGGAGGTCGCGTTCGTGATCGTCTCGATCGTGGTGAACGTCTTGGAGGCGATGACGAACAGCGTCTCGGCGGCGTCCAGGTCGCGGATCGCCTCGTGCAGGTCGGCGCCGTCCACGTTCGACACGAAGCGGACGGTCAGGTCGCGGTCGGTGAAGGACCGCAGGGCCTCGTACGCCATGGCGGGGCCGAGGTCGGAGCCGCCGATGCCGACGTTGACGATGTTCTTGATGCGCTTGCCGGTGTGTCCGGTCCAGGCGCCGGAGCGGATCTGGTCGGCGAACGCGGACATCTTGTCGAGCACGGCGTGCACGCCCGGCACCACGTTCTCGCCGTCGACCTCGACGGCGGCGCCCGCGGGGGCGCGCAGCGCCGTGTGCAGGACCGCGCGGCCCTCGGTGGTGTTGATCTTCTCGCCGCGGAACATGGCGTCGCGAAGGCCGAAGACGTCCGTCGCCACCGCGAGCTCCCGCAGCAGCGTCAGCGTCTCGTCGGTCACCAGGTGCTTGGAGTAGTCGATGTGCAGGTCGCCCACCCGGAGGGTGTAGCCGGTGCCGCGCGCCGGATCAGCGTCGAACAGCTCCCGCAGCCGCACCTCCCCCAACTGCTCCTTGTGCTTGGCCAGCGCCGTCCATTCGGGCGTCTGATTCAGCTTGGTGCGTCCCGCCCGTCGCCCACCACCGCCCTTGTTCTGAGCGCTCCGTGCGTCCCTCTCAGTTGCGTTCATCTCGGACTTCAGCCTTCTCTCGTACAACCTGAGTACCGTTGCGTTCGCCCCGCTGCCCTCCCAACCTAATTGATCAGCGAGCGGTTCGAGTTGTCTGTCCGCTGTCGGCCGACCTAAGCGCGGGCAGCAGCGCGGTGACGGAGAGCACGAAGAGGACGGCCGCGAGCAGCGCCGGGGTGTTCGCGCCCCACAGGGCCGCCGCGGCCCCGCCGAGCAGCGCTCCGAGGGGCGCCCCGGCGATGGCGAGGGTCCGGAACGCGGAGCTGATCCGGCCCAGCATCTCGGCGGGTCCGCGCTCCTGCATCAGAGTCCTGGTGCTCACGTTCCACACCATGCCCATGACGCCGAACAGGGCCATCGCGGCGACCAGCGCCCCTGTGCTGCGCACCGTGCCCATCACGACGAGCGCGGCGATCTGGGCCGTCCCGGCGACGAGCACGCCGCGGATGCGGCCGAGGCGGCGCGCGAGCCGTCCCGCGAGCACCCCGCCGGCCAGGCTCCCGGCGGCGTAGGCCGTCATCGCCGCCGCGTACCCGCCGCTGCCCGCGTCGAGCCAGCCGGTGACGAGGACGACGAGGGTGGCGATGAGGGCGCCCATGCCCACGTTGCACAGCGCGGTGGCCGCGCACAGGCCGCGCAGCGCCCGGTCCCGCCACAGGGCGCGCAGCCCGTCGGCGATGTCGGAGCGCAGCGTGGCCCCGGCGGGTCTGGGCGGGTGCTCGGGGGCGGGCACCCTGAGGGACGCCACGAGTGCCGCCGCGAGGAGGTAGGTGGCCGCGTCGGCCGCGTACGGCAGGGAGTCGGACGCGGTGAGCAGCAGGGGCACGGCGGGGGCGGCGAGGAGGCCGCCTGCGAGTTGCTGGCCGGTCAGGAGCCGGGCGTTGGCGCTGGCCAGGGCGGTGCGGTCCACGAGGGCGGGCAGGAGGGCCGTGGCGGCGTTGTCGAACAGCGTCTGGAGTGTCGTGAGCACCAGGGCGAGGGCGATGAGCAGCCCGATCGTGGCGTGCCCCGCGGCGACGGCCACGGCGAAGACCGCCACGAGCAGCCCCCGCGCCACGTCCACGGCCCACATGGCCCGCCGCTGGTCCACCCGGTCGGCCACGGCACCCCCGACCAGTCCGAACACCAGCCACGGCAGATAGCCGCAGGCGGTCACCGACACGATGAGCAGCGGGTCGTCGGTGAGGGAAGCGGCGAGCAGCGGCAGCGCGGCCTTGCGCAGCGAGTCCCCGAAGCTGGAGAGCACCGCGGCGCCCCACAGCCGCCCGAACCCACCGCGCCAGGCGACACTTCGCTCGCCCGTCCCGCCCACTTGGACAGCAACCGTCACAACTCCCCCTCCCCACCCCGTGGTTCATCCACGGCACGGCGGTCCCCCGAGGTCTGTGAGGGTTCACCGAGCCACGGTCAAACCGTAGCGGCCACCACTGACATCGAGGTCGGGCGCGGCGCTGACCAGCGGCTTCGACGTGGGAAGCCGACATGTGGCCGCGGCTCGGGAGGGCAGACAGCTCCGGCCGGGCACCCGAGGGTGTCCGGCCGGTCTCAAGTCCTAGATCTCGCCCCGCAGTTTGGCGAGCGCTTCCGCGAGGATGGCCTCGCCGTCCGCGTCGCTGCGCCGCTCGCGCACGTACGCCAGGTGTGTTTTGTACGGCTCGGTGCGCGGCGGGTCCGGGGGGTTGTCCCGGTCCTGGCCCGCCGGAAAGCCGCAGCGGGGGCAGTCCCAGGTGTCGGGGACCTGCGCGTCGCTGGCGAAGCTCGGCTGCGTCTCGTGCCCGTTGGAGCACCAGAAGGAGATGCGCAGCCGCGGCGCGGACTCGCCGCGCTCGGCCTCGCCCATCGGCCCCGCCCCGACCCGGCTTCCCCGGATCGCGTTGCCACTTGCCACGGTCGTAACTCCCTGCGTGATGGTGCTGCCTGTGTCGAACGGCGGCTGCGCCGCGGGGTCGACTGCCGGCTCCGCTGCGGGTGCCTCAGTCTACGTAAGGCCCAACGCGCGTCCAGTGTTGGGAGTTACACCCCACCCCGACACGCAAGCCCCATGATAAGCCGCGCACGGGGGCGCGTACTGAACATGGGGCTATGAGCGGGACAGCGAACAGGACCGCAGCCGAAAGGGCGGGCGGCACCCAACTGCTGTCAGTTGTTGACCTTCATCAGGATGCCGAGCACGACAATGCTCGCGAACCACAGCAGACCGACCACGACCGTGATGCGGTCGAGGTTGCGCTCGGCGACCGAGGAGCCGCCGACGGACGACTGCATGCCGCCACCGAACATGTCGGAAAGGCCGCCGCCCTTGCCCTTGTGCATCAGCACCAGCAGCATCAGCAGCAGGCTGAAGACGATCAGGGCGATCGAGAACCCCATAACCACGGCTGGACCAACTTCCTCGGATCTGAATCGACGACGGGGCCCGAAGCTCTTCGGTGAGCACCATGGCTCAGAGAACAAGCCTCGGACCCCGCAAGGGTACGACGTATCGCGGCTAGCGCATACTCACTGGTCTCGTCACTGGTCGCCGAAGCGAACGATCTTGACGAACTCGTCCGCGTCCAGCGCCGCGCCGCCCACCAGGGCACCGTCGACGTCGGGCTGCGCCATGATGTCGGCGACGTTCTTCGCCTTCACGGAGCCGCCGTACTGGATGCGGACCTTGTCGGCCAGCTCCTGCGAGTACAGCTCGGCGAGGCGGCCGCGGATCGCGCCGCACACCTCCTGGGCGTCCTCGGGGGTGGCGACCTCGCCGGTGCCGATGGCCCACACCGGCTCGTAGGCGATCACGATGGACTCGGCCTGCTCGGCCGGGACGTCCTTGAGGCCGCCGTCGAGCTGGTTCAGCGTGTACTGGACCTGCTGGCCGGCCTTGCGGATGTCCAGGCCCTCACCGACGCACAGGATCGGCGTGATGCCGTGCTTGAAGGCGGCCTTGACCTTGGCGTTGCAGAGCTCGTCGGTCTCGTTGTGGTACTGACGGCGCTCGGAGTGGCCCACGGCCACGTACGTGCACTTCAGCTTGGAGAGCATCGGGCCCGAGATCTCGCCGGTGTAGGCCCCGGAGTCGTGCGCCGAGATGTCCTGGGCGCCGTACTTGATCTTGAGCTTGTCGCCGTCGACCAGGGTCTGCACGGAGCGCAGGTCGGTGAAGGGCGGCAGGACGGCGACCTCGACGGCCTCGTAGTCCTTGTCGGCCAGGGCGAACGCGAGCTTCTGGACGTGCGCGATGGCCTCGAGGTGGTTGAGGTTCATCTTCCAGTTGCCCGCCATGATCGGCGTGCGGGTGGTCTGATTCGTCATGAGGGGTGTCAGTTCTCCAGTGCGGCGAGACCGGGGAGCGTCTTGCCCTCGAGGTATTCGAGGGAGGCGCCGCCGCCGGTCGAGATGTGACCGAATGCGGTCTCGTCGAAGCCCAGGATGCGCACGGCCGCGGCGGAGTCGCCGCCGCCGACGACCGTGAAGGCCGACGAGTCGAGAAGGGCCTGGGCGACCGCCTTGGTGCCCTCGGCGTAGTCGGGGTGCTCGAAGACGCCCATGGGGCCGTTCCAGAAGACGGTGGCGGCGTCGGCGAGCTTCGAGGCGTAGAGCTTGCGGGTCTCGGGGCCGATGTCGAGGCCCTCCTGGTCGGCCGGGATGGCGTCCGCGGCGACCGTGGTGGGGTTGGCCGGAGCCTTGGTCTTCAGGTCCGGGAACTCCGTCGAGACCAGGACGTCGACGGGGAGCACGAACTCGACGCCCTTCTCCTCGGCGCGCTTGAGGTAGCCGAGCACGGCCGGGATCTGGTCCTCCTGCAGGAGGGAGATGCCGACCTCGTGGCCCTGGGCCTTGAGGAAGGTGTACGCCATGCCGCCCCCGATGAGGATGCGGTCGGCCTTCTCCAGGAGGTGGTCGATCACACCGAGCTTGTCGGAGACCTTGGCACCGCCGAGGACGACGGCGTAGGGCCGCTCGACGTCGTCGGTGAGCTTCTTCAGGACGCCGACCTCGGTGGCGATGAGGTAGCCGGCGTAGTGCGGCAGACGGCCCGGCAGGTCGAACACGGAGGCGTGCTTGCGGTGCACCGCGCCGAAACCGTCGCCTACGTAGACATCGGCCAGGGCCGCGAGCTGGTCGGCGAAGGCACCGCGCTCGGCGTCGTCCTTGGAGGTCTCGCCCGCGTTGAAGCGCAGGTTCTCGATGACGGCGACCTGGCCGTCGGCGAGGCCGGCGACCGTGGCCTTGGCCGAGTCGCCGACGGTGTCGGTGGCGAACCGGACGTCGGCACTCAGGAGTTCACCGATCCGCGCCGCGGCCGGGGCCAGCGAGAACGCCGGGTCCGGGGCACCCTTGGGGCGGCCCAGGTGCGAGGCGACGACCACGCGGGCGCCCGCGTCGGCGAGCGCCTTGACGGTGGGCAGGACCGCGCGGATGCGGCCGTCGTCGGTGATCGTCGTACCGTCGAGCGGCACGTTGAGGTCGGCGCGGACGAAGACCCGCTTGCCCGCGACACCGGCGGCGAGAAGTTCGTCGATCGTCTTCATGAATAGGACTCCGTGACTGGGACTTCTTGAGGGGTGCTCACGCGACAGGGCCCGAACGGCGCGACACTGCACCGTCCGGACCCTGTGCTCACATCGAGATGCCTGGCTCTGAGCCGCTGCCCGCTTAGAGCTGGCCGCCGACGAAGACCGTGAGGTCGACGAGACGGTTGGAGTAGCCCCACTCGTTGTCGTACCAGCCGAGGATCTTCACCGACTTGCCCTCCTGGACCATGGTCAGGGAGGAGTCGAAGGTGCAGGAGGCCGGGTCGCTGACGATGTCGGACGACACGATCGGATCCTCGGTGTAGTAGAGGATGCCCTTGAGGTCGCCGTCGTCGGCGGCCTTCTTGAACGCGGCGTTGACCTCGTCCTTGGTGACCTCGCGCTGCAGCTCGACGACCAGGTCGGTGGCGGAGCCCGTCGGGACCGGCACGCGCATGGCGATGCCGTCGAGCTTGCCCTTGAGCTGCGGCAGGACCAGGGCGGTGGCCTTCGCGGCGCCCGTCGTGGTCGGGATGATGTTCTCGGCGGCGGCGCGGGCGCGGCGCAGGTCCGAGTGCGGGAAGTCCAGGATGCGCTGGTCGTTGGTGTACGCGTGCACCGTCGTCATCAGGCCCTTGACGATGCCGAAGTTCTCGTCGAGAACCTTGGCCATCGGCGCCACACAGTTGGTGGTGCAGGAGGCGTTGGAGATGACGTGGTGGTTCGCCGGGTCGTACTTGTCCTGGTTGACGCCCATCACGATGGTGATGTCCTCGTCCTTGGCCGGAGCCGAGATGAGGACCTTCTTCGCGCCACCGGCGATGTGCTTCTCGGCGTCCGCCTTCTTGGTGAAGATGCCGGTGGACTCGATCACGATGTCGACGCCCAGCCGGCCCCACGGGATGTCGGCGGGGTTGCGCTCGGACAGCACCTTGATGGTGTGGCCGTCGACGGTGATGGTGTCCTCGGTGTGCGACACCTCGGCCTTGAGGCGGCCCAGGATGGTGTCGTACTTGAGCAGGTGAGCCGTCGTGGCGGTGTCACCCAGGTCGTTGACAGC
This sequence comes from Streptomyces flavofungini, assembly GCF_030388665.1. Classification (NCBI taxonomy): domain Bacteria; kingdom Bacillati; phylum Actinomycetota; class Actinomycetes; order Kitasatosporales; family Streptomycetaceae; genus Streptomyces; species Streptomyces flavofungini. Next base: position 7,156,206 of record NZ_CP128846.1, on the reverse strand, counting down.
CACGATCTCGATGTCCGCACCCTGCTCGAGGAGCGCGCGGAAGTAGTTGCGCCCGATGCGGCCAAAGCCGTTGATGCCTACGCGGATCGTCACGAACCGATCTCCTCGTTGGTACGCCGGTCTGAGACGCCGGCGAGTTGTATGGGATGTCCCCGACCGCCTCCGACCCTACCTCTCCGGCGGCTCCGGGGTGACATCGACAGGGGCCCCGGAGACCCGATGGCCCGTACCCCCCAGTAGGGGCACCGGCCACCGGGACCTTGGTCCCGACTACGCAGCGTCAGCGGCGCAGGTGGTCCAGTGCCTTGCCCAGGAGCCGGGCCCGGTCGGCCGCCGAGGGGAGGTGTTCGAGGCCGAAGCCGAGCAGCACGCTGTCACGCGCTGTGATCGCGGCGTGGGACTTGTAGAGCTCCCCGGTGCGCGCCCAGTCGCCCGTGATATTGGGGCTTCCGGGCGGGGCCGGGGCGACGGCCCAGGAGCCGAGCGAGGACTCGAATCCCTCGGTCTCGGTGGCGCTGCCGCCGACGACCAGCTGGGCGTTGTCGGCGAACAGACCGCGGCCGCCGCTGCCGGGGTCGGTGACGGCGCTGAGCGACACCTCCACCTTCTTGCCCGCGTAGGCGCCGAGGTCGAAGGCGACCTGCTTCCAGCCGCCGGAGGAGCCGGTGAAGCTGTTCCAGGAGCCGCTGCTGCCGCTCGCCGCGCAGCCCGTGGCACTCTGCGTCAGGTAGTGCTTGAGGAAGGGGTGGCCGTTGATGAAGAACCCGGCCGCGCACTGAGCGGGCACGGTGGCCGAGGAGCCGCCGTTGCGGTCGGGCAGCGTGGTCCAGTCGTCGGCGCCCGTGGTGTGCGCCTCGAGCAGGCCGTGGTCGAAGCCGGGCTCCAGGTTCCAGTTCAGGGCGAGCCGCAGCTCCGGCTTGTCGGCGGCCGTGACGCCGGTCAGGTCGAAGGTGCGGGTGAGCCGCTTGTAGTCCCGGTCGGCGTGGGTCGCCGAGGCCATGCCCTGGCCCGCGAAGGGCGCGTAGGGGTTGCTGAGACCGGGGTAGGAGCCGCCCGCGGCGCTCTTGAACTGCGGGAACTCCTTGGCGGGCAGGGTGTCGGAGGTGACGGTGAAGCGGCCCGCCTTGTCCAGCGGGTTGCCCTCGGCCGCGCCGAGCGCGCCGTTCGCCCCGGCGAGCGCCCCCGCGCCGCTGAAGCTCTTGGCGTCGGGCGCGGAGAGGCGTTCGTAGGCGCCCAGGTAGTACTGCGCGAAGTCGTCGGTGAGGGCTTCGCCGAGGTCGACGTCGCTGCCGGTCCGCTCGCCGGACTCGACCAGCTTGCCGCCCTCGTTGAGGTAGGCGCGCAGGGCGAGCTGGGTGGGCGCGCCGGGCACGGAATCGCCGGTGTGGTGGACGACGGCGGAGAAGTGCGAGAGGACCCCGAGCGGGTGCGGGACGCCCTGCTTGGCGACGTCCCACACGGCGGCCGAGCGTCCGCCCGCCTTCAGGGCGTCGACGTACTTCTGGGTCTGGGTGGCGGGGGCGCCTTCCTCGGCGACGACGAGGGTGCTCGCCTTGGGGCGTTCGGCCACGGTGTACGTGAAGTGCTCGCTCTGGGTGCGGCCCTTCTTCCCCTTCTTGTCGCGCCCGCTGAACCACACCTCGACCTTGTCACCCGCGCGGGCGCCCTCGACCTCGGCGCGGTACTGGTCGAAGTACAGGTTGTCCTCGCCGCCGTAGGTCTCGCCGCCCTTCCAGGCCTTGAGCTTCTCGTCGTGCGTACGGCCGCCGTTGATCCGGTAGTTGAGCTCCTTGGAGCGCACGGACTTGCGGGCGGTGACGGCGACTTCCTGGCCGCCTCTGCGCGCGTACGACGCGCTGAAGGCGTCGGGCGTGAAGTCGGGGGCTTCGATGCCGGTGACCGACACGGGCCGGTCGGGGTGGAGTGCGGTCTCGGCGACGGCGAGCGCGAAGGGGACGTTCTTCGCGAACTCCTGCTGGATCAGCTTCTCGTCGTCGGGGAAGGTGAAGATGGAGGCGCAGTCCTGGGGCCGCCAGGCGTCATCGGGGTCCACGTTCGAGGCGGTCTGGCAGGTGGACATCTCCGGCGTGAACATCGGGATGCCGTTGACGTTGCCCGCGTGGCCGTCGGCCTCGCCGTTGGTGGTGTACAGCTCGGAGGACACCTGCGGGTGGTAGCCGGGGACGGCCGGCTTCTCGGGGGTGCCGGCGAGCGCCTTGTAGAGCACGTCGTCCGGGGTGGGGGTGGCGACCTGCCAGCCCACTCCGTAGAGGATCAGTTCGGCGGCGGAATGGTAGTTGATGCCGTACGTGAAGCCGATGCGCTTCTGGAAGCGGTCGATCGCCCTGGTCTCGGGCTCGGACATCGGTCCGGTGCCGCGGTAGGTCTCCGAGGACGCCTCGGGCGAGGAACCCTCGTTGTCGTAGCCCCACTTGTAGGCGAAGTTGCGGTTCAGGTCGACGCCGTCACCGGGGGCCGTCCTGCCGTCGCCGTCGATGTCACGGAGGTTCTTGCGCCACTGCCGGTCGCCTCCGGCCGCGTGCGTGAAGTCGTAGCCGTCGGGGTTGGCGGAGAGCACGAACCACAGCTCGGTGGAGTTCACGAGCTTGGTGATCCGCTTGTCCTTGCCGTAGTTGTCCAGGTAGTGGTGCATCAGGCGGCGGGTCATCTCGGGGGTGATCCACTCGCGCGCGTGCTGGTTGGACATGTACAGCGTGGCGGGCTTGGAGCCGTCCTTGGACTTCTTGGCGTTCTTGGACAGCTTGAGCGCGAGGATGTCCTTGCCCTGGACCGTCTTGCCGATGGAGACGACCTTGGTGAGGCCGGGGTGGGCCTGCCCGGTCCTGACGATCTCCTCCTGGAGTCCGCCCTTTCCGCTGTACGGCCTGTAGACGCCGTCCCCCGCGGCCTTCACCCGCTTCGCGGCGGCGGCGGACACCTTGTGCTCGCTGAGGTCGACGCCCTTGCGCTCGATCGCGTCGGCCTGGCCCTCGGTCAGGTACAGCTCGACGCGGCCGGTGCCGCGTTCGGGCGCCTGTCCGGCGAGTTCATGGGCGTCCTGGCCCGCCTCGATCAGGATCGGTATCTGCTTCTTGGTGACGTCGGCCCGGTAGACCTTGACGGCCGCCGGGTCGTCGGCTGCCGAAGCCTTGGCCGGTCCGCTCGCCTGGGCGTGCGGTGCGGCGGCGAGTCCGCCGACGAGCAGTGCGCTCGCGGCGAGGACGGATCTCGCGCTCGCTCTTCGTCTCATGAGCCCCCCTTGCAGTTGTCCGGCACGTGTGTGCGCGAACGCCAGGCTCGTCACGCTTCATGATCATGTCAATACGGCGGGTGAGCGGCTCCCCGGCCGGGCCGCGAGGTTCTCCGGGCACGCGGAAGCCGCCGGGGCCCATGGGGCCACCGGCGGCTTCGGGGGTGCGGCGGTCTCAGACGACCATGCGACGGCTCAGACAACCATGCGGCGGCTCAGACGACCATGTTGTCGGCGAGCTCCTCGCTCAGGTTGGACTCCGTGCCGGGGATGCCGAGGTCCTGCGCCCGCTTGTCGGCCATCGCGAGCAGGCGCCGGATGCGGCCCGCGACGGCGTCCTTGGTCAGCGGCGGGTCGGCGAGCGCGCCCAGCTCCTCCAGGGAGGCCTGCTTGTGCTCCATGCGCAGTCGGCCGGCGGCCGCGAGGTGCTCGGGCACCTCCTCGCCGAGGATCTCCAGGGCGCGCTGCACCCGGGCGCCCGCGGCGACGGCGGCACGGGCCGAGCGGCGCAGGTTGGCGTCGTCGAAGTTGGCGAGGCGGTTGGCGGTGGCGCGGACCTCGCGCCGCATCCGCCGCTCCTCCCAGGCGAGCACCGACTCATGGGCACCGAGCCGGGTCAGCAGGGCGCCGATGGCGTCCCCGTCCCGGACGACGACGCGGTCCACACCGCGCACCTCACGGGCCTTCGCGGCGATCTGCAGCCGCCGGGCCGCCCCGACCAGCGCGAGCGCCGCCTCGGGCCCCGGGCAGGTCACCTCCAGGGAGGAGGAGCGGCCGGGCTCGGTCAGCGAGCCGTGCGCGAGGAAGGCGCCGCGCCAGGCCGCCTCGGCGTCGCAGGTGGCCCCCGAGACCACCTGCGGGGGCAGGCCGCGGATGGGCCGGCCGCGGCCGTCCACCAGGCCGGTCTGGCGGGCCAGCTGGTCGCCGCCCGCGACCACTCGAACGACGTAGCGCGAGCCGCGGCGCAGGCCGCCGGGGGCCATCACGATCAGCTCCGAGCTGTGCCCGAAGATCTCCAGGATGTCCCGCTTGAGGCGGCGCGCCGCCATCGCGGTGTCCAGCTCCGCCTCGATCACGATGCGGCCGCTCACCAGGTGCAGACCGCCCGCGAACCGCAGGATCGACGAGACCTCTGCTTTTCTGCAGCAGGTCCGGGTGACGGGGAGCCGGGAGATCTCGTCCTTCACCGCTGCCGTCATCGCCATGGGCCGATCCTTCCATGCATCCGAAAAATACGGTCGTACGCGGCGGCCAGCAGCTCCGGGTCGTGCTTGGGGCTGCCGTCCTCGCGGGCCACCGGCGCCAGCTCCACCGTGGCGCCGAACCGCTTGGCGGCGTCGGTCAGAGATCCACGGTCGGGCACGGCGGCCTCGTCGGCCAGCACCACGTCCAGGGCGAGTTTAGGGGCGTGTCGGGCCAAAACCTCCAAATGACGCTGCGGAGAGAACCCTTCGGTTTCTCCGGGTTGCGGCGCGAGGTTCAGCGAGAGGACCCGGCGGGCCTTGGTCTCGGTGAGCGCGTCGAGCAGCTCCGGCACCAGGAGGTGCGGGATCACCGAGGAGAACCAGGACCCGGGGCCGAGAACCACCCAGTCGGCGTCAAGGACGGCGGCGACGGCCTCCGGCACGGCCGGCGGGTCCTGCGGGACGACGTGCACGGACTGCACCTCACCCGGGGTGAGCGCGACCGTGGCCTGGCCGCGGACGGTGTCCACGTCGTCGGGGCGGTCCGGGTCGTGGCCCTTGACCAGGGCCTGGAGCTCCAGCGGCACGGCGGACATGGGCAGCACGCGCCCCTGCGCGCCGAGCAGCCTGCCGACCAGATCCAGGGCCTGGACGTGGTCGCCGAGCTGTTCCCACAGGGCGACGATCAGCAGATTGCCCACCGCGTGCTCGTGCAGGTCGCCGCGGGACTGGAAGCGGTGCTGGATGACGCGGGACCAGGTCTGGCCCCAGTCGTCGTCGCCGCACAGCGCGGCGAGGGCCTTGCGCAGGTCGCCGGGCGGCAGCACGCCCAGCTCGGCGCGCAGCCGCCCGCTGGAGCCGCCGTCGTCGGCGACCGTCACCACGGCGGTGAGGTCGCCGGTGATGCGGCGCAGCGCGGCGAGCGACGCGGACAGGCCCATGCCGCCGCCGAGGGCGACGACCTTGGGCTGGGTGCCCCGCTTGCGGCCCAGGCGGTTCAGGCGGAGCACCCGGCGGTTGGGCTTCATTCGCGCCCCATGTCCCGGTGGACGAGGACGGTCTCGATCCCGGCGGCGGTCAGTCGGGCCGCCAGCTTCTCCGACGTGGCGACGGAGCGGTGCTTGCCGCCCGTACAGCCCACGGCGATGGTCACGTACCGCTTGCCCTCGCGGCGGTAGCCCGCGGCGATCAGCTGGAGCAGTTCGGTGTAGCGGTCGAGGAACTCCTTGGCGCCGGGCTGGTTGAAGACGTACGCCGACACCTCCTCGTTGAGCCCGGTGTAGGGGCGCAGCTCGGGGACCCAGTGCGGGTTGGGCAGGAAGCGCATGTCGACGACGAGGTCGGCGTCGACCGGCAGGCCGTACTTGAAGCCGAAGGACATGACCGTGGCCCGCAGCTCGGGCTCCTCGTCGCCCGCGAACTGGGCGTCCATCTTGGCGCGCAGCTCGTGCACGTTCAGGCTGGAGGTGTCGATGACCAGGTCGGCGTCGCCGCGCAGCTCGCGCAGGAGCTCGCGCTCGGCCGCGATGCCGTCGACGATGCGGCCGTCGCCCTGCAGCGGGTGCGGGCGGCGCACCGACTCGAAGCGGCGCACCAGGGCGTCGTCGGAGGACTCCAGGAACACGATGCGCCGGGTGACGTGCTTGGACTCCAGGTCCGCGAGGGACTGGCGCAGGTTGTCGAAGAAGCGGCGGCCGCGGACGTCGACGACGACCGCGATGCGCGCGACGTTGCCCTGGGAGCGGGCGCCCAGCTCCACCATGGTGGGGATCAGCGCGGGCGGCAGGTTGTCGACGACGAACCAGCCGAGGTCCTCCAGGCACTTCGCGGCCGTGGAGCGACCCGCGCCGGACATCCCGGAGATGATCACCAGCTCGGGGATGGCCGCCTCCGCGGCTTCGCCCGGTTCGATGGTCGTGCCCGTACTCACTTGTGTTCCGCCTTCGTCGTGCTCGCTCATGTCTCCATCCCCCGTCGTGTCCGTGCGGCGCCCACGCGCGTGGGCGCCTCGCTGTCGCTCGGGGCCCCGGTCGTGTCGGGCCCGTCGCCGTGCGAGTCTTCCGCCGGTGCGGAATGCCCGCCGCCGTCGGACGAGTCTCCCGCGGGTGCGGGCTGCTCGCCGTGGCCGGAGTCACCCGCCGTCGCGGGTTCCTCCTCTTCCATGATCTCTCCAGTCGCGGTGTTCACCGCGGGCGCCGCCGGGACGGCCTGGGCGAAGGCCGCGAGGACGGCCTCCGCCGTCTTGCGGCCTATGCCCGGGACCTCGCAGATCTGGTCGATGGTCGCGGACCGGAGCTTCTTCACCGAACCGAAGTGCTTGATCAGTGTCTGTTTGCGAGCCTCGCCCAGGCCGGGCACCGCGTCCAACGGGCTCGCCTTGAAGCGTTTGGTCCGCTTCGACCGCTGGTAGCCGATCGCGAACCGGTGCGCCTCGTCGCGCACCCGCTGGAGCAGGTAGAGCCCCTCGCTGGTGCGCGGCAGGATCACCGGGTCGTCCTCGCCGGGCACCCAGACCTCTTCCAGGCGCTTGGCGAGGCCGCAGACGGCGATGTCGTCGATGCCCAGCTCGTCCAGGGCCCGCTGGGCGGCGGCGACCTGCGGCTGGCCGCCGTCGACGACGACGAGCTGCGGCGGGTACGCGAACTTCTTGGGCCGCCCGTCCTCCTCGGTGAGGCTCTCCTGAGCCTGTTCCGGGGACCACTCCCCCGTCTTCTCCTTCTCGGCCAGATAGCGCCGGAAGCGCCGGGTGAGCACTTCGTGCATGGACCGGACGTCGTCCTGCCCCTCGAAGCCCTTGATCTGGAAGCGGCGGTACTCGCTCTTGCGGGCGAGGCCGTCCTCGAAGACGACCATGGAGGCGACGACGTCGTCGCCCTGGAGGTGGGAGATGTCGTAGCACTCGATGCGCAGGGGCGCGCTGTCGAGCTCCAGGGCGGCCGCGATCTCCTCCAGGGCGCGGGAGCGGGTCGTGAGGTCGGAGGCGCGCTTGGTCTTGTGCAGCACGAGGGACTGCTGGGCGTTGCGCGCGACGGTCTCCATGAGGGCCTTCTTGTCGCCGCGCTGCGGGATCCGCAGGGACACGTTCGACCCGCGGCGCTGGGTGAGCCACTCCTGGACCGGCTCGACGGGGTCCGGCAGGGCGGGGACGAGCACCTCCTTGGGGACGGAGTCGCCCGTCTCCTCTCCGTAGAGCTGCTGGAGCGCGTGTTCCACGAGGTCGGCGGTGGTGACCGCCTCGACTTTGTCGGTGACCCAGCCGCGCTGGCCGCGCACGCGTCCGCCGCGCACGTGGAAGATCTGGACGGCCGCCTCCAGCTCGTCCTCGGCGACGGCGATCAGGTCGGCGTCGGTGGCGTCGGCGAGGACGACGGCGCTCTTCTCCATCGCCTTCTTGAGGGCGTCTATGTCGTCGCGCAGCCGGGCCGCGCGCTCGTACTCCATGTCCTCGGCGGCGTCCGTCATCTGCCGCTCCAGGCGCCGGATGTACGTCCCCGTGCGGCCGGTCATGAACTCGCAGAAGTCCTCGGCCAGTTCGCGGTGCTCCTCGGCGGAGACCCGGTCCACGCAGGGCGCCGAGCACTTGCCGATGTAGCCGAGCAGGCAGGGGCGGCCCGTGCGGGCGGCGTTCTTGAAGACCCCGGCGGAGCAGGTGCGGACCGGGAACACGCGCAGGAGCAGGTCCACGGTGTCGCGGATCGCCCACGCGTGGCCGTAGGGACCGAAGTAGCGCACGCCCTTCTTCTTCTGACCGCGCATCACCTGCACGCGCGGGAACTGCTCGTTCATCGTCACCGCGAGGTACGGGTAGCTCTTGTCGTCGCGGTACTTGACGTTGAAGCGCGGGTCGTACTCCTTGATCCAGGTGTACTCCAGCTGGAGCGCCGCGGTCTCCGTGGCGACGACGGTCCACTCGACGGAGGCCGCCGTCGTCACCATCGTGGCCGTGCGCGGGTGGAGGTTCGCCAGGTCCTGGAAGTAGCTCGCCAGGCGCTGGCGCAGGCTCTTGGCCTTCCCGACGTAGATCACCCGGCGGTGCTCGTCGCGGAACTTGTAGACCCCCGGCGAGTCGGGGATCTGTCCCGGCTTGGGGCGGTAGCTGGAAGGGTCGGCCATGTCGGACAGCCTACTGGCGAGCAGTGACAGTCAGTGGCGGCGGCCGTGCGGCGCCGAGGCTCGGGCCGTGCGCTCTTCTCGCCCGCTTCAGCGCGTCCGCTTCTCTCCCCCGGCCCCGGCGCGTCCGGGCGACCGCTCACGGTGCACCCGCCCGCCCTGTGCGGGGCGGGCGGGTGCGGGAAACGTCCCGGCCGGCGGCCGGGGCCAGGTCAGCTCAGGCGGCGGGAACGACGCCGGAGCAGGGCCGCGCCGGACAGGCCGAGGGCGACCAGCGCCCCGGCTCCGGCCACGGTGGAGGCGACGGTGACCGCCCCGTCGGAGGAGGAGGACGAGGCGGACTCGGGCGCCCCGCCCGCCTTGGCCGACTCGGCCGCCGGTTCCTCGGAGTAGCCGCCCGCCTTGCCCGACTTGGCGTACGCCGACCCCGGCAGTTTGTCCCCGTACGCCTTCTGGACCCGCTTGCGGTAGGCGTCGGTCGAGGTCCCCTGCGCGCCGACCGCGCGCACGGCGTCCTTGTCGAGCGGCAGGACGCGCGCCCCCTTGGTGACGTACCAGCCGTTGATCTGCGGCTCGTGGAAGACGGTGCCTCCGGGGAGCTTGTCGGCACCCACGCGCGCGTAGTGGGTCTCGTCGTCCCCGGTGGCGATGTTCACGATCTTCCAGGAGCCTGCCTGCCGGACGGACCAGAGCGATGCCTCCTGGCCGTCGGAGGAGACCGCCTTGCTGGCCAGGAACTCCATACGGGCGACGGGGGCGTCCTTCTTGCCGGCGACGAAGTCGGGCGACAAGTAGTAGACGGGCACGGCCTTGTCGCCTGCCACGCGCGGCTCGGCCGCGGCCTTCGTGACGGCTCCCTCGCGGGCGAAGAAGCGGGACAGCGTGTCGAGGGTCTTCGGGGCCTCGGCCGCGTCGTGTGCGGCGCCGCGGGCGGCGTCCGAGGGGGCTGAGGGCGCGGGCGGCGCGGGCTTCGCGGCCGGGCCGGAGTCGGCCGTGGCGTGCGGGGCCGCGAGGCCGAGGAGCAGGGTGGCGGCCGAGCCCGCGAGCACGGCCTTCAGCGCGCGACCGGAAGAAGCACGACCGGAAGAAGCCCGGCCGGAAGGACGACCGGAGGGAACGGGACCGCGAGAAAGGGGACTGGTCATCGCTCTCACGCCCCTATCCGGTACAGCGAGTGGGTCCAGGAGAAGGTGCTGTTGTTGACGTACCAGCCGTGGGACGCCCAGTTGTAGCGGTCGCTCGATGGCCACGGGTCGCCCCAGTACACCCAGCTGTTGGCGGTGTCGTAGCCGTAGATGACGTGCATGTGGCCGCCGCCGTTGGACCACTGGATGCGGGTCTCGACGGGCCGGTTCGCGTTGATCTCGGACTGCACGGTGGGGTAGCGCAGCCAGCCGGTGACGTAAGAACCGGAGTTGATGCCCGCCCAGCGGAGGCCGGTCTGGACGTTGCCGAGGGTGGCCTGGTTGTTGGGGCACTCGGTGTTCTGGTTGCGGCCGAAGGCGGCGTTGCAGAACTGGTTCTGGCTGTAGTTCCTGCCGAGGTACGTGGCGATGGTGTTGCCCGCCGCGGCCCAGCACCAGTTGGTCTTCTGTTGCGCCTGCATCGTGATGTTCAGGCGCTTGGCGGCGAGGACCGACGGGTCGGCCGCTCCCGAGGCGGCCGGAGCGACGGTCGACGACGTGTCGTGGGGTGCCGCGGCGGCGGTGGCCGCCGGTACGGCGAGGAAGGCCGCCGCGGCGACGGCCAGTGCGGACAGCCGTCTGCGACGGCTCGATCCGCGGGTGGAGTGGTGCATCGCGTTCCTCCCGAGCGGAGTGGGGGTGGGATGTGGAGGAGCGCGTCCGGACGCTGCGATTGAGCATCAGGTGTTGTCCAGTGCAGGTCAACACGCTTCAATGCGGCATGGTTTGAAGCGTGAACAACGGCGTACATCTGTGAACGCCGCTCGCACGCTCACCTGGCCACCCGCTTCGACCGGGGCGTACACCCGCGCGGCCGGAGTGAACGTTCACAGAAAGGACCTGCGGTGCGGAACGTGACCCCCCACACAACGCCCCACGCGACGCCCGTCGCGGACGACACCCCGGCAGACCTCGCCACCGCCCTGCGCACCGGCCCGTTCCACGTCGCCCTGCGCGCCGCCATCGCCGCCCGGCGCCTGCCCCTGCAACGCGTGCGCCACCATCTCGCCCGCGCGGGCGTCCACGTCGGCGTGACCAGTCTGAGCTACTGGCAACAGGGCGCGCGCCGCCCTCAGCGCGCCGAGTCACTACGGGCCGTACGCGCCCTCGAGGAGATCCTGCGGCTGCCGGAGGAATCACTCATCCGGCTGCTCGCCCAGGCCGAGGAGCGTATCAACACCGAACGCCCCGCGGCCCGTTCTTACCGTTCCCTGGTGGAGGCCTCCGACGTCCTGCAGAAGCTCCTCGCGGACCTGGAGTCCCCGCTCGACGGCGGCCTGCACACCGTCGGCCACCATGAGCGCATACGCATAGGCGCCCATCGTGAGCTGCTGGGACGCGATTCCCAGCATGTCGTACGCGCCCACACGGACGGGATCGACCGCTATCTGGCCATCCACCACGGGGACCCCGGCTGCGCCCCGGAGCGGATGGAGGTGCGGGCCCTGGAGAACTGCCGCACCGGCCGGGTGCGCTGGCACCACGACACGGGTGTCCTGGTCGCCGAGCTGCTGTTCGACGCCCGGCTGCGCGCGGGTGACACGCACCTGTTCTGTTACGGCTTCGAGGACGGCACGGCCGGGACGAGCGCCGAGTACGTGCGCGGTTTCAGCTTCACCGGTGGCCAGTACGCCCTCCAGGTCCGCTTCGCGGAGGGCACCCTGCCCGTCCGCTGCCACCGCTTCACACAGCGTTCGGCGGCCGCGCCCCGCCTGGGCCTGCGCGAGCTGACGCTGAGCGGCAGCCATCGGTCGGTCCACCTCGTGGAGCCGCAGGTGCGGGCCGGGATCATCGGCATCGGCTGGGACTGGGAGTGACGCCTCAGGCTCCCGGGCCCGCCACGATCTTGCCGCCCGCGACCTTCACCGGCAGCTCCTCCAGGGGTGTCACGGCGGGCTCGCGCAGCACCTTGCCGTTCCTCGCGTCGAACTGGCTGCCGTGGCACTGACAGGTCAGCTCGGCGCCCTGAAGCTTCTCGATGGGGCACCGGGCGTGCGTGCAGATGCTGCTGAACGCCTTGTACTCGTCGTCGGCGATCCGGCTGACCACCACGTTCTCGTCCGGGTAGAGCTTCGATCCGCCCACAGGAACCGCGTCGGCCGCGCCGAGGTCCACCGGCTCGGTCGGCGCGGAACGGCTGCCGTTGCCGCCGGAGGAGCAGGCGGTGAGCCCGAGCCCCACGGCCGGGGCGAGGGCAGCCGCGCGCAGCACGGTGCGGCGGGCGGGGGACGTGCCGGGCATGAAGTCTCCACAGGTCAGGCTGGTTCGGCGACGAATCATGACCTTACCGGTGGGGTGTCGTGGGGCCGGATGGCACGGTCGGGCCCGGGTGCCCCGTGACCAGGTGGCACGGTCGGGCCCGGGTACCCCGTGACCGGGTGGGGCGCGGCGGTGCCCGAGTGCCGCCCGCATCGGCCGCGCCCGCCGGGTCAGGCCCTAGCCTGTCCGCAGGCGGAGGCCGGGGCTCCAGGGCGCGCGAACGTCCGCGGGCCCGACCGCCGGACCGCCGGAGCCGCACGCCGGGAAGGAACCGTCAGTGATAGTCGTCGCAGGTGAGGCCCTCATCGACCTCGTGCCGCAGGGTGCGCCGCGGGACGCGCGGCACCCCGTGCTGCCGGACCTGGCGCCGCGCCTCGGCGGCGGCCCTTACAACACGGCGATCGCCCTCGGCCGCCTCGGCTCCCCCACCGCCTTCTGCTCCCGGGTCTCGCTCGACGCGTTCGGAGAGGCGCTGCTCGCGGGTCTGCGGGCGGCTGACGTCGACGTGTCGTACGTCCAGCGGGGCGCCGAGCCGACGACCCTGGCCGTCGCCTCGATCGGCGCCGACGGCTCGGCCGGGTACTCCTTCTACGTGGACGGCACCGCCGACCGGCTCTTCGCCGTGCCCCGCCGGGTCCCGGACCGGGTCCGGGCGATGTCCTTCGGGACCTGCTCGCTCGTCCTGGAGCCGGGCGCGAGCGCGTACGAGGAGCTGATGCGGCGCGAGGCGGCCCGCGGCGTCTTCACGGCGCTCGACCCCAACATCCGCGCCGGACTCATCGCCGACGCGGACGCCTACCGTGCCCGGTTCAAGAGCTGGCTGCCGTCGGTGGCGCTCCTGAAGCTGTCCGAGGAGGACGCCCGCTGGCTGGGCGGCACGCCCGAGGAGTGGCTGGCGTCGGGCCCGGCGGCCGTGGTGGTGACGCGGGGCGGCGAGGGCCTGTCCGTCTTCACGCGCGCCTGCGGTGAGGTCTCGGTGCCCGGCGTTCCGGTCGACGTCGTGGACACGATCGGCGCGGGCGACACGGTGAACGCGGCGCTGCTGCACTCCCTGGCCGCGCGGGACGCCCTGTCCGCGCGGACGGCGGCGGGGCTCGATGGCGACGCCTGGGCCGAGGTGCTGCGCTTCGCGGCCCGCGCGGCGGCGGTCACGTGCTCACGGGCGGGGGCGGAGCCGCCGTACGCGCGGGAGGTGGACGGGGGCGCGGGCCGCTGAGGCGCGGACGGGCCTCAGCCGCTGACCGCGCGCAGGCCGCCGGGCTGGCGGCCGTTGAGCTGGTCCAGGGCCGCCGAGGTGGCGTCGTCGGCCGGGAGGTGGACGAGGAGGCGCTGACCGTCGACGTCGGGCAGCGCCAGCGTCTCGTACGACAGGCGCAGCGCGCCCACCTCGGGGTGCGCGAGGCGCTCCACGCCGCTGCGGCGCGGCAGGCCGGGCACGGCCTCGACACGGTCGGCGAACGGCGCGCCCGCGAGCACCGTCAACTCGTCGACGAACTGCACCACATGGGGGTCGATCATCGGCGATTCGTTCCTGAGGTGCGCGATCTGCTCGTCGGCGACGCGGTCCCACTCGGGGAAGACGGTGCGGGCCCGCTCGTCGGTGAAGACGAACCGCAGCAGGTTGGGCCGTTCGCCGTCGAGCAGGCCGAGGGGGCGGGCGAGCCGTTCGTAGGCCGTCGTGTACGTGAGGACGTCGCTGAGCCGGTTGAGCAGGACGGCCGGGGTGGGTTCGAGGCGGTCGACCAGGGCGCGCACGGTGGGCCGCACGGACAGCGCCGGGGGCGGGGCGGCGGAGCAGCAGGGGTCGTCGGCGCCGCTGCCGGCCTTCTGCAGGCGGCGCAGGTGGACGCGCTCCTCGACGGTGAGCCGCAGGGTGTCGGCGAGCGAACCGAGCACGGACGGCGACGGGTTGCGGTCGCGGCCCTGTTCCAGGCGGGTCAGGTACTCGACGCTGATTCCGGCGAGGGTGGCGACTTCGGAGCGGCGCAGTCCGGGCGTGCGGCGGCGCGCGCCGGTGGGTAGTCCCGCTTCGGCGGGCGTGACGGCCTCGCGGCGGGTACGGAGGAAGGATCCCAGCTCGTTCTCGCTCACCGTTCGAACGTATCAGGGTGCATCCTGGGGCCGCCGCCCCTGATCGTGGCCCTGCCACTACCAGTCTCCGCCCGGCCTTCCTCGGGTCCGGCGCTCGCCCCAGAGTGGACGGCATGACCACTGAGACCCACACCACTGACGCTGCCGCCACCACCGCCCTGCCCCTGCCTGCGGGCCGCTGGACGCTTGACCCGCTGCACTCCGCCGTGAACTTCACCATCCGCCACCTGGGCATCTCCAAGGTGCGTGGCCGTTTCACGGAGTTCGACGCGGAGCTGGTGGTGGGCGAGACCCTCGACGACACGGTGGTGAGCGCCACCATCGCCCTGGCGTCGATCGACACCGGCAACCCGGACCGGGACGCGCACGTCCGCGCCTCCGACCTGCTCGACGTGGAGAAGCGCCCGACGATGGCGTTCCGCTCGACCGGGATCTCCGGTTCCGGCGAGGACTGGACGATGGCGGGCGAGCTGACCATCGGGGATGTCACCCGCCCGGTGACGCTGGCCGTGGAGTTCGGCGGCCTCGGCGACTTCGGCGAGACGCGCCACGCCGGTTTCGAGGCGACGGGCGAGATCCGCCGCAGTGAGTACGGCCTGACGTTCGCCCCCGGCATGCTCGGCGAGGCCGTGAAGATCCAGCTGGACATGCAGTTCCTGGAGCCGGGCAAGGGCGAGGCGTAGGCCCCTGGCCCGGGAGGTTCAGCTGTTCCGGCTCGGGAGGTTCAGCTCGACCCGGGCTTCGGCCCTCGTCCCGCAGTTCAGCTCGCCCCGCGCTTCGGCCTCGTCCCCGGAGTTCAGCTCGTCCCGAAGGCGCCGTGTCTTCCCGCTCCGGCGGCGAACCGCGCGGCGCCTTCGGCTGCTTCGCCAAGGGCGTGCAGGCCGTGGGCCAACTCGCCCGCGAGCGCCCGCTGTTCGGGCAGTCCGTGCTGTTCGCGGGCGGAGAGCCGGTCGTGCCGCAGGCAGGTCTGGGGGAACGCGGCGATCTCGGCGGCGAGTTGCTCGGCGGCCGCGCGGGCGGTGCCTTTCGCCACGACCCGGTTGACCAGGCCCATGCCCAGCGCTTCCGCCGCGTCGACCGGGCGGCCGGTGAGGATGAGGTCCATGGCGCGGCCCTCCCCGATGATGCGGGGCAGCCGCACGGTCCCGCCGTCGATGAGCGGCACGCCCCAGCGGCGGCAGAACACCCCGAGCACAGCGTCGTCCTCGGCGACCCTGAGGTCGCACCAGAGGGCGAGTTCCAGGCCGCCCGCGACGGCGTGCCCGGAGACCGCGGCGATGACGGGCTTGGACAGGCTGAGGCGGGTGGGCCCCATCGGCCCGTCGTTCGCCCCGTCGACCTCGGCGATCTCGTTCCCCTCCGGGGTTCCGAGTGCCTTCAGGTCGGCGCCCGCGCAGAACGTGCCCCCTTCTCCCCACAGCACGGCGACCGATGCCTCCGGGTCGGCGTCGAAGTCCCGGAAGGCGTCGGCGAGGGCACGCGCGGTGGGCCTGTCGACGGCGTTGCGCACGTCGGGCCGCGACAGGACGACGGTGGTGACGGCTCCGTTCCGTTCGCTCCGCACGGACGGGGTGGCTGCGGCTGACATCTCGTACGCCTCCTTGGTCGCGGTGGTGCGTTGAACGCGATTGAACGCATGGGTGCGCTGGACGCTGGGTGCGTTGGACGGTACGCGAGGTGGGTGGCGGAAGAAGGGGGTCCCGGAAGCGGAAGAAGGGGGCCCGGAGGAGGGGGCCCGGAAGAGACGTCAGCGCGCCACCCCTGTGCGGGGCGGCGCGCTGACGTGTGTGGCCCAAGACCGGGCGGGCGGCGCTTGGCCTCAGGCCTTGCGCGACCGCGACGCCGTCTTCTTCGCGGGCGTGTTCTTCGCGGGCGCCTTCTTGGCCGCCGCCTTCTTGGCGGCCGTCTTCTTCGTCGTCGGCTTCGCGGCCGTCGACTTCGTGGGCTCCGGCTTGGTGACCGTCGACTTGGTGACGGCGGCCCTCGTGGGGGCCGACTTCGAGGCCACCGTCTTCTTGGCGGTGGTCTTCTTCGTGCTGCGGCGGGCCGGGGGCACCGCCGCGTCGCTGATGCGGTCGGCGGCGATGATGTCGCGCAGGAACTTGCCGGTGTGGCTCGCGGGCACGCCGGCGACCTGCTCGGGGGTGCCCTCGGCGATGACGAGGCCACCGCCGCTGCCGCCCTCCGGGCCCATGTCGACGACCCAGTCCGCGGTCTTGATCACGTCGAGGTTGTGCTCGATGACGATGACCGTGTTGCCCTTGTCGACCAGGCCGGAGAGGACCGTGATCAGCTTGCTGATGTCTTCGAAGTGCAGACCGGTGGTCGGCTCGTCGAGGACGTAGACCGTGCGGCCCGTGGAGCGCTTCTGGAGCTCGCTGGCCAGCTTGACGCGCTGGGCCTCGCCGCCGGAGAGCGTGGGTGCGGACTGGCCGAGCCGGACGTACCCGAGGCCGACGTCGTGGAGGGTCTTCAGGTGCCGGGCGATGCCGGGGACCGCCTCGAAGAAGTCGAGCGCCTCCTCGATGGGCATGTCGAGGACCTCGGCGATGGACTTGCCCTTGTAGTGCACGTCCAGGGTCTCGCGGTTGTACCGCGCGCCGTGGCAGACCTCGCAGGGGACGTACACGTCCGGGAGGAAGTTCATCTCGATCTTGATGGTGCCGTCGCCGGAGCAGTTCTCGCAGCGGCCGCCCTTGACGTTGAAGGAGAAGCGTCCGGGGAGATAGCCCCTGACCTTCGCCTCCGTGGTCTCCGCGAAGAGCTTGCGGACGTGGTCGAAGACTCCGGTGTACGTCGCCGGGTTCGACCGGGGGGTCCGGCCGATGGGCGACTGGTCGACGTGCACGACCTTGTCGACGAGGTCGTCGCCCTCCACGCGCGTGTGCCGCCCGGGGACGGACCTGGCGCCGTTCAGCTCGCGGGCCAGGTGGGTGTAGAGGATGTCGTTGACCAGCGTGGACTTGCCGGATCCGGAGACGCCGGTGACGGCGGTGAGGACGCCGAGCGGGAAGGAGACGTCGATGTCCTGGAGGTTGTTCTCCCGGGCGCCGTGGACCGTGAGGCGGCGGGCGGGGTCGGCGGGGCGGCGGATGTCGGGGACGGGGATGGCCTTCTTGCCCGACAGGTACTGCCCGGTGACCGACTTGTCGTTGCCGAGCAGTTCCTTCAGGGAGCCGCTGTGCACGACCTTGCCGCCGTGCTCGCCCGCGCCCGGGCCGATGTCCACGACCCAGTCGGCGACCTTGATGGTGTCCTCGTCGTGCTCGACGACGATCAGGGTGTTGCCCATGTCGCGCAGCCGGACGAGGGTCTCGATGAGGCGGTGGTTGTCGCGCTGGTGCAGGCCGATGGACGGCTCGTCAAGGACGTAGAGCACGCCGACGAGGCCGGAGCCGATCTGGGTGGCCAGGCGGATGCGCTGGGCCTCGCCGCCGGAGAGGGTGCCCGCGGCGCGGTTGAGCGAGAGGTAGTCCAGGCCGACGTCGACCAGGAAGCGCAGTCGTTCGTTGACCTCCTTCAGGACCCGCTCGGCGATCTTCTTGTCGCGGGCGTCGAGCCGCAGCTCGGCGAGGAAGTCCGCGCAGTCGCTGATCGACATCGCGGAGACCTCCGCGATGGACCGGCCCATGACCGTGACGGCGAGGACGATCGGCTTGAGGCGGGTGCCCTCACAGGTGGGGCAGGGCACCTCTCGCATATAGCCTTCGAAGCGCTCGCGGCTGGCGTCGCTCTCGGCCTCGCTGTGCCGCCGCTTGACGAAGGGGACGGCGCCTTCGAAGGCGGTGGTGTAGACCCGCTCCCTGCCGTACCTGTTGCGGTAGCGCACTTCGATCTGGGTCTTGTGGCCGTGCAGCAGGGCCTTCTTGGCGCGCTGGGGCAGGCCCGCCCAGGGCATGTCCGTGGCGAAGCCGAGGGCGTCGGCGAGGGCGCCGACGAGGCGGCCGAAGTAGTCCTTGGTGTGGCCGTGGGACCAGGGGTGGATGGCGCCCTCGTCGAGCGACTTGTCCTCGTCCGGGACGATCAGCTCGGGGTCGACCTCCATGCGCGTGCCGATGCCGGTGCAGTCGGGGCAGGCGCCGAAGGGCGAGTTGAAGGAGAAGGAGCGGGGCTCGAGTTCCTCGAAGGACAGGTCGTCGTACGGGCAGTAGAGGTGCTCCGAGTACATCCGCTCGCGCTCGGGGTCGTCCTCGGGGAGGTCGACGAAGTCCAGGACGACCATGCCGCCGGAGAGGCCGAGCGCGGTCTCCACGGAGTCCGTGAGGCGACGCTTGGCGCTGTCCTTGACGGTGAGGCGGTCGACGACCACCTCGATGGTGTGCTTCTCCTGCTTCTTCAGCGTGGGCGGCTCGGAGAGCTGGATGGTCGCGCCGTCCACCCGGGCGCGGCTGTATCCCTTGGTCTGGAGGTCGGCGAAGAGGTCGACGAACTCGCCCTTGCGCTCGCGCACCAGCGGCGACAGGACCTGGAAACGGCTGCCCTCGGGCAGTTCGAGGACCTTGTCGACGATGGCCTGCGGGGACTGCCGGGAGATCGGGCGGCGGCACTCGGGGCAGTGCGGCTTGCCGATGCGCGCGAACAGCAGGCGCAGGTAGTCGTAGACCTCGGTGATGGTGCCGACCGTGGAGCGCGGGTTGCGCGAGGTCGACTTCTGGTCGATGGAGACCGCGGGCGACAGTCCCTCGATGAAGTCGACGTCCGGCTTGTCCATCTGGCCGAGGAACTGGCGGGCGTACGACGACAGCGATTCGACGTACCGCCGCTGGCCCTCGGCGAAGATCGTGTCGAACGCGAGCGAGGACTTGCCGGACCCGGACAGACCGGTGAAGACGATGAGGGAGTCACGCGGGAGGTCGAGCGAGACGTTCTTGAGATTGTGCTCGCGCGCGCCACGGACGATGAGACGGTCGGCCACGCCGGTCCGCACCTTTCTTGAGAGAAGTGACAGGGGCGGGGCCCCCGTCGTTCACAGACTAGGGCGACCCACTGACAACGCCGGGCCGGATTCTCTGGTTCGCGGCCCTGGGGCCGATGAAACCCGGACTACCAAGAATGCCCGATGCCGCAACCGACCTTATAGCACGGACATTCGATTTGCGGGCCTCGTCCACCGCCTTCACCCGAACGTGTGGCGGAGCTATCGTCGGGCGCATGATTGATCATGTGCGCGACCTGGCGTCTGTACGTGACGCGACGGACCGGCTGCTCGCCGCAGCCGCCTCCTTGGACAACGCTTCGACGGCCGAGCCGTCACGGCTTCCCGGCTGGACGCGCGGCCACGTCCTCGCGCACGTCGCGCGGAACGCCGACGCCCTGGTGAACGTTCTGGCCGGGCGGCCCATGTACGTCAGCGGGGAGGCGCGGGACGCCGACATCGAGCGTGACGCGCCACGACCGCTGGAGGTGCACCTCGCCGACCTGCGGGAGTCCGCGGCCCGCTTCCAGGACGAGGGCGCCGCCCCCGCGGACTGGTCCCGCACCGTGGAGCTGCGCAACGGCGTCAAGGACTCCGCCTTCAACGTGCCGTTCCGGCGCTGGATCGAGGTGGAGCTGCACCACGTGGACCTCGGCGTCGGCTACGAGCTGGAGGACCTCTCCGAGGAGTTCACCCAGCGCGAGATCGACTTCCTCGCCCAGCGCTTCAGGAACCACCCCGGCCTGCCCGCCGTGGCCATCCGGCAGGACGACGGCCGCGTGCTCGCCACGGGCGCCGTCGAGGGCGTCACCCCGGAGCAGATCGAGGAGGGCCGCGAGCGGGCCGTCGACGTCACCGTCAGCGGCCGTCGGGCGGACCTCCTGGGCTGGCTCGCCGGGCGTCGCGACGGCACCGGACTGACCGTGGCCGGCGGCTCCCTCCCCGCCCTGCCCCCGCTATAGGCTGAGTCGCATGACGTACAGCGGAGTGGTGAAGGTCGGCGGGCCCGCGGACGTGCACGAGCTGCAGGACCTGATGATCTCGAAGGTCGCGGTCGGCCCGATGGACAACAACGCCTATCTGCTGCGCTGCCGGGCCACCGACGAGCAGCTCCTGATCGACGCGGCCAACGAGCCCCAGACGGTGCTGCGGCTCATCGGTGACGACGGCGTCTGCGCCGTCGTCACCACCCACCAGCACGGCGACCACTGGCAGGCCCTCGCGGAGGTCGTCGCGGCGACGGGCGCGCGCACGTACGCGGGCCGCGAGGACGCCGAGGGCATCCCGACGCCGACCGACGTCCTCGTGGACGACGGCGACACCATCACGTTCGGCCGGATCTCGCTCACCGCCCGGCACCTCGTGGGCCACACGCCCGGCTCGATCGCCCTCATCTACGACGACCCGCACGGCCACCCGCACGTCTTCACCGGCGACTGCCTCTTCCCCGGGGGCGTCGGCAACACGTGGAAGGACCCGGAGCGGTTCGCGAGCCTCATCGATGACGTCGAGACGAAGATCTTCGGCACGCTCCCCGACGAGACCTGGGTCTACCCCGGCCACGGCAAGGACACCACGCTGGGCGCCGAGCGTCCGCACCTCGCGGAGTGGCGCGCACGCGGCTGGTGACCCCCGCCGGGGCGGGCCTAGGCCCGCCCCAGCAGCGCCGCCACCCGCTCCACCCCGAACACGTACCCCTGCACACCGCAGCCCGCGATGACGCCGTCGGCGCGCTGCGAGACGTACGAGTGGTGCCGGAACGACTCCCGCTGGTGGATGTTGGAGATGTGCACCTCCACGACCGGCATGCCGTCGCACGTGTTGAGCGCGTCCAGGATGGCGATCGACGTGTGCGAGTACGCGGCCGGGTTGATGACGATGCCCGCGTGGTGCTCGCGCGCCTCGTGGATCCAGTCGACCAGCTCGCCCTCGTGGTTGGACTGCCGCAGGTCGACCGTCCCGCCGTGCGCCGCGGCCGCCTTGGCGCACATCGCCTCGACGTCCGCGAGCGTGTCGGTGCCGTAGATCTCCGGCTGGCGACGGCCCAGGAGGTTCAGGTTGGGGCCGTTCAGGATCAGGACCGGGGCGGTGGCGAGGGTGTGGGGCACAGGGACCTCCGTGCGTCGGACTGCTGCTCACTGCCGGTTTATCACGGTGCGGACGCCGCGAGTCGGGCCGTACGCTGCCCGGCATGACACCGCCAGGCCGCCCGCACCCGCCGCTCTATCCGCCAAAGCCCGTCCCGGGCGACCGCATCGCCGTCGTGTCGCCCGCCGCCGGGCTGCCGGAGCTCTTCCCGCTGCCCTACGAGCTGGGCCTGCGGCGGCTGCGGACGGACTTCCTCCTGGAGCCGGTGGAGTATCCGACGACGCGCAGGATGGGCGCCTCGGCGCGGGAGCGTGCCGAGGACCTGCACGCCGCGTTCGCCGATCCGCAGATCAAGGCCGTCATGGCGAGCATCGGCGGCGACGACCAGATCACCGTGCTGCCGTTCCTGGACCGGGAGTTGATCCGGGCGCACCCCAAGCCGTTCTTCGGGTTCAGCGACAACACCAACCTGCACGCGTTCCTGTGGCAGGCCGGCATCGTCAGCTTCCACGGGGCGTCGGTGATGTGCGAACTGGGGCGGCCGGGAGCCATGGCCGCCCCGACGGCGGACTCACTGCGCGCGGCCCTGTTCACCGCCGGCCGCCACGAACTGCGTCCCGCCGAGCGCTTCCGTGACGTCGACGTCCCTTGGGACGACCCGGCGGCCCTCGCCGCCGAGCCGCCGACGGAGCCGGGCGAGGGCTGGAGCTGGCATCTGCCGGAGGGCGCCGAGCGGGTCGTGGAGGGGCGCTCCTGGGGCGGCTGCCTGGAGGTCCTGTCCGGGCTCATGATGGCCGACCGCGAGGTCGCCGACCCGGCCGCGTACGACGGGCACGTCCTGTTCCTGGAGACGACGGAGGAACTCCCCTCCCCCACCGAGGTGTTCCGGATCCTGCGTGCCATGGGCGAGCGCGGGCTCCTCGCGCGTTTCGCCGCGCTGCTCATGGGCCGCGCCAAGCGCTGGAGCTTCGACCGGCCCCACGGCCCCGAGGAGCGGGCCCGCTACGCACGGGAGCAGCGCGAGGCCGTACTCGAAGCGCTCTCGGCGTACGCTCCCGCCACCATGGCCGTCTTCGACGTGGACCTCGGGCACACGGATCCCCAGTACGTGATCCCCTACGGCGGCACGGTACGGGTGGACGGGGACGAGCGGCGGATCACGGTCACGTACTGAGTGGGGCACGCCGACACCCGCGGGCGGGGCGCGCCACCGGGCGTTGCGGCGCGCCCCCGGACTCCCGCGAGCCCCCGTAACCGCCCGTCACACCGGGTAGTTGACGCACCGTGCGCAACAGTCACTCTCCGTCAGAATCCCAGCCCACAGCCCAGCCCACGCCTCCTTCTCTGCCCCGGCTCGCCGCCGCGTCGCTCGCCGGGACGGCCATCGAGTTCTACGACTTCTTCATCTACGGCACCGCGGCGGCCCTGGTCCTCGGGCCGCTGTTCTTTCCGACGTTCTCCCCGCTGGCGGGAACTCTCGCGGCGTTCGCGACATTCGGAGTGGGCTTCGTCGCCCGGCCGCTCGGCTCCGTGCTCTTCGGGCACCTCGGCGACCGGCGCGGGCGACGGCCCGTCCTGGTGATCTCGCTGCTCCTGACGGGCGTTGCCACCGTCGCCGTGGGCTGCGTGCCGACGTACGGGACGATCGGCGTGGCCGCCCCGGTGCTGTTGCTCGTGCTGCGTTTCGTGCAGGGTGTGGGGCTCGGCGGGGAGTGGGGCGGGGCGGTGCTGCTGACCGCCGAGCACGCGCCGCCCGAGCGGCGCGCGCTGTGGGCGAGCTTCCCGCAGGTCGGGCCCGCGATCGGGTTCCTGTTGGCCAACGGCGTGACGCTGGCGCTGTCCGCGACCCTCACGGAGGCGCAGTTCGCCTCCTGGGGGTGGCGGATTCCGTTCTGGGGAGCGGGGGTGCTCGCGCTGGCGGGGATCGCGCTGCGCGCCTCGCTGGTGGAGAGCCCGGACTTCCTCCAGGTGCGTGAGCACGCGCGCGTACCGCTCGTCGAGGTGGCGCGCGGGCACTGGCGGCTCGTGCTGCTCACGGCGGGCGCCCTTGCCGTGGGGTACGCGGTGTTCTACGCCGTCACGACGTGGTCGCTCTCCTACGGCGTGGAGCGCCTCGGTGTGAGCCGTACCGTCATGCTGGCGTGCATCATGGCCGCCGTCGTCGTCAAGGGCGCCCTGACGCCCGTGGCGGCTTCCCTGGGCGACCGGTACGGGCGGCGGCCGATGTGCCTGGTGGGGTGCGCGGGGGTCGCCCTGTGGATGTTCCCGATGGTCGCCCTGCTGGCCACGGGTGAGCCGTTCCTGATTTTCCTGGGCTTCCTGGTGGCGCTGATCGCGTTCGTCGCGATGTTCTCCGTGGTCGCCGCGTATCTGCCGGAGCTGTACGAGCCGCGGGTGCGCTGCACGGGGGCGGCGGTGGGTTACAACCTTGCCGGTGTCCTCGGTGGGGCGCTCACGCCGATGGTGGCGACCGCGGCGGCGCGGGGCGAGGGCACGCCCTGGGGTGTGGCCGCGTATCTGACGGCCGTGGCGGTGTTCAGCCTCGGGTGCTTCGCGCTGCTTCCGGAGACGCGGCCCGTGCGGCAGGAGGCGGCGGTGCCGGTCACGGGGTGACCCCCGGACCGGCGCCGGCCGCTCCCGCGTGTCAGGGATTGACCGCGAGCTCCAGGTACGCCGCGAACAGCACCAGGTGCACGCCGCCCTGGAGGGGCGTGGCGCGGCCGGGCACGACCGTGAGGGTGCCGACGAGGACGGTGAGCACGAGCAGCACCATGTGGGTCGAGCTGAGGCCGAGCACGAGCGGCCCGGACAGCCACACGGAGGCGATGGCGACGGCGGGGATGGTCAGGCCGATGCTGGCCATCGCCGAGCCCAGAGCCAGGTTCAGGCTGGTCTGGACGCGGTTGCGGCGGGCCGCGCGCACGGCCGCGATGGTCTCCGGGAGCAGCACGAGCAGCGCGATGATCACGCCGACGACGGCGTGCGGCAGACCGGCCGACTCGACGCCCGACTCGATGGTGGGCGACACTCCCTTGGCGAGCCCGACGACCCCGATGAGGGCGAGCGCGAGCAGACCGAGGCTGATCAGTGCGGTGCGGGCGGAGGGGCCCTCGGCGTGGACGTCCTCGTCGACGACCTCGCCCTCCTTGGTGACCGGCAGGAAGTAGTCGCGGTGCCGGACGGTCTGCGTGGCGACGAACAGGCCGTACAGGACGATGGACGACAGGGCGGCGAACGTGAGCTGCGCCGTGGAGAACTCCGGTCCCGGCTTGGAGGTCGTGAAGGTCGGCAGGACCAGGCTGAGCGTGGCCAGGGTGGCGACGGTCGCGAGCGCGGCGCCGGTGCCCTCGGAGTTGAAGACGGCGACGCGGTGGCGCAGGGCGCCGGTCAGCAGGCAGAGGCCGAGTATGCCGTTGCAGGTGATCATCACGGCGGCGAAGACCGTGTCGCGGGCCAGCGTGGAGCTCTTGTCGCCGCCGTCGGCCATGAGGGTGACGATGAGGGCGACCTCGATGATGGTGACCGCGACGGCCAGGACGAGGGAGCCGAAGGGTTCGCCGACGCGGTGCGCGATGACCTCGGCGTGGTGGACCGCGGCGAGCACCGCCCCGGCGAGTACCGCCGTCACCAGGGCGACGACCGCGCCCGGCAGGTCGCGCCCCCAGGTGAGGGCGAGGAGAACGATTCCGAGCACGGGCACGGCGGTGGTCCACCGTGCGGCGAGGGCCCGGAGCTCAAGGATCATGTTTTCGATGCTGCCCCGCTCACGGGAGGGCCGCGACTTCATAGGTTCCTTTCATGCGGAAGCGGTGCACGGTCGACGACCGTGCACCGCTTCCGGGGTGGTGCTCACACAGCCGGTACCCGCCGGTCCGCGCCGGTTGTCACCGGCGGCGCCTTCGAGTCGACTCCGCGTAGCGCGTGTTCACGTCGCCGTCACGCCTCGACGCTGTCCTTCTGGACGTCGTCCTTGCCGGACGGGCCGTCGCTGCCGGCCTCGGCCGCCTCGCGCTCCGCCTGCTTCTTGGAGGCCATGAGGCTGGTGATCGTCGTGATGATGAGGACACCGCAGATGACGCCGAGCGAGACCGGGATGGAGATCTCGGGGACGTGCACGCCGTTCTCGTGCAGGGCGTGCAGGACGAGCTTCACGCCGATGAAGCCGAGGATCACCGACAGGCCGTAGCTCAGGTGGACCAGCTTCCTGAGCAGTCCGCCGATGAGGAAGTACAGCTGCCGCAGACCCATCAGGGCGAAGGCGTTGGCGGTGAAGACGATGTACGGGTCCTGGGTGAGGCCGAAGATCGCCGGGATGGAGTCCATGGCGAACAGCACGTCGGTGGTGCCGATGGCGAGCATGACGACCATGAGGGGCGTCATGATCTTCTTGCCGTTCTTCCGGACGAAGAGCTTCGTGCCCTCGTACCGGTCGGAGACGCCGAACTTCTTCTCGATGGACTTCAGGAGACGGTTCTCCTCCCAGTCCTCTTCCTCCTCGTCGGCCCGCGCCTCCTGGATGAGCTTCCAGGCGGTGTAGATCAGGAACGCGCCGAAGATGTAGAAGACCCAGGAGAAGTTGGCGATGACCGCGGCGCCGGCGGCGATGAAGATCGCTCGCAGGACCAGGGCGATCAGCACACCGAACAGCAGCACGCGCTGCTGGAGATGGGTCGGCACCGAGAACTTCGCCATGATCAGGATGAAGACGAAGAGGTTGTCGACGGAGAGCGACTTCTCGGTGATGAAGCCCGCGAAGAACTCGCCGGACGCCTGGCTCTCGCCGGCGATCAGCAGGCCGAGTCCGAAGATCACCGCGAGGACGATCCAGACGACCGTCCAGATTCCGGCTTCCTTGATCGACACGTCATGGGGCTTGCGCCCGATGAAGAAGTCGACCGCGATCAGGGCACACAGACCGAGAACGGTCGTCACCCACAGGGTCATAGAAACGTCCACTGCGCCTCCGGCGTCGTACGGCTACTGATCAGCGTCGTCGCTGCCGGAGGTCTCTTCCACCCGGGCGCTGTCCGTGCGCCCCGGTCCGACGCCCCGGGACCGATGGCGGTCCGTATTGACGGGCACGTCGCGTCTGGGAGTACTCCCCTCCGCACCGAGAAGGGTACGCGAAAGACCAAGGTTAGGTAAAGGGAGAGGCAAAGTAGCACCAAATGGCCAGCTCAGGAGGGTGCTTGGGCATCTGACAGTCTCCAGGTCGACATGGCGGCTCAGCGGCTCCCGGTGCGGCGGGCCACGCCCACGCGGTCGAGGACGTGGCTGAGGACCTGGCTGCCGGGCGGGGCGAGCGAGGGCTCGAACGTCCACGCGTGACCCACCCACGGGTCCGCGAGGTGGTCCTCGGGCACCGGTGTGAGGCGCAGCAGGGCCCGCCACAGCGGGTCGAGGAGCGGGCCGTACTCCGCGGCGTCCTCGCGGTCGGCGACCATCATCAGGTGCACGCCGACGGCGGGGCCCTCGTCCGCGAGGTAGCGCAGCCGGGTCACGGCGCGGTCGTCGAAGCCGTGCGGGAAGTCGTTGACGATCAGCAGGTGCTCGCCGGTGTCCAGGTCCTGCGGCAGGGCGTCGGCCATGCCGCCGCGGACCGCCATCTGGACGAGGTCCACGCGCTGGGTGAGGCGGGTGAGCACGGCGGCGGCGCCCGCGGCGCCGGTCGCGGGCGGCTCGTCCAGGACCCCGGCGTTCACCAGCGGGGCGAACGCGCTCGTGCCGCTGCCCGCGGCGTCGATGACGTGCACGGTGAAGGCGCCGGGCGGATACGAGGCGAGCAGCCGCGCGGCGTGCGCGACGGCGCTGTCCAGGGCGAGGCGGCGCAGTTGGTCGGCGTCCGCGAGGGAGTCCGCGCCGGAGCGGCCGCTGTCGATCCACAGGCCGCGCTCCAGGGGCAGCCGCACCAGCATGGGGATGCGCAGGTCGGGGCGCTCGGGCAGGTGCAAGCCGCCGAGGCGCAGGGCCATGGGGATCTCCATGGGCACGCGATAGCCCTGCCAGATCGGGCTCGACCAGTCGGCGAACGCGGGCGGCAGGGCGGGCTCGACGACCTCAGCCTCGGCGGCGAGCTGGGCCAGGTCCCGGTCGAGGGCCGCCCGCGCCTGGTCGACGAGGTCGCCGTGGCGGGCGCGGGCGGCCTCCCGCGCGACGTCGCCGGTGTTACCGATGCGGCTGCGCGGGTCGGAGAGGACCTCGTCCAGCTCCCGCTCCATGCGGGAGTCGGCGAAGTCCACCGCGCTGCGGTACGCCGCGGCGGAGCGGGCCAGATCCTCGAACATGCCCCACACCTGGTTGTAGAGCCGCTCCTCCATGGACCAGCCGGTGGCGTCGCCCGCGACGGGGCGGGCGGGCTGTCCGGGGGCGGCGGGCTGCGCGGTGGGCGGGGGCGGCGGGGGCGCGCTGGTCTGGCGGCGCGGGTGGGTGTAGTTCACGGGGCCGCCGTCGCCGGGCTGCGCGGGCGGGGCGGCGTCGCCGGACGCGGGGGCGACGGGGTGCGGGGGCCGGCCGCCGTCGCCGGACGCGGGCGTGGGGGTGACGGGCTGGGGCGCGGCGTCGGGTCCCGGGGCGGGCGCGGACGGCTGTCGTCCGGGGCTCGTGTGGCCCTGGGCCGCGGCGCGCACGCGGGTCTCGTCCGCGGGACGGGGCGGGGGCGCGGCCACCGAGCGGGCGAGGCCGCGCGCCACCGCGTCGTTGATGGCGGTCGCCAGCTCCTGGGCCTCGGGCAGGCCCTGGTCGGCGAGCATGTCGGCGAGGCCGCCCGCGTAGCCCTGGCCGACGGCGCGGACCTTCCAGATGTCCTGCTTGCGATACAGCTCCAGGGCGACGACGGCCGACTCGGCGGACAGATCCGTGATCGTGTAGCTGGCGATCTCGGTGCCGTCGAGTCCGGTGACGGCCACGAAGGGCGCGGCGACGGCGCCGAAGGCGACCGGGCCCCCGACGCCGACGGGCAGCGCGAGCAGCACGTTGACCTGGTGCGCGCCGTCCGGCAGCGCGCCCAGGTCGACGGCCAGACGGTGGTCGGCGGCCGCCTGCCGGGACACTTCGAGGCCGGGCAGGGTGGGGGCGCCGGGGTGGGCGACCCAGGAGGTGCCGCGCACCTTGCGGTGGTCGTCGCAGAGGGTGGCACCGGCGACGATCGGCTTTCCGGCCGACACCCGGATCTCTAGGCGGGTGCTGGGAACCGGGTGGTTCTGCCCCCTGACCAGCTCGGCGGTCATCGCGTTCGTTCCCCCTTGGTGTCGGCCCCCTCACCGGGCCTGCGTGCGGACTGCCGTCTGGACGGTGGTGCTCGGTCAGGCAGTGCTCGGTGGTGCGTGCTCAGAGAGGTGCGTGCTCAGAGGTGCGGCAGGATCGCCGGCATCAGGTCCTGGAAGGTGCGGCCGTTGGCGGGGTTGCCGAGGGCCGTCATCTGCCAGCCGGAGCCCGCGCGGTTGACCTTGGCCATGATCTGGGCGGTGTACTGGCCGCCGCCGTCGAGGGTGTAGCGGGCCAGTTCCTGGCCGTTGGTCTCGTCGACCAGGCGGCAGAACGCGTTCTGCACCTCCTGGAAGGTCTGGCCGGTGAAGGAGTTCACCGTGAAGACGATCTGGTCGATGTGGACCGGGACGCGCTGCAGGTCGACGAGGATGGCCTCGTCGTCGCCGCCCTGACCGACGCCGCCGACCAGGTTGTCGCCGGTGTGGCGCACGGAGCCGTCGTCGCTGACGAGGTGGCGGAAGAACACCACGTCGACGGGCTGCTTGTCGGCGAACAGGACGGCCGACGCGTCGAGGTCGATCTCCCGCGTGCGCGTGCCGAACAGTCCGCGCCGCGGGGCCGCCTGCCAGCCCAGTCCCATGCGCACCGACGTCAGAGCGCCCCCGTCGTCCTTCTGCAGGCTGATGGCCTGGCCCTTGGTCATGTTGACCGTCACGCGCTGTCCCCTTCTCGAACTGCCCTGGGCAACCGCCCGTTGCGGGCGGTGCCCATCACCCTATGCAGCCCTGTCCACCGCGCCGCACCCTGCCGGGCACTTTGTGTCGGTGTTGCAACACTGCGCTATGCCTGGCCTGCCTCCTTCATCTGCCGCAGTTCCTTCTTCATCTCCGACACCTCGTCGCGCAGCCGTGCCGCGATCTCGAACTGCAGGTCCGCGGCGGCGGCGCGCATCCGCGCGGTCATCTCCTCGATCTGCTCGGCGAGTTCGGCGGCGGGGCGGTCCGTGGGCACCGTCTGCCCGGCCTTGCCCTTGGGGGCCTTCCCCGCTGCCGCGGCCTTCGCGCCCTTGGCGGCTGTCGCGCCGCCCGCGGTGCCGAGCGAGGGGACCGGAGCCTTGGCGTTCTTGCCGTCCTTCGCCTTGCGGTAGTCGGTGCCGAGGAGTTGCTCGGTGTCGACCTCTTCGCGCGCGATGGCCGACACGATGTCGTTGATCTTCTTGCGGAGGGGCTGCGGGTCGATGCCCTTCTCCTTGTTGTACGCGATCTGCTTCTCCCGGCGGCGGTTGGTCTCCTCGATGGCCTTCTCCATCGCCGGGGTGATCTTGTCGGCGTACATGTGGACCTGTCCCGAGACGTTGCGCGCCGCGCGGCCGATCGTCTGGATCAGGGACGTGCCGGAGCGCAGGAAGCCCTCCTTGTCGGCGTCGAGGATCGCCACCAGGGAGACCTCGGGCAGGTCAAGGCCCTCCCGGAGGAGGTTGATGCCGACCAGGACGTCGTACTCACCGGCGCGCAGCTCGCGCAGGAGCTCGACGCGGCGCAGGGTGTCGACGTCGCTGTGGAGATACCGGACCTGGATGCCCAGTTCCAGGAAGTAGTCGGTGAGATCCTCGGCCATCTTCTTGGTGAGCGTGGTGACCAGGACGCGCTCGTCCTTCTCGGTACGCCCCCGGATCTCGTGCACCAGGTCGTCGATCTGGCCCTCGGTGGGCTTGACGACGACTTCGGGGTCGACGAGGCCGGTGGGGCGGATGATCTGCTCCACCGTGCCGTCGGAGCGGGAGAGCTCGTACGCCCCCGGGGTCGCCGACAGGTAGACGGTCTGGCCGATGCGCTGCTGGAACTCCTCCCACTTCAGCGGGCGGTTGTCGAGCGCGGACGGCAGCCGGAAGCCGTGGTCCACGAGGGTGCGCTTGCGGGAGGCGTCGCCCTCGTACATCGCGCCGATCTGCGGGACCGTGACGTGCGACTCGTCGAGGACGAGCAGGAAGTCGTCCGGGAAGTAGTCGAGGAGGGTGTGCGGCGGGGTGCCGGGGGCGCGGTCGTCGAAGTGCATCGAGTAGTTCTCGACGCCGGAGCAGGAGCCGATCTGGCGGAGCATCTCCAGGTCGTACGTCGTGCGCATGCGCAGCCGCTGGGCCTCCAGCATCTTGCCCTGCTTCTCCAGCTCCGCGAGGCGCTCGGCGAGCTCCTTCTCGATGCCGTTGATCGCCTTCTCCATGCGCTCGGGGCCCGCCACGTAGTGGGACGCCGGGAAGACGTACAGGTGGTCGTCGTCGCTGATGACCTCGCCGGTCAGCGGGTGCAGGGTGGAGAGCGCCTCGATCTCGTCGCCGAACATCTCGATGCGCACGGCCAGTTCCTCGTACACCGGGAAGATCTCGATGGTGTCGCCGCGGACCCGGAAGGTGCCGCGGGTGAAGGCGAGGTCGTTGCGGGTGTACTGGATGTCGACGAAGCGGCGCAGGAGCTGGTCGCGGTCGATCTCGTCGCCGACCTTGAGCGGGACCATCCGGTCCACGTACTCCTGCGGGGTGCCGAGGCCGTAGATGCAGGAGACGGAGGCGACCACGATGACGTCGCGGCGGGTGAGCAGGGAGTTCGTCGCGGAGTGGCGCAGGCGCTCGACCTCCTCGTTGATCGAGGAGTCCTTCTCGATGTACGTGTCCGACTGGGGGACGTAGGCCTCGGGCTGGTAGTAGTCGTAGTACGAGACGAAGTACTCGACGGCGTTGTTCGGCAGCAGCTCGCGGAACTCGTTGGCCAACTGGGCGGCCAGGGTCTTGTTCGGCGCCATCACGAGGGTGGGGCGCTGGAGCTTCTCGATCATCCACGCGGTGGTGGCCGACTTGCCGGTGCCGGTGGCGCCGAGCAGGACGACGTCCTTCTCGCCCGCGCGGATGCGCTTCTCCAGGTCGGCGATGGCCGTGGGCTGGTCGCCACTGGGCTGGTACGGGCTGACGACCTCGAAAGGTGCCACCGTGCGTTCGATCTTCGATACGGGCCGCATGGAACCCACCGTACGACCCCCCACTGACAACGCCCCCGCGCTCACCACTTCTGCGGTGTCCGCGCCCCCGTTCTGCGGCGGATCCTGCGGCTGGGGCGCGGGGCGGGCCGGCGGCTGACGTGTCCGCCGAACTGGCGGTCGCCGGAGCGGGGCACGGGGTAGGAGGCGGTGCCGGGGCGGGCCGCCGCGGCCTTCAGGTCGGCCTTGCCCAGCATCATCAGCGGGTCGAACATCACGATGACGCCCGCGAGCAGCAGGAAGGCGAGGGGGCCGACCATGAGGGGGGCGAGGATCTCGGGGGACGAGTCGCCGGGCGGCGCGGTGGAGCGGCCGTGCAGGTGGACGGTGACGGCGGCCATGCCGGTGTAGTGCATGCCGCTGACGGCGAGACCCATGACGAGGCTGGCGCCGAGGCTCCACAGGAAGCCCCTGACCTGACCCGCGGCCCAGAGGGCGGCGATGGCGGCGACGACGGCGATCACCACGGAGGCGGCGACGGTCAGGGTGTTGTACTGAAGCCTGCCGCCAAGACGCATACCGGCCATCCCCAGGTAGTGCATCGAGGCGATGCCGAGCCCTGTGATGGTGCCGCCGGTGAAGAGCGCCGCTCCGCTGGCACCGCGGTAGCCGACGATGAAGATCCCGACGCCGACCATGACGATGGCGACGGCCAGGCTCGCGAAGGTCGTCGCCCGGTCGTAGCGGATCGGGGTCCCCTCGACGCTGAAGCCCATCATCGCGATGAAGTGCATCGTCCAGATGCCCGAGCCGATGGCGGCCGAGCCGAGCGCGAGCCAGCCGGGCCGCCAGGAGTGCGCGACCAACAGTGACCGCGTGGTGCAGCGCAGGCCGAGCGCGCCGCCCAGGCAGGCCATCAGATAGGCGACCACAGGCGTGACGAATCCGTAGCTGAAGCCGTCGACCGTGCCCTCCATGAGCGGTAGCCCTTCCGCCTGTCGTACCTGGATGTCCCGGATCACCCTGCCTGCCTCCGGCCGACGGCCGGGTGACGGGCCGTCGGCTGAGGTGAGAGTAGGGCTCGGCCGTGAACGCACGACCGATTTTCCGGCAAAGAAACACGGGTTCCGCGCCTGGGGTCCCCACTTGGGGGGCCGGTGTTCAACGTGTGGCCATCCTGTACCTGTCCGTAGTTGGCCGTGCACTGTCATTCTCAAGCGAACCGTGAGCTCATGACGCGAGGAGAACCCGTGCACGCACGCGCCGCAGCCGCCACGACCGCCGCACTCCTGGGAGCAGGAGCACTCGTCCTCCCCTCCACCGCCAGCGCCCAGGCCCCCGCCGACACCGCCGTCGCCGCCTCCTCCGCCGCGCACAGGAACCCCACAGTCGTGGCCCACCGCGGAGCCTCCGCCTACGCCCCCGAGAACACCCTCGCCGCCATCGACAAGGCCGCCCGCATGGGCTTCCGCTGGGTCGAGAACGACGTCCAGCGCACCAAGGACGGCGTGCTGGTGATCGTCCACGACGACAACCTGAAGCGGACGACGAACGTCGAGGAGGTCTTCCCCGACCGCTCCCCGTGGAAGGTGAAAGACTTCACCGCGGCGGAGATCGCCAAACTGGACGCGGGCAGCTGGTTCGGAGAGAAGTACAAGGGCGCGCGCGTGCCGACGCTCACGCAGTACATGAACCGCGTCTCGCGCAACCACCAGAGCCTCGTCCTGGAGATCAAGAAGCCCGAGCTGTACCCCGGGATCGAGCGGGACACCCTGCGGGTGCTGCGCAAGACCGGCTGGCTGGACCGCCACCACGTCAAGAACAAGCTGGTCGTCCAGAGCTTCAGCGCGGACAGCATCAAGAAGGTGCACGCCCAGCGGCCCGACATCAAGACCGGCTTCCTGGGCACGCCGGCGACCGCCGACCTCCCGGCGTACGCGAAGTTCGCGGACCAGATCAACTCGACGCACACGTCCATCTCCGCCGACTACGTCTCCGCGATCCACCGGCTCAAGGGCGTGCACGGCAAGCGCCTGGAGATCTTCACGTGGACCGTGGACGAGGCCGCCGCTGCGCGGCGGGTCGCGGGCTTCGGGGTGGACGGCATCATCACCAACAAGCCCGATGTGGTGCGCAGGGCGATCAACGACTGACACGACGGCCGAGGGCTCGACCGAGGGCGGGCCCCTCGCCTGCCGGCGCCGCGGGGCGACTCGTCCCGCGGCGTTGTCAGTGCCCGGACGTACCGTGGTTTCCATGAACGCCATGGGGCACGACGAGCAGGACCGGGACGAGCGTCCGGAGCCGGACGCGCGGTCCGGCGCGGTGTGGGCCGTCGTCGCCAGCGACATCGGCCCACTGCTGCTTGCCGCGACCGAAGCGGGCCTGGTCACGGTCGTCTTCCACGCCACGGACGGCGTGCGCGACAAGGCACTGGAGCGCCTGGCCTCCCGTCTCGGCGCCGCGCCGGTCGAGGATCCCGGCTCGCCGCTGCTCGCCGAGCCCATACGCCAGTTGCGGGCGTACTTCGCCGGGGAGCGGCGCGACTTCGCGCTGCCGCTGGACTGGTCGCTGATCTCCGGCTTCAACCGCCAGGTGCTCCGTGAGCTCGCGGCAGGCGTGCCCTTCGGGACGGTCGTGGGCTACGGGGACCTGGCCAGCCGCGTCGGCCAGCCCGGCGCGGCCCAGGCCGTGGGCATGGCGATGGGCGCCAATCCGCTGCCGGTCGTGGTGCCCTGCCACCGGGTGGTGGAGAGCGACGGCGGCATCGGCGGGTTCGGCGGCGGCCTGGAGACGAAGCGGCAGCTGCTCGCGCTGGAGGGGGTGCTTCCCGAGCCGCTGTTCTGACCTCCGGCAGCGCAGCGCGGGTCTGGGGTGGTGTCGGTGGGCGCAGGTGCCGTCGCGCGTCGTTCCTCGGCACGGAGCGCCGTCGTAGGGCGTGCCTCCGTACGTGTGCCTCGTGCGCCACTCCCTCGTACGGCGAGCCCTCGGATCGGCTTCGCCCCGCACTGCATGTACATGAACACCACATGTCCTGACACACTTCCGGCGTGGTCATATCCCCCTCGTCCTCCGCCTCGCCCTCACCCTCCCCCTCGCCGTCCCCCGTCGGCGTCGAGGAACTGCCCGCGCTGCGCCGGCGGATCACGGCGGTCCTGATCGCGAGCCAGATACTCGGCGGGCTCGGCGTCGCCATCGGGATCGCGCTGGCCGCCGTGCTCGCGAAGGAGGTCAGCGGCACGGAGTCGCTGTCCGGGCTCGCGCCCACCGCGACCGTCGCCGGGACGGCGCTGCTCTCGGTGCCCCTCGCGGCCCTGATGACCGCGCGGGGCCGCCGCCCCGGTCTCGTCCTGGCCTACCTCATCGGCGCGTTGGGCGCGGGAGTGGTGGTCGTGGCCGCGGCCGTCGGGAACTTCCCGCTGCTCCTGGTGGGCATGGCCGGGTTCGGCGCGGCGTCGTCGGCCAACTTGCAGGCCCGGTTCGCGGCGGCCGACCTGGCCGAGCCGGGGGCCAGGGCGCGCGCCATCTCCAACGTCGTGTGGGCCACGACGATCGGCGCGGTCCTCGGCCCCAACATCGCCGCGCCCGCGGGCCGCAGCGTCTCCGGGCTCGGCGTTCCGAAGGAAGCCGGGCCCTTCGTC
The DNA here is from genome assembly GCF_030388665.1 of Streptomyces flavofungini. Taxonomy (NCBI): domain Bacteria; kingdom Bacillati; phylum Actinomycetota; class Actinomycetes; order Kitasatosporales; family Streptomycetaceae; genus Streptomyces; species Streptomyces flavofungini. Next base: position 7,121,311 of record NZ_CP128846.1, on the reverse strand, counting down.
TGGGCGGCCGGGATCTTCCTGATCTCGGCGGTCGTGGTGGCGCTGCTGCTGCGCCCCGATCCGCTGCTGACCGCCCGCGCGCTGGAACCAGCCGGTGACCGGACGGCGGCGGGCCGGTCCCTGCGGGCCGGGTTCGCCGCCGTGGCCGCCTCGCGGCAGGCGCGGCTCGCGCTGGTGACGGTCGCCATCGCGCACACCGCCATGGTGTCGATCATGTCGATGACCCCGGTCGACCTCGGCCACCACGGGGCGAGCATCGATCTGATCGGCCTGGTCATCAGCGGGCACATCGCGGGCATGTACGCGTTCTCGCCGGTGATGGGGCGGCTCGCGGACCGGATCGGGCGGCTCGCCGTCATCGCCCTCTCGGTGAGCCTGCTCGCCTTGGCGGCGCTGCTCGCGGGGACGGCCGGGAGCAACCACGGGCAGACGGCGGCGGGCCTGTTCGTGCTCGGCCTCGGCTGGTCGGCGGGGCTCGTGGCGGGGTCCGCGCTGCTCACCGACTCGGTGCCGCAGGCCGCGCGGGCCGCCGCGCAGGGCCTCTCGGACCTGACCATGAACACGGCGGCGGGCGCCGGCGGCGCGGTGGCGGGCCTGGTGGTCGCGCGGGCGAGCTACGGGTGGCTCAACCTGATCGCGGCGCTCCTGCTGCTGCCGCTCGCGGCGTTCGCCCTGTTCACGCGCGGCCCCGGCCGCAAGGACGCCGGGGCCGGGGCCGTACCGGAGGACTGACCCGGGCGTGCCGCACCGCGCACCGCACGCGCCGGACGCCCGCGGCCGGGCGGGCGTTCAGCCGCCGAGGGTGATGTGGTAGGCCTTGCGCAGCGTCTCGTGCACGGTCCACGTCGTACGGTCGCCCTCGCGCAGCACGGCCGCGTCGCCGGGGCCGACCTCCAGGACGTCGCCGCCCTCCACGTCGATGGTGGCGCGGCCGCTGACGACCACGAACAGTTCGTTGGCCTCGGTGTCGGTCACCACTCCCGGGGTGATCTGCCAGATGCCGCGCAGTTGCTTGCCGTCGGCGGACTCCCAGAGGACCTTGCCGGTGACGACGGGCGTTCCGGAGACGATCTGCTGCGGGTCGAGCGGCTCCTCCTCCAGCTCGACGTCCGGAATGTGCACGGCAAAAGAGGGCGCGTTCTGATCATTCGTGGTCATGGCCGGTCACCTTAATGGGTTTGCCGCGGGGCCCCGCCCGCCAGGGATGAAGGAAGACCCGACTGGCAGGAGGCTGACCGTGTTGGTGGTGTCCGACGAGGTACAGACGGCTCTCGCGCGACGGCGCCCGGTCGTGGCCCTGGAGTCCACGATCATCGCGCACGGGCTGCCGCGCCCCCGCAATCTGCGCGTCGCCCTCGAACTGGAGCAGGTCGTACGCGACGAGGGCGCTGTGCCCGCCACGATCGCTGTCCTGGACGGGCGCCCCCACGTCGGCCTGGGCAAGGACCAGTTGGAGCGCGTCGCCGGTGAGGACGGCATCCGCAAGCTGGGCCACCGGGACCTGCCGCTCGCCGTCGCGGCCGGCGCGAGCGGGGCGACGACGGTGTCCGCGACAGCCCTGCTCGCCGCCCGTGCGGGACTCCGTGTGTTCGCCACCGGCGGGCTCGGCGGGGTGCACCGGGAGTGGACCCTCACCCAGGACGAGTCGGCCGACCTGGGGCTGCTCGCGCGGACCCGGATCACGGTCGTGTGCGCGGGCGTGAAGTCGATCCTGGACGTGGCCGCGACGCTCCAGCGCCTGGAGACCCTGGGCGTGGCGGTGGCGGGCTACGGCACGTCCCGCTTCCCCGGCTTCTACCTCTCCGACTCCGGGCACGACGTGGACTGGACGCTGCGCACGCCGGACGAGGTCGCAGCGGTCATGCGCGCCCAGGACGCGCTGTCCGGACCCGAGTCGGCGCTCGTCGTGGCCAATCCGGTGCCGGAGGCCGAACAGCTCGAACCCGCCCTCCACGCGCGCGTGCTCGACGAGGCGCTGCGGGAGTGCGCCGCGCGGGAGGTGCACGGCCAGGCGGTGACCCCGTTCCTTCTCGACCACCTGATGCGGCACACGGACGGAGCCTCCCTGGAGGCCAACCTCGCGGCGGTGCGGGGGAACGTGCGGCTCGCGGCACGGATCGCGGCGGCGTGGACGCGGGCGTGACGGCGTCCGGCGAGCCACCGGACGCCAGGGCGGCGGCACCCGGCAGGGCGGGCCGCTCCGCAGAGCCCACTCCGAACGGATCCGGCGCGCTCCTGGTCGTGGGTGACGTCGTCACGGACATCGTCGCGCGGCACCGGGGGCCCCTCGCACCCGGCACCGACACGGTCGCGGCGATCCGCACCGTGCCGGGCGGCGCGGGCGCCAACGTGGCCTGCTGGGCGGCCCACTGGGGCTGCCGCGATGTGCGGTTCCTCGGGCGCGCGGGTGCCGACGCGGCGGCATGGCACGAGGAGATGCTGCTCCGCGCCTCGGTACGCCCCCACATCGCCGTCGACCCCGAAGCGCTTACGGGCACGGTGATCAGCCTGGTCGACACGGCCGGTTCGGCGGCCGAGCGGACGTTCCTCACGGACAGCGGCGCCTGCCTGCGCCTGTCCCCCGCCGACTGGACGCCGTCCCTGCTCGACGGCGTGACCTGGCTCCACCTGTCCGGCTACCTGTTCTTCGCCGAGCCGAGCCGCGCGGCGGCGCGGGCGGCGTTGGCGTCGGCACGCGCGCGCGGAGTGACGGTGAGCGTGGACCCCGCGTCCACGGGGTTCCTCCGCCGGTACGGGGTGGACCGCTTCCTGGCCGACGCGGCCGGGGTGGACGTACTGCTGCCGAGCCGGGACGAGGCCTTGCTCCTGACGGGGCCACCGGGGCCGACCGATCCTGCCGGAGCGGCCGACCCGACCGAGCCCGCCGACGCGGCCGCCGAGCTGAGCCGCCGGTTCCCCGAGGTGGTCGTCAAGCTGGGCGGGGACGGCGCACTGGCCGCGCGGGACGGGCGGGTACGGGTCCGCGCCCCGGCGGTGCGGGCGGACGCGCGGGACTCCACCGGCGCGGGCGACGCGTTCACGGGGGCGTACGTCGCGTCGCGGCTGGCGGGTGCGGGGCTGCGGGAGGCCGTGAGCGAGGGGTGCCGGGCGGGGGCGCGGGCGGTGTCACGGGTGGGGGCCCGGCCGGAGCTGCGAGCCCCGCTTCCGGGGGGACTTGCGGGGGTTCCGCCTAGGGCGTGAGGTGCTCGGCGAGGGGGAGCATACCCGGTCTCCGGCGAGGGCTGGAACACCGGGCTTCCGGCGAGGGCTGGAGCGCCCCGGCCCCGGCCCGCACCCCAGTCCGTCCTCACGCCCCAGCCAAGCCTCCCAACCCACCCCCCAGCCAAGCCTCCCGCCCCGGTCAAGCCTTGCGGGCCCATGCCGACACCAGCGGGGCCGTGGCCGGGACGACGACGCGGTCGGCGACATGGGCGAGGTGCCGCTCGATGTCGTCGTGCGAGGCGAGGCCCGCGGCGACCAGGTCGGTGCGGACCTGCTCGACGGTGGCGGACTCCAGGGCCGCGCACGCCGGGGAGACGAGCGGGAAGTACGCGTCGGCCTCCACCTGCCGCAGTCCCGCCGCGCGCAGCAGCCGCGGCAGCACCCGCCCGAACGCGAGGTCGGCGCCGCGGTCGGCGAGCAGGGAGCGCACACCCCCGCGCAGCCGGTTCGCCGCCTCCTCCTCGGGGCCGTGCTCGTCGGGGCAGGCGAGGGGCTGCAGGGCGGGGTCGGACTCCTCGATCAGGAGCCGGCCGCCGGGGCGCAGCGCCTTGATCATGGAGTGCAGCGCCCGCTCGCGGTCCGGCACGTGGGTGAGCACTAGGCGGGCGTGCACCAGGTCGAACGCCTCGGCGGGCGGCGCGTCTGCGGCCACGTCGTGGGTACGCACCTGTACGGGCGGGCGCGCGGCCGACGTCAGCGGCGCCGGGTCCGTGGCGGTGGCGAGCACCCGGCCGGTGGGGCCGACCCGCTTGGCGAGCCAGGACACGACGGACGTGCCGCCGGCACCGACCTCCCAGCAGCGCCAGCCGGGCCCGATGCCCAGCCGTTCGATGTGCCGGAAGGTGGTGGGGTCGAAGAGGGCGGCGAAGGCGCTGGAGCAGGTCGCCGACTCGCCGGTCCTGCCGTCGAGGAGATGTCCGTCGGTTCGCGTCATGTGGCGATCATTACAGTTCCGGAGCGGAGTATTCCGTTCCCACAGGCCTCGCCGTGGTGTCGGACCGGACTGGCAGACTTGCCCATCAAGTCCAGCACGAGGAGCTGCACATGTCGATGTCGGGCAACCTGCGGAAGGTCGGAAGCCTCCGCAGGGTCGGGAGTCTGCGGAGCGTCCGCGGCCTGCGCAAGGTCGCGGGACTGACCCGACGCGGCCCTCGCGTCGACCTGAGCCACCCCGCCCGTTCCCCGCTGGGCTCGTCGGTGGTGAAGTGCGTGACCTATCGCAAGGGGGTGCGCCAGACCCTGGAGCGCGACGGCGATCTCGTCGAGGCCGTGGGACACGTCCGCAAGCACGACGACGGCTTCGTCTGGCTGGGGCTCCACGAGCCGACGGAGCGGGAGTTCGCGGGCATCGCCGAGCTCTTCGACCTGCACCCGCTGGCGGTCGAGGACGCGGTCCACGCCCACCAGCGGCCGAAGGTCGAGCGCTATGGCCAGACGCTGTTCGCCGTGTTCAAGACGGTCTGTTACGTGGAGCACGCCGAGCTGACCGCGACCAGCGTGGTGGTGGACACCGGCGAGATCATGGTCTTCGTCGGCAAGGAGTTCGTGATCACCGTGCGGCACGGCAGGCACGGCTCGCTGGGCCCGCTGCGCGAGCAGCTCGAGGGGACGCCCGACCAGCTGGCACAGGGCCCGGCGGCGGTCCTGCACGCCATCGCGGACCAGGTCGTGGACGACTATCTGGTGGTGGCGGACTCGGTGCAGGCCGACATCGACCAGGTCGAGGCGGAGGTGTTCGCGCCCGAAGGTGCCCGCGGGACCGACCCGGGCCGGATCTACCAGCTCAAGCGCGAGCTCCTGGAGCTGAAGCGGGCGGTGGTGCCGCTCGGCCGCCCGCTCCAGATCCTCGCCGCCAAGCCGATGCGGCTCGTCGCCCCGGAGATACAGGCGTACTTCCGGGACGTGGACGACCACCTCAAGCGGGTCACCGAACAGATAGCGGCCTTCGACGAGCTCCTGAACTCGATCCTCCAGGCGCATCTCGCCCAGGTGACGGTCGCCCAGAACGAGGACATGCGGAAGATCACGGCCTGGGCCGCCATCGTCGCCGTGCCCACGATGGTCTGCGGGGTCTACGGCATGAACTTCGACCACATGCCCGAGCTGCGCTGGCAGTACGGATACGGACTGGTGATGGGAGTGATAGCGACAGCGTGTGTGCTGCTCTACCGAGGCTTCCGGCGCAGCGGCTGGCTGTAGGGGGAAGGCCGCACCGGCGCGGGGGCACGCGCGGGACGGGTCAGGACTTGGCGTAGACGCTCTCGACCCAGCCGGAGAGCTGTTCGTCGGTCAGGTGCTTGGCGAGGTCGGCCTCGCTGATCATCCCGACGAGGCGCTTGTTCTCGATCACGGGCAGCCTGCGGATCTGGTGGCCCTGCATCTCGTGCAGCACCTCCTCGACGTCGGCGTCCGAGGCGACCCAGCGCGGTGTGCCCCTGGCCATGTCGCCCGCGGTGACCTTGGCGGGGTCGTGCCCCATCGCGACGCAGCCGACGACGATGTCGCGGTCGGTGAGGATGCCGCACAGCCGCTCGTTCTGGTCGCTGATGGGCAGGGCACCCACGTCGAGTTGGCGCATGAGCTGGGCCGCGCGGTCCAGGGTCTCGTGCGCGGGGATCCACCGGGCACCCCGGTGCATGATGTCTCCGGCGGTGGTCATGGGTACCTCCCGGTGCCGGACGGCCGGCGCGGCGCGGAGGCGCCGCCAGTCCCGGCGTCCTCATTCTCGTCGCGGTGCCCACGGGCCGCACCCGCAGCCGCCGCGGGGCAGGTCAGCCCGTCCACGCCGGATGGCGCGGGTCGTCGGCGCGGACGACGACGTCGGCCGTGGCGGTGGGGTCGGTCTCCGTCTCGTAGCGGTCGAAGGCGGGCAGGGTCCACTGTTCGTCCGGCGGGGTGCGCCGCCGCAGGGCGCCGGCGGAGAGGTGCAGGTGCACCGTCAGGTCGAGGGGGAACCAGTGGCCGAGCAGCAGGGGGCCGTGCAGCAACAGCAGGGCGCCGGGAGGCAGTTGGACGTAGGGGGTGCGGGTGGCGCGGTCGGCGTGCGGGTCCCACAGGTCGGGCAGGACCCGGCCGGTGCCGCCGGGGTCCAGCGGCCCGAGGACCTCGCGCCAGAGGGCACCGGTGTCGAACCAGCCGCTGTAGTACGCCTCGACGTCCTCGTGTCCGTACTCGAAGCGCAGCGAGGCGGGCCGCAGGAACCCCTCGGTGCCGACGGCGAGCGAGGGCCGCCCGCGCACGCGCAGCGCCTCGGCCACGGCGGCGGCGAGTTCGCCGGGGCGGGCGGCGGGGGCGCCGTCGAAGGCGACGCGCGGCCAGGCCCCGCCGTCCCTCGGCGCCAGGTCGAGCAGCCGGTCGGCGAGGGTGTCCGTGAGGCGTTCCCAGGTGATCGCTTCGAGTCGCACGAGCCCATGATGCGGGGTGCCGGTGGGCGGGCATGAACCGGGCATGGCAGTTCCTCCCGTGCGCACCGGGCCCGTCGTCGTCCAGCCGCTGAAGCGCAGGCGTTGCGCGGAGTGCCGGGGCGGGCCGCTGTCCCTGCTCGTCTCCGAGGGCGGGGGGCCTCGCTGTCTGGACTGCGCGGACCTCGGGCATCTGGTGTATCTGCCGCGCGGGGACACGGCGTTGACGCGGCGGGCGCGGGAGGGCAGCGGTCTGTCCGCGGTGGTCGTGCGGTTCAACCGGCGCAAGAGCCGGTACGAACGGCAGGGCGTCCTGGTCGAGGAGGCGGCGCTCGTCCGGGCCGAGGAGCGGTGCCTGGCGGACGCGGAAGCGCGGGCGCGGCGGCGGGTGCGGGACGCGGCCCGGCGGGCCGGGGAGGACGTGCGGTTCGTCGGGGAGTTCGCGGCGGAGATCCGTCGGCTGTTCCCGCGCTGCCCTCCGGAGCGTGCCCGGCAGATCGCCGCGCACGCGGGCGCCCGGGGCAGCGGCCGCGTGGGCCGGAGCGCGGCGGGCCGCGCCCTGACCTCCACGGCGGTGACGGCGGCCGTGATCGCCGCGGTACGGCACACGGACACGGAGTACGACGAGCTGCTGATGCGGGGGGTGCCGCGGGGTGAGGCACGGCGCCGCATCGCGGCGGCGCTGGAGGAGCGGTTGCGGACGTGGCGGACGGACGGTCCGGGGGGCAGGGAGCACGGGGAGCACGGGGCCGGGCGGGGCACCGGGGCGTGAGGAGCCGGCCGGTCCCGGGGGGGGCAGGGCGGGCCCCGGTGCCTGAGCAGCCGCCCCGTCCCGGCACCAGGGCTGGGCACCAAGACGTGAGCAGCGCCCCAGGGCCAGGGCAGGCCCCCGGGCCAGGGCAGGCTCCCGGGCCAGGGCAGGCTCCCGGGCAGAGCGCCCCGGGGCATGCCGTCCCGGACGGACGACTCACCCCGCCCGAGGCCCCCGGGCCAGTGAGACGCGGGCTTATGGGGGTGCGGGGTCCGCGTATGGCGTCCGGGGCGGCGTGGCCATTGACTGGTCACAGACACACCGCGCCGGGCAGGATCGGGCGCGCCGAGCCGGCCGTCGGTGGCCGGGCCCACCCAGGGAGTTGCCATGATCGACGGACCGTACTTCGTGCTCACCGTGCTCGGTGCGGTGACCTGCGCCCTGGTCGCCGGAGTGTTCATCGGCTTCTCCACCTTCGTGATGCGGGGCCTCGCCGCGCTGCCGTCGTCCCAGGGCATCGCCGCGATGAACGCGATCAACGTCACGGCGGTCAGACCGCCGTTCATGGCCGTGTTCATGGGGGCGACCGCCGTCAGCGTGGTGCTCGCCGTGGTCACCTTCGTGGTCTGGCCGGACGAGGGGACGGTGGAGCTGCTGCTCGGCTGCGCGCTGTATCTCTTCGGCTGCTTCGGGGTGACGGTGGTGGCTAACGTGCCGCGCAACAACGAGCTGGCGAAGGTCGACGCGGCCTCGGCGTCCGGCGCGGAGTACTGGCGTACGTACGTGGCCGAATGGACCAGGTGGAACCACATCCGCACCGGTGCCGCCACCGCCGCCACGGTCTCCTTCATCCTCGGCCTGACCTGAGCTTTCGCGACCGGCCTTGCCCGCGCGAGCACATGCCGACCCCGTCTCCCCGGCATACCGTGGTGGCTGGAAGACGCGCCGTACGCGTAGGGAGACGGCCATGGCCGACCCCAAGGGATTCCTGCGGCACCCGCGCCGGGAGTGGCCGCGGCGGCCGGTGGGCGAGCGGGTGAAGGACTGGGACGAGGCGTACGTCCCCGGGGCGTTGCTGCCCCTGATCGAGGAGCAGGCCGACCGGTGCATGGACTGCGGGGTGCCGTTCTGCCACGAGGCCTGTCCGCTGGGGAACCTGATCCCCGAGTGGAACGACCTGGTCTCGCGGGCCGACTGGCGCACCGCCGCCGACCGGCTGCACGCGACGAACAACTTCCCCGAGTTCACCGGCCGGTTGTGCCCGGCGCCGTGCGAGGCGGGCTGCGTCCTCGCCATCAACCAGCCCGCGGTGACCATCAAGAACGTCGAGGCGGCCATCGCGGACCGCGTCTGGGCGGACGGCCTCGCGCCGCCGATGCCGCCCGAGCGGCTGACCGGGAAGTCGGTGGGGATCGTCGGGTCGGGTCCCGCGGGCCTCGCGGCGGCGCAGCAGCTGACGCGGGCGGGGCACACGGTCGTGGTGTACGAACGGGACGACCGGGCGGGCGGGCTGCTGCGGTACGGGATCCCCGCGTTCAAGATGGCGAAGCACCACCTGGAGCGGCGGCTCGCGCAGTTGGAGGCCGAGGGCACGAGGTTCCGTACGTCGACGGAGGTCGGCCGGGACATCGGTACGGCGGCGCTGCGGGCCCGCCACGACGCCCTCGTGCTCGCCGTCGGCGCCACGGCCTGGCGGGAACTTCCGGTTCCGGGGCGGGAGTTGGCGGGGGTCGTCCAGGCGATGGAGTACCTGCCGCAGGCCAACCGCGTGGGTGAGGGCGACCTCGACGTCTCCCCGCTGTCCGCGGCGGGCAAGCACGTGGTGATCGTGGGCGGCGGCGACACCGGCGCGGACTGCCTCGGCACGGCGGTCCGGGAGGGCGCCGCGTCCGTGACCCAGGTGGACATCCGCGCGCTGCCCTCGGCGGAGCGGGACGAGATCACCGACCCGTGGCCCACGTACCCCGCGGTGTACCGGGTCTCCCCCGCGCACGAGGAGGCCGGTGCGTTGGGTTTCGGCCAGAATCCGGACGTCGACGCGCGGCTCTTCGCGGCCTCGACACTGCGGCTCGCCGGGGACGCGGAGGGGCGGGTGCGCGCCGTCCACCTGGCCGCCGTGGACGCGCGGCGACGCCCGGTGCCGGGCGCCGAGCGGGTCCTCAGGGCCGACCTGGTGCTGCTGGCGCTGGGGTTCCGAGGGCCGGAGGTGACCGTCGGGGGCGCGATCGCGGAGCTGGGTGTGACGGTGGCCCCGGACGGGACGGTCGCCAGGGACGGCGGCTACGCGACGAGTGTTCCCGGGGTGTACGTCGCCGGGGACGCCGGGCGCGGCCAGTCCCTGGTGGTGTGGGCGATCGCGGAGGGCCGCGCGGCCGCGGCGGCCGTGGACCGCCACCTCATGGGCGCGACGTCGCTCCCGTCACCGGTATCCGCACACGACGGTCCCCTCCGGCCCTGACCGGCCTGCACACGACGGCCCCCTCACCCCTTGCGGGCGACCCCGCCATAGATGGGCAGCGGCCCCTCCCCGACGGGCTCCGCCCCCTCGCCCAGCTCCGGGTGCCACGCGTCGGCCACCGTCACGCCGGGCTCCACCAGGTCGAGGCCGTCGAAGAAGCGGAGGACCTCGGCGCGGTCGCGCAGGGCGAGATTGAGGGCACGGGACCTGTAGAGGTCGCCGGCCGTCCTTGCCTGCTCGGGGGTGAACTCCCCGGTGCCGTGGGACAGCATCAGAAAGCTCCCCGACGGCAGCGCGGACACCAGTTCGTCCACTATCTCGTACGCGCCGTCCTCGTCCGGGACGAAGTGCAGCAGCGCGACCAGGGACAGGGCGACGGGGCGCGTGAAGTCGAGGGTCTTGCGGGCCTCGGCGAGGATGGCGGCGGGCTCGCGGGCGTCGGCCTGGATGTACTCCGTGGCGCCCTGCGGGGTGGACCGCAGCAGCGCCTCGGCGTGGGCGAGGACGATGGGGTCGTTGTCGCAGTAGACGACGCGGGTGTCGGGTGCGATGCCCTGCGCGATCTGGTGCAGGTTGGGCTCGGTGGGGATGCCGGTGCCGATGTCGAGGAACTGCCGGATCCCGGCCGAGGCGAGCCAGCGCGTGGCGCGCTGCATGAAGGCGCGGTTGGCGCGCGCGACGGCGGGGATGCGCGGGTCCATGGCGACGAGCTGGCGGCTCATCTCCTCGTCGACGGGGTAGTTGTCCTTGCCGCCGAGCCACCAGTCGTACATCCGCGCGGGATGCGGCTTGCTCGTGTCGATGTACGACGAGCCGCCCTCGCCCCCCTGGGCCTGCCCCGTCCCGGTCATCTGTGGCTCCCTTGCCCCTTCACCGAGGTCCCGCGCACCGTGGTCGGGGTGCGCGCACGACGTACGAGTTCACCGGCGGCTGCGGCACCCGCCGCGCCGGCCGGTGGCGTATCCCCTGCGGGCCGGCGGCGCGTCCGCTCACCCGCCGGTGACGTACCCGGTCACGACAGCAGAAAGTCCGCCTCCCCCGCCTTCGCGCCCTGTATGAACGCCCGGATCTCACCGTCCGTGTAGATGAGCGCGGGTCCGTCCGGGTCGGAGGACTGGCGGACGGCGACGCGGCCGTCGTCGAGCTTCATGGCTTCGAGACAGTTGCCGCCGTTGCCGCCGCTCCACGGCTTGTGCCAGCCCTCGACGCCCAGTTCGCGCGCGGGCATGCCGTTGTAGATCCGGGACCCTGGGGGCCGGGAGTCGGCGCGGGTGTCGGGCCGGGACGCAGGGCCCGTGCCCGCACGGTGTCGATCTCGGTCCATTCACAGCTCCTTGCGGACATCCCGGAGGATCTCCTTCGTGCGTTGTGCGGTGGCGGCCTGGGCCGCCATGCGGTCCATGACCTCGAGATGCGTCGCCACCTCGGTGCGCGCGTCCAGATAGACGGCACCGGTCAGGTACTCGCTGTAGACCATGTCCGGCAGCTCCGCCATCGCGAAGCGGAAGAGCACGAACGGCCCGAAGGTGCCCGGGTGCGGCCCGGAGGCGAACGGCGCGACCTGGAGCGTCACGTGCGGCATCTCCACGGCTTCGAGGAGCCGGTCGATCTGCGCGCGCATCACGTCGGGGCCGCCGACGGGCCTGCGCAGCGCGGTCTCGTCCATCACGGCCCACAGCCGCGGCGCGTCCTCGCGGGTGAGCAGCGCCTGGCGCTCCATCCGCAGGGCCACGTACCGCTCGATGTCCTCGGGCCGGGTCTGGCCGATGGCCCCGGAACGCAGCACGCCACGCGCGTAGCTCTCCGTCTGGAGCAGCCCGGGCACGAAGTGCGGTTCGTAGGACCTGATGAGGCTCGCGGCGCCCTCCAGGCTGACGTACATGCTGAACCAGCCGGGCAGGATGTCGTGGAAACGCTGCCACCAGCCGGGCTTGTTCGCCTCCTCGGCGAGCAGCACGAAGGCGTCGGCCTCCTCGTCCGTGACGCCGTACGCCTTCAGGAGCAGCTGGAGGTACGGGATCTTCAGCGCGACCTCGGCCGTCTCCATGCGGCGGACCGTGGCGGGGGCCACGCGCAGCACCCGCGCGGCCTCGTCGCGTTTCAGACCGGCTCGTTCGCGCAGGTCCTGCAGGCGACGACCGAGAACGACCTGCCCGACGGTCGGCGCCGACCGCGGTTCGCTCACGTCCTACCTCCACCCACTTCGCGTCGCTCTCTGCATCGCCGTCGCGCCCATCGAGTTACCGTGCGTCACCGCACTTCACCACGTGTCGCGCACGTCACGCCGCTTGGTGAGGCGTTGCGAGAAGTGTGCCATGGGACGTCTCAAAGGAACACGCCACTGTGCACTTTTCAGAGTGGGTCTTGCCAAGGTGTTCGCGGCGGGGCGATAGTGGAGAGCGTGACTCCGCCCGCATCGTTAGGAACCGAAGCCACCCGAGCCCGACTTGGCGATTCCGCCGAGGGTCGAGCGGAGGCCGGCGAGCCTTGCGTCACCTTCACCCTGGCCGCGATGCCGAGTTCCGTGGCGCGGGCAAGGCGGCTGACGCGTGATCGGCTGTGTTCCCTCGCGGTCGGCGACGACGCCTGCGACCTGGCGGCGCTCGTCGTATCGGAGCTGGTCACCAATGCGATCGTGCACACCGGGAGCCGTACCGTCGTCTGCGAGATCTGCACGGGAGCCGACACCGTGCGGATAGCCATACGCGACGAGGGACAGAGCTGCGGGGTGCCACGGCCGACAGGGCTGCGGGGACCTGACGAGGAGCATGGGAGGGGACTGCTTCTCGTGAGCGCCGTGAGCAGCGCATGGGGTGTCCAGGACTCCGGATCCGGCCTTTCGGTGTGGGCGGAGCTGCCCAGATCACCTGATCCGGCTACGTGCTTCGGCACGGCGGAGGCCGGTGTCCACGGTTTCGATACGGACGTCCTCGACGTCGAGGACGTCGAGGGCGTCGAGGCCTTGACCGACGGCCTGTGAGCCGACTGACGGGGATGCGAGTGCGACAGTGATGCGGTCGGGGGACATGTGAGCACGAGGACAGCGCGACTGCTCGACCTTGGCACCTTGGTACGGCTCTCGCGAGAGCGGGAGCGGGCGGTCGGACGGCGAGTCGTGAGTGTGCAGCCAGTGGCACGACTCGCCGTCCCCGCCGGAATGCGGCAACCCCTCGGCTGCGACGCGGTCGCCATGCCCGCGGAGTTCGGTCCGCGCCTCCTGGAGCGACTGCCCCGGGTGGGTTGTGTGTACGAGGACGGGCCGCGCTGGTGGTGGATCGTGCCCGCGGACTCGGACGTGGCCCTGCAGTGGCCGCCGTCGACGTTCTACTCGCCCGGCGCCGTGGTGCCGGACGCGACCCGTGAGCCGGTGCTCGTGCACCGGCCCGAGGGCTCCGTCCCCTACACCCCGCCGATCCCCCTGTATCTGGGCCTGTGCCGCCTCGCCGGGGCCGTCCCCGGGTGGGCGGGGCCCGTCCGGGCCTGAGGCCGGGACACCGGAGCGGGCCGAGAGCGTCTCGCTCCCGGCCCGCCACGTCGCGACATCAGGCCGCGGAGCGCCCGCTCGCCTCCTGACCGCGCACGATCACCAGGAACGCGTCGCTCGACAGGTCCATCACGACCTCCGCGCGCAGTCCCTCACGACGCCGGTCCCGTGCGAACTCCTCCGCGGGCCACGACCCGCGCGGTCCGCCCGCCGGAAAGCTCTCGAGCACCACTCGTCCGTTCATCATGTTCACGTTCCCCCGTGTGCGACTCAGTCGTGCGGTACGAAGCCGAGGCCCTCGGAGACTGTGCGTCCCCCGCGGCCCTCGAAAACAAAGACCCTGCACCGAGGAGAACGCGCACCGCACCCCATTTGACTCGCAACGTGACCTAAACGACACAGAGTTGGGGCCGTGGCGCAGCACACGCGGCCCGTGCGCGCCGTCAGTACCCGTACCCGTCGTACTCCTCGTACTCGTCGTGGTACCGCACCCGGTCGCTGCCCGCCGGTGCCCCGAGCGCCGACGCCCGGCCCTCGGGCCGCTCCCACTCCTCCTGCCGGCCGAGCGCGGTGAGGTCGAGCAGGCTGGTGGTGGAGCCGAGGCCGTCCAGGCCCCGGTCGAACGTGGAGTACGTGTGGAAGACGCGGTCGCCGTCACGCAGGAAGCAGCTGAGGCCGGGGCGGTCCTTGACGCGGCCGTCGGGCCCCGTGAAGGAGGCGGCGAAGTCGCGGTTGAAATCGCCGCCGCACGTGGAGAACCAGGGCACGACCCAGCCCATGCGGGCCTTGAAGGGCAGGATCCGGGTGAAGGGGGCGCGCGAGACGGCGACGAAGGTCGTGCCGCGTGCCCGCAGGTGCGCGAGGTGCCCGATCTGGTCGAGGAACGCCGAGCAGCTGCGGCAGCCCGCGTCCCACTCGGGGGCGAACATGAAGTGGTACACGATCAGCTGGACACGGCCGTCGAACAGGTCGAGCAGGGTCGCCTTCCCGTCCGCGCCGTCGAACAGATAGTCCGTGTCCACCTCGACCATGGGCAGCCCGCGCCGGTCGGCGTTCAGCTCGTCGCGGGCGCGGGTGGCGGCCTTCTCCTTGACGAGCAGCTTCTCGCGGGCGGCCAGCCACTCCGCGCGCGTGACGATCTGCGGCAGTCCCATGGCGCATTCCTCCGGATCCGGTCCGCGGTTCGCGGGTTCTCGGGAGGGCTGACTCGATGTCTCACAAGAACTCATCGGTCCCGTACGGGATTTCCCGGGTTTTTTCTCAGCCGGGCCGCCGGAAGGGTTCCCGGCCCCTCCGGCGGCCCCCCGAGGGCCCGTTCAGAACACCACCGGCAGCGCGAGAAGCCCCCGCGCCCGGATCGAGGGCCGCCACCGCAGCTCGCTCTCGGGCACGCCGAGCGCGAGGTCCGGGAAGCGTTCGAGGAGCGCGCCGATCGCGGTCGTCAGCTCCAGCCGGGCCAGGGGCGCGCCCACGCAGTGGTGGATGCCGTGACCGAGGGCGAGATGGCCGCTCGCGTCCCGGTCGAGGTCGAGGCGGTCCGGGTCGGCGAAGCGGTCGGGGTCGCGGCCCGCGGAGCCGAGGCCGAGGAACACGGTCTCCCCGGCCTGGACGCGCACGCCCCCGATCGTGACGTCCTCGCGCGCGAAGCGCCGGATGGAGAACACCGCCGAGGTGTCGTACCGCATGAACTCCTCGACGGCGCCCGGCAGTCGCGCCGGGTCGGCCCGCAGGGCTGCGAGCTGCTCGGGGTGGCGGAGCAGGGCGAGCGCGGCGTTGCCGATGAGCTGTACGGCGTTCTCGTACCCGGCGAAGTGGAGCAGGAAGGCGAGTGACGTCAGCTCGTCCTCGCTGAGCCGGTCACCGTCGTCACGGACCGCGATCAGGTCGGAGAGCAGGTCCTCGCCCGGCCGCTCACGCTTGTCGGCGATGAGCGCGGTGTAGAAGCCGAGCATCTCGACGACCGTCTCCTTGGCGCGGTCGGGCTTCGCGGGGTCCGGCGCGATGAGCGCGTCGGTCCAGTCCGTGAAGTCGCGCCGGTGGTCGGCGGGCACGCCGAGGAGGTCGCAGATGGTGATGACGGGCAGCGGCGTGGCGTACGCGGCCACGAGGTCGGCGCGGCCCGTACCCTCGCCGCGGGCCGTGCCTTCGATGGCGTCGAGGAGTTCGTCGGCCGTGCGCCGGACGGGTGCGCGCAGGCTCTCGACCCGGTGCTTCGTGAACGCCTTGACGACCAGGCGGCGGATGCGGGTGTGGTCGGGCGGATCCATGTTCAGCATGTTGGCGTCCAGCGCGGGCGGCAGCGAGAAGCCCCGGTAACTCCCCGGCAGCGCGTGCCTCTTGTCCACCGAGAGGCGCGGGTCGGTGAGTGCCGCGCGGACGTCCGCGTAGCGTGTGACGAGCCAGGCCGGGGTCCCGTCGGGCCCGGCGATCCGCCGCACGGGGGCGCTCTCGCGCAGGTGGGCGTAGGTGCCGTAGGGGTCGGTCATGAGCCCGTCGAGAGGCTCGGGTGCCGCGGGAATCGCCATGACCCCACCCTAGGGAACGCGCCGCCCCGGTGAGCGGCGGGCCCCGCGCCGCCGACCCCTACGGCGTCCTCAGGCGTCGTACTCCTGGATCCGCTTCCCGTGCCCGCGCTCCACGAGGGCGGGCATCCGCTCCCCCAGCTCCCGTACCACGGAGGTCACATCGACGGTCACAAGTTCCCGGTCCCGCATCAGGACACGGCCGTCGACGACGGTCGTCCGCACGTCCCCGCTGCGGGCACTGTGGACCAGGGTGGCGGCGAGATCGTGGACGGGCTGGGTGTGGGGTCCGGTGAGGTCGACGAGGATCAGGTCGGCGCGGCGGCCCACGGCGATCGAGCCGATGGACTCGCCGAGGCCGACCGCTCGCGCGCTCTGCAGTGTGGCGTGGTGCAGGGCCTGGCGGGAGGTCAGCCAGCGCGGGTCGCCGGTCGCGGACTTCTGGACGAGGGCGGTGAGCGCCATGGCCTCCCAGACGTCGAGGGAGTTGTTGGAGGCGGCGCCGTCGGTGGCGAGGCCGACGGGGATGCCGAGGCCGGCCAGCTCCCGGACGGGTGTGGGGTCCCAGGCGAACTTCAGATAGCCGCGGGGCGCGCTGGCGACGCCGACGCGGCCGGTGGCTCCGGCCAGGACGGGCAGGTCCCGCTCGACGATGCCGGTGCCGTGGGCGATCAGGACGTCGACGTCGAACAGGCCCGCGCGGTGCAGGATCTCGATGGGCGTGGCGCCGTGCCGCTCCAGGCTGTGCTCGGTCTGGGCGCGGCTCTCGGCGGCGTGCAGATGCACCAGCAGGCCGTGCTCGCGGGCGAGTTCGGCGGTCGCGGCGAGGTCGGCGTCGTCGACGGTGTACGGGGCGTGCGGGGCCAGGCAGGTGGTGACGCGGCCGTCGGCGGATCCGGCGCGGCGCAGCGCGAAGTCCAGGGACGCCTCCCGGCCCTCGGGGCCCTGGGAGGAGAAGTACGCCTGGCCGAGGCTGGCGCGCAGGCCCGTCCCGGCGACGACGTCCGCGACGGTGTCCATGGCGAAGTAGTGGTCGGCGAAGGTGGTGACGCCGCCGCGGATCATCTCGGCGCAGGCGAGGCGCGCGCCGAGCTCCACGTCACGCTCTTCGAGGTTGGACTCGATGGGCCAGACGTAGTCGTTGAACCACTCCTCCACGGGCAGGTCCTCGGCGATGCCGCGCAGGGCCACCATCGGGGAGTGGGTGTGGCAGTTGATCAGGCCGGGCAGGACCGCCTGGCCGCGGGCGTCGATGCGTTCGACGGCGGCGAGCGGGGCCGCGGCGGCGGTCGTGGTGACGTCGGCGATGACCCCGTCGCGTACGACGATCGCGGTGTCCGCCGCGAAGCCGACGCGCTCGGCCGAGTCGTGGACGAGGGCCGTGCAGCCCATGATGATGAGGTCGGCGGGGCCGGATGCGGCAGGCTCGGTCATCTGTTCACGGTACGGGGAGTGGGTCCGCCGTAGGCCTGTCGCGGCAGGCGTTTCGGAGGCACTCTGGCGGCAGCCGCGCGCCGCCGTTCTCGGGCCCGCGGCCTCCAGTGGGACACCGCCCGCACGGCACGCCGCACCAGCCTCACGCGACCCCTCGCCACCTCACGTCGCCCCCGACACCTCACGTCACCTCACCTCACCTCCCGTCACCTCACGACGGCGAAGGAGCCCGGCATGCTCCTCGGCACCTGGAACCTGGAGAACCTCTTCCGCCCCGGCGGCCCGTCGGGCCCGACCGACAAGACGGCGTACGAGGCGAAGCTGGCCGCGCTCGCGGAGACGGTGCGCGCCCTCGACCCGAGCCTGCTCGGCGTGCAGGAGGTCGGCGATCCGGCCGCCCTCGCGGACCTCGCGGCGATGCTCGACGGCGACTGGCACACGGCGGTGTCGCGGCACGCGGACGGCCGGGGCATCCGCGTCGGCTTCCTCAGCCGGCTCGACCTGGAGGTCCTGGCCGACGTCGAGGCGTTCCCGCCGAAGCTGCGGCCGGTGCAGGGCGACGACGCGGGCGGGCGGGTCGGCACGACGGGCCGCGGCCTGTTCGCCGTACGTGTCGTCAGCCGGGCGATCACCCTGGACGCGGCCGTCTGCCATCTGAAGTCGAAGCTCCTGACGTATCCGGGCGGCCGGTTCCAGCCGCGTGACGAGGGCGAACGGGCCCGCGTCGGGGCGTACGCGCTCTACCGCCGGACCGCCGAGGCAGCGACGCTGCGCGCCCTCGCCGACGAACTGATCGACCGGAAGGGCCAGTCCCGCGATGTGGCCGTCCTCGGCGACCTCAACGACGAGGCGGCGGCCGCCACCACCCAGATCCTGCTCGGCCCGCCGGGCTCCGAGCTGGGCACGCCCGGGTACGCCAGGCCGGACAAGGGCGATGCGACGCGGCTGTGGAACGTGGCGCCGCTGATACCGCCCGAACGCCGCTTCTCCCGCGTCAGCTTCGGCCGCCGGGAACTGATGGACCACGTGCTCCTGAGCCACCGCCTCACCGCCCGGGTGGTGGCCGACGGCGAGGCGAACACGGGGCTGCCGGACGACCCGGCGGGGCTCGACCTGCCCTCGGTGGGGGCGGACCCGCAGGAGCGGCGGGACGCGCCGGGGTCGGACCACGCGCCGGTGTGGATACGCTTCCAGCCCTGACGGCCCCGGCGACGGCCGCTACCCGCGCGGAAGCACCGTGGAGAGCACCCCCGGCAGCGGATACCAGTCGGACGACACGATGCTGGCGTGCCGCCCCGCGAGGAGGGTGACGCGGGCGCGGGCCTGGGCCTCGGTCGGGTTGGTCGCGCTGATGGCGGGCGGCACGTTGTGGGCGTCGGACATGACGACGAGGTAGCGCCGGTCGGCGTACCACTTGGTGTCGACGGACCCGCCCGCGTACACCGACGCGTCCCCGTCGAACAGCACGAACCACGGCCGGGTCGAGGCGTCGGTGTAGCGCGTGCGCGGGTCGCCGGACGCGGCGCCGAGGACGGCGGGGAAGGCGCCCGCGTCCGCGAGGCGGCCGGCGGCGGCGAGGTCGCGCAGGTGGGTGGCGTACTCGCGGTCGGTCCACAGCTTGTCGGCCGGGTTGTTCTGCTCGACGGTGCCGGGGATCAGCTCGACGACGAACTTGCCCGCGAGGTCCGACCGGTCGGGCCAGCCCTTCTTCTGGACGGCCTCGTCGAGGTTCGCGCTGCCCTCGGCGAGCTGGCCTGGCCGGTAGAGGGCGTCGCCGAGCTTGCTGCGCAGCAGGGCGTCGAGTTCGGCGGGGCCGCGGCCGTTCTTCGCCTGGAAGCCGTCCTTCAGCTCGACCTTCACGAGGACGGGCCGGTGGCCCGGGTGGGCGTCGTGCCAGGCCTTCATGTCGGCGAGGCAGCCGTCGAGGCGCTGGTTGCGCGCCTTGGTGCGCAGTTCCTCGGGCCGCTGCGCGTTCTCGCAGTTGTTGTCGTTGCCGACGGGGTTGCTGTGCGAGACGCGCCAGCCACCGCCGAAGACATTGGTCCACACGTCGATCTCGAGCATCGCCGCGCCGGAGTCCAGGGCGTCCGCGAAGTAGGGGTACTTGGACTTCTCGTACGCGTTGTGGACACCGACGCCGGTGGTGGCGGCGTACGAAGAGGAGGCGCCGGAGGACGCGGCGGCGGGCTCGGACGCGGGGCCGCCGTCGGCGACGGCGGACGGGGCGGTGGCCAGGGCACCGGCGACGGCGCAGACGAGGGCGAGCCCGAGGGCTCTGCCACGCCACAGCGGCGCCCCGGCTCCGGCACGCCCGACACCTACAGCACCCCCTGCCCCTCCCCCACTGTCCGCAGCTTCCGCGCTGTCCGCACTCAACGTGCTTCCCGCACCCACCGACCGATCCGTCACCGCACGCACCGCTGTCCCCTCCGCCACACCCGTCAAGTCCTGGGAAAGGTAAGGGATGAGGGTGACGGAACGGAAGACGGCGACTTACGGACAGGCCCCGTGCGCCGACACGTCCACGGGGCCCGGGTCCTCTACTGTTTACGCCCGTCGAGGCCGCTCCGCACCCGGCCGTCGGCGCCCCGCACCCCGTCGCACCCGTCGCCCGGCCCGCGCGGCCGCGCGCCCGCACGAAAGGCGGCCCTCATGGCCCTCACGCTCACCCTCACCGGCCCGCGCATCGCCCTGGCCGCCACGGCGGCGGTCCTCGCGATCGGCGCGCCGACAGCGTACGCGGCCCTGGACTCCGACGATTCGGCGCCCCGCACGCGGGCCACGGCCTCGCGCGGCGAGCCCTTCGTCGAGACCCGCCTGTTCTTCGGCACCGAACGCCCCGACGGCGGCCCGGCCGTGACGGACAAGCAGTTCATGAAGTTCATCGACACCGAGGTCACGCCCGGCTTCTCCGACGGCCTGACCATCCAGCAGGGCCGGGGCCAGTGGAAGGACAGCAACGGCAAGATCGAGCGGGAGCGGTCGTACGAGCTGATCCTGCTGTACCCCACCGCCGAGGCGAAGAAGCGGGACGTCCTCATCGAGGAGATCCGCTCCGACTACGAGAAGAAGTTCAAGCAGGACTCGGTGGGCCGGTTGGACGACCGGGCGCGGGTGGACTTCTGAGCCACGCCGGTCAGGCCGTTCACCGGGTGCCGGGAGCCGGTTGCACGCCGCTGCCCCCGGCTCCTGCGGCCAATCCGGCCGTTCGGCCGCCCAGGGCTCAGCCGAGCGTGACGTCGCCCACGGTGCGGGCCTGGATGACGTTGCCGTGCTGCACGCCACCGCTGATGGTGTTGCGCACGTTCCCGCTCCGCCCGTCCTCGCTTTCATCGGGCGCCAACTCGTCAAGGAGCAAACGCAGTTCGGCTGCGGCTTCCGGGTCGTCCCGCAGGGCCCGCCGCATCCGGTTGCGCCACTCGGCCTGGACGTCGGCGGCGGTGTCCGCGTCCTGGGCGTCACGTGCGGCGACCAACTCCGCGCGCGCTTCGTCGAGTTCACCGCCGACGGCGAGCGCGGCACCGTCGCCGTCCGCCGCGCGCCGCCGCGTGAAGAACCCGACGGCCCGATCCCGCGCGTGCGCCCACCCGTCCCCCACCATCGACTGCACGAGCGCTGTGGCTCCGGCCGCCGCGAGGGCGGTCAACTCTGCGTCCACGAGGTCTCCTTCATCGCCGCTGCCGCCGCTGCTTCCGCTGCCGCCGCTGGAGGTTCCACGGTAGCGGCCGTGGCTGTCAGGGGCCGAGCAGACCCGTGAGGGCTCCGACCGGGTCCTCGTCGGCGGAGCCGTCCGGCCACCAGTCGGTGCGGCCCGCGTGGGTCTCGCCCCGGTAGGGGTACCAGCGGCCGTCGTGGCCGTAGCGGATCTGATGGCTGGCGGTGGGGTCCGTGAGGTGATTGTGGTGGATCGTCATGCGGGGCAGGTGCGCGGCGGCGAGGGCGCCCCTGGCGCGGTCGAAGGGACCCGCCGGCGGGTCCCAGGGGGACTCCAGGACCGCGAGGCCCTCCTCGCCGCCCTGCCGCCAGGCCGCCGCCGCGCGGGACAGGTCGGCGGGGGCGCGGCCCACCGACGCGGCCAGCGCAGCGAATTGACGGCTGAACGTCCGGCGGCCCGTGAGCCCGGGGTGCGACGCGGCGAGCCGCACCGCGTCCAGCCAGGCGTCGACCGCGAACGGGGACTCCCCCCACCGCAGGTGCGCGTGGGCCCGCACCGCCGCGTCCGTCGCCAGGAACTCCAACGCCGTCGCGTCGGGCGCACCCGGCCCGGCGGGCAGGACGGGCGGCTCACCGGGGTGCTGCGGGACGGGGAACGGGGGCGGGAGCGGGGGACGGTGGTCGCTGCTGAGGACGTCCCGGGCGGGGACGCCGGGGAGCGGCGGAGGCGTGAGGGGCGCTGCTACGGGCCGTTCGGGGTGGAGGGCCGGGGTGGCCGACTTCGGGGAGGAGGGGGAGGAGGGGGAGGCGGGGGCAGCCGTCGTCGGGTCGGCGGGGAGGGGGCTTCTCGGCGGGGAGGGCAGGGGGCTCTCGGACGCGGAGGGCAGAGGGTTCCGTTGCGCGGAGGGCAAGGGGCTCCGTTGCGCGGAGGGGCTTGTGTTCTCCGGGTGCTGGAGGGGGTGGTGCGGGCTGTCCGGCTGTCGGTGGGCCGGAGGGACGCCCTGGTCGGCGGTGGCCGGGCGACGGATGGCGTTGCGGGCCGCGTCGGAGGGGCGGGGGGTGGTGGATCGGGGCGCGTCGGAGGGGCGAGGGGTGGTGTGGGGCGCAGCCGTCGGGTACGCGCTGTCACCCGCCTCCGGTGCCGGACGAGCCGCCTCCCCCGCTCGGGCGGCCGAGCGGATGGCCTTTCGCACCGCGTCCGACGGGCGCGCGGCCTTCTGTGTCCCGGGTGGGTCGTCCGCCCCGGTCGCCGGACGGGCGGCGTCGCCCTGTGCGGACGCCGGCGTACGGAAGGCGTCGTCCGCCCCGGTCGCCGTACCGGAGCCGTCGTGCGTCCCCGGCACCCGACGCAGCACTTCGTCGGCCTCAGCAGCCCCCGCCCCCGTCTCCGCCTCGCGGCTGACGGCACCGCCGGCGGCGGCCTCCGTGCGAGCGGTGTCGCCCGAAGGAACCCTCGGCGTCCGCCTCTCCCCGTACGCAGCCGCCGGAGGGCGCGGCGTCGCCTCCCTGGCCGCGAAGTGCGCGTTGCGGCGCGCGAGTTCGTCCAGTACGCGCGTCTCGTCGGCACCCCGCACGAGGAGGAGCACGAAGGGGTCGGCGTCCAGGATGCGGGCCGTCTGGTAGGTGAGGGCCGCGGCGTGCTTGCAGGGGTGGCCGCGGTCGGGGCAGGCGCAGGACGGGACGAGGTCGCCGTGGCCGGGGAGGAGGGGGACGCCGGTGCGGTCGGCGGTGGTCGCGAGGGCTTCGGGCATGTCGCGGGTGAGCAGGGCCGTGAGGTGGGCGGGGTCGGCGACGGCCGCGTCGAGGAGGCGGTCCCAGTCGGCGGGCGTGAGGGTACGCATGCGGAGTTCGGCGCGGTAGGGGCGGGGGCGGCTGCCGTGGACGTACGCGACGATGCGGCCCGGCGCGACGGTGATCGTGTCGACGTGGCCCTCGCGGGCGTACGCGCGGCCGCGGGCCAGGCGGGCCGGGTCGAGGGCCGAGTCCTCCAGCGCGGCGATCCACGCGTTGCCCCACCACGTCGAGGCGAAGGGGGCGTCGAGGCCGGTGCGGGGCGGGAGGGCGGGGAAGACGCGGGAGCGGGCTCCGCCGCCCAGGCCGAGGGCGGTCCGGGAGGGCACGCCGCCGCTCGGGCCGGAGGCCGTCCCGGAGGCAGCACCGCCGCCCGCCCCGCCGCCCGTCCCGGAGGCAGCACCGCGGCCCAACCCGGAGCCCGCTCGCGAAGGCCCGCCGCCCGGGCGGGCCTCGGCGCGGGCGGATGCCCCCTCGTCCATGGCGGGGCTCATCGCACCCTCCGCAACGTCACCAGCTCCGACAGCTCCGCGTCCGACAGCTCCGTGAGGGCCGCGTCGCCGCCGTCGCCGAGCACCGCGTCCGCGAGGGCCTGCTTGGCGGCGAGGAGTTCGGCGATGCGGTCCTCGACCGTGCCCTCGGTGATGAGGCGGTGGACCTGGACGGGCTGGGTCTGGCCGATGCGGTACGCGCGGTCGGTGGCCTGGTCCTCGACGGCGGGGTTCCACCAGCGGTCGTAGTGCACGACGTGGCTCGCGCGGGTCAGGTTCAGGCCGGTGCCCGCGGCCTTGAGGGAGAGCAGGAAGACCGGGACCTCGCCCGCCTGGAAGCGGTCCACCATCGTCTCGCGCGCGGCCACCGGCGTACCGCCGTGCAGGAGTTGGGTGGGTACGCCGCGCGCGGTCAGGTGGGCTTCGAGGAGCCGCGCCATCTCGACGTACTGCGTGAAGACCAGGACCGAGCCGTCCTCCGCCAGGATCGTGTCGAGGAGCTCGTCGAGGAGTTCCAGCTTGCCGGAGCGGGAGCGGCCGGTGCCGGTGAGGGCGGCGCTGTCCTTGAGGTACTGCGCGGGGTGGTTGCAGATCTGCTTGAGAGCCATGAGCAGCTTCATGACCAGGCCGCGGCGGGCGATGCCGTCGGCGGCCTCGATGCGGGCGAGCGTCTCGCGCACCACCGCCTGGTAGAGCGCGATCTGCTCGCGGGTGAGGGGCGCGGGGTGGTCGGTCTCCGTCTTCGGGGGCAGTTCGGGGGCGATGCCCGGGTCGGACTTCTTGCGGCGCAGGAGGAAGGGGCGGACGAGGCGGGCGAGCCGGGCCACGGCCTCGTCGCTCTCGGGGGAGCCGCCGGCCTCGGCGAGGCGGGCGTGCCGGGCGCGGAACGCCTTGAGCGGGCCGAGCAGCCCGGGGGTGGTCCAGTCGAGGAGGGCCCACAGCTCGGAGAGGTTGTTCTCGACGGGCGTGCCGGTGAGGGCGACGCGCGCGGCGGCGGGAAGGGTGCGCAGCGCCCGGGCCGTCGCCGCGTGCGGGTTCTTCACGTGCTGCGCCTCGTCGGCGACGACCAGGTCCCAGTCGCGGGCGGCGAGTTCGGCGGCGCTGGTGCGCATCGTGCCGTACGTGGTGAGGACGAGGGCGCCGTCGGGTACGTCGTCGAGGCTGCGGCCCGCGCCGTGGAAGCGGCGTACGGGGACATCAGGCGCGAAGCGTTCGATCTCGCGCTGCCAGTTGCCGAGGAGGGAGGTGGGGCAGACGACGAGGGTCGGTTCGGGGCGCGCCCGGTGCAGGTGCAGGGCGATGAGGGTGACGGTCTTGCCGAGCCCCATGTCGTCGGCGAGGCAGCCGCCGAGGCCGAGCGCGGTCATGCGGTCGAGCCAGGCCAGGCCGCGGAGCTGGTAGTCGCGCAGGGTGGCCTTGAGCGCGGGTGGCTGCGGGACGGGGTGCGGGTCGCCGGTGAGGCGTTCGCGCAGGTGGGCGAGGGCGCCGGTGGGTACGGCGGGCACGCGTTCGCCGTCCACCTCGGCGGCGCCGGTGAGCGCGACCGTGAGGGCGTCCACGGGGTCGAGCAGGCCCAGGTCGCGCTTGCGGGCCTTGCGGACGAGATCGGGGTCGACGAGGACCCACTGGTCGCGCAGTCGCACGATGGGGCGGTGGGCCTCGGCGAGGGCGTCCATCTCGGCCTCGGTGAGCGGGGAGCCGCCCTCCTCGGTGCCGGGGTCACCGTCCCCGCTTTCGCCCCTGTGCGGGCCGAGCGCCAACTGCCAGCGGAATTCGAGCAGTTGCTCGGTCTTGAAGAAGTCGAAGTTGTCAGCGGCCGTGCCCGGAGCGGGCCGCACCACGGCGGTCGCGGTCAGCTCCCGCGACAGCTCCCGCGGCCAGTGCACGTCGACCCCGGCCGCGCCGAGCCGGGTCGCGGTGGCGCCCAGGAGGTCGTACAGCTCGGCCTCGGTGAGCGGGAGCACGTCGGGGCGCGGCCGGTCGGCGAGGCGCCCGAGCGGCGGCCAGACGCGGGCGGCCCGGCGTACCGCGAGCAGCGTCTGGGCCTTGGCGCGCGGCCCGAAGTGCTCGGCGCCCTCCCAGAGCCGCGCGGCGTCGACGACGAGGGTGGGGTCGGCGAGGCTGTGCACCTGGAGGACGGCGGCAGCGGCCCCGGCGGCGGCACCCTCGCCGACCCCGGCACCCCCACCGGCCCCGGCCGGGGCGAGCCCTTCGCCCGCCCCGGCACCCTCCTCCTCCCCGTCGAACAGGTCGTGCGCCCGCAGATCCACCCGCAGCGACACCCGCACCCCCGCGTCCTGCCCGGCCGCCACCTCCGCCGCCCACTCGCGCGCACCGGGCAGCGACTGCGGGGCACGGGCGGCGAAGGGCGCGCCGACGGCGTACGCGGCGGCCGGGGTGCGCGGCAGGACGTCGAGGACCGCGTCGACGAATGCCCTGACCAGCGCGTACGGCTCGGGCAACAGCAGCGGCGCGCGGGCGCCGGGCAGGGGCGCGGCATGCGCTTCCGGAGGCAGGGCGGCGGCGATGGCCCGCAGGTGCGCGACGTCCTCGGCGCCGAGCGGCCCGGCCCGCCACGCGTCCACGTCGGCATCGGTCAGGCCGGGCAGCAGCCTGCCCCGGGCGGCGAGGTGCAGGGCGTGCCGGGCGGCGGCTTCCCAGCACGCGGCGGCGGGGTGCGCGGCGGGGCGAGCGACGACGGCCGGGCGACGATGGGGGCGGGCGGAGCCGTCGGCGCGAGCGCGGCCCTGGGCCTCGGCACGGGCCACCTCACCACCAGCACCCCCCAGCAACACCTCCACCCCTTCCCCCACCGGCGCGAACAGCGCGGGCACGACCCGCCTGCGCACCCCCGCGCCATGACGGCGCACGACGGTCAGCTCCCCCCGCCCCCACGTTCCCGTGCCTCCCGTGCCTCCCGTGCCCCCAGCGCCGGGCACGTCGGGCAGTTCCCCGCCGTCCGGCCGCCACCACGCGAGCACGCCGTCGCGGGGCACCTCGGCGGGCAGAAAGACGGCAGCGCAGGTTCGCACGAGAACGGCGCGGGCGGCGCCGTCGGCGGCGGGACCCTCGTCGGCAGGACCCCCGGCCACGGCACGGCGAACACCGGCAGAGGCCACCGCGGCACCGCCAGCCGTCACCGCCATCACTTCACCCGTCACTCGCGCACGCACCCGTCAGCTCCCACCGCCACCCTAAGGCGACCCCCCACCCCACCTCGGCGTCGAGTCCGCCCGCGCGCCCCGCGCACCCTTCGGACCTGTGCGTTCGCCCCGCCGCTAGCCCCGCGCGACCACCGCGTCGCCGTACTCCACGCGGCCGCCCCACCCCACGGTAGGAAACTTTCCTAACAATTATTGGTCAACAATCTTGACGCGCACATGCCCCCTCGCCACCATTCCTGGGACAGCACCACCGGACGCATCTCCCGCACCCCCCACGCGCCACCCCCACGCGATCAGGAGACGGACATGCCGCTCATCCCCCGAACCACCAACACCTCCGGCTCGACCCCCAACTCCCGTACACCCAAGGCCCGTTGGGTCATTCCGGCCGCCTCGGCCACCGCACTCGCCGTGGTCGGCGGCGTGCTCCTGTGGTCGCCGGCCGACGAGGCCGACGCCGCGGCGTCGCCGCGGGCCGCCTTCTCCGCCGTGGCGGTGGGCGACATCGCCGAGCAGTGCACCAAGAGCGACAGCGACTGCGCGCACCCGAAGACGGCCGCGCTCGTCCAGCGGCTCGACCCGAAGTTCGTGCTGACGATGGGCGACAACCAGTACGACGACGCCCGCCTGAAGGACTTCAAGAAGTACTACGCGACCACCTGGGGCGCCTTCAAGGACAAGACCAAGCCGGTGCCGGGCAACCACGAGACGTACGACCCGGCGGGCCCGCTCAAGGGCTACAAGTCCTACTTCGGCTCGGTCGCCTACCCCAACGGCAAGAGCTACTACAGCTTCGACCAGGACAACTGGCACTTCATCGCGCTCGACTCCAACAGCTTCGACAGCAGCTCGCAGATCGAGTGGCTGAAGAAGGACCTGGCCGCGAACTCCAAGAAGTGCGTGGCCGCGTACTGGCACCACCCGCTGTTCTCCTCCGGCGAGCACGGCAACAACCCCGTCGGCAAGCAGGTCTGGAAGCTGCTCGAAGCCGCGAAGGCGGAGCTGGTCCTCGGCGGCCACGACCACCACTACGAGCGGTTCGCGCCGCAGAAGTCGAACGGCTCGGCGAGTTCGAGCGGCATCGTGGAGATCCTCGCCGGTACGGGCGGAGCGAACCCGTACAAGATCGAGGAGGTCCAGCCCAACAGCCAGAAGCGGATCACCAACACCTATGGCGTCGTGAAGCTCGACTTCACCGACACGGGCTTCTCCTGGAAGCTGATCGGCACGGACGGGTCCACGAAGGACACCAGCCCGTCGTACAGCTGCCGCTGACCCGGCCCGGGTGTCGCGCAGATGTATCTGGCCACCACGGACGCCGTCGCCACGGCCAAGGACAAGAAGAAGGGCAAGGGCGCGGGCGAGGGCGGGAACGCCGGGAAGGGCGACGGGCGCAAGGGCAAGGGGCGCGGTCGCGTCACCGGACCCGTCCTCGCGCTCGGCGCCGTCAGCCTCGTCACCGACATCTCCTCGGAGATGGTCGCGGCGATCCTCCCGCTGTACTTCGTCCTCGGCCTCGGCCTGTCCCCGCTGGCGTTCGGTTTCCTCGACGGTCTCTACAACGGCGCCACGGCGTTCGTACGGCTCCTCGGCGGGTACGCGGCCGACCGCGGCGGGCGGCACAAGCTCGTCGCGGGCTCCGGGTACCTGCTGTCCGCGCTGTCCCGGCTCGGTCTGCTGCTCGCGGGCGGCGCCACGGCCGGGATCGGGGCGGCGATCGCCGCGGACCGCCTCGGCAAGGGCGTGCGGACCGCGCCCCGGGACGCGCTGATCTCGCTGAGCAGTCCGCCGGACGGCCTCGGCCGGGCGTTCGGCGTGCACCGGGCGATGGACACGACGGGCGCGCTGCTCGGCCCGCTGGCGGCGTTCGCGCTGCTGTGGGTGACGGCGGACGCCTACGACGCGGTGTTCGTCGTCAGCTTCTGCTTCGGGCTCTTCGGGGTGCTGCTCCTGGTGGCGTTCGTGCCGGGCCGGGGGGCACTGCCCACCGCGCCCGCCACGGCACCGGCGTCCCGCCCCCGCAAGGCCCTCACGCTCCTGCGCGTCCCCGCCTTCCGCCGCGTCTGCGCCGCCGCCGCGCTGCTCGGCGCGGCGACCGTCGGGGACGCCTTCCTCTATCTGCTGCTGCAGCGGCGCCTGGACTTCGCGGAGAGCTGGTTCCCGCTGCTTCCGCTCGGTACGGCGGCGGTGTATCTGCTGCTCGCCGTGCCGGTGGGACGGCTCGCCGACCGCGTCGGGCGCCGCGGCCCGTTCCTCGCGGGGCACGGCGCGCTGCTCGCCGCGTACGTCCTGCTGCTCCTGCCCACCGGCGGCCGGACGCTGCTCGTCGGGGTGCTGCTCGCGCTCGGCGTGTTCTACGCGGCGACCGACGGCGTCCTGATGGCCCTGGCCACACCGTGCCTGCCGGAGGGGCGGCGGGCGAGCGGCATGGCGGTGCTCCAGACGGGCCAGGCGCTCAGCCGGCTGCTCGCCGCGGCGGGGTTCGGCGCGGCCTGGACGCTGTGGGGCATCGGCGCGGCCCTGACGTGCGCGGCGCTCGCGCTGACAGTGGCGCTCGCGGGCGGGGCGGTGCTGCTGCGGTCGACGGAGGGCACGCCGCAGACCACGGCACCGGCCCTCGCCCCCACCCCCGTACCCGAAGAGCCGCACGCGCCCCCGGAGAAACCCCACGCACCCCCGGAAGGCACCCCATGACCCTCACCCCGCCCGGGGCGTCCACCCGCCTGCGCGTCGTCTCCGTCGTGGCGGCCGCGGCCCTGCTCGCCGCCGTGGCCGTCACGTACACCGTGCGCGCCGTCCACCGGGCCGAACCGATCGCCTCCCGCTCGGAGTTCGCCCTCGACCCCGGCCACCTCTACTTCCGCTCGACGCAGGCGGGCGCGGGCCGCGTCGCCCGCCTGTCCGCGTCCGGCACCGGCCCCCGCACCCCGGGCGGCCCTTCCTGCGAACGCTTCTACGCCGCCGGGGGCACCGCCCTGTGCCTGCTGCGCCGCCCCGGCATCCCGCCGAAGTCGTACGCCGTGGTCCTCGACGAGCGGCTGCGCGAGAAGCGGCGCGTGGCGCTCACCGGCATCCCGAACCGGGCACGCGTGTCGGCGTCCGGCCGGATGCTGTCGTGGACGATGTTCACCACCGGCGACAGTTACGCGGGCGGCGACTCGTCCTTCTCCACCCGCACCTCGATCCTGGACACCCGCACCGGCTACCTGGTCAAGAACATGGAGGAGATCCCCCTCACGATCGACGGCCGCCGCTACCACTCCCCCGACGTCAACTACTGGGGCGTCACCTTCGCCCGCGACGACAACCGCTTCTACGCCACCGTCTCGACGAAGGGCAGGACGTACCTGGTCCAGGGCGACATGCGGAAGTGGTCGGCCCGCGCCCTGCGCGAGAACGTGGAGTGCCCGTCCCTGTCCCCCGACAACACCCGCCTCGCCTTCAAGAAGCGGGTCCGCGGCGGCACGAAGGACCCCTGGCGCCTGTACGTCCTCGACCTGCGCACCATGCGCGAACAGCCCCTCGCCGAACGCCACAGCGTCGACGACCAGGCGGCCTGGCTGGACAACGACACGCTGGCGTACGCGCTGCCGGCCCGCGAGGGGGGCCGCAAGCAGGACATCTGGACGGCGCGGGCGGACGGCACGGGCACGCCCGAGCTGCGGGTGCGGGGCGCCAGTTCACCGGCACAGGTGCGCTGATCCCCGCACGGGCGGCTGTCGGCGGTGGGCGCCCCCGAAATCCGGATGCGCCCCCACTGCCCGGCACCGCACGATGCCCTCATGACTCTCGACCCGACCGACCCTGTCCACCGAACCGTCGTCCCCAGCCTCTTCCCGCCCCCCGGATACGCCCACGCGGCCGTCGTGGAAGCCGGTACGCGCCTCGCGTTCATGGCCGGTTCCGTCCCTCTGGACGCCGAAGGCAACCTCGTCGGCGCGGACGACCCGGTCCTCCAGGCACAGCAGGTCATCGCCAACCTCGACGAGGCCCTGCGCGCCATCGGCAGCGATCTCTCGCAGGTGGTGGCGAGCACGGTGTACGTCGTCGGGGACGAGCCCGGGGCGCTGTCGCGGGTGTGGGACGTGGTCCGCGCTTCCGGGCTCCTCGCCGAACGCCCGCACACCTCGACGCTCCTCGGCGTGACCGTGCTCGGCTACCCCGGCCAACTGGTGGAGATCACCGCCACGGCCGTCGTGCCCACCGGGTCCGGCGCGTGACCCCTCCGGCCGCCACCGTCGTCCTGCGCCCCGCCACCGACGCGGACGCGCTCGCCGTGGCCGACGTGTACCTGCGCTCGTACGACGCGGCGCTGCCGACCGTGCGCCGCGCCCACTCCGACGACGAGGTCCGGGACTTCTTCCGGTACGTGGTGGTGGGGCGGGGCGGCACGTGGGTGGCGGAGGCGGCGGGCGAGGTCGTGGGCATGATGGTCATCGAGGCCCCCGGACCGCACGAGACCTGCGCACCGGCGCCACCGATCCCGCCGGCCGAACTGAGCCAGCTGTACCTGGCGCCCGAGTGGCGCGGGCGCGGCATCGGCGACCGCTTCGTCGCCCTGGCCAAGGATCAGGCCCCCACCGGCCTCTGCCTGCGTACCTTCCAGGTCAACGAGCCCGCGCACCGCTTCTACGAACGCCACGGCTTCACCGCGGACGCCTGGACGGACGGCGCGGACAACGAGGAACGCGAGCCGGACGTCCGCTACGTCTGGCGCCCCTGACCACCGGATGCGTCCCGCGCTCCCGGATCGTCGGGCCCTCCCGGAACATCCCGCACGCCGGGAACGCCCGTGGCCGGAGCCACCAGGTGCGCCGCGCGCGCCCGGACGGCGAGTCCGAGGGCGTACTCCGGCCACCACGTCCCGGCGGCGGGCCCGCCCCGGCACGTGCCGTCCGACTCGCCCGGACGCTTGATCCACAGGAAGGCGTCGACGGCGGGGTCGCCGGTGCGGGTGGTGGGCGGGGTGCCGAGGGCGCGGCCCGGCGGATTGCACCAGGCCTTGTCGTCCCCCGTGTAGGGCCCGTTGCCGTTGCGGCTGGTGTCGATGACGAAGTGCTTGCCGCCACCGAGGGCGCGGGCGAGGCGGTGGCCGTACGTGGCGGTCTCCTCGGTGGTGCGGTAGTTGGAGACGTTGAGCGCGAAGCCGTCGGCCCGGTCGACACCTGCCTGGCGCAGCGGCTCGACGAGGCGGCTCTCCTGGGGGATCCAGCTCGCGTTGCCCGCGTCGAGGTAGACCTTGGCGCCGGGCTGCTGCTTGAGCCGGGTGACGGCGTGGGCGAGCAGCGCGTACCGCTCGGCGGCGTCGACGCCCGCGCACCCGGCGACCTCCTGGGCGACGGCGTCCGGTTCGACGACGACGTACGCGGAGTGCGTGCCGATCCCCTCGGCGAAGGCGTCGATCCACGCGCGGTAGTGCGCGGCGTCGCGTGCGCCCCCCGCCGAGTAGTCCCCGCAGTCGCGGTGCGGCACGAAGTAGGCGACGAGCACGGCGGTACGCCCGGCGGCGGCGGCCTTCTCGACGTACCCGCGCACCACGTCCCGGGTCCCGCCCGAGCCGTCCGCCCCCGCCGCCGCGTCCTCGTACAGCCACTCGGCCTGGGCGCGCCCGGCGATGCGCCCCATGAACCAGGCGTCGGCGAGCCGCCCCTGCTGCCGCCACGCGACCATCTGCCGTGCGGCCGGGGTGTCCGGGTTCACCCAGAACTCGACGTCCCCCGGCGCCTCCCGCCCGTCCGCACGGGCGGCCACCCCACCACAGACGGCGAGCCCGACAAGAGCGGCACCCCAGACAAGCCCCCGCGACAGTCTCCCGCGCACCACAGGCCGCTCCACTCACCAGGCACCGGCGCTCCCGGCACATTGCGCACAACGTGCCCACCCGGTCACGCGAACTTCCCCCGGCCCCCGGAAGATCACCCCGACGGCGGGCACGCTCCAGGGGCGCAGCCCAGGGTTCCGGGAAGGGGCGGGACCGGGGAAAGCCCCGCAGGGCCTACCGGAACCCGTCCGTAGCCCGAACCACCGCGGAGACAATCCCCGCGGCCCCCGCGTCATGCCCCACATCCCCCACCACGACCAACTCCCCGTCCCCCCAGCCCCGCTGCAAGCGCCAGGGCACTCCCAGCAAGTTCCCGAAGTCGAGGCTCCCCTGCACCACCACCCCCGGAATCCCCCGCAACGCCCCCGCGTCCCGCAGCACCACCTCGTCCTCCCCCAACCAGTGCCCGTTGGCGAAGTAGTGGGTGACGGTCCGGGCGAACCCGGCCCGGAACACCGGGTCCTCGTACCGGGCGACGGAGCGGGGCGCCGCCATGGCGATGGCGGTCTCCCAGTCGGTCCAGGCCCGCGCGGCCCGGACCCGCACCTCCGCGTCCCCTGACGACAGCAACCGCAGGTAGGCCCCGGCGAGATCGCCGTCCCGCGCCGCCTCCGGCACCCCGTCCCTGAAGGCCGCCCAGGCCTCGGGGAACACCCGCCCGAGCCCCCGGGTGAGCAGGTCGACCTCGGCCTGGCTCCCGGTGGCGAGGCCGGTGAGGACGAGCTCGGACACCCGGTCGGGGTAGGTCTGGGCGTACCGGAGGCCGAGCGCCGACCCCCAGGAGACGCCCCAGACGAGCCACCGCTCGACGCGCAGGTGCCGCCGGAGCAGTTCGAGGTCGGCGAGCAGGTGCTTGGTGGTGTTGACGGACATGTCGGTGTCGGGGTCACCGGCGTGCGGCGTGGAGCGTCCGCTGCCGCGCTGGTCGAGCAGCACGATCCGGTAGGCGTCGGGGTCGAAGCAGCGCCGGAATCCGGGGGTGCAGCCGGACCCGGGCCCGCCGTGCAGGAGCACGGCGGGCTTGCCGAGCGGATTGCCGCAGACCTCCCAGTACACGCGGTTTCCGTCGCCCACGTCGAGCATGCCGCGGTCGTACGGCTCGATCTCCGGATACCGCGTCTCCCGGGGGATGCCCCCCGGACCCCCAGCCGGACGAGCGGGCCGGCCGGATTCACGGGCACGGACATCACGAGGTGAACCTGAGTAGCGACTCATCCCGGCACGGTAACCGCCCTCAGGTCACCGCCGCGCCCACGGCCACGAAGCCACAGATCAGCACGAACAGAAGGGCGAGCAGCGGCCATACGAACCGCAGGTACTTGTCGTAGCCGACCTTGGCGAGCGCGACCCCGCCGATGGTGACGGCGGTCGTCGGCACCCACAGGTTCATCCAGCCGCTGGCGGCCGCCCAGGCGGTGACGACCACGGACCGCGAGACGCCCGCGAAGTCGGCGAGGGGCGCGAGGATCGGCATGGCGAGGGTGGCGTGTCCGGAGGTGGAGGGGATGAGGAAGGCGAGCGGCAGGTTGACCAGGAACACGATCACCGCGAACACGCCCGACGAGGTTCCCTTCACCACCCCCTCGATCGAGTGCAGCACGGTGTCCGTGATCCGCGAGTTGTTCATGATCACCGTGACGCCGCGCGCGAGGACGATGACCAGGGCGGGCGAGATGAAGTCCGCCGCCCCTTGGACGACGGTGGCGCTGAGCTTCTGCTCGCCCATCCGCGCGACCAGGCCCACGAGGACCGCCGCGCACAGGAACAGGGCGGCCAACTGCGGGAAGGACCAGCCGAGTTCGAAGCCGTACGGCTCCGCGTCCGCGTCGCCCGTGAGCGCGCTGGACCACGGCACCACCGAGAAGATCATGAAGGCGAAGACCAGGGCGACCACGACCAGGATGGCCTTGTGCAGCCCCGTCAGCTCGGGCACCTCCCCCGACCGCTCGGCGGCGGCACCGTCCCGGTCGCCCGGCAGGAACCCGCTCAGGGACCGCTCGGGGTCCCGCTGTACGCGCCGGGCGTAGCGGATGACGTAGGCGACCGTGACGCCCGTGAGCACCAGCCACATCGCGAAGCGCAGGACGATGCCGTCGCCGAGCGAGATGTCCGCCGCCGACGAGGCGACGCCGGTGGCGAAGGGGTTGACGGTCGAGCAGAGGACGCCGACGCCCGCGCCGAGGATGATCGTGCCGACGGCGGTCATCCGGTCGTAGCCGAGGGCGAGCATCAGCGGCACGATCAGTCCGTAGAAGCCGAGGGTCTCCTCGGCGAAGCCCTCCACGGTGCCGAGGACGGAGAAGACCACCATGACGCCCGCGATGAGCATGGCGCCGCGTTCGCGCAGCCGGTGGGCGAGCCGTCCGATGCCCCGGTCGAGGGCGCCGGTGGCGAACACGACGGTGATGAACGCGCCGATGGCGAGGACGAAGAGGAAGACACCCGCGCTGCCGTACAGCTCGCCGGTGAGGTCGGGGCCGACCTGGCCCGACTCGGTGTCCTGCACGCCGTACAGGCCGTTGACGGGGGCGAGGAAGAGGTCGTTGAGGCGGTCGACGAAGGACTGGTCGTCCGGGACGCGGTGGTAACTGCCCTGTTCGGGCGCCCCCTTGTCGTTGCGGTCGTAGGCGCCCGGCGGCACCAGGAAGGCGAGCAGCCACACGGCGACGGTGACGATCGCGAGCACCGTGAGGGCGCTGGGGAAGGTGAACCGGCTCTTGGGCGCGGGCTCTTCGGTGCCCGGCTCGGTCGTGGTGGTGCTCACGCGCGGCCTCCGTCACTGCCGTGCGCGGCGGCCGCGTACTCCCGTACGAACGCGCCCATCGCGACCACCGTGTCGCGCAGCTCCGAGAGCAGCACGCGCTCGTTGGGCGCGTGCAGGTTGCACATGCTGTCCTGCGCGCCGAACAGCAGGACCTCGGCGCCGGGTGCCGCCTGCGCGAGCCCGTTGACGAGCGGGATGGACCCGCCGGTCGCCACGTACGCGGCCTCCTTGCCCCAGGCCTCCTTGAGGGCGGTGAGCGCGGCGCGGTAGGCGGGGCCGCCGGTCTCGGCCTCGTAGCCGGGGCCGGTGTCGCCGGGGGTGACGGTCAGCGGGACGCCGAAGGGGCGCAGTGAGCGCAGGTGGTCGACGAGCCGGTCCCGCGCCTCCACCGGGTCCTGCCGGGGGTGGAAGCGCAGGTTCAGCTTGGCGCGGGCGTACGGCACGACCGCCGACGCCGCGTGCTCGACGCCCGGCGCGTCCAGGCCGATCACGGTGATCGCGGGCCCGCTCCACAGCCGCTCCCCGAGCCCTCCGCTGCCGATGAGCGGCATCCCCTCGCGCACCCCGGCGAGTGCCCGGAACTCCTCCTCCGTGTACGAGGTCCCGGCCCACGCCTCCCGCCGCAGCCCCTCCACGGCGACGTCCCCGTGCACGTCGTGCAGCGTGGCGAGCGCCTTGAGCAGCACGAGGAGCGCGTCGGGCGCGGCGCCGCCGAACTCGCCGCTGTGCCGGGGCTCGTCCAGGGTGCGCACCTCGACGACGACCTCGGCGGCGCCGCGCAGGCCGGTGGTGAGGGTGGGGGTGCCGGGGCGGAGGTTGCCGAGGTCGGCGATGACCATGGCGTCGCAGGCGAAGCGGTCGGGGTCGGTGGGCGGATAGCCGTCGAAGGCGCTGCCGTACTCCTCCTGCCCCTCGATGACGATCTTGACGCCGACGGGCGGCCGGCCGCCGTAGGCCCGCAGCATCCCGATGTGCGCGATGACGTTGGACTTGTCGTCGGCGATGCCGCGCGCCCGCAGCCCGTCGCCGTGCCCGTCCCCGTCCCCGCCCATGGGTGTCGGCTCGAACGGCGGCGACCGCCACAGCTTCTCGTCGCCGGGCGGCTGGACGTCGTAGTGCCCGTAGAGCAGCACGGTCGGGGCGCCGGGATCGGGGGGCGGGATCTCGCCGTAGACCACCGGCGCGGTGTCCGGCAGGTCGAGGCGCTCGACGTGCGGCACACCGGCGTCGCGCAGCAGCTCGGCGACCAGGTCGTGCGCTTCCTGGACCGGTCCGTCCGGGAACCCGGGGAAGGCGATGGAGGGGATCTCGGCGAGCCGGACGAGGTCGGCGCGCAGGCCGTCCATCAGTCCGTCGACCGTGCTGGCGAGCTCTTCGGGCGTCATGGGCGGCACCTCTGCGATCTGAGGGCGGATGAATTCAGCGATTTATCCTGAATGGCCCGAATTATCGAGTGCGGCGGGTCGCGGATTCCGGACGGCTCGCCGATCAGCCGGGCCGCCCGCACCGATGCCGCACTAAGGTCGACCCATGGCTTCGGAGACTTCACCGGGTACGGGCGGCGGCACCGTGCGCGTCGACAGCTGGATCTGGTCCGTGCGGCTGGTCAAGACCCGCTCGGCGGGCGCGGCGGCCTGCAAGGGCGGCCATGTCCGGGTCAACGGCGAACGCGTGAAGCCCGCGTACGGCGTGAAGGAGGGCGACGAGGTCCGCCTGCGCCAGACCGGCGGCCGCGAGCGCGTCGTGATCGTCAAGCGCCTCATCCGCAAGCGCGTCGGCGCCCCCGTGGCGGTCGAGTGCTACGTGGACAACAGCCCGCCCCCGCCCCCGCGCGAGGCCGTCGCCCCCGCGGGCATCCGCGACCGCGGCACGGGCCGCCCCACGAAGCGCGACCGCCGCGACATGGACCGCCTGCGCGCCCTCAACTCCCGCACGGGCCCGGCCCTTTCGGCCACGCCGAAGCCCTCGGACGCGAGCGAGGATTCTTAGCCCGTCCGGCGTTCGAGGACGAGGCCGCGGGCCGATCGGCGGCGGCCCGTCCCACCCGCGCGGGACGTCGGCGAACGCGGGGGCCAGGGGGCGCAGCGTCCCTGGTCACGGGAAGGGGCGGGCTTGGGGACGCCCCAGCGGAAACCAACCGTGCCCCTCGTACCAATGCCCCCCACCCCGCAAGTGATCCCCCACGGCCCGCTCCACCCGGGTCCGCCGGGGCAACCCCGCCACGTCGAGCCCCGGATCCCCGAAGACGAACCCCACCGGCAACCCGTCGTCGGGCTCCTGCCCGGCATACGTCTCCGCGAGCCGGAACCGCTCCTGGAACCGCACGATGTTGGCCGCCTTCGGCAGATACCGCTTCAACTGCGGGTCGAGCAGCCACGAGTGGCACACGACCACGTCGTACCGCTCCTCGGGAAAGTGCCGGGGAAAGAACTCCCGGGCCAGCTCCACGGACCGCTCGCACGCGGCATCGGACATCGGCCCGAGGAAGTCGGGGATGTGCACGCTCAGACAGGGATCGCCGACGCCGAGCCCGAGCCCCGCGGCGGCGACGTCGGCCGCCATCCGCTCCCCGAGCACGGACCGCTGGAACTGCAGCCGCCCCAACTGGTAGAGCTCACCGCGGAAGTGCAGCGCGTGCCAGCCGGGCACGGGCACGCCCCGGCGGCCGTGGCGCCTGCGGTGAACGGCCATGTGCCGTCCCAGGTCGGCGAGGGTGCGCCGGGAGATGTCGGCGGGGACGCCGTGGCGCCGGTGGTAGTCCCGCACGGCGGGCAGCGCGGCGACGAAGACGAAGACGTGGAAGCAGCTGCCGAGCTCACCGAGGCCGGCGGGCAGGACGGGCAGCCGCACACCGGTCCCGGGCCGGCCCAGGTCCCGCAGGAGCGCGCCGACGCACCGTTCGAGGAGCCGGCGCGCGTCCGGGTCACCGAGGATCCGCGCCCGCAGGCCGAGCAGCGCGTTGATGTCCTCGTGCGGCACGGAGAGATCGAGGAGGACGTCGGGCAGTTCGTCGGCCTCCGGCAGGACGACGTCGGCGACGGGCGCGGCCGCGTCGTCGAGGTCCTTCAGCCAGGCGGCGAGCGCCTCGTCGTGCTCGCCCTCGGCCCGCAGTACGTCCAGCACGGCTCCACCTGCCCCTCGGTCGGCCCTTCCGTTCGCCCCGTACCGGGTGGATCCTGGAAGGAGGAGATGACGTTGTCCATGCGCACAGGCAGTGAACCGGTGACCGCGCGCAGTCCGCTGCGCATGCGCTTCTGGTTCAGCGTATGGGGCCTGGTGTGGGCGACCGCGGGGACGGTGGCGTTCGCGCTCGCCGGGCGCACCGCGTGGGCGGTGGCGTGCGGGGTGCTGTGGCTGGTGGTGGTCGTCGACATGACGCTGGTCGTACGGCACATCCGTCAGGGCTCGCACTACCAGCCGGGCCGGGACGTACCGCCGTACGACCCGCCGAGGACCTGACACCGCCGACACCGCACACAGCCCACCGCCCCGGCCCGGGACCCGGCAGCCCCGCGGCCCGGCCTGCGCGGCTCAGCCCCCGCCCGCTCCCCCGGCCCCGCCCGCGTCCTCGTCGAACCGCGCCGCGGCCAGGTACTCCGGCTGCGGGTCGAGCGCTGCGGCGAGCCGGAAGTGGCGGCGGGCCTGGTCGGGCTTGGCGGCGCGCTCGTAGGTGCGGGCGAGGGCGAAGTGCGCGAACGCGTTGTCCGGCTCGCGTTCCAGGACGATGCTGAACTCCAGCTCGGCGGCGCGCAGTTGGGCGGAGGCGAAGAAGGCGCGGGCGCGCAGGAGCCGCGCCGCGGTGTTCTCGGGGTGCGCGGCGATGACGGAGTCGAGCAGCTTCACCGCACCCCGCGGATCCCGGGCGGCGAGCAGTTGCTCGGCCGCGCGGAAGTCGATGACATGGCTTTCCGGGCTGCTTTCGGGCACGCCGGACTCCTTCCCTCACTCCTCAGCGTCAACACACCACCCGATCCGGCATATTCCGAGGCCGGAAGGGACACCACGTCCGGGCGCGTCCCGGGTCAGCCCGTCACTCCCAGCGCGAGTCCCACGATCACCAGGCTCGCCCCCGCCGCCACGAACGCCCGGTCGAGGCCGCGCCGTTCCCGGCCGATGAGCACGACCTCGCGCGGGTCGTCGGCGTCGTAGGCGATGCGCACGCGCTCCCCGGCGCGCAGGGGGCGCCGCCGGTTGGCGGGCACCGGTGAGACGACCTCAAGGACCCGCCCGTCGGTGGTCTCGAACTGCAAGGTCGGCCGGTCGGCCCCTTGCAGCACCGCCTTGACCAGCGCCTCCGTGATCTCGCCGGCCTCGGTGAGCTGTCGGGTGCGGTGCAGCCCGTACGCGCCCGCGAGCAGCGCGACGAACCCGCCCAGGGTGGTGAACGCCGCCAGTACGACCACAAGACCCGCCCTTCTCGCCGTTCTCCCGGCCCCGTCGCGCGCTACGCGGCCCGGGCCCGCTGCCGCAGCTCCCGCCACACCTCGTCGACGCGCGCCACGAGCCGCTCCAGGGGCCCGTCGTTGTCGATGACGAGGTCGGCGATCTCAAGCCGCTTCTCGCGGGTCGCCTGGGCGGTCATCCGGGCGCGGGCGTCGTCCTCGGTCATGCCGCGCAGCCGCACCAGGCGGTCGAGCTGGGTCTCGGGGCGGACGTCGACGACGAGCACGACGTCGTACAGGGGCGCGAGGCCGTTCTCGGCGAGCAGCGGCACGTCGTGCACGACCACCGTGTCGTCGGCGGCCGCGGCTGCGGCGCGCTCCAGTTCCGCGGAGCGGGCGCCCACCAGGGGGTGCACGATCGCGTTGAGCGCGGCCAGCTTCTCCGGGTCGGCGAAGACGATGGCGCCGAGCTTCGGACGGTCGAGCGAGCCGTCGGCGGCGAGGATCTCAGGACCGAAGGTCTCGACGACCGCGGCCAGGCCCTCGGTGCCCGGCGCCACCACCTCGCGGGCGATGCGGTCGGCGTCGACGAGGACGGCTCCCCGTTCGACGAGCAGCCGTGACACTTCACTCTTGCCGGCACCGATCCCGCCGGTCAGCCCCACTTTCAGCATGCCCGGCAGCTTATGCGCCCGCCTTCCCCGTGTCTGCCGGAACCCCGGCCCCCGTCCGTCAGCCGTCGCCCTCGCGCTCGGCGAGGAAGCGCTCGAACTCGCGCCCGATCTCGTCCGCGGACGGGATGTCCACGGGCTCGGCGAGCATGTTGCCGCGCGCGTTCGCGCCCGCCGCCGCGTCGTACTGGTGCTCAAGCCCCTGGACCAGCGCGACCAGTTCCTCGTCGCCCTCCTGGACCTGCCGGTCGATCTCGGTCTGGGTGCGGTGCGCCTCCGTGCGCAGCGCGTGCGCGACACCGGGAAGCACGAGGCCGGTGGCGGCGGTGATGGCTTCCAGGACGGTCAGGGCGGCGTCCGGGTAGGTCGAGCGGGCGATGTAGTGCGGGACGTGCGCGGCGACGCCGAGCACGTCGTGGCCCGCTTCCGCGAGGCGGTACTCGACCAGCGCCTCCGCGCTGCCCGGCACCTGCGCCTCGTCGAAGGGGCTGGCGTGGCCGGGCACCAGATCGGTGCGGTTGCCGTGCGGGGTGAGGCCCACGGGACGCGTGTGCGGTACGCCCATGGGGATGCCGTGGAAGTTCACCGAGAGCCGCACGCCGAGCCGTTCGACGATCTCCCTCACGGCCGCGGCGAAGCGCTCCCACTCGATGTCCGGCTCGGGGCCGGAGAGCAGCAGGAAGGGCGCTCCGGTGGCGTCCTGGAGGAGCCGGACGTCCAGCGTCGGCACCTCGTAGTCGCTCCAGCGGTCGCGCCGGAACGTGAGCAGCGGGCGCCGGGCGCGGTAGTCCACGAGCCGGTCGTGGTCGAAGCGCGCGACGACCTGCCCGGGAAGGCTGTCCACGAGCCGCTCGACGACCTGGTCGCCGGTCTCGCCCGCGTCGATGTATCCGTCGAAGTGGTAGAGCATGACCAGGCCTGCCGACTCCTGGGCGAGCGCCATGTCGACAACAGCGAGGCCCTTCGGCTCCCACGCGTACAAACCCTGCGGATCTAGCACTGTGACCGCTCCTCCTCGTGTTCATTGAGCAGAACGCGCCTCGCGGAGCGGGCATTCCCCACACCGCGCATTCACAGCCGCGACTGATCCGTTTCCTACCGGACCGGCGACGCGGTTCGCATCCCTGAACTCCCCGGACATCACAGCAAGTTCAGGACGCGCCCGGCCCCCGCCACCTCGTTCCCACCCCTCCAGACACAGACCTTGACGCGAACATGCCCCACCCTTACCGTCACGAAGCAACAAGGAGTTCACATCGAAGTCCGCAATTCATGTACGGGAACTCGCCTCGCACTCCGTCCGAGCACCTCCCCCCACGGGAAGGCAACCCCACGATGCGCACCCGCTTCCTCATCGCCGCGCTCGCCGCCGCCACCGCCACGGGCGCCCTCACCGCGGCCGCGTACGCGACGCCGACGCCCCCGGCGCCCCGCCCGGCCGCCACCATCGAGGTCTCCACGGCCGCCCAGCTGAAGTCGGCGCTCGGCTCGGCGGGCCCGGGCGACACGATCCGCCTCGCCGACGGCACGTACTCGGGGAACTTCAAGACCTCGATCGCCGCGAGCTCCGGCTCCCGCATCACGCTCACCGGCTCGTCGAAGGCCGTGCTCACCGCGGGCGGCGGCTACGGGCTGCATCTGAACGGCGCCTCGTACTGGACCGTCAAGGGCATCACCGTGACCGGCGGCCAGAAGGGCATCATGATCGACTCCGCGAGGGGGGTCGTGGTGGACGGCGTGACGGTCCACGGCCTGGACATGGAGGGCGTCCACTTCCGCAAGTCGAGCCCCGACGGCGTGATCAAGAACTCGAAGATCTACGACACGGGCAACGACAACCGCGGCATGGGCGAGGGCGTGTACGTCGGCAGCGCGGGCGGCCTCTCCGACAAGAGCGACAACGTACAGATCCTGAACAACGTCATCGGCCCGGACGTCGGCGGCGAGGCGATCGACCTCAAGGAGGGTACGAAGAACGGCAGGGTCTCCGGCAACACCTTCGACGGCAGGGGCCTGACCGGCAACAACTACGACGACTCGTGGGTCGATGTGAAGGGCAACAACTACGTCATCGAGGGCAACACCGGCAAGAACACCACGAACAACGGCTTCGAGACCCACACCCAGCGGTCCGGCTGGGGCTGCGGCACGGTCTTCCGCGCCAACAAGTCCGACCTGACGGGCGCCTCCGGCGACAGGCAACTGGCGATCAACGTGACGAACAACAGCTCAAGCTGCAGGACAACGGTCCACGCGAGCAACACGGTAAAGGGCGGCAAGGGCCTGACCAACGTCCCGGTCACGCCGTAAGAGGGCCCACGAGCCGCACGGCCCCCAAGCCTCGTAAGAGGCGCCGGGGCACCGAGCCCCGCAAGGGGGCGCCGGGGCACCGAGCCCCGTAAGGGGCGCGGGGAACTGCGCGCCCAGCCCCCACACACCCGCAGAGACAACAGATCCCGCGCGGAGCGCGAAAAACACGGTGGGCCCGCACCAAAAGGTGCGGGCCCACCGTGCTCAGCTACCGCCTAGGAGAGCGGCGCGCGGTCAGCTCTGACCGCCGGCCAGCTTCTCGCGCAGAGCGGCAAGCGCCTCGTCCGAAGCAAGCGCACCGGAGTTGTCCGGGCCCTCGGAGGAGTAGGAGCCACCGCCGGAGGCGGCGGGAGCCGCACCGGCCGGAGCCTCGTTGCCACCCTCGGCCGCCGCCTGGGCGTCGGCCTCGCGGGACTTGATGACCTGGGCCTGGTGCTGCTCGAAGCGCTGCTGCGCCTCGGCGTACTGGCCCTCCCAAGCCTCACGCTGGGACTCGAAGCCCTCGAGCCAGTCGTTGGTCTCGGGGTCGAAGCCCTCGGGGTAGATGTAGTTGCCCTGGTCGTCGTAGGACGCGGCCATGCCGTACAGGGTCGGGTCGAACTCGACGGCCGACGGGTCGGCGCCGAAGGACTCGTTGGCCTGCTTCAGCGACAGCGAGATCCGGCGACGCTCGAGGTCGATGTCGATGACCTTGACGAAGATCTCGTCGTTGACCTGGACGACCTGCTCCGGGATCTCCACGTGGCGCTCGGCCAGCTCGGAGATGTGGACCAGGCCCTCGATGCCCTCGTCGACGCGCACGAACGCACCGAACGGAACGAGCTTGGTGACCTTACCGGGAACGACCTGCCCGATCTGGTGCGTGCGGGCGAACTGCTGCCACGGGTCTTCCTGGGTCGCCTTGAGCGACAGGGAGACGCGCTCGCGGTCCATGTCCACGTCGAGGACCTCGACGGTGACTTCCTGGCCGACCTCGACAACCTCGGAGGGGTGGTCGATGTGCTTCCAGGACAGCTCGGAGACGTGGACGAGACCGTCGACGCCGCCGAGGTCCACGAACGCACCGAAGTTGACGATCGAGGAGACGACGCCGGAGCGGACCTGGCCCTTCTGCAGGGTCGTGAGGAAGGTCTGGCGGACCTCGCTCTGGGTCTGCTCGAGCCAGGCACGGCGGGACAGGACCACGTTGTTGCGGTTCTTGTCCAGCTCGATGATCTTGGCCTCGAGCTCCTTGCCCACGTAGGGCTGAAGGTCGCGGACACGGCGCATCTCGACCAGGGAGGCCGGGAGGAAGCCGCGGAGGCCGATGTCGAGGATGAGACCACCCTTGACGACCTCGATGACGGTACCGGTGACGATCCCGTCCTCTTCCTTGATCTTCTCGATGGTGCCCCAGGCACGCTCGTACTGGGCGCGCTTCTTCGAGAGGATCAGGCGGCCTTCCTTGTCCTCCTTCTGGAGAACAAGGGCCTCGATCTCGTCACCGACGGCGACGACCTCGTTCGGGTCGACGTCGTGCTTGATGGAGAGCTCGCGGCTCGGGATGACGCCTTCGGTCTTGTAACCGATGTCGAGCAGGACCTCGTCCCGGTCGACCTTCACGATGACGCCGTCGACGATGTCGCCGTCGTTGAAGTACTTGATCGTCTCGTCGATCGCGGCGAGGAAGGCTTCCTCGTTACCGATGTCGTTGACCGCAACCTGCGGGGTGGTGGCGGTGGTCTCGGTGCTGCTCGTCATGTGGGAAAGGGCTCCGGTACGGACATTGAAGTCGTAGGTACTGCTTACGCCGGAGCCCGTTTCGCTCTGCAGAAGCCGGACAGCCTAGGAGACGCCGCTTCCTGGATTCCCGAAGGAAACGGAAAGCGCCTCGACAACCGAGGGGACATACAACAGACGCGAGCGCAACCTGCTATGTCTGAGGAACGCAAGCTCGCAGCGCAACTTGTAGCATACGGGGGCTGCCGTACAGGGTCAATGCGCGAAGGCGCACACCCGGGGCGGATCGCCGCATACCCGGCACAAAACGTGTCGCATGAGGCCACACCGGCCGCATCGCGCCCTGCGCGACGCACACGCCGACGCCGGACGCCACCGCAACGACGACGCCAGACGGCACAGTAACGACGATGGAGCGGATCATCCAAGAGCCCGACGCACCCGAACCGGAAGCCACCCGGCGTGACGCCGACGTCACCGAGAGCAGCCGCGCGAATCGCGGCTGGTGGGACCGGAACGCGGACGACTACCAGATCGAGCACGGCACGTTCCTCGGGGACGACCGATTCGTGTGGGGCCCCGAGGGGCTCGACGAGGTGGAGGCGGAGC
Source organism: Streptomyces flavofungini (assembly GCF_030388665.1). Classification (NCBI taxonomy): domain Bacteria; kingdom Bacillati; phylum Actinomycetota; class Actinomycetes; order Kitasatosporales; family Streptomycetaceae; genus Streptomyces; species Streptomyces flavofungini. The sequence continues at coordinate 7,076,663 of NZ_CP128846.1, read as the reverse complement.
TGCTCGGCCCGCCCGAGGAGCTGAAGGGCAAGGACGTCCTGGAGATCGGGGCGGGCGCGGCCCAGTGTTCGCGCTGGCTCGCCGCGCAGGGCGCCCGGCCGGTCGCCCTCGACCTCTCCCACCGCCAGCTCCAGCACGCGCTGCGCATCCAGGAGGGCTTCGGGGCCCGGGTGCCGCTGGTGGAGGCCGACGCGGGCGCGCTGCCGTTCGCGGACGCCTCCTTCGACCTCGCCTGCTCCGCGTACGGGGCACTGCCGTTCGTCGCCGACCCGGTGCGGGTCCTGCGGGACGTGCACCGGGTGCTTCGTCCCGGCGGCCGGTTCGTCTTCTCCGTCACGCACCCGATCCGCTGGGCCTTCCCGGACGAGCCGGGGCCCGAGGGTCTCTCGGTGGCGGCCTCCTACTTCGACCGCACTCCGTACGTGGAGCAGGACGAGCAGGGGCGCGCGGTGTACGTGGAGCACCACCGCACGGTCGGGGACCGCGTGCGGGACGTGGTCGCGGGCGGGTTCCGTCTGGTGGACCTGGTGGAGCCGGAGTGGCCGACGTGGAACACCCAGGAGTGGGGCGGCTGGTCCCCGCTGCGCGGGAACCTCATCCCCGGGACGGCGATCTTCGTGTGCGAGCGGGACTGAGGTTGCCCTTGGTACGGAGGCAGGGCTGAGGCCGTCCCCCGGCCTCGGCCCGGTCCCGGCTCGGGCCCCGGTCCCGGCTCGGGCCTCGGTTCCGGCGGCGCGTGGTGGCGTACGAGACTGGGGGCGTGATCCGTGACGACGCCCTGAGACTGCCCGTGCGCGAGGCGCTGCCCGCCCTGCGCGATGCCCTGGAGGGGCCGGGGTGCGCCGTGCTGTGCGCGCCGCCCGGCACGGGCAAGACGACGCTCGTGCCGCTGGCGCTCGCGGGTCTCGTGCCCGGCCTCGGTGCCGGAGGGGGCGGTGCGCTGCGCCGTGTCGTGGTCGCCGAGCCGCGGCGCATCGCCGCCAGGGCCGCCGCGCGGCGGATGGCGTGGCTGCTCGGCGAGAAGGTCGGCCGGAGCGTCGGCTACACGGTGCGCGGCGAGCGCGTGGTGGGGCCGCACACGCGCGTGGAGGTCGTCACCACCGGCGTGCTGCTCCAGCGCCTGCAGCGGGACCAGGAGCTCGCGGGTGGCGGCGGGGTCGACGCCGTCGTGATCGACGAGTGCCACGAGCGGCATCTGGACGCGGACACCGTCGCCGCCTTCCTGGTCGATGTGCGCGAGACCCTGCGGCCCGAGCTGCGGCTCGTGGCCGCGTCGGCGACGACGGACGCCGAGGGGTGGGCGCGGGTCCTCGGCGGCGCTCCCGTGGTTCAGGCGGCGGGCACCGCGCACCCCGTGGAGGTGGTGTGGGCGCCGCCCGCGCGGCCCGTGCGGCCGCCGCACAGGGGTGGGGTCTCCCCTGCTCGAGCGCAGTCGAGAGCTTGGGGAAGCGTGGATCCGGCGCTGCTCACGCACACGGCGTCGGTGGTGCGGCGCGCGCTGCGGGAGCGGGACGGGGACGTGCTGTGCTTCCTGCCCGGGGTCGGCGAGATCGGCCGGGTGGCCGGGCAGTTGGGGGATCTGGGCGGCGTCGAGGTGCTTCAGGTGCACGGGCGTGCTCCGGCCGCCGTGCAGGACGCGGTCCTCGCGGGCGGGGAGCGGCGCCGCGTCGTCCTCGCCACGTCCGTCGCCGAGTCGTCCCTGACGGTGCCCGGGGTGCGGGTCGTCGTCGACTCCGGGCTCGCCAGGGAGCCGCGGGTCGACCACGCCCGCGGGCTCGGCTCCCTCATCACCGTGCGGGCCTCGCAGGCGGCCGGGCGGCAGCGGGCGGGGCGGGCCGGGCGGGAGGCGCCGGGGACGGTGTACCGGTGCTGGGCCGAGGCGGAGGACGGGCGGCTGCCGCGGTTCCCCTCGCCGGAGATCAAGGTGGCCGACCTGACGGCGTTCGCGCTCCAGGCCGCGGTCTGGGGCGACCCCGGTGCGGCGGGGCTCGCGCTGCTCGACGCGCCGCCCGCCGGGGCGATGGCCGCCGCGCGGGACGTGCTCGTGGCGATCGGCGCGGTGGACGGGGTGACGGGGCGGGTCACCGAGCGGGGCGTACAGCTGTCGCGGGCCGGGGTGCATCCGCGGCTCGCCCGTGCGCTCCTGGACGCCGCGCCCCGGGTCGGCGCGCACCGGGCCGCGGAAGCCGTCGCCCTGCTCAGCGAGGAGCCTCCCCGGGAGTACGGGGACGACCTGGCGGCTGGGCTGCGGGCCGCCCGGCGGGGCGCCGACGCCTATGCCGCGCGCTGGCGGGGCGAGGTGAGGCGCCTCGCGTCGGCCGCCGCGTCCTCCGGCGGCGCCGGGCCCCTCGCCGGGGGCACCGTGGACGCCACCGCCGCGTCGGCGCCCGCCCAGCACGCGGAACCGGGCGACCCCGGTCGCGCCGGGGCTCCGCCGACCCGCGCCACGCCCCGCACCGGCGGCACCGTCGGCCTCGACGCCGCGTCGGCGCCCGCGCCTCCGGCGCGGGGCATCTCCCGCCCACCTGCCCGAGACCCGGAACCGCGGGTACCGAGCGCCGACGCTCCCCGGCACCAGGCCCCCGACGACCTCGTCGTCGGCCTCGTCGCCGCCCTCGCCTTCCCCGAGCGCGTCGCCCGCCGCACAGACGACGGGACGTACCTGATGGTCGGGGGGACCCGGGCCGAGGTCGGGGGCGGGTCGGGGCTCGCGGGGGCCCGTTGGGTCGCCGTGGCCGTGGCTGATCGGGCCGCGGGGGCGGGGCATGCACGGGTGCGGCTGGGGGCCGTCGTGGACGAGGGGGTCGCGCGGAGTGCCGCCGCGTCGACGTACGCCGAGCGGGACGAGGTCGCGTGGGCCGACGGGGATCTCGTGGCGCGGCGGGTGGAGCGGCTCGGCGCGGTGGAGCTCGTGGTGCGGCCGATCAGGGAGCCGGACCCCGGTCTCGTACGGGACGCGTTGCTTGCGGGGCTGCGGCGGGAGGGGCTCGGGCTGCTGCGGTGGAGCCGGGACGCCGTCGCTCTGCGGGATCGGCTGCGGTTCCTGCGGCGGCACGTCGGGGAGCCCTGGCCGGACGTGTCGGACGGGGCGCTCCTGGAGCGCGCCGACGACTGGCTCGAACCGGAGCTGGGGCGGGCCGGGCGCCGCGCGGACCTGGGCCGGATCGACGCCGGGCAGGCCCTCACGCGGCTGCTGCCGTGGGCCACGGGCGAGGCGGTCCGGCTCGACGGGCTCGCGCCGGAGCGGGTGGAGGTGCCGAGCGGGTCACGGGTGCGGGTCGACTACACCGACCCCGAGCAGCCCGTCCTCGCCGTGAAGCTGCAGGAGATGTTCGGGCTGGAGGACACCCCGCGGGTCGCGGGCGTACCGCTGCTCGTCCATCTCCTCTCGCCCGCGGGGCGCCCGGCGGCCGTCACCGCCGACCTGGCCTCCTTCTGGCGCGACGGCTACCGCGCGGTCCGCGCCGAGCTGCGCGGGCGCTACCCCAAGCACCCGTGGCCCGAGGACCCGGCCGGGGCGGCGCCGACGCGGTACACCAAGGCCCGGCAGGAGCGCGCCCAGCGGGGGTGAGCCGGGGCGGCCCGCCGCCCCGGCCCGGCCTCAGGCGCTGGCCGGCTGCGGCTGCGGCTCCGCTTCCGCCGACGGCGCCGGGTCGCCCGGCCTGCGGCTGCGGGCCTCCAGCCAGAGGGACAGCGCGAGCAGCAGCGCGCCGAGGATCAGGAAGCCCCAGGGGAGGTAGGCGGTCATCAGGAGCACCAGGACGCGCTGGGACTTGACCAGGTCGACCGTGTGGGCGATGTAGTCCTCGCGCATCTTCACGTGTCCGGCGAAGACCGTGACCTTGTCGCGGCCGCCGAGCAGGGTGCCGCCGCGCAGTTCGTTGCGCTGGATCTCCTCGCCGTAGACGGGTGCTCCGGTGGTCGGGTCGACCCAGAACTTGCGGACCGTGGTGTACCAGCGGGTGGTGCCGGTCTTGGCGAGTGACTCCGGTGTGATGCCCTTGACCGGCATCGTCTTGGGGAAGGGGACCTTGGTCCAGGGGATGGTCTGCTCGAAGTAGTAGACCTTCACGCCGCGGAAGTCCTGGGTGCCCTTGTAGTGGATGGGCCGGGTGATGCGGGCCTGCGCGTCGAAGTACTCGTAGTCCCGCTTCTCGGTCAGGAAGGGCCACTTGAACTCGATGCCCTGGCGCTTGACGGGGTCGCCGTCGACCATCTCGCCGGTGGCGTGCACCGGTTCCTGGCTGTGCGCGTCGAAGATGTACCGCTCGGGGATCTTGGAGACCATCTTGCCCTCGGAGTCCTGTACGTAGGAGAGGGCGTCCCAGACCACGACGTCGCGGTCGGCGCTCTTCTCGATCTTCTCCGACGCCTCCACGTTGCCCTTGAGCGTCTGCACGATGGTGACCTTGGGGACCTTCTTGGCCTTCATCGTGCCGTAGTCGATGAGCGTCGGGTTCTTCGCCTCCAGGACCGCCTCCTGGTACTGGCTCGGCGGGACCTTGGCGAGGCGCGGGAAGGCGTACCAGCGCACGAGCGGGGACATGGCCGCGCAGAACACGGCGACGGCGAGCAGGACCAGGCTGGCCTTGCGGCGCATCTCGGCCCTCCCTACGGATGTTCGGGGACGGTGGTGAGCAGCGGCTTGGGCGAGGTCTCGCCGGCCGGGGCGCCGATGGCCGTGATCGTCAGGACCAGGGCGAAGGCGACGGCGAGGCCGGTGGCGGCGGCGATGAGGGCACGCATGCGGGCCTCCCGAGGCGGCTGGAACCGGTAACTGACTATGCGTCAGGGCGGGGGGCACCGTAGCAACGGACAGGCCAGATGAGAACACGTCGCGCACACGACGACCGCCCCCGGCCTCGTGGGCCGGGGGCGGTCGGGTGCCGCGTGCGGGCGGCGCTGCTCGCGCCGGGGCGCGGGCGGGTGGCTGGCTGGCTACGCCGTGGGCGAGGCGGACGCGGCGGGCGCGGTGGGCGAGGCGGGCGCGGTGGGCGAGGCCACCTTCAGTTCGAGGGTGAGCGTGGCGCCGCCGTTGGTGACGATCCGCAGGAGGTACGTCCCCGCGGTGTCGTCGGCGTACATCTTCGGCAGCAGCAGCTTGCCGTCCTCGTCGGTCTTGAGGCCCTTGAGGGTGCGCACGGGCTTGTCGTCCGCGCCCTTGAAGTAGGGGCCCTTGTCGGCGGCGGTGCCGTCCTGCGCCGACTTGACCATCGTGGCGGTGGCGGCGACGCCCGCGGCGCTCTCGCCCTTGTACGTCGCCTTGACCTCCACCTGGTCGGCGAACTCCTTGCCGGCCTCGCAGACGAGCGCCTTGTCGCTGGTGCGCGCCAGCTTGTCGGCCTTGCGGGCGGTGACGGTCGCGGGCACCTCGACGGCGGTCAGGGAGCGGTCCACGACCCGGGCGCGGACGGTGAACTCACCGGTCCGCTCGCCCGCCTCGATGACGGGCGCCGTGGCCGTGCCGGTGCCGGTCGTGGTGACGGTGACGCTGCGCGCGCCGCCCTCGAACCGGGTGTCCGTGTCACCGGAGATGGTGAACCGGACCTTGACCTTGGGCACGCCGAGGCCGGTGCGGTTCTCCGCCTTGACCGCGACCCGCCCGGCGAAGGCATCGCCCGCGGTCGCCGTGAGCTCCGCGGCACCCGCGTTCTTCAGGCGGCTGACCTGCTCGGACGGCGAGGGCTTGGGCGGGTTCGGGGGCTTGGGGTTGTCGGGCTTGCCGGGCTTGCCGGGCTTGTCCGGCGGCTTCGGGGTCCCGGGGTGGGTACCGGGCTTGTCCCCGCCGGGCGTCTTGCCGGGCACCTGGGGCTTGGGCAGCTGCTTCGGCGGGGTGGTGCTCGGCGGCGGCGTGGGCCGCAGCGGCGGGTTCGACGTGCCGGGCGAGGGGCGGTTCTCGTCGCTGCGGTCGTCGGGCAGGACACCGCTGCCGTCGGGGACCTCGTGGGTGCCCTTGCGGTAGTACTCCAGCCACGACAGGACCGTGTTCAGGTACTCCGTGGAGCGGTTGTAGCTGAGGATCGCCGCGCGCAGGTCGTCCTTGTCGGCGAGGTCGCGGCCGCCCGCGCACAGGTAGTGGGCGGCGCCGAGCGCGGCGTCGTAGATGTTGTTCGGGTTCTTCTCGCCGTCGCCGTTGCCGTCCTGCTGCCAGTTCGCCCACGTCGAGGGGATGAACTGCATCGGGCCGACGGCACGGTCGTGCGTGGTGTCGCCGTCGAAGGCGCCCTTGTCGGTGTCGGTGATCTTCGCGAAGCCGTTGCCGTCGAGGACCGGGCCGAGGATGGGCGTGAGGGTCGTGCCGTCGGCGTCGACGCGGCCACCGCGGGCCTGGCCGGACTCGACCTTGCCGATGGCGGCGAGCAGTTGCCAGGGCAGGTTGCAGCCGGGCCGGGACTCGCGCACGGCCGCTTCGGCCTTCTTGTACGCGTCGAGGACCGTGGCCGGAAGGCCCGCTTCCTTGTCGCCGATGGCCACGCCGCCACCGGGCTTGGAGCTCGGCGGTACGGGGCTCTTCAGCGGCGGCAGGTCCGTGTAGTACGGCGAGTCACCGGTGGCGGAGTCGCCGTCCGGCGAGGGCGTGCTGTCCGCGGCGCCCGCTCTGTCGTCCCGGGCCTGGTCGTTGGTGACGCCCGGAGCCTGCGAGGCTGCCAGCGCCGCCACCGCGGCGGCGGCGACCGCGGTGGTCACCGCGGTCCTGCGCACCCGACTGCCGAATACCGCCGCCATGTCCGTGAACCCCTCCCCTTGACGACCCGGCCCGTGACGTCCCGGCGCATCCGCGCACCCTTGACGGAACGACTCAGGCGACACTACGACAACTTCCAGAGCCCAGACACCCGTTCGTGACCGATTTTCCCGGCTTGGCGTGTCACAGCCCTGTCCCGGTCCCGCACGGTCCCGCTCAGGACACTTCTCGTTCACCGGGAGATTTTCCAGGCCGCACCCTTTGCCCCCGGATGCGACTTGCACAACGAATTTCCAGCCCGCCCGGCCGACTGTTGCACCCGCCCGGCGATTGAGGACGAGCGCGCAGCGCGACCGGGGCAGCCCGAATCGAGCCCGCCCCGCGATCGACGACGAGCACGCAGCACGACCAAGGTCGACCCGCATCAAGCCCGTCCGGCGATTGAGGACGAGCGCGCAGCGCGACCGGGGGCGCCCCCGTGCAACGGAACCAGAAGCCCCACGCCCAGAGGCCCCCGAGACAGACCCGGCCGGAGGCTAGTGCGCGGCCGACTCCCAGTCGGGCCCCACACCCACCGACACATCCAACGGCGCTCGCAGCGAAACCGCTCCGGCCATCTCCCGCCGCACCAGCTCCTCCACGGCCGCCCGCTCCCCCGGAGCGATCTCGAGCACGATTTCGTCGTGGACCTGGAGCAGCATCCGCGAGCTCAGCGCCGCGTCGTTGAGCGCCCGGTCCACGTTCAGCATGGCGATCTTGACGATGTCGGCGGCCGTGCCCTGGATCGGCGCGTTCAGCGCCATCCGCTCGGCCATCTCACGCCGCTGCCGGTTGTCGCTGTTGAGGTCGGGGAGATAGCGGCGGCGCCCGAGCATCGTCTCCGTGTACCCCGTCGCGCGGGCGTCGTCGACGACGCGGCGCAGATAGTCGCGCACCCCGCCGAAGCGCTCGAAGTAGGTGTCCATCAGGGCGCGCGCCTCGCCCGCCTCGATGCCGAGCTGCCCGGACAGGCCGAAGGCGGAGAGGCCGTACGCCAGGCCGTACGACATGGCCTTGATCTTGCGACGCATCTCCGCGTCGACGCCGGAGCGCTCCACGCCGAACACCTGCGAGGCGACGGTGGTGTGCAGGTCCTCGCCGGAGGTGAACGCCTCGATGAGGCCCTCGTCCTCCGACAGGTGCGCCATGACGCGCAGTTCGATCTGGCTGTAGTCGGCGGTCATCAGGGACTCGAAGCCCTCGCCGACGACGAAGCCGCGGCGGATCGCCCGGCCCTCGTCGGTGCGCACGGGGATGTTCTGCAGGTTCGGGTCCGTCGACGACAGGCGGCCGGTGGCGGCCACCGTCTGGTTGTACGTCGTGTGGATGCGGCCGTCCGCGGCGATGGACTTGACCAGGCCCTCGACGGTGACGCGCAGCTTGGCCTGCTCGCGGTGGCGGAGCATGATCACGGGGAGTTCGTTGTCCGTCTGGGCGGCGAGCCAGGCGAGGGCGTCGGCGTCCGTGGTGTACCCCGTCTTCGTCTTCTTCGTCTTGGGCAGGCCCAGCTCGCCGAAGAGGACTTCCTGGAGCTGCTTGGGCGAGCCCAGGTTGAACTCGTGGCCCGCGGCCGCGTGCGCCTCCTTCACGGCCTGCTGCACGGCGCCCGCGAACTGCTGCTCCATGGACTCCAGATGTGCCCGGTCGGCCGCGATGCCGTGCCGCTCCAGGCGGGCCAGGAGCGTGGACGTGGGCAGCTCGACGTCCGTGAGGAGACCGGCGGCGTTGACCTCCTTGAGGCGCTCGCCGAAGGCCGTGCCCAGGTCGAGGATGGTGCGGGCCCGCACCATCAGCGCCTCGGCCTCGGCGCCCTCAGGGTCCTCGAGGTCCTCGGTGCCGAAGGCGAGCTGCCCGTCGGCCGCCGCGGGCACCAGCTCGCGGCCCAGATACTCCAGGGACAGCGCGTCCAGGTCGAAGGAGCGACGCCCGGGCTTGACCAGATACGCGGCGAGGGCGGTGTCCATGGTGATGCCGGCGACGCTCCAGCCGTGCTCGGCGAAGACCCGCATCACGCCCTTGGCGTTGTTCAGGACCTTGGGCTTGTCCGCGGCGGCGAGCCAGGTCGCGAAGGCGTTCTCGTCGGCCTCGTCGAGCTGCGCCGGGTCGAACCAGGCGGCCGCTCCCCCGGCCGCGGCGAGCGCGACCTCGGTGACCGAGCCGGTGCCGAGCTGCCAGCTGTCGACCGTGGCCAGGCCGAGGACCGCCTTGCCGTGCTCGGCGAGCCAGGGCCCGAGCTCGCCCGCGCCGAGCATCGAGCCGTCCAGGTCGATGCCCTCGGCGGCCGGTGCCTCCTCGGCCTCCTCGGCGCCCGGGTCGACGGCGAGGAGGCGCTCCCGCAGGGAGGGGTTGCGGATCTCCAGGGTGTCCAGGACCATCGCGAGGGCCTTGCGGTCGTACGGAGCGCGCGCCAGGTCGTCGACGCCCTTGGGCAGCTCCACGTCGCGGACCATCTCGGTCAGACGGCGGTTGAGCTTCACGGCGTCCAGGTGGTCGCGGAAGTTCTGCCCGGCCTTGCCCTTGACCTCGTCGGCGCGCTCGACCAGCTCCGCGAACGAACCGAACTGGTTGATCCACTTCGCGGCCGTCTTCTCGCCGACGCCGGGGATGCCCGGGAGATTGTCCGACGGGTCGCCGCGCAGTGCCGCGAAGTCCGGGTACTGGGCGGGCGTCAGGCCGTACTTCTCCTCGACCTTCTCCGGCGTGAAGCGGGTCAGCTCCGAGACGCCCTTGGTGGGATACAGCACCGTCACGTGGTCGGTGATCAGCTGGAAGGAGTCACGGTCACCGGTGACGATCAGGACCTCGAAGCCGGCCGCCTCGGCCTGCGTGGCGAGGGTGGCGATGACGTCGTCCGCCTCGAACCCGTCGACGGCGAACCGCACGGCGTTCATCGAGTCGAGCAGCTCGCCGATCAGCTCGACCTGGCCCTTGAACTCGTCGGGGGTCTTGGAGCGGTTCGCCTTGTACTCCGTGAACTCCTCGGAGCGCCAGGTCTTGCGCGAGACGTCGAAGGCCACCGCGAAGTGCGTGGGCGCCTCGTCGCGCAGCGTGTTCGCCAGCATCGAAGCGAAGCCGTAGATCGCGTTCGTCGGCTGGCCCGTCGCCGTCGTGAAGTTCTCGGCGGGCAGCGCGAAGAACGCCCGGTACGCCAAGGAGTGCCCGTCCATGAGGAGCAGGCGCGGACGCCCGCCGCCGGCCGGGGTCGCCTTCTTCGCCGTCTTCGCCGTCTTCTCGAGGGCCGCGGACTTCTTCTTCGCTGCTGTTTCTGCCACGCACCCGATCCTGCCACGCCCCACTGACACTCCGGCCATCCGCGGCCCGGCCGGAGGCCGTGTCAGCCCTGCGTGGGAGGATCGGAGACCTACGTCACGCATGCGCTCGAAGAGGAGCAGGCCATGGCAAGCAAGCCGCCCAAGGGTGATCCGGTCCAGGACGCGCCGCAGGTCACGGACGCCCCGCACGCCGCGGCCGGGCTGCCCGCCATCGGTCACACCCTGCGCGTCGCGCAGCAGCAGATGGGCGTGCGGCGCACGGCGCTGACCCTCCTGCGCGTCAATCAGAAGGACGGCTTCGACTGCCCCGGCTGCGCCTGGCCCGAGCCGGAGCACCGGCACAAGGCGGAGTTCTGCGAGAACGGCGCGAAGGCGGTCGCGGAGGAGGCGACGCTGCGCCGGGTCACCCCGGACTTCTTCGCCGCGCACCCGGTCTCCGACCTCGCCACGCGCAGCGGGTACTGGCTGGGCCAGCAGGGCCGCCTCACCCACCCCATGTATCTGGCGGAGGGCTCCGACCACTACGAGGCGGTGCCGTGGGAGCGGGCCTTCGACATCGTCGCCGAGGAGCTGGCCGCCCTCGGCTCCCCCGACGAGGCACTCTTCTACACCTCGGGACGCACCAGCAACGAAGCGGCGTTCCTGTACCAGCTCTTCGCCCGCGAGCTCGGCACGAACAACCTCCCCGACTGCTCGAACATGTGCCACGAGTCGTCGGGCTCGGCCCTCACGGAGACCCTCGGCGTCGGCAAGGGCAGCGTCCTCCTCGAAGACCTCTACAAGGCGGACCTGATCATCGTCGCCGGGCAGAACCCGGGCACGAACCACCCGCGCATGCTCTCCGCCCTGGAGAAGGCGAAGCACAACGGCGCGAAGATCATCACGGTGAACCCGCTGCCCGAGGCGGGCCTGGAGCGCTTCAAGAACCCGCAGACCCCCCAGGGCATGCTCAAGGGCACCGCACTCACCGACCTGTTCCTGCAGATCCGCCTCGGCGGCGACCAGGCCCTCTTCCGCCTCCTCAACAAACTCGTCCTGGAGACAGCGGGAGCGGTGGACGAGGAGTTCGTACGCGAACACACCCACGGGTACGAGGAGTTCGCCGCCGCCGCGCGCGCCGCCGACTGGGACGAGACGCTGACGGCGACCGGCCTGGACCGCGCCCGCATCGAGGAGGCCCTGCGCATGGTGCTCGCCTCGAAGCGCACGGTGGTGTGCTGGGCGATGGGCCTCACCCAGCACAAGCACGCGGTGCCCACGATCCGCGAGGTCGTCAACTTCCTGCTCCTGCGGGGCAACATCGGACGGCCCGGCGCGGGCGTGTGCCCGGTGCGCGGCCACTCCAACGTGCAGGGCGACCGCACGATGGGCATCTTCGAGCGGCCCGCGCCCGCGTTCCTCGACGCCCTGGAGAAGGAGTTCGGCTTCGCGCCGCCGCGCCACCACGGCCTGGACGTCGTCCGTGCCATCCGGGCGCTGCGCGACGGCGACGCGAAGGTGTTCTTCGCGATGGGCGGCAACTTCGTGTCCGCGTCGCCCGACACGGAGGTCACGGAGGCGGCGATGCGCCGCGCCCGGCTCACGGTGCACGTGTCGACGAAGCTCAACCGCTCGCACGCGGTCACCGGTGCGCGAGCCCTGATCCTGCCGACCCTCGGCCGCACCGAGCGCGACCTGCAGGGCAGCGGCGAGCAGTTCGTGACGGTCGAGGACTCCATGGGCATGGTGCACGCCTCGCGCGGACGCCTCGCCCCGGCGAGCCCGCACCTGCTGTCCGAGCCCGCCATCGTGTGCCGCCTCGCCCGGCGCGTCCTCGGCCCGGAGTCGGCCACGCCCTGGGAGGAGTTCGAGAAGGACTACGCCGCGGTGCGCGACCGCATCGCACGCGTGGTCCCCGGCTTCGAGGACTTCAACGCCCGCGTGGCGCATCCGGGCGGCTTCGCCCTTCCGCACGCCCCGCGAGACGAGCGCCGCTTCCCCACGGCCACCGGCAAGGCCAACTTCACGGCCGCGCCCGTCGAGTACCCGGCCCTGCCCGAGGGGCGCCTGCTGCTCCAGACCCTGCGCTCCCACGATCAGTACAACACCACGATCTACGGCCTCGACGACCGCTACCGAGGCATCAGGAACGGCCGCCGCGTCGTCCTGGTCAACCCCGACGACGCCCGCGCGCTCGGCCTCGCCGACGGCTCGTACACCGACCTGGTCAGCGAGTGGCAGGACGGCGTCGAGCGGCGCGCGCCGGGCTTCCGTGTCGTGCTCTACCCGACGGCGCGCGGCTGCGCGGCCGCGTACTACCCGGAGACCAACGTGCTGGTGCCGCTGGACGCCACGGCCGACACCAGCAACACCCCCGCCAGCAAGTCCGTGGTCGTACGCCTGGAACAATCGGCGACCGACTGAGCGTTCGCTCAGCGACCGGCGCGCCGCCTCGGCGGCCGCCGCGGTTGTTGTCAGGTGTCGTCGACGAACGGAGCACGGCCCGATGGGTGAGCAGCACACGACGAAGTTCCCGCAAGAGGTCATCGACGAGTACGCCGCGCTCGGCGTGGACCTGCCCGCCCTGTTCTCCGCCGGGAACCTCGGCCGGCGCATGGGTGTGCAGATCCTGGAGGCGGCCGCCGACCGCGTGGTCGGCACCATGCCCGTCGAGGGCAACACCCAGCCCTACGGCCTGCTGCACGGCGGCGCGTCCGCGGTCCTCGCCGAGACGCTCGGTTCGGTCGGCTCGATGCTGCACGGCGGCAGCACGAAGATCGCCGTGGGCGTCGACCTCAACTGCACGCACCACCGGGGCGCCCGCTCGGGCCTGGTCACGGGCGTGGCCACGCCGGTGCACCGGGGGCGGTCCACGGCGACGTACGAGATCGTCATCAGCGACGAGGACGGCAAGCGGGTGTGCACCGCGCGCCTGACGTGCCTGCTGCGGCCGGTCGACGCGATGCCCGGCATCGCAGGGGCGGAGGGCGACTCCCCGGCCTGAGGTCCGAGGTCCGAGGTCTGAAGTTCGTGGTCCGAGGTCCGGGTTCCGGGGTCCGATGTCCGAGGCTTGAGGCCGGGGCCTCGGGTCTGGAAACTCGATCACAGCCAGGGCCTCGGGTCTGGAACCTCGCGTCACAAGGGGGCGCCCGGGCGTTGCCGGAGCGGGCGCCCCCGCCCTAGCGTCGCCGCATGAGGCCCAGCAGGCTCCGCCGCGCGCTCGCCCTCGCCGCCGCCCTCTGCGCCCTGCCCGTCGCCGCCGGCTGCTCCGACCCGGGCGCCGCCCACGGCCACGCCTCCCGTACACCGCAGTCCCCCGCCGCGCGCACCACCTCCCCCGCGGACCTGTGCGCGATCCTCATCGTCAAGTGGGGGCGCGACGTCTACGACTTGGGCAAGGAGCCCTACGGCGACTACCAGAACATGGGCCTGTCGAACGGCCAGTACACGATCCTCCTGGACGTCCTGAAGGCCGCGCGGGCCGAACGCGAGCGCCACGGGGCCGCCGCGGGCCGGAAACTGATGCAGCGCCAGGCACGGGAGAAGTGCGCCGTTCGCTATCGCGACGGCGGCCCCGGCGGCAATCCCTGGTAGCGCCCGGGCGGACGCGCCCGCTCCGCCCGTTCCGCCGGCCCCTGCCCCGCCCAACTCCCCGCCCCCGTACGGCCCGAGGGAACCGACCCCCCGCCCCGCCGCCGCCCGGATAGCGGACACGAGTCGTCACCAACCGTATCCAGAGCGCGCCGCACCAGAGTCGGCCGTGCGCACCCAGGCGCGGCCGTGCGCACACCGTGGTCTTCACCTCAAAAACAGGAGTGCTACGCAAAAACACTCCTGACCGCGCACATTCGCGAAAGCGGAAAAGTGGCACGGAATGTCGGGCTCCCTTTTTGTCGGAGTAACGCTGCGTAATGCGCGCGCAATCTCCTCGCGACCCGCCGGAAGCACGCCACGCAACGCAAAAGATCATTTCCGGGCGCTCGACTCCACATACGCCCCGAACACGGCTGTCATGAGCGAAACCGCTTAACGGTCCTGCCGGTTTCCGGGGGCGACATCTGCCGAAGCGTACATATTCCGCCACAACCGACCCCTGCGTTCCAGCGCGGAATACTCCGTGTCATAACAAGAGCGTCACAGCCTTGGCCCGACCACTCCACCTGGATCAATTGCCCCCTTAGAGTCACGGCCAGTCACCGCGCCGCCGGGCGCGAACTGAATTGCACGGCCCGGTACCACCACCAGTACGGCCCGGCGATCTTCACGGCTCCTCCGCAGAGGGGACCGCGCCAGGGAAAGGACCCATCGTGCGAAACCGTTCCGCGCTCATCCTCACCACGGTGTTGACCACGGGGGCACTCACCCTCACCGCCTGCGGGTCGCGCGACAAGGACAAGGACTCCAGCGACAACGGCGGCGACAAGACCACCGTCACCATCGGCTTCGACGCCCCGCTCACCGGTGACCTCTCCGCCCTCGGCATCGGCATGCGCAACTCCGCCGAACTCGCCGTCAAGACCGCCAACAAGGAGAACACGGTCGACGGCGTCGAGTTCAAGCTCCAGCCCCTCGACGACCAGGCCCAGCCCTCCGTCGGCGGCACGAACGCCCAGAAGTTCATCAGCAACAAGGACGTCATCGGCGTCATCGGCCCGCTGAACTCCAGCGTCTCCCAGTCGATGCAGAAACCCCTCAACGACGCCGACCTCACCCAGGTCTCGCCCGCCAACACCGGCACCGAACTGACCCAGGGCGACGGCTGGAAGAAGGGCGACAGGAAGCGCCAGTTCGAGACCTTCTTCCGCACCGCCACCACCGACCAGGTCCAGGGCCAGTTCGCCGCCCAGTACCTGTTCCAGAAGGCGAAGATCAAGAAGGTCTATCTGATCGACGACCAGAAGACCTACGGCGCCGGCCTCGCCGCGTCCTTCAAAGACACGTTCACCGACCTCGGCGGCAAGATCGTCGGCACCGACCACGTCAACCCCGAGGACCGCGACTTCAAGTCCGTCGCCTCCAAGGTCAAGGGCACGGGCGCCCAGGCCGTCTACTACGGCGGTGAGTACCCCGCCGCGGCACCGCTCAGCCAGCAGCTCAAGGAATCCGGCGCCGACATCCCCCTCATGGGCGGCGACGGCATGAAGAGCGAAGAGTTCCCGAAGCTCAACAAGAAGGCCGAAGGCGACCTCGCCACCTCCGTCGGCAAACCCGTCGAGGAACTCCCCTCCGCGAAGAAGTTCATCACGGAATACAACAAGAACTACAAGGAAAACATGGAGGCCTACGGCGGCGGCACCTACGACGCCACCTGGGCAATCATCGAAGCCGTGAAGATCGCCGTCTCCGAGAACGACGGAAAGCTCCCCGACGACGCTCGCGAGAAGGTCCTCGCCAGCATGAGCAAGGTCAAGTTCGACGGCGTCACCGGCAGCGTCTCCTTCGACGAGTACGGCGACACGACGAACACGATGATGACCGCGTACGAGATCAAGAACAACAAGTGGGAGTCGAAGTTCAGCGAGGCATACAAGCCCCGGTAAATCCCACGCACACCCATTGACTCAAGACCGCGCGGGAAGCGCTACCAGCGCTCCCGCGCGGTGCCATATCCGAACCAACGGAGGCCCTGCGGTGAACGAACTGCCGCAACAGCTGGCCAATGGACTCATCCTCGGCGCGATGTACGGTCTCATCGCGATCGGCTACACGATGGTCTACGGAATCGTCCAGCTCATCAACTTCGCCCACGGCGAGATCTTCATGGTCGGGGGCTTCGGCGCCCTCACCGTCTTCCTGTGGCTCCCCGACGGATTCTCCCTGCTCACCGCCATCCCCCTCATGATCATCGGCGGCATCATCGTCTCCGTCGCCGTCGGCACCGCGGCGGAACGCTTCGCCTACCGCCCCCTGCGCGGCGCCCCACGCCTGGCACCCCTCATCACCGCCATCGGCCTGTCCATCCTGCTCCAGCAGGCCGTCTGGAAGTGGTACCCCGAAGCCAAGAAGGACCGCACGTTCCCGCAGTTCAGCGGCGACCCCGTGCACATATTCGGCGCCGACATCCAACGCGGCGACTTCTTCCTCATCCTCGCCGCCCCGCTGTGCATGCTCGCCCTCGCCTACTACGTCAACAAGACCCGCACCGGCCGCGGCATGCAGGCCACCGCGCAGGACCCCGACACCGCCAAGCTCATGGGCATCAACACCGACCGCATCATCGTCATGGCCTTCGCCATCGGTGCCGCGTTCGCCGCCATCGCAGCCGTCGGCTACGGCCTCCACAACGGCCAGGTCGGCTTCAAAATGGGCTTCATCATGGGCCTCAAGGCCTTCACCGCAGCCGTACTCGGCGGCATCGGCAACATCTACGGCGCCATGCTCGGCGGCATCGTCCTCGGCGTCGCCGAAGCCCTCGCCACCGGCTACATGGCCGACGTACCCGGCATGGAACAGTTCGGCGGCGGCGCCTGGAAGGACGTGTGGGCCTTCGCCCTCCTCATCCTCGTCCTGCTCCTGAGGCCACAAGGCCTGCTCGGCGAACGCGTCGCGGATCGGGCGTGATACCCATGACCACCGACACCACCAAGAACTCCGGGAACCCGGGAAGCACGGGGAGCACCAGCGGCACGGCCAAGACCCCCGCCGCCCTCCCCACCTCCACCCTCCCCCTCCCGCCCCACATCGCCCGCATCGCCGTCTACGCGGGATCCGCCGCGGCCCTCATCGGCACCTTCCTCGCCTGGACCTGGACCACCGCCTTCCCCGGCGACCTCACCGTCACCGGCTACCCCGGCGGCCTCCAGATCATCACCCTCGTCGGCGCCGCCCTCACCCTCCTCTTCGCCCTCTCCGGGCAGGGCATCCGAGGCCTCGGCTGGCTCACCCCCGGCGGCACCAACAGCCCCGTCGTCCTGCTCAGCCTCGGCGTCCTCGGCTCCACCGGCTACACCATGGGCGCCATCGCCGAGCACCTCGGCGGCATCGTCAACCTCGAACCCGGCGCCTGGATCTCCGGCATCGGCGCACTCGTCGCCACCATCGGCGCACTCGGACTCCCCTCCGACCTGCCCGCCGACGAACCCCACCAGAACCACTGGGAACGCTTCCGCGCCAGCCTCAAAGCACCCGCGCCCAAGCGCGCCAAGACCCTGCCCGACTGGGTCGAGATCCTCATCATCGCCGCCTCCTTCGGCATCGGCCTCTACGTCTTCGCGTACGGCATCGAGGCCTACTCCGAACTCTTCATCGGCTTCCTCATCACCACCGTCCTCGGCGCCACCGCGCTCAACCGGGCAGGCCTCATCCCCCGGCTCAACGCGCTCACCGCCAAGCACCGCAACGTCACCCTGACCGCGGCGATCATCGCCGCGGCCATGTTCCCCTTCACCCAGAGCGACGCGAGCTACGCCCTCATCGGCGTCAACATCCTCATCTTCGCGACCGTCGCCCTCGGCCTGAACGTCGTCGTCGGCCTCGCCGGACTCCTCGACCTCGGATACGTCGCCTTCCTCGGCGTCGGCGCCTACACCGCCGCCCTCGTCTCCGGATCGCCCGCCTCCACCTTCGACGTCAAATTCCCCTTCTGGGCCGCCGTACTCACCGGCGCCGCCGCATCCCTCGTCTTCGGCATCGTCATCGGCGCCCCCACCCTGCGGCTGCGCGGCGACTACCTCGCCATCGTCACCCTCGGCTTCGGCGAGATCTTCCGCATCACCATGAACAACCTCAACGGCAGCGCGGGCCCCGACCTCACCAACGGCGCCCAGGGCATCCCCAACATCCCCGACCTGGAGATCCTCGGCTGGAACCTCGGCGTCGAACACGAAGTCCTCGGCTTCACCCTCAGCAGGCCCGCCAACTACTACCTGCTGATGCTGTTCTTCACCGCCGTCGTCGTCCTCGTCTTCCGCCGCTCCGGGGAATCCCGCATCGGCCGCGCCTGGGTCGCCATCCGCGAGGACGAGACCGCCGCCACCGCCATGGGCATCAACGGCTTCCGCGTCAAGCTCATCGCCTTCGCCCTCGGCGCCACCCTCGCCGGATTCGCCGGCACCGTCCAGGCACACGTCTCCTACAGCATCACCCCCGAGCAGTACCTCTTCGCCAACACCGTGCCCCCGAACTCCGCCTTCCTGCTCGCCGCCGTCATCCTCGGCGGCATGGGCACCATCAGCGGACCCCTCATCGGCGCGGCCCTGCTCTACCTCATCCCGGCCAAACTCCAGTTCCTCGAGGACTACCAACTCCTGCTGTTCGGCCTCGCACTCATCCTGCTCATGCGCTTCAGGCCCGAAGGCCTCGTCGCCAACAAGCGCGCCCAGCTCGAATACCACGAGACCGACCAGCTCGACGTACCCGACGCACAGAAACTCCCCGAAGGAACCGTCGGCGCCAGCAAGGCGGGGGCGTGACCACCATGACCACCACAACCACCACCACCGTCCTCGAAGCCAGCGGCGTCACCATGCGCTTCGGCGGCCTCACCGCCGTCCGCTCCGTCGACCTCACCGTCAACAGCGGCGAAATCGTCGGCCTCATCGGACCCAACGGCGCCGGCAAGACCACCTTCTTCAACTGCCTCACCGGCCTCTACGTCCCCACCGAGGGCAAGGTCTCCTACAAGGGCACCGTCCTGCCCGCCAAACCCCACCTCGTCACCGACGCCGGCATCGCCCGCACCTTCCAGAACATCCGGCTCTTCGCCAACATGACCGTCCTGGAAAACGTCCTCGTCGGACGCCACACCAGGACCAAGGAAGGCCTCTGGTCGGCGCTGCTCCGCGGCCCCGGATTCAAGAAAGCCGAGGCCGCCTCCCACGCACGGGCCATGGAGCTCCTTGAATTCATCGGCCTCGCCCACAAGGCCGACCACCTCTCCCGCAACCTCCCCTACGGCGAACAACGCAAGCTCGAAATCGCCCGCGCACTCGCCAGCGAACCCGGCCTCCTGCTCCTCGACGAGCCCACCGCGGGCATGAACCCGCAAGAAACCCGCGCCGCCGAAGAACTCGTCTTCGCCATCCGCGACCAAGGCATCGCCGTCCTCGTCATCGAGCACGACATGCGGTTCATCTTCAACCTCTGCGACCGCGTCGCCGTCCTCGTCCAGGGCGAGAAACTCGTCGAAGGCACCTCCGAAACCGTCCAGGCCGACGAACGCGTCGTCGCCGCCTACCTCGGCACCCCCTTCGAAGGCGCCCCCGGCGCCGCGGAAGTCGCCGAGGTCGAAGCGGCCGAGGCGGAAGCCGAAGCGGCGACCGCGCCGAGCGACGCGCCGAGCGACGAACCGGACGACGCGCCGGGCACCACCGGTACCGACAACTCCGGTACCCGCACCACCGGTTCGGAAGGAAAGAGCCTGTGACCACACTGCTCGAGGTCGAGGACCTCAGGGTCGCCTACGGCAAGATCGAAGCCGTCAAGGGCATCTCCTTCAGCGTCGAAGCCGGGCAGGTCGTCACCCTCATCGGCACCAACGGCGCCGGCAAGACCACCACCCTGCGCACCCTCTCCGGCCTCCTCAAACCACTCGCCGGAAAGATCATGTTCGACGGGCAGCCGCTCAACGGCATCCCCGCCCACAAGATCGTCGCACTCGGCCTCGCCCACTCACCCGAAGGCCGACACATCTTCCCCCGGCTCACCATCACCGAGAACCTCCAGCTCGGCGCCTACCTCCGCGACGACAAGGCAGGCATCGAGAAAGACATCCAACGCGCCTACGACCTCTTCCCCATCCTCGGAGAACGCCGCAAGCAAGCCGCGGGCACCCTCTCCGGCGGCGAACAACAAATGCTCGCCATGGGGCGCGCCCTGATGTCCCGGCCCAAGCTCCTCATGCTCGACGAACCCTCCATGGGGCTCTCGCCGATCATGATGCAGAAGATCATGCAGACCATCAGCGAACTCAAGGCCCAGGGCACCACCATCCTGCTCGTCGAGCAGAACGCCCAGGCCGCGCTGTCCCTCGCGGACCAAGGTCACGTCATGGAGGTCGGCAACATCGTGCTGTCCGGTACGGGGCAGGACCTGCTGCACGACGAGTCGGTCCGCAAGGCCTATCTGGGCGAGGACTGACCTGGCCCCTGGTCCCTGAGCAGCGAAGAGGGCGGTCACCCCGGTGTCGGGGTGACCGCCCTCTTCGTCGGTTCTTCGGGTACCGGCCTGTGGGGGCCGGTCGCGCAGTTCCCCGCGCCCCTTACGGGGCCTAGCCCTTCGCTGCCTTCTTCTCCTCCGCGTCCTCGATGACCGCCTCCGCGACCTGCTGCATCGACAGGCGGCGGTCCATCGACGTCTTCTGGATCCAGCGGAAGGCGGCGGGCTCCGTCAGGCCGTACTCCGTCTGGAGAATCGACTTCGCGCGGTCCACCAGCTTGCGGGTCTCCAGGCGCTGGGTGAGGTCCGCGACCTCCTGCTCCAGGGCCTTCAGCTCCGTGAAGCGGGACACCGCCATCTCGATGGCAGGCACCACGTCGCTCTTGCTGAACGGCTTCACCAGGTACGCCATGGCACCGGCGTCGCGGGCCCGCTCGACCAGGTCGCGCTGGGAGAACGCGGTGAGCATGAGCACCGGGGCGATGGACTCCTCGGCGATCTTCTCCGCCGCGGAGATGCCGTCGAGGACGGGCATCTTCACGTCCAGGATGACGAGGTCCGGCTTGTGCTCACGGGCGAGCTCGATCGCCTTCTCACCGTCACCGGCCTCACCGACAACGGTGTAGCCCTCCTCCTCCAGCATCTCCTTGAGGTCGAGCCGGATGAGGGCCTCGTCCTCGGCGATGACGACACGGGTCGTCAGCGGCGGCACGTGCGACTGCTCGTCGGACACGTCAGCGGGCTCGGGCGACTCGGGGGTGGTCACGGGGGCTCCTCGTTCATGGCAGGTGCACTGCCTCGTCAGGGTACCTAGCTGCGACGCCGCACGGAGACCCGGTATGCTTCCGGCAGCGCACAGCGCCCCCACCCTGCCCGGTTGGAGGAACTGGTCAGACTCGCGGCACTCAAAATGCCGTGCCCTTTGGGCATGTGGGTTCGAATCCCACACCGGGCACTTGCAGGTAATAGCGGAGGTACACGTTCCCGTGAACCTCCGCATTCTGCTACATGGCGCCACGAGCAGTAGCACAGAGTGGTCGCATGAACTTCCACGGCACAGACGTGCGACAGAAGGCGCTGACCCTGCTGCGCGGCGGCGCCCGCAATGCGGACGTGGCACGCAAGCTGAACGTGCCCGCTGGCACCATCAGCTATTGGCGGCACCTGGACCGCGCGAAACGAGGCGAGTGTCCGGGCAAACCGATCCCGCTTTGCCCGCGCTGCGACGGCCGCGATCTTGACGAGGCCGCGTACGCCTACTTACTGGGTCTCTATCTCGGCGACGGCTGCGTCAACCATCATCGCCGGGGCGTCTACTACCTACGCATCGCGTGTGCAGACGACTGGCCGGGCCTGATCGACGCTTGCATGGAAGCAATGAGGCGCGTGTGTCCCGCCAACAAGGTGTGCCGCGTCCAGCGGCAGGGCTGCCAGTACGTCACCAGCTCCAGCAAGCACTGGCCGTGCCTGTTCCCGCAGCACGGCCCCGGCAAAAAGCACGACCGCACCATCGCCCTCGAACCCTGGCAACAGGAGACCGTCGACGCCCACCCGTGGGAGTTCGTCCGGGGGCTCATCCACTCCGACGGTTGCCGCCTCACGAACTGGACCACCCGGCTCGTCGCCGGTGAGCGCAAGCGCTACGAGTACCCCCGGTACTTCTTCACCAACAAGTCCGACGACATCCGTCAGCTCTACACCGACACTCTCGACACACTCGGTGTCATCTGGACGCACTGCACCCGCCACGGCAACCCGTACAACATCTCCGTCGCCCGCAAAGCCTCCGTAGCCCTCATGGACACCCACGTGGGCCCGAAGTACTGACCCCGTCCCTCCCGCTACCGCGTACTGTCGTCCTCACCGATGCGGTGGACGCGGACCAGGTTGGTGGAGCCCGCCACGCCGGGGGGTGAGCCGGCCGTGATGACGACGATGTCGCCCTTCTGACAGCGGCCGATCTTGAGGAGCTGCTCGTCGACCTGCTGGACCATCGCGTCGGTGGACTCGACGTGCGGGCCGAGGAAGGTCTCCACGCCCCAAGTGAGGTTGAGCTGGGAGCGGGTGGCGGCGACGGGGGTGAAGGCGAGGAGGGGGATGGGTGAGCGGTAGCGGGAGAGGCGGCGGACGGTGTCGCCGGACTGGGTGAAGGCGACGAGGAACTTGGCGCCGAGGAAGTCGCCCATCTCGGCGGCGGCGCGGGCGACGGCGCCGCCCTGGGTGCGGGGCTTGCTGCGTTCGGTGAGCGGGGGCAGGCCCTTGGCGAGGATGTCCTCTTCCGCCGCTTCGACGATGCGGGCCATGGTGCGGACGGTCTCGATGGGGTATTTGCCGACGCTGGTCTCGCCGGAGAGCATCACGGCGTCGGTGCCGTCGATGACGGCGTTCGCGACGTCGGAGGCCTCGGCGCGGGTGGGCCGGGAGTTGTCGATCATCGAGTCGAGCATCTGGGTGGCGACGATCACCGGCTTGGCGTTGCGCTTGGCGAGTTTGATGGCGCGCTTCTGGACGATCGGGACCTGTTCCAGGGGCATTTCGACGCCGAGGTCGCCGCGGGCGACCATGATGCCGTCGAAGGCGGCGACGATGTCGTCGATGTTGTCGACGGCCTGGGGTTTTTCGACCTTGGCGATGACGGGGAGGCGGCGGTTCTCCTCGTCCATGATGCGGTGCACGTCCTGGATGTCGCGCCCGCTGCGGACGAAGGAGAGGGCGATGACGTCGAAGCCGGTGTTCAGGGCCCAGCGGAGGTCGGCCTCGTCCTTGTCGGAGAGCGCGGGGACGGAGACGGCGACGCCGGGGAGGTTGAGGCCCTTGTGGTCGGAGACCATGCCGCCTTCGATGACGGTGGTGGTGACGCGGGGGCCTTCGACGGCGGTGACTTCGAGGGTGACCTTGCCGTCGTCGACGAGGATGCGCTCGCCGGGGGTGACGTCGTCGGCGAGGCCGGCGTAGGTGGTGCCGCAGAGCTGGCGGTCACCCTGGGTGTCGGGTTCGACGGTGATGGTGAACCCGTCGCCGCGTTCGAGGAGTACGGGTCCTTCGTGGAAGCGTCCGAGGCGGATCTTCGGGCCTTGAAGGTCGGCGAGGACGCCGACGCTGCGGCCGAGCTCGTCGGCGGCCTTGCGCACGCGCTGGTAGCGCTCCTCGTGGTCGGCGTAGGAGCCGTGGCTGAGGTTGAAGCGTGCCACGTCCATTCCGGCCTCGACCAGGGCCTTGATCTGGTCGTAGGTGTCGGTGGCGGGTCCCAGGGTGCAAACGATTTTCGCTCGGCGCATGCTTCGAGCCTAGGCCTTACTGGCGGGTAGAGGTTTGGCTGCGCGTGACTACTCAACGACCTTTGCATGAAAGGGTCTTGACAAGTGTTGAAGTGTGCGCGTGCTCGCTCTGATGAGCGCGTTCAGAGGTCAACGGGACGTCGGGGAGTCACAGTTGCGATGGTTGCGGTTGCTCAGCGTGGTGGAGTGCCGTGGTGGTCACAGGCGCGGCGGGTTCATGGTGAAGCGCGCGTTGACCTGGGCGTAGACGGACTGGCGTTGGGGTTCGAGGTCGAGGGGGGCGGCGGCTTCGGGGGCGCCTCCGTAGGCGGCGCGGGCCATGCCGGGGGCGGCGGGGCCGCCGCCGAACGGCGGGTAGGGAGCGTTGTCCGCGCCGATGTCGGCGATCTCGACGAGGGCGGCGAGGGCGGTGCCGAGGGCGTCGGCGTATTCGCGGGCGCGCTGGACGGCTTCCTTGACCGCTTCCTGGCGGGCGCGGCGGTGGGCGGGTGAGTCGGGGCGCAGGGACCACCAGGGGCCGTTGACGTGGGTGAGGTCCAAGTCGGCGATGCGGGTGGTGAGTTCGCCGAGGGCGGTGAAGTCGCTGAGTTCGGCGGTGATGTGGACGCGGCCGTGGTAGGTGCGGACGCGTTCGCCCTTGCCGCGTTTGGTGAGTTCGGGGGTGATGGAGAAGGAGCCGGTCTCGACGCGTTCGACGGCTTCGCCGTAGGTCTTGACGAGGTCGATGACGGTGGCGTTGCGGCGGGTGAGGTCGGCGAGGGCGTCGCGGCGGTCGGTGCCGCGGGCGCTGACGGTGATGCCGATGCGGGCGATCTCGGGGTCGACTTCGAGGTGGGCTTCGCCGCGGACGGCGAGGCGGGGGGCTTCGGGGGTGCCGTAGGGGACGCTCTGCTGCGGCTCGTCGGTGGTCATGGGCCCACTCTCGCATCGGTGGGGGGTGGCGGACAGTCATCGGATCGAAACCTGGCGGGTCTGTCGCCAGGCGTTCGGGCGGGTCAGAATCTACGCGCGTTAACCCTGTTCGCCGATGTCGTACGACGTGTTGGAGGAAGCCGAGATGCCACTGAACCGCAGGAAGTTCCTGGGTCGGTCCGCCGCGACGGGTGCGGGGGTGGCGCTCGCGGGTGCGGCGGTGGCGCCGGCGGCCGCGGCCGTGGCGCCGGGCGCGGCCCGTCCGGGCAAGCGGCCTCGGCGTTACTCGTTCACGGTGATGGGCACGACCGATCTGCACGGCAATGTCTTCAACTGGGACTACTTCACGGACAAGGAGTTCGACGACAAGGACCACAACGACGTGGGCCTGGCGAAGATCTCCACGCTGGTGAACGAGGTCCGCAAGGAGAAGGGGCGTCGGAACACGCTGCTCATCGACGCGGGCGACACGATCCAGGGCACCCAGCTGTCGTACTACTACGCGAAGGTCGACCCGATCACGGCCGCGCGGGGTCCGGTGCATCCGATGGCGCAGGCGATGAACGCGATCGGCTACGACGCGGCGGCGCTGGGAAATCACGAGTTCAACTACGGCATTCCGGTGCTGCGGAAGTTCGAGGAGCAGTGCGACTTCCCGTTGCTCGGCGCGAACGCGCTGGACGCGAAGACGCAGCGGCCCGCGTTCGCGCCGTACAGCATGCACCGCCTTCGCACTCCGCACGGCCGTGATGTGCGGGTCGCGGTGCTCGGTCTGACGAATCCGGGGATAGCGATCTGGGACAGGGCGAACGTCCAGGGGAAGATGACGTTCCCGGGGCTTGAGGAGCAGGCGGCGAAGTGGGTGCCGCGGCTGCGTTCGATGGGTGCGGACGTGGTGATCGTGTCGGCGCATTCGGGGTCGAGTGGTACGTCGTCGTACGGGGATCAGTTGCCGTACATCGAGAACGCGGCGGCGTTGGTGGCGGAGCAGGTGCCGGGGATCGACGCGATTCTGGTGGGGCACGCGCACACGGAGATTCCCGAGTATCTGGTGGAGAACAAGGAGACGGGCAGGAAGGTGGTGCTGTCGGAGCCGTTGAAGTGGGGGCAGCGCCTCACGCTGTTCGACTTCGACGTGGAGTGGTCGAAGGGCCGCTGGCGGGTGGTGAAGGCGGGGGCGAAGGTCCTGAACTCCAACACCGCGGCGGAGGACCGGCGGATCACGCGGCTGCTCGGGGACGAGCACAAGAAGGTCGTGGCGTACGTGAACCAGGTCATCGGTATCTCGAAGGAGGCGATGAGCACGGCCGAGGGCCCGTACAAGGATGTCGCGATCATCGATCTGATCAGTCATGTGCAGGCGGAGACGGTGCGGGCGGCGCTCGCGGGCGGAGCGTACGCGAAGCTGCCGGTCCTCTCGCAGGCGTCGTGCTTCTCGCGGACGGCGAAGATCCCGGCGGGTGAGGTGACGATCCGGGACGCGGCGGGCCTGTATCCGTTCGAGAACACCCTGGAGGCGCGGCTGATCACGGGTGCGCAGTTGAAGGACTATCTGGAGTTCTCGGCGCGCTATTACGTGCGGACGGCGGTGGGTGCCCCGGTGGATCCGGCGAAGCTGACGAACGCGGACAGCATTCCGGACTACAACTACGACGCGCTGTACGGAGTGACGTACGACATCGACATCGCGCGGCCGGCCGGGTCCCGCATCACGAATCTGCGGTTCGAAGGGAAGGATCTCGATCCGAAGGCGGAGTTCGTGCTCGCGGTGAACAATTACCGGGCGAGTGGTGGCGGCAATTTCCCGCATGTGGCGGCGGCGAAGCAGGTGTGGGCGAATTCCGACGAGATCCGCAACACGATCATTTCGTGGGTGAAGGCGAAGGGGACGGTGGATCCGGCGGAGTTCGCGGCGGTGGGCTGGCGGCTGACCCGTGAGGGCACGCCGGTGTTCTGAGGTCTAGCCTCGGCCGTATGAACGAGGAACTGGCCGTGGCGCTGGCCGTCGTGGAGCGCGATCTGAAGGCGACGTGTGCGGTGCAGCCGATCGTCCGTGAGGAGTTGGACTTCGACGACGAGCCGTTGGTCGTGCTGTACGAGGCCGATGGTTCGGGGGTGGGGGTCTCGGTGCCGGAGTACGCGGGTCCGGCGGAGCAGGTGGCGAGTCTGGCGGAGCAGGTGAAGGACTGGGCGGTGGAGGCGCTGGCCGCGCAGTTGTTGCCCGCGACGTGGCCGGAGTGTCCGGATCATCCGGCGTCGCATCCGTTGGACGCGTCGGTGGCCGGGGGTGTGGCCGTGTGGTCGTGCCCCCGGTCGCGGCGGGTGGTGGCGCCGGTGGGTGCGCTCAGGGAGCTGGGTGCGCCGGGGGCGAGGGTGAAGCGGCGCGGGGTCAGTTCTTGAGGCGTACGAGGTTGGGGTGGGTGGTGGTGGGCCGGTCCGGGGTGCGGGGGCGGGGGTCGGCGAGGCCGAAGCTGGTGAAGGCGGTGCGGTCCGGCAGGGGGTAGGGGTTCTTGCCGGTGAGGGTGTTGAGGATGGTGGCGCTGCGCCAGGCGGCGAGGCCGAGGTCGGGGGCGCCGACGCCGTGGGTGTGGCGTTCGGCGTTCTGGACGTAGATGTTGCTGCCGGTGCCGGTGACGGAGGGGTCGAGGACGAGGCGGTACTGCTCGTCGATGCGGGGGCGCTCGGAGGAGTCGCGGCGCATGTAGGGGTCGAGCCCGGCGAGGAGTTGGTCGAGGGGGCGTTCCTGGTAGCCGGTGGCGAGGATGACGGCGTCGGTGGTGATGCGGGAGCGGCTGCCCTGTTCGAGGTGTTCGAGGTGGAGTTCGACGCGGGTGGCGCCGACGCGTCCCGCGGTGCGGACGGCGACGCCGGGGGTGAGGGTGGCGTCGGGCCAGCCGCCGTGGAGGGTGCGTTGGTACAGCTCGTCGTGGATGGCGGCGATGGTGTCGGTGTCGATGCCTTTGTGGAGCTGCCACTGGCCGGGGACGAGGCGGTCGCGGACGGGTTCGGGCAGGGCGTGGAAGTAGCGGGTGTAGTCGGGGGTGAAGTGTTCCAGGCCGAGCTTGGAGTACTCCATGGGGGCGAAGGCGGGGGTGCGGGCCAGCCAGTGGAGTCGTTCGGCGCCGGGTGGGCGGTGCCGGAGCAGGTCGAGGAAGACTTCGGCGCCGGACTGTCCTGAGCCGATGACGGTGATGTGGTCGGCGGCGAGGAAGCGGTCGCGGTGCAGGAGGTAGTCGGCGGCGTGGATGACGGGGACGGTGGGGGCGTCGGCGAGGGGCCGCAGGGGTTCGGGTACGTAGGGTGCGGTGCCGACGCCGATGGCGATGTTGCGGGCGTGGGTGCGGCCGAGTGCTTCGGCTTCGCCGTCGGCGTCGAGCTGGGTGAAGTCGACTTCGAAGAAGTTCCGTTCGGGGTTCCAGCGGACGGCGTCGATCTGGTGGCCGAAGTGGAGTGCGGGCAGGTTCTCGCTGACCCAGCGGCAGTAGGCGTCGTATTCGGCGCGCTGGATGTGGAAGCGCTCGGCGAAGTAGAAGGGGAAGAGGCGTTCGCGGGCGCGCAGGTAGCTGAGGAACGACCAGGGGTTCGCGGGGTCGGCGAGGGTCACCAGGTCGGCGAGGAAGGGGACTTGGAGGGTGGCGCCGTCGATGAGGAGGCCGGGGTGCCAGTGGAAGGAGGGCCGCTGTTCGTAGAAGGCGGCGTCGAGTCCTTCCAGGGGCTGGGCGAGGGCGGCGAGGGACAGGTTGAACGGGCCGATGCCGATGCCGACCAGGTCGCGGGGTGCGGTGGGGGCGGTGGGCGCCTGGGGCGGCCGGTCGGGCAGTTCGGGCGTCGCCGTCATCGGGGAGTGGCTCCTTCCACGAGCGCGAGCAGGGCCGCGAGGTCTTCGGTGCGGGTGTAGGGGTTGAGCAGCGTCACTTTGAGCCAGCGGCGGCCGTCGAGCTGGGCGCGGCCGAGGACGGCGGTGCCGTCGCCGAGGAGTTTCCTCCGTACGCGGGCGATGTGGTCGTCGTCGGCGTCGGTGGGCCGGAACAGGACGGTGCTGATGGCCGGTTTGTCGTACAGCTCGAAGCCGGGGTGGTCGGCGACGAGGTCGGCGAACTCCCTCGCATGGTCGCAGACTTGGTCGACCAGGTCACCGAGCCCGGCGCGGCCGAGGGCCTTGAGGGTGACGGCGATCTTCAGGGCGTCGGGGCGGCGGGTGGTGCGCAGGGAGCGGCCGAGGAGGTCGGGCAGTCCGGCTTCGGTGTCGTCGTCGGCGTTGAGGTAGTCGGCGCGGTGGGTGAGGACGGCGGTGTCGGCGGGGTCGCGGACGGTGAGGAGTCCGGCTGCCGCTGGTTGCCAGCCGAGTTTGTGCAGGTCGAGGGCGACGCTGTCGGCGCGGTCGAGGCCGTGGAGCTTGTTCCGGCGGGTGTCGCTGAAGAGCAGGCCGGCGCCGTAGGCGGCGTCGACGTGCAGGCGGGCGCCGTGGCTCGCGCACAGGTCGGCGATGTCGGTGAGGGGGTCGATGAGGCCGGCGTCGGTGGTGCCCGCGGTGGCGGTGACGAGGAAGTGGCCGCGCCCGCCGGGGAGTTCACTGAGTGCCTCGTCGAGGGCGGCCGGGTCGAGTACGCCGGCGGGGGCGGGCACGGTGACGGGCTCGGGCAGGCCGAGGAGCCAGGCGGCGCGGCGCAGGGAGTGGTGGGCGTTGGCGCCGACGAGGAGGTGCAGGGGGTGGCCGTGGGCGGCGGCCTGTTCGCGGGCCAGGAGGAGGGCGAGTTGGTTGGACTCGGTGCCGCCGGTGGTGACGAGGGCGTCGCCCCCGTCGCCGTGGACTTCGGTGGCGATCGTCTCGGTGAGGAGTGCTTCGAGGGCGGACGCGGCGGGGGCCTGGTCCCAGGAGTCCATGGACGGGTTCAGGGCGGACGCGGCGAGGTCGGCCGCTACGGCGAGGGCCAGGGGTGGGCAGTGCAGGTGTGCGGCGCACAGGGGGTTCGCGGGGTCCGCCGCGCCCTCGCCCACGGCGCCCACGAGTGCGCGCAGCGCTTCCTCGGCGCCGGTGCCGTGTTCCGGCAGGAGGTCGCCCGCCGCCTGTCCGACCCTGGCCGCCACGGCGCCCGGACCGCCGGGCGGCAGGGGGCCGCCGCGGGCCTGGGCGCCGGCCGCCAGCACGTCGAGGACCGTGGCGAGCAGCGGCCGCAGGGCGTCGGGGCCTCGGGGTCCGCCGGCGAGGGGCGGGGGGCTGCTCATGGCTGTCCTCCGGGTGTGCGGGTGGGGTCACCAGCCTGTACGGACGGTGGACGGCATGCCCGGAAAGCGCAACGATCGAAACCCGAAAGGGGTATTGGGGGGTGGGGAGTTTGGTGGTGGGGCGGGGTGGGTGTTAGGGGTGCGGCGGGGCCTTGCGGGGGCGCTCCCCCGTCCCACCCCTTCCCGAAATCGGGGCTGCGCCCCGGGCACCGGAGTGGGTGCCCCCGTCGCGTGGGACAGCCTGGCGCCGAATCGCCGCTTCGCGCCGACCAGGGAGGTCCAGGGGGCGCGGCCCCCGGTTTCGGGGAGAGGGTGGGGCCGGGGCGCCCCGCGCAGGTCAGGTCAGCCGCACCAGCCTCTCCCCCGCCTCCCCCTCGACTTCGAGCACCCACACCTCGTTGGTCCCCTCCCGCAGCACGGGCCCGGGCACATGGAGGGCGAGCTGCGGCCCGGCGTTCCAGTAGCGGCCGAGGCAGAAGCCGTTGATCCAGGCGAAGCCGCGCCCCCAGCCGGGGAGTTCGAGGGCGGCGTCGCCGGGCCCGCGCACGTCGAGGGTGCCGCGGTAGAGCCCGGCCGCCCCGGGGGCCGCCGTGTCGGTGGGCAGGCGGCGGACGGCGTCGGCGTCGTCGAAGGCGCCCAGGGGCAGCCCGACGGCCCGCACCCCGTGCACGTACTGCCGTTCGTGGAGGACGCCCCCGGTGATGCCCTTGGCCTCGCCGAGCCGGGGCCCGTAGTTGACGCGGCCGAGCGACTCGGTCCAGAGGGTCACGCGGGCGGGCCCGGGGACGGGGTCGGGGAGGGTGGGGGTGTCCTCGGTGAGGACTCCGGCCCGGGTCCCGTCGACGTACGCGACGGCGCGGTCGCGCAGGCCGCGCACGGACAGGGGGTAGGGCTGCCGGGGTCCCGGCAGGTCGAGGGTGTAGCGGACCAGGCCGCGGTCGACGCCGAGTTCCTCGAAGGTGGGTGGGACGGCGTGGTCGGTCTCGGGGGTGCCGAGGTGGTCGGCGAGGGTGTCGAGGGGCACCCGGTCGGTGAGGCGGGTCGTGGCGGGGGCGGCGAGTGCGGCCGGGGTGGCCGGGACCTCGGGCAGGGGGCCGTCGGCGTAGGCGGCGAGGATGTCGCGGAAGAGCCAGAACTTCTCCGTGGGGCGGCCTCGTTCGTCGATGGGCGCGTCGTAGTCGTAGGAGGTGACGTCGGGTTGCAGGCGGCCGTCGTGGAGGGTGCCGCCGGCCCGGTTCGCGCCCGCCCAGCCGGCGAAGTTGGTGCCGCCGTGGGCCATGTAGAGGTTGACGGAGGCGCCGAGGTCGAGGATCTCGCGGAGGGCGGCCGCGGCGTCGGCGGGGTCGCGCAGGACGGGTTCGGCGCCCCAGTGGTCGAACCAGCCGCACCAGAACTCCATGCACATCAGGGGGCCCTTGGGGCGGTGGCGGCGGAGGGTGGCGAAGCCGTCGCGGGCGGCGGAGCCGAAGTTCACGGTGGCGAGGACGCCGGGGACGCTGCCGCCGGTCAGCATGTGGTCCTCGGGGCCGTCGGAGGTGCACAGTTCCGCGGTGACGCCGTGGGCGCGGAGGAGGTCGGTGAGGCGGCGCAGATAGACCTGGTCGGAGCCGTAGCTGCCGTACTCGTTCTCGACCTGCACCATGATCACGGGGCCGCCGCGGTCGTGTTGCCGGGACACGACCTGGGGCAGGAGGCGGGCGAACCAGCGTTCGACGTGCGCGAGGTAGGCCGCGTCGCGGGTGCGGACGCGGCTGCCGGCCTCGGCGGTCAGCCAGTGCGGCAGGCCGCCGTTGTCCCACTCGGCGCAGATGTAGGGGCCGGGGCGGACGATGGCCCACAGGCCCGCGGCGTGGGCGGCGTCGAGGAAGCGGCCGAGGGCCGTGACGTCGTGGAGTTCGCCGGGGCGGGGTTCGTGCAGGTTCCAGGGGACGTACGTCTCGACGCAGTTGAGGCCCATGGCCCGCAGCATCGCGAGCCGGTGCCCCCACTGGGCCTCGTGCACCCGGAAGTAGTGCAGCGCCCCCGAGAGCAGCCGCACCGGCCGTCCGTCGAGTTCGAAGTCGTCCGCGCCCACCCGGAAGCTGTCGCCGCGCGTGCCGGTGCCGTCGTCTGCCACGTGGTGCCTGGCGTCCATCGTGTCCCTCCCGATCATCACTGCGGCCACGATTGCCTCTGGCGGGCGGCACGGTCCATGGACAAAGATCGAGCCGGGTTGGACGCAGCGATCCGGTGCCGGTCGGCGCGTCGGGCGCGGAGGCGGGCGGAGCGCGGGGACGAGAGGGGCAGCAGCGGATGTACCACACCTGGATGCGGTATTTCACGCCGAGCCCGGTCCATCACCGCCTCGGCCTGGTCTGTCTGGGCGTGGGCCTGCAGCACGGCACGCTGCCCGCCGTGGGGCCCCGCGCCCTGGATCACCACGTGGCCCTGGTGATCAGTTCGGGCAGCGGCTGGTTCCGGGCGCCGGACGGGCGCCGCAGGGCGGTCACGGCGCCCGCGTTGATCTGGCTGTCGCCGGGGGTGCCGCACCACTACGGCGCCGATCCGGAGACGGGCTGGGACGAGTGCTTCGTGGACTTCACGGGGCCCGCCACGACGACGTACACGGAGCTGGGCTACATCGAGCCGGACCGGCCGGTGGTGCCGCTCGCCGACCCGGACGGGGCGCGGGCCGTCGTCGGGCGCATCGCCCGTGCCGCGCGGCGGGGCAATCCGCTGCTCGAGGTCGAGACGAGCGCGGCCGTCCACGAGCTGCTCGTGGCGTTGCGCCGGGCGCGGGCGGACATCGCGCCGGACGGGGACCCGGTGCTCCAGTCCCTGGCCAGGGACGCGTTCAAGGCGCTTTCGGTGACGGAGCACGCGGCCCGGCACGGCATGACGCCCGCGGAGCTGCGCACGGCGGTGCGCAGGGGCGCCGGGTGCAGTCCGAAGGACTATCTCCTCGGCATCCGGCTGGGCCGGGCCAAGGAGCTGCTCGCGGCGACGGAGCTGCCGGTGGCCGCGGTGGCGCGGCGGGTGGGGTATGACGATCCGGCGTACTTCTCGCGACTGTTCACGCGTCGTGTCGGGATGGCGCCGGTGCGGTTCCGGGAGCAGCAGGGGCGGGCGGTGCCGGGTGGCTGGTCGCAGCAGGTGCCGGATCCGGAGCGGCCGCCGACGCTCTCTTCGTTCGACGGCACGGCCGCTTCGGGGGGCGGGGGTGCGGGCACGTAGGCTCGGCTGCCATGACCACACGCCACACCAGTGACGACAGCGGCGCGGCCGGGGCCGGTGCGGGGGACGCCGTGGACCCCGCGGTGCGCGCGGAGCTCTCGCGGCTGCGGGACAGCATCGACAACATCGACGCGGCCGTCGTCCACATGCTCGCCGAGCGCTTCAAGTGCACGCAGCAGGTCGGCCACCTCAAGGCCAACCATCAGTTGCCGCCCGCCGACCCGGCGCGGGAGGCCCGGCAGATCGCGCGGCTGCGGGAGCTGGCGGAGAACGCGAAGCTCGATCCGGCGTTCGCGGAGAAGTTCCTGAACTTCATCATCGCGGAGGTCATCCGCCATCACGAGAGCATCGCGGACGGCGCCCGCTGAGGTCGTGGCCCGCGCGGGGCGGGGGGCGCCCCGGCGGTGCGCGCGCCGCTTCGCGGGCTGTGCGCGCCGGGTGCGCGTGGGGACACCCACTGCCAGCCGCCCAGCCCGATCAGGCACCATGGCCAGATGCCCGTACTGACGCGCGACGAAGCGCAGACCCGAGCCCGGCTCCTCGATGTCCGGCGGTACGAGATCGCCCTGGATCTCACGACCGGCGAGGACACCTTCGATTCCCGCACGGTGATCACGTTCAGGGCCGCCGCGGACGGGGACACCTTCGTCGAGCTGAAGCCCGCCCGCCTGCGTTCCGTCACGCTCGACGGCGTTCCCCTCGACCCCGCGGACCTGGCCGACAACCGGCTGCCGCTGCGGGGGCTCACGGCGGGTGAGCACGAGCTGCGGGTCGAGGCGTCGATGCGCTACTCCCGCACCGGCGAGGGCATGCACCGCTTCACGGACCCGAGCGACGGTGAGACGTACGTCTACACACAGTTGTTCATGGAGGACGTGCAGCGGGTGTTCGCGGCCTTCGACCAGCCCGATCTGAAGGCGGTGTTCGAGCTCGGCGTGCGGGCGCCCAAGGGCTGGTCGGTGCTCGCGAACGGCGTGACCGAGCATGTGGGCGGGGGCGAGTGGCGGGCGGCCGCGACGCCGCCGCTCTCGACGTATCTCGTGGCGGTCGCCGCGGGGCCCTGGCACTCGGTGCGCACCGAGCACCGGGGGCTGCCCTTCGGCCTGCACTGCCGTCGTTCGCTGGCGCAGCACCTGGACGCCGACGCCGACGAGCTGTTCGACATCACGCGGGCGTGCTTCGACCGGTACGAGGAGAAGTTCACCGAGCCCTACCCCTTCGACTCCTACGACCAGGCGTTCGTCCCCGAGTTCAACGCGGGTGCCATGGAGAACCCGGGTCTGGTCACCTTCCGCGACGACTACGTGTACCGCTCGGCGGTCACCGATACCGAGCGGCAGCTCCGCGGCATGGTCGTCGCGCACGAGATGGCGCACATGTGGTTCGGCGACCTGGTGACGCTGCGGTGGTGGGACGACATCTGGCTGAACGAGTCGTTCGCGGAGTACATGGGCTATCAGACGCTGAGCGAGGCGACGCGCTTCACCGACACCTGGGTCGACTTCGCCGTCGCCCGCAAGCCGTGGGGCTACGACGCCGACCAGCGCCCGTCCACGCACCCCGTGGCGCCGGATCCGGACGCGGTGCCCGACACGGCGTCGGCGATGCTCAACTTCGACGGGATCTCCTACGCCAAGGGCGCGAGCGCGCTGCGGCAGCTCGTCGCGTGGCTGGGCGAGAAGGACTTCCTCGCGGGCATCAACGCGCACTTCGCGCGGCACAGGTTCGGCAACGCCACGCTCGCCGACTTCATCGACAACCTCGCCTCGACCACGGACCGTGACGTGCACGGCTGGGCGCGGTCGTGGCTGCGGACGACCGGTGTGGACGTGTTCACGCCGACCGTCACACACGGCGGCCGGGAGTGGACGCTGTCCCTGGAGCGGGACGGCAGCCGTCCGCACCGGGTGGCGGTCGGGGTGTTCGACCGTGATCTGTCGGACGGGAAGGCGCTGGTGCTGCGCGAGCGGTACGAGACGGACGTGCCGGAGCAGGGGGCTCCGGTGGCGCGTGACGGGGGCAGGCCCGCCCTGATCGTGCCCAACGACCACGACTTGACGTACGCGAAGATCCGGCTCGACGCGGTGTCCCAGGAGACCGTCCTCACGTCCCTGTCGGGGGTGCCGGACCCGCTGACGCGGGCGGTGCTGTGGAACACGCTGCGGGACATGGTGCGCGACGGCGATCTGGCGCCCGGTGTGTTCCTGGCGGCGGCGCGGGCGCATCTGCCCGCGGAGAGCGACCTGGCCCTCGTCTCCGGTGTCCTGCCGTTCGCGTCGGCTGTCGTCGCCGGGCGCTACACCCCGCCGGACGGCCGCGGCGCCGCCCTGGCGGTCCTGGACGCGCTGTGCCAGGACGTGATCCGGCGTACGGAGGACGGTTCGCACCCGGGGCTGCGGCTGGTGGCGGTGCGGGGGCTCATCGACGCGTCGACGCAGCCGGAGCCGCTGACGACGTGGCTGTCGCAGGGGGCCGTGCCGGGCGGGCCCGAACTGGACCCCGAGCTGCGCTGGCGGGTCCTGGGCAGGCTGGCGGTGCTCGGCGCGACGGATGAGGACGCCATCGCCGCCGAGCTCCGCAGGGACCCGAGCGCGACCGGTCAGGAGGGGGCCGCGCGCTGCCGGGCGGCGCTGCCGGACGCGGGCGCGAAGCGGGCGGCGTGGGATGCGATGTTCGGCTCCGACGAGCTGTCCAACTACCTGTTCACCGCGACCGCGCAGGGCTTCTGGCAGCCCGAGCAGGACGCGGTCGTCCGCACGTACGTGCCGCGGTTCTTCGAGGACGCGGTGGCGCTCGCCGCCCGCCGCGGGCCCGCCATCGCCGAGGCCGCCGGACGGTACGCGTTCCCGGTGTTCGCCGTCGACGAGGACACGCTGCGCCTGGGCGGGCAGTGCCTGGAGCGCACCGATGTGCTGCCCGCCCTCCGGCGCCGGCTCGTGGACCAACTGGACGACCTGGAGCGGGCGTTGCGGGTGCGCCGGAGCGCCGAGGGGGTGTGAGGCGGGTGCGGCGGGCCCCGGTCCCGGGACCTAGGTCCGTCGGACCAGGGGCGTGTGGGTCATCTACTCCATGGTGCTGATCCGGCGGGCCCCGTGTGCCGCCTAGGGTCGGTGGTGATCAGAGCCGGGCCGGGGGCGTGTGCCCCCGGCCCGGTGTCGTCCCGACCTCAAGGAGCACCCCGTGATCGTCGTGACCGGTGCCACCGGCAACGTAGGCCGCGCTCTCGTCTCCCAGCTCACCGCCGACCGGGTGCCGGTCCGCGCCCTGACGCGGGACCCGGCCCGCGCGCGGCTGCCGGAGGGGGCCGAGGTGGTGCGGTTCGCGGGGCCGGGTGAACCGGAGGCCATGGCCGCGCAGTTCGCGGGCGCCTCGGCGTTGTTCCTGCATCTGGCGGCGGGGGGCGAGGGCGCGCCGGCGCTGCTCGCGGCCGCGCGGGAGGGCGGGGTCGAGCACGTCGTGGTGCTGTCGTCGATCATCGTCGACCACGACGAGGCCGCCGAGCACCCCATCCACGTCGTGCACTCCGAGCTGGAACGGCACGTCCGGGAGAGCGGCCTCGGCTGGACGATGCTGCGGCCCGGCGCGTTCGGCACCAACTCGCTGCAGTGGGCGCCGCAGGTCCGCGCGGGCGACACGGTCCGCGGGCCGTTCGGCGATGCCGTGTCCGCGCCGGTCCACGAGGCCGACATCGCGGCCGTCGCCACCGTGGCGCTGCGGGACCCCGCGGGGCACAACGGCGCCGTGTACTCCCTGACCGGCCCGGAGGGCATCACCACACGGGAGCAGATCCACGCGGTGGGCCGGGCGGTCGGGCGGGAGCTCCGCTTCGAGGAGATAGCGCCGGACCAGGTGCCCGCGGAGATGTTCCCGCACGTCGCGCCGGAGCTGCTGCCCGCCCTGCTGAAGTCCATCGGTGACAGCGTCGGCACGCGACCGGACGTGACGACGACGGTGGCGGACGTCACGGGCCGCCCGGCGCGGACGTTCGCGCGGTGGGCCGAGGACCACGCGGACGAATTCCGCGCGTCCGCCTGAGCGGGGCCCGCCGGACAGGCGTCAGGACCTGTCCGGCGGGCCCGCCGGGCCAGGGCCTGTCCGGCGGATCCGCGCGGGCCCTAGGCCTCCCGCACCTCGAACGCGTCGAGGACGAACTCCGCCTTCCCGTCGTCGCCGACCTTCCGCAGGCCCACCCAGGCCTCGCCGTCCGCGGGGGCGGTGAACTCGTAGGACAGGGTGGTGGGGGTGATGGCCACGGGCAGGGCCTCGCGGGAGAGTTCGCGCGCGTCGGGCTCGTCCACGGCGGTCACCCACGCGTACTGCCCGGCCTTCTCGTTCTCGTACCGGAACGACACCCGGTAGCGCTTGCCGCCCTCGAAGCGGACCGTGTGCGGCACCGTCCGGTAGACGAGGCCGTCGTTCTCGCCGCGGGACTTCAGGGACTGGGTGCCGTCCACGACGTCGTCGACGGCCTTGCCGTTCCAGCCGCGCTGGGTGTACGGGGCGTGGCGCTGCGCGATGTGGGTGCGCGGGTCGGTGGCTCCGCCGGCGTCGCCCTTCACGAAGGGGCCCCAGCCCTGCGGTACGTCCTCGAAGTCCTCGTGGACGAGGACGCCCCGGCCGAGCGCGGGCGGCGCGCCGGTGGCGACGACGCGCACGTTGTCGAAGCGCACCCGGGCGTCCCCGGCGACGGCGCGCAGCGCGAGCCGTACCGGGCCGCCGCCCTCGGGAACGGTGAAGCGGGTGAACAGGCGCTGGAAGCGGGTGCCGTGCTTGCGGTCGGCGGCGACGAAGTTGCCCGCGGTGGAGGTGTGCGTCCAGTTGGCGGCGGTGACGCCGTCGGCGGTGCGGACCTCCAGGGCGGCGCGGCGCCGCTGTCCGGCCTGCTCCCCGACCTCGACCTGTACGGACGCCACGTAGGTGCCGGGCTTGAGGCGGCGCAGGCGCTGGCTGACGGAGGCGGCGGCGCCCGCGGCCACCACGAGTTCGTAGTCGCCGAGCTTGCTGCGCTCCACCGACGCGGGGCCGCTGACCTGCCAGGCGTCCAGGTCACCGGCGTGGAAGCCGGGGTCGCGCAGCGCGGTGCCCTGGCCCCAGTCGGGGTCGGGGGCGCGGCGGGCGCGGGTGCGGCGGAGGACGTAGGGCTGCTTGGCGTCCGCGTCGAGGGTGATCTTCCCGGCGCGTACGGGGACGTCGGCGACGAAGGCGCGGCCCTGGTCGGTGAGGCGGTACAGGGCGACCTTGCGGGCGCCCCTCCAGCCCCGGGGCAGCGTCCAACTGGTCTTCCCGCCGTCGGGGTTGAAGTGGTAGAGCTTCGCGGGGTCGGTGGCCCGGCGCGGCTCCCAGGGCAGCAGATAGGTGCCGCCGTCGTAGACGAGCCGGCCGTCGGTGGTGATGCGCCGCCTGCCGCCGTCGGCGTCGGACACGGAGGTGGCTCCGGCGCCGAAGAACGTGATCTCGTGCTCGTCCCAGGTCTTGATGGGCTGCGCCTGGAGGTACTTGGCGGGCAGGGCGTGCGTCCAGATCAGTTCGTAGAACTTCGTCCAGTCGGTCTTGCCGGTCCAGCCGCTGAAGTTGCCCATGCGGGCGATGCCGAGCAGCGAGGGCCACTTGTCGGCGAAGACGTCCTTCTGGTGGTGCCGGATGAAGCGGATGAGGCGGGAGTTGATGCCGCGGGAGGTGTCGGGGCCATAGTCGGTCTCGGTGGCCCAGTGCGACCACAGTGCCGAGCGTTCGAAGCCGTGGCCCCATTCGCTGGTGACCTGCCAGCCCTGGTCGCGCAGGGTGCGCTGGAGGCGGTCGGAGGTCCAGCCGGACTCGCGGAACACGTCGATGTAGAGGGTGTTCAGGGCCGGGTGGGCGTCGCGGCGCAGGTCGGCGAAGCGGCGCACGATGTCGCCGGAGACCAGGTCGCGGCGCTGGTCGATGCGGTAGCTCTGGTCGAGCCAGTCCCACTGCTCGTTGTTCTTGTCGACGAGCGTGTCGGAGAAGGCGTTCGCGACGGGGTAGGACTCGGTGGCGTTGACGTGGACGCCGAAGTCGCTGTTCCACTTGGAGCCCTCGCGGACCAGGGTGTTGAGGTCCTTGATGCCGCCCGCGCGCTGGTTGTAGTTGCCCGCGTAGTCGGGGTGCGCGGAGTCGTGGCCCTCGGACTGGTAGCCCTTGAGGAGCGTGTACTGGCGCAGCCCGTCGGTGGCCAGGTGGATCCGTTTGACGTCGTCGAGGGTCGCCAGGAACGGGTTGGTGGCCTGCGAGGCGAAGTTGAAGGGGATGTGCGGGACGACGCGCAGGTGCTGCTCGTCGGCGCCGAGCGGGTTCACCATGATGTCGCGGAAGGCGATGGCGGCGTCCTGCCAGTCGACCTTGCCGTCGCCGTTGCGGTCGCCGGTGATGACGACGGTCGCGTACGGCAGGGGTTCGGTGGCGCCGACCGGGGAGGTGGCGGCGCGGTGCGTCCACTGGCCGGGGGTGAGGCGGGCCTCGACGTGGGAGTCCTTGCGGACGGTCTGGCGCCACAGGCGGCCGTTCTCCCAGCTGGTCTCCGCGGTGGGCTTGTCGTAGACGGTGTTGGTCTCGACGGCGCCGCCCAGCTTGTCGTGGGCGAGCACGGCGTAGGCGCAGCCGGTGGCCGCGTCGGCGGGGGTGTCCGGTGTGAGCCGCACCAGGGTGTCGCCGCTCCTGGCCTTGTCGAGCTGCACCTTGGCGGCGAGCAGTGCGGCGCCGGGCTGGTCGCTGCGCACGGAGAGCAGGGCGAGGCCGGGGACGCGCAGGGTGCCGACGCGCAGGGCGGCGGTGTCGGCGATCTTCGTGACGCGCCAGTGCACCTGGCGGCCCTTCACCGTGATCTCCACGTCGATGCGGGTGCCGCCGTCGAGGGTGAGGGCGTACGCGGCGCGGTCGCCGCGGACGCTCGCGGTGACCTTCGGCGTGTACTCCTTGTCGTCGATGAGGAGCGTGCTGACGGGGTCGGGCTGTCCGTGCAGGACGGCGCGGCTCTCGCGGTCGGTGTACGACACGACGCGGGGGAAGCCGGTGGCGACGCGCACCTCAAGGGCGGCCGAGCGCAGGATCGCCTCGTCCGCCGCGGGGGCGGCGGACGAGGCGGAGGGGGCCGCGTACGCGGAGCCGGTGCCGACTCCGACGGCGGCCCCTATCCCGGCGATCGCTCCCGAGGCGACCACGGCTCTGCGGCTCGGTCCGGACCCGGGCGTCTGTGACGGCAGCATGAACGCACTCCTCCGTGGGACGGCACTCGTGACGGGACGGAACGCGTGGCGGGACGCGTTCCGCGAGGTGAATCCGTGACGTGAATTCGTGACGGTCACGATGCGCCGCGCGGGACGAGGGCGCCCATGGACAAAGGAGGCGGAGGTGTTGGACTAACGTCCCCGGGACTCCGCTTCCCAAGGGCTCCGCTCCCCCGTCCCCCGCCGACTCGCGCCCCGACCCGTCCCCCGCCGACTCGCCCCCCGACCCGTCCCCCTCCGACTCGCCCCCCCCCGACGCGCCCCCCGCCCCGCTAACCCGCCCCCTGCCCGTGAGGCAGCACGGCCCGTACCTCCCAGCCGCCCTCCGTGCCGGGCCCCGCCGTCAGCGTGCCGCCGAGGGCCGTGACGCGTTCCTCCAGGCCGACGAGCCCGAACCCGCCCCGCTCCCCCGCGCCCGGTCCCGCCCCGGGCACCCCGCCCGGCACGGCCCCCGCCCCGGCCCCCGCGCCGCGCCGCCCGCCGTCGTCCGCCACCCGCACCTCCACGCCGCCCTCGACGGCGCGGACGCCGACGCGCACCGCCGAGACACCGGTGGCGTGTCGGCGTACGTTCGTCAGCGCCTCGCGGACGATGTGGTGCGCGGTGGCCGCGAGATCGGCCGGAAGCCGCTCCTGAAGCGCCTGTTCCACATGGACGGTGACCGGTGGGCCGGTGCGGGTGAACGTCTCGGACAGCTCGCGCAGTTCGGCGAGACCGGCCACGGGCACGGTGCGGGCCTCGCCCTCGCGCAGGACCCGCACCAGGCGCCGCATCGCGCCGAGCGCCTCGTCCCCGGCATCCGCGATCCGTACGAAAGCGCTGGTCGCGGCGGAGGCGCCGACATCGGTGAAGGAGGCGGCGCGGGCCTGTACGACGATCCCGGTGACGTGGTGGGCGACCAGGTCGTGCAGTTCCCGGGCGAGTTCGAGGCGTTCGGCGGCGCGCACGGCCTCCAGATCGCGGACGCGCTGCGCCTGCTGGGCGCGTAGAAGCAAGGAGAAGGCGCTCACCACGGCGGCCAGCGCGGAGAACAGGAGCGTGAACCGGCCCGGTGAGGCGTCACGCACCGGCGCGGCCACGCAGGCGAGCGCGAGGAGCGGCCCGAGCACAGCGGCGCGGCGGGCGGGCAGCCGCAGCAGGACGCCGGTGAGCAGGACGAGGAGCGCGATGGCCTCGCCCGTGCCCCAGACGATCTGCGGCCGGGCGCTGACGAACACGTACAGGGTGACGGCCCAGGAGACACCGGCGGCGAGCCAGGCGCGGGTGGCGAGGGGCGGGCGGGACCAGGGGACGGCGCACAGGCAGCAGAGGATGCCCGCCGTCCAGACGGCGGCGCGGGGCCCGGTGGGCTGGCGGGCGAGGGTCAGTCCCTCGACGCTGACGAGCAGGACGAGGACGGCGGCGAGCAGCAGGCGGGCGGCGGTGCGGCGCGCGGGGTGGCCCTCCAGGAGGCGCGCGTACCGGTCGAGGATCGCGGTGGTCACGGGGTGCGGGTGGCGAGGCCGGACTCCCAGGCCCAGGCGGCGATCTCGACGCGGTTCCTGGCATCGAGCTTGGCCTGGACGTTCGCGAGGTGGGACTTGACCGTGGACAGGGAGACGTGGAGTTCGGCGGCGATCTCGTTGTTGGTGCGGCCGCGGGCGAGGGCGCGCACGACGTCCCGCTCGCGCTGGGTGAGGGGTTCGCTGGGGGCGCGCCCTGCCGGGGTGGCGGGGCTGGCGGTGGTGTCCGGGGCTCCGGCGGCCAGTTCCCGCAGCAGTCGTACGGTGATCGCGGGCGAGACGAGCGCGTCGCCGACGGCCGCCGCGCGCACGGCCTCCACCAGCATGGCGGGGCTGGCGTTCTTCAGCAGGAAGCCGCTGGCACCGGCGCCGAGGGCCGCGTGCACGTACTCGTCGAGGTCGAAGGTGGTGACGATGACGATGCGGGGGCGCACCCCGGGGCGGGCGGCCAGGCGGCGGGTGACTTCGAGGCCGTCCAGGCGCGGCATGCGGATGTCGAGGAGCAGCACGTCGGGGTCGTGGCGGGTGACGGCGTCGAGCGCGGCTGCGCCGTCGGTGACGTCGGCGAGGACCTCGATGTCGGGCTGGCTCTGAAGGATCATGCGGAAGCCGGTGCGGACCATGTCCTGGTCGTCCGCGATGACCACCGTGATCGCCATGTGCTGCCGTCCGCCCTTGCTACGCCTGTCTCGTACGCCCCCGAGTGTCCCATATATGAGCATACGGAGCGGGGGCGGGGCGGGCGCCGGAGCCGGGCGGGGCGCGGGCACGGAGCGGGGCCGGGTCAGTCGTGACCCGGCCCCGCGGCGACTCAGCCGTTCACCTCACGGGCGTCCGGGACGCCCGGGGCGTCAGAGCTGGTTGGCGTGCTTGGTTATCTCGGCCGCGAAGGTCGAGACCTCGGTGTAGACACCGGGGAACTTCGGGCGGGCGCAGCCGTTGCCCCAGCTCACGATGCCGACCTGGATGTACTGACCGGCCTCGTCCTTGCGGAACATGGGGCCGCCGGAGTCGCCCTGGCAGGTGTCGACGCCACCCACGTTGAGCTTGCCCGCGCAGATCTCCTCCCCCGGGATGATGTCGCCGCTGTAGGCGGCCTGGCAGTCGGCGTCGCTCACGAAGGGCACGGTGGCCTTCAGCAGGTAGCGCTGCTGCGCGCCGCCCTCGCGGTTGGCACCCCAGCCCGCGACGGTGAAGTTGCCGTTGTTGTACTTGGTGGTGGTGGCGATCTTCAGCGTGGGCTGCTTGATCGGCTTGGCGAGCTTGATCAGCGCCCAGTCCTTGCCCTTGCCGTTGTAGCCGGGGGCCTGCAGGACCTTGGCGGACTTGACCTTGATCGCGCTGGAGCTCTGCAGGTCGACGACGCCGCCGGTGACGGTGATGGAGGTGTTGTTGCCCGACCCGTCGACACAGTGCGCGGCGGTCAGGACGACGTCCTGCTTGAGCAGGGAGCCGCCACAGCCCATCGAGAGCCGGACCATGAACGGGAACTCGCCCTGCGCGGCGCGCACACCGCCGACGACGCGCTCGCCGGGGTTCGGGCCGGGGTGCGGGGCCGCCTGCGCGACGACGGGCTGCAGGCTGGCGACGCCGAGCGCGACCGACCCGAGGACGGCGGCTCTCTTGACTCCACGGAACTTCGTCTTCAACTTCTTGCCCCTTCGTGGGAGTTGTGGGGGGTTGCGCACACGGCGGGCCCATGCCGCACGCGCCGGAAGGCGCTGCGTGGCATGAGCCCGCCAAGCGTTGTTGGATTATGAGGAGGGCTCAGCGCGGGCGACAAGGGCCGGTTTTCGGCCACTTGTTGGAGCCGGGGCTGGTTACCGGCGCGAACAACCCCCGTACAGTGGGGACGAATCGGGCGGGGCTCAGGGGGTGGGGGCGTGGCGAACGGCGGTCCGGTGGAGCACGGCTATCCGCATCTGGAGACGGTGCACGCGGCCATCACCGCGCTGTACCGGCGGCTCTCGTACGACACCGTGCACACCTTCGACACCAGCGTCACCCCGGCCGACGTGGCCTTCTGCGACCAGGACGACCTCTACCTGGGCGCGCAGCGGGTGGCCCGCGAGCTGGTGCGGCACCTGCGCCTGCCGGACGCCCGCATGATCGTGTCGTTCCGGGAGATGCAGCACGCGGCGTCCGTCGAACTCGCCGCGGGGCCCGAGTACTTCATCGAGCTCAACAACCGCTTCCGCACCCACCGCAAGGACATCGGCGCGGCCCTCGCGCACGAGGTGATGCACGTCTACCTGCACCGCCTCGACCTGTCGTTCCCGGGCACGCGCGCCAACGAGATCCTGACCGACACGGCGACCACGTACCTGGGCGCGGGCTGGCTGCTCCTGGACGCCTACCGCGAGGACGGCGCCTCGTCGCAGAAGCTCGGCTATCTGACGCCGGAGGAGTTCGGCTACGTCCTCGCCAAGCGCTCCCTCGCGTTCGGCGAGGCGCCCGAGACGTGGTTCACCAGCCCGCAGGCGTACACGGCGTATACGAAGGGCCTCGCCCGGGCCCGGCAGGACGAGCAGCAGCCCCCGCTCACGGCGGCGGGCTGGGCGGGCCGGCGGCGGTACGCCAAGGACCGGCGCTACGCGCAGGAGCACGGCACGGCCACGGGACCCGGCACCCGGCGGCCCGGCGGCCCGTACGCCCCGTACGCCTTCTCGCGCCCGGACGGCACCGGCCCGCTGCGGGTGTCGTTCCCCTGCCCGACCTGCCGTCAGCGCATCCGGGTGCCCGCACGGGGCCGGATGCGGGCGCGGTGCGGGCTGTGCGGGACGGTGCTGGACTGCGACACGTGAAACGCCCGCGTGACGCGGGCGAGCCGACGGTGAAACGGGCGGGACACGGGAACGGGGTGGGCGCGCGCCCACCCCGTCACCTCTGCTTCAGGTG
The DNA here is from genome assembly GCF_030388665.1 of Streptomyces flavofungini. Taxonomy (NCBI): domain Bacteria; kingdom Bacillati; phylum Actinomycetota; class Actinomycetes; order Kitasatosporales; family Streptomycetaceae; genus Streptomyces; species Streptomyces flavofungini. Next base: position 7,032,320 of record NZ_CP128846.1, on the reverse strand, counting down.
TCCCTGAACGGCCCGCGGACTACGCGGGGTTGCGGCTGCGGCCGCCCCTGCGGCCACGGCCGCCGCGACGCCGGGAACCGCCGCCCGCGCCACCCGCTCCCCCGGCCCCGGAGCCCGTGCCCGAGCCCGCGGACCTGCGCTGCGCGGGGGCCTTGCGCTGCGCCACGACCTGCACGGGCGGCGCGATGACGACCGGCACGCCGGAGGGCTCCCGCGCCCCGGTGATCGTGACCAGTTCCTCGGAGGACGAGCGGACGGCGACGGCATCCGGCTTGATGCCCGCGTCGGACATGAGGCGGGCCACCTCGCGCTTCTCCTCGGGCAGGACGAGCGTGACGACGCGCCCGGACTCGCCCGCCCGCGCGGTGCGGCCGCCGCGGTGCAGGTAGTCCTTGTGGTCGACGGGCGGGTCGACGTTCACGACCAGGTCGAGGTCGTCGACGTGGATGCCGCGCGCGGCCACGTTGGTGGCGACGAGCGCGGTGACCTCGCCGCTCTTGAACTGCTCCAGGGTGCGGTTGCGCTGCGGCTGCGACCGTCCGCCGTGCAGCCCGGAGGCCCGCACGCCGTTGGCGAGGAGCCGCTTGGTGAAGCGGTCCACGGCGCGCTTGGTGTGCAGGAACAGGATGACGTTGCCCTCGCGGGCGGCGATGCGCAGGGCCACGGCCTTCTTGTCCGTCTCGTCGGCGACGTACAGGACGTGGTGCTCCATGGTGCTGACCGCGCCCGCGGACGGGTCGACGGAGTGCACGACGGGGTCGCTCAGGTAGCCGCGCACCAGCCGGTCCACGTTCCGGTCCAGGGTCGCCGAGAACAGCATCGTCTGGCCGTCCGGCTCCACCTGCTTGAGCAGGGCGGTGACCTGCGGCAAGAAGCCCATGTCGGCCATCTGGTCGGCCTCGTCGAGGACGGTGACGCGGACCTGGCCGAGGGCGCAGTCGCCGCGCTCGATGAGGTCCTTCAGGCGGCCCGGGGTGGCGACGAGCACCTCGACGCCACGGCGCAGCGTCGCGGCCTGCTTGTTGATCGACAGGCCGCCGACGACGGCGGCGACGCGCAGGTTCACGGCCGTGGCGTACGGCGCGAGGGCGTCGGTGACCTGCTGGGCGAGCTCGCGGGTGGGGACGAGGACCAGGGCGAGGGGCTTGCCGGGCTCGGCGCGGCGGCCGGCGGTGCGGCCGAGGAGCGCGAGGCCGAAGGCGAGGGTCTTGCCGGAGCCGGTGCGGCCGCGGCCGAGGACGTCACGGCCTGCCAGGGAGTTCGGCAGGGTCGCGGCCTGGATCGGGAAGGGCGAGGTGACGCCCTGCGCGGCGAGGGTCTTGAGCAGCGCCTCGGGCATGTCGAGGTCTTCGAACGCCTCGACGGCGGGCAGCGCGGGGGTGTGGGTCTCGGGCAGCGCGAAGTCGGCGGGCGCGGTGCGTGCCGGGGTGGGGCGGGGGGTCTTGCGGCCGCCTCGGCCGCCGCCGTTCACCGGGCGCTTGCCGCCGCCGGCGCTCCGGGTGCCGCCTGCGGCACCGCGGGTGCCCTGTCCTGCCGAGCCGCGGGTGGCCGAGCCTGCCGTGCGGTCGTTCGATGAGCGCCGACGGGCGGGGCGCGCGGGACGGTCGGGGCGATTCATGGGCAAGCCTTCCTGGCCGGTGACAGCACACAAGCCGGGACCCGCACCGTGGTGGTGCGGGCCCCGGCTGCGAGGTTCGCGAGAAGCGAGATCAGGCGGGAACGATGTTCTCGGCCTGCAGGCCCTTCTGGCCCTGGGTCACCTCGAAGGAGACCTTCTGGCCCTCCAGGAGCTCACGGAAGCCGGAGCTGGCGATGTTGGAGTAGTGGGCGAAGACGTCGGGGCCGCCGCCGTCCTGCTCGATGAAGCCGAAGCCCTTTTCCGAGTTGAACCACTTCACGGTTCCAGTTGCCATGTCAATCTCCTCAACAGGGGCAGATTAAGGAAAACCACGGAATTGTGGTCGTCCCAGCGCTGCAAGGACCCCCATCCGGAGAGACCGGGGTCCGGCCCGCAAAAGAGCCGGAAAAACAAAATAATGCGCCCTCGGAAGCATCCCGTCAGGCGCACATAAAGTTCATGGGTACCAAAACTGCAACGCTTAACCCTAACATGCGCCGGGCCCCCGCAGGCGAAAGCCTTCCGGGGACCCGGCCGCCGTGGAACGCGGCCCCTCACTCGGGCCGCTCCACCGCCCGTCGCGGCAGCGCGGGACACAGCAGGGCGCAGAGCACGAAGGCGGCCACCACCCACGGCATCGCGGCGCCGAGGGCGTCGGCGAGCCCCGGCACCAGCGGCCACGCCCCGGTGTGCGCGGTGCCCCCGGCCGCCACCGCCGATCACACCCAGGCGAACCCGCCCGCCATCAGGAGCGCCCCGGCGCCGAGCACGAGCCGTCCGAGGCGCAGGGCGAGCGCGTCCGCGGCGGGCGCGGTCAGGAAGCCGCCGGCGGAGAAGGCGACGGTGACGAGCCCGGCCTGCGTCGGCGTGCAGCCCTCGCCGCCCTGCGGCCAGATCGCGAGGACCAGGAAGAAGCCCTGCGTGCCGACGGAGAACAAGAGCTGCACCAGGAGACGGTCATCCGCTTCCTGGACGGCGCGGCGGACCGCCGGCGCCGGGCGGCGGCGCGGCTCGCGCAGTAGCGCGCGGTACGGAGCGCGCGGCGGGGGCAGCGAGCCCAGAAGGCGCCCCCGCCCCACCCGCCACGCTCCGCCTCTCTCGTATTGACACCCCGTCACATAACCTTCGTACGCGCCTTCCCCCTTCGAGGAGCCGCCGTTACCGTCCCACCCGATCCCGGCCAGACAACAGTCCGGCCGGACGGCGCCAGGCACGGAAAGGCGGTCCGATGCGCAGCACTCGCACCCGTACGGCGGCCACCGTCGCGGTCCTCACACTCCTCCTCGGCACCGCACCGGCGGTGACGGCGCACGCCGCGCCGACGGCGCCCCGGCCCTCGCCCACGCACCCCCTCACCTCCGAGACACCCCGGCAGATCCCGCTCAAGGGGGCGGTCAACGTCCGTGACGTGGGCGGCTACCGCACCTACGACGGCGAGCGGGTGCGGCACGGCCGGGTCTTCCGCGCCGACGCGCTCAGCAAGCTCACGGACGGGGACGTGGTGAAGCTGGCCGGGCTCCGGCTGCGGACGGTGGTGGACTTCCGGGTCGCGGAGGAGGTCCAGTACGACGGCCGGGACCGGCTGCCCGCGGGGCTGGTCGCGACCGCGCGGCCTGTCACCGACAACGGCCTGTTCCGGCAGCTCATGACCGTGATCGGCTCCCGGGACCCGGTCAAGCAGGAGGAGATGCTCGGCGGCGGGAGGGCCGAGGCGTTCATGCGGGACGTCTACCGCACGTTCGTCACGGACGCCACGAACCGCGCGCAGTTCGGCGCGACGCTGCGCGACATCGCGGGCGGCGGCGCGGCCGCGCCCCTCCTCTACCACTGCACGTCGGGCAAGGACCGCACGGGCTGGACGACGTACGTCCTGCTGCGTGCGGTGGGGGTGCCCGAACGCACCGCCGTGGAGGACTACTTGACGTCCAACACCTTCCGTGCCGCGTACGACGCGAAGCTGCGCGAGACGCTGCGGCAGACCGGCATGATGCAGAACCCGGACCTGCTCGTCCCGCTCCAGGAGGTCCGCACCGGCTATCTGGACGCGGCGCTCGCCGAGGTGAGCCGGCGGTACGGGAGCTTCGGCGGCTATCTGACGAAGGGGCTCGGGCTCGACGCGGGCACGCTGGTCGAGCTGCGCCGGGCGCTGGTGGGGTGAGCCACGAGGCCCTGGGGGGCCGCGGTGCGGGGCGCGACGATGCCGTGCTCGCGGGCCGCGGCCAGCCACTGCGGGAACTCGGCGACGAGGTGGTCGTACAGGACGTCGTCCGAGACGGCGGCCGGGTCCTTGCCGAGGTGGAAGAACCCGGCGTTGTCGACGGCGCGGCGGTCGGGCACGGGCAGTTCGTCGAGCCTGCGCAGATAGTCGAACTGCTTGCTCGCGGGGTCGCCGAAGCCGATGAACTGCCAGAACAGCGGCAGCTTCGCCGCCTTGCACAGGTAGTGCTCGGCGGCGGCCCTGTTCACCGGGCCGCCGTCGGTCTGGAAGACCACCAGGGCGGGTGCGGTGGCGCCGCAGTCCAAGTAGTGGTCGATGACGGCGTCCATCGCGGCGTGGTAGTTCGTCCGTCCCATGTGTCCGAGTCCGGCGACGATCTCCCCGATGCGGCCCCGGTGGCCGGTCAGTTCGACGTCGGCGACCGCGTCCACGTCCGTGGAGAAGAAGACGGCGGGCACGACTCCGTCGTCGTCCAGGTGCGCGGACAGGCCGAGCACGCGGTCGGCGAGCGCCTGCACGCTGCCGTCGTCGAAGTACGGCCGCATCGAGCCGGAGTGGTCGACGACCAGATAGACGGCGGCGCGCTCGCCCTCCAGGCCGTGGGCCCGCAGGCGCTCCCCCGCCGTCTTGTAGAGACTGACGAGACCGGGCGCCACGGCCCGCACCTTTTCGAGACTGATCGCCGCACCCATGGCACCAGCGTACGGGCGACTCCGTGCGCCTCGATCAGCCTTCGAGGAAGTCGACGGCCAGGCGCAGGAACTCCGCCTCCCGCTCCACGTACGCCAGATGTCCGCAGCGCGGGAACACGTGCAGGCGGGCGTCCGGCATGGCCTTGAGCGCGACGAACGCGCCGTCGAGGGGGTTGACGCGGTCCTCGCGGCCCCAGGTGAGGAGCGTCGGCCGGGTGATCCGGTGCGCCTCGCGCCACAGCATCGAGCCCTCGGGCCACTTGGCGAAGGCCGCGCCGAGCCGCTGGGCGCCGAGGCGGGCGCCGGGGTCGAGGGCCTGCGCGTACCGCTCCTCGACGAGGGCGTCCGTCACGCGGGACGGGTCGTGGACGAGGGAGGTGAGGAAGGCGCGCACGTGCTCGCGGGTCGGGTCCGGGGCGACGCTGAACTCGATGAGGCGCTTGACGCCTTCGGTGGGTTCGGCGGTGAACAGGTTCAGCGCGAGGCCCGCGGGGGCCGTGAGCAGCAGCCGGTCGACCTTGTCCGGATGGTCGAGCGCCAGCCGGGCGCACACCCCGCCCCCGAGCGAGGCACCCGCGAAATGCGCCCTCGCCACCCCCAACTCGTCCATCAGCCCGGCCACGGCCTGCGCACCGAACGAGAACACGTCCTTGTCCAACTCGGGCTTGTCCGACTGCCCGAACCCCGGCAGATCCACAAGCACCGTCCGAAACCGCCCGGCGAAGCCCTCCAGGAGACCCCCGAACGCCCCCCACGCACTGGCCCCCGGCCCGCCCCCGTGCAACATCACGAGCACCGGCGCGTCCGGCTCCCCGGGCCCCGCCTCGTGGTAGTGCAGCGCAACACCCGCCCCCCGCCCACGCCTCGAGGTCCCCTCATGGCTCAGACCCATCCCACCCACACCGACCCCTCCACCCAAGCCTCACGACCACCGTCACCCCATGCTCCCGCACCCCCACGCCCCCCACCCACCCGCCCCTTCCGCTACCGCGACCCCCGTCCCGGGTGGGAAAAGGACGGGCGGAAGAATTCAGCCCGCCCCGGCTCTCGGAGGGAGAAGGACGGGCGGGGAACACAGCCCGTCCGGCGCTCGAGGACGAGCGCGCAGCGCGACCTGTGCCCACCCCGGGCAACGTACAGACGAAGCACCCCAAGCCGCCTTGAGCCTAGGCGGGCCGATCCCCGAAGGCCGGCAGCGCGAAGACCCTGACCTTCGCGTCGTCGGACATGAGCGCCACCAACGGCAGCACAAGGTCCCAGAGATCCCGCTTGCCCACCTCACGGACGAGCGCGTCGAGTTCGTCGTCGGCCAGCTCCGCGGCCCGGTCGGCCACCACCTTCCGGGAGTCCTCGGGGAGCACCTCGACGAGGGGCAGGAACTCCCCCCACAGGCCGGTGGCGACGACGGCGGGGACGACCCCGCCGAGGACGTCGGCGTCCCGCAGGGACGGCAGCCCCGCCACCGTACGGAGTTCGTCAGCGCCGAGCAGCGCGACCAACGGCAGCAGCGACTCCCAGAGCCCGTCACGGGCCACGGTCACGACGAGCGGGTCGAGCCGCTCGGGCGGCTGCGCGGCGGCGAGGGAGGCGATCCGCCCGCGCTGCTCGCCGGTCACCATCTGGGCGACGGCGAGCGCCTCGGGCCACAGTCCGTCGGCGGCGGCCGTCCCGATGACGGCGGCGAGCCGTTCCTCCCCCATCAACTCGACGATGTACCCGAGTCGTTCGGGCTCGTCGATGAGGAAGCCGGTGCGCAGCACCACCGCGTCGGCGACCTGCGGCAGGATCCGGCGGAGCGCGCTGTCGCGCAGGTGGCCGACGAACCGCCCCATCGTGATGTGGTCCTCGCGCTCGGCGAGGGCGACGGCGATGCGGACGAGCAGGTTCTCGTCGAGGCGGTCGACGATGCCACTGATGCGCCGTGGGTCGAGGTGCCTACAGGACTCGGCGGTGAAGGAGACGGGCAGCTTCTCGATGATGTCGGCGGCGCGGCCGGGTTCGAGGCGCCCGGCGACGGCGGCGGCGAGCCGGGGCCCGAGCGCCTTCTGGGAGATGGCGGCGGCGACCCCGGCGGGCACGAGCTTGGTCGCGGAGGCGATGCGGTCGAGCATGTCGGGCGCCCGGTCGTAGAGCGTCGCGACGCAGTCGGCGCGGAAGCGGCGTACGTCGTCGGCGGGCAGTTCCCCGAGGAAGGCGAGCGCGTCGGGCTCGACGTCGAGGAGGCGGGCGGTCTTCAGGGTCTCGGCCCTGCCGCGCAGCTTGTCCATGGTGTCCTCGCCCCCGGCCTACCGGAAGAGGATCCGGCGTACGGGCCCGCGGGCCAGCGCGGGCACCAGCTTCAGGGCCTCCTCGGCGGCCTGGTTCAGGCCGGACGCCCGGCTCTCGCGCTCCCGGCGCAGCGCGTCGGCGAGCGACGCGAGCCGCTCGGGCGGCAGCCCGGCGAAGGACTGCGGGGGTGCGGCCCCCAGCTCCGTCGTCAGTTTCTCCAGTGCTTCGTTGCTCACGGGACCTCCCGGAGGTGCGCTGGGCTTCGAGGTCCCGAGAGTGGAGCGAAATTGAATAGTAGTCAATAGCGGGGGCGAGTCGGAGCGGGAGCCGGGCGCCAGCCCGGTACGGCCCGCACAAGCGGAAGGGGGACGGGGAGGCACGGCCCGAACCGGGCAGCCTCCCCGTCCCCCTCGCAGCGCGCGGTTCAGCCCTTGACGGCCCCCGCCGCGAGACCCGAGCCGAGCCTGCGGTGGACGACCACGAAGAAGAGCATCACGGGCACCGTGACCAGCGTGGAGCTGGCCATGACGGGACCCCAGGACGTGGTGTTCTCGCCGAAGAACTGGAAGATGCCCACGGCCGCCGTGTACTTGTCGCTGCCCTTCATGAAGGTGTACGCGAACACGAACTCGTTCCACGCCGTGATGAAGGCGAAGATCGAGGTGGCGACGAGCCCCGGCGCGACCAGCGGAAGCAGCACCGACCAGAACATCCGGAACCAGGAGGCGCCGTCGATGTACGCGGCCTCCTCGACCTCCTTGGGCACCGCCGCGACGAACCCGCGCAGGGTCCAGATGGCGAACGGCAGCGACAGGGCGATGTAGACGATCGACAGGCCGAGCAGCGAGTTGAGCATCTCGTAGTCCCGCATCTGGATGAACAGCGGGATGACGAGAGCCTCCAGCGGCACCATCTGCACGATCAAGATCATGATCAGCACGGAGGTGCGGAACTTGAACTTGAAGCGGGCCACCGCGATCGCCGCGAACAGCGAGAGCAGCCCCGCCGCCAGGATCGTGGCGAGGCCGACGATCGCCGAGTTCAGCAGGTACTGGCCGAAGTTGCCCCGGTCGAAGACGAAGTCGAAGTGCTCGAAGCTGATGCCGCTCGGCAGCAGGTCCGAGCCGCGCGTGAGCGCCTTCGGGTCGAGGGCGGTGGAGACCATCCAGTAGACGGGGAAGAGCGTGAAGACCAGCAGGGCCGCCACGGAGAGCGGCAGGCCGACGCGCGCGGCGAGCGAGGTACGACGACGGGGCCTCCCCCGCCCGAGCGAAGCCGGGAGCTTGGAGACGCTCACAGGTCCTCCTCCCCCTGCCGGAACAGCGTCCGGATGTAGACGACGGTGATGGCGAGCAGCAGCAGCGTCAGCAGGACGGCGGCCGCGGCGCCCGCGCCGTAGTCGTTCTTGGCGAACGCCTCGATGTAGGAGTACACGCCGAGGTTGTAGACGTCGGGGTTGGAGCCGCTGCCTCCCGGCATCAGGAAGACCTGGGTGAAGACCTTGAAGTCCCAGATGGTGGAGAGGATGGTCACCACCAGGAAGACGGGCTTGATGGTCGGCACGGTGATCTTCCAGAACCGCTGCCAGGCGTTGGCGCCGTCGATCTCCCCCGCCTCGTACAGCTCCTTGGGAATGGTCAGGAGCCCGGCGAGGACGGTGATCGCCACGAACGGGAAGCCGTGGTGCACGACGTTGATGGTGGCGATGGCGTAGAACGGCAGCCGTTCGGTGAACCAGTTGGTGGTCTCGGCGTCGATCAGGCCCAGGGAGTCGGCGAGTTGGCTGACCATGCCGTCCTCGGGCGAGAACAGCCAGATCCAGACGTAGGTGCCGGTGACCGCGGGCATCGCCCAGGCGGCCAGGATCGACACCGAGCAGATCAGCTTCCAGGTCGGGCCGAGGCGGTTCAGGAGCAGCGCCACGGCCGTGCCGAGGGCGACGGTCAGACCGACACAGGCGAACGCGAAGAACACCGTGTTGGGCAGGACCGTCTTCCACAGCAGTTCGCCGGTCAGCAGCTCCTTGTAGTTGTCGAAGCCGGTGTAGGTGCCCTTGCCGCCGCCGAACTTGACGACGTAGTCCTGCAGCGACAGCTTGCCGACCTGGATCAGCGGCCACAGCAGCAGGCCGATGAGCACGACGAGCGCGGGGGCGAGGAGCAGCCAGGGGCGGGTGAGGGTGGTCAGTCTCTTGCGGCGGCGCGCGGCGTCGCCGTCGTCGGACCGGTGGGAGCGAAGGCTCGAAGAGCCGGACGAGCCGTCCTTCGAGCCGTCGCTGACGAGCATGTCTTTCACGTGGTCACTCGTCCCTGTGTGCCTACTTGTCGTCGGCGAAGATCTTGTCCATGTCCTTGGCCGCCTTGTCCGCGGCCTCCTTCACGGACGACTTGCCGGTGAGGATCGACTGGACCATGCCGGTGACGACCTGCGAGGCCTGGATCTCGCCGTACGCCTTGGTCTTGGGCACCGTGGCGCCGGCCTCGATCATCTGCTTCGCGAACGGCTCGACCAGCGGGTCCTTCTGGGCCTCGATCTTCTTCAGCTCGGAGTTCTGGCCGGGGAAGTAGTTGGTCTGCTTGGCCCACTTCGCGGCGAACTCACCGGTGGTCATGAGCTTGACCAGCTCCCAGGCCAGTTCCTTCTTGTCCGTGTTGAACGCGGACAGGTAGGAGCCGCCGAGGAAGGACTTGCTCATCCCGCCGGTCGGGCCGGGGATCGGGACGGCGCCGAGCTTGCCCTTGAGCTTGGGGTTCGCGTCCGTGATGGCCTTGGGCGTCCAGTTGCCGCCGATCGCCATGGCGATCTGGCTCTTGTTCCAGGCGTCGCCGACCTCCTTCTCGGTCCAGGTGTTCACCTTGGCCGGGGAGACCTTGTCCTTGGTGGCGAGGCCGGTGTAGAACTCGATGCCCTTGATGGCCGCGGGCGAGTTGATGACGGACTTCCACTTGTCGCCGTCCTGGGTGGCGAGGTCACCGCCCGCGCCCCAGATGAAGGGGGTCGCGAACATCTCCGCGCCGCCCGCCACCGGGAACGGGATCAGGCCCGGCTCCTTGTCCTTCAGCGTCTTCGCCGTGGCCTGGAGCTCCTTCCAGGACGTCGGCGGCTTCAGCTTGTGCTTCTCGAAGATGTCCTTGCGGTAGACGATGGACCGCACGCCCGCGTACCACGGCATGCCGTACTGCTTGCCGTCCAGCGTGCCCGCGTCCTTCAGTCCCTCGACCAGGTCGCCCGCCAGGCCGGACTTCTTCACGTCGTCCGTGACGTCGACGAGCGCCTCGGTCTCGGCGAACTGCGGCACCCAGGTGGTGCCGACCTCGGCGACGTCGGGGACCTGGTCCTCGCCGCCCTCGATCGCGGTCGTGAACTTCTTCTGGGCGGTCGCCCACTGCTGGTACTCGACCTTGATCTTGGCGCCGGTCTTCTTTTCGAAGGCCGCGCCGACCTCCTTGAAGAAGGGCCGGGGATCGGGGTTGGTGCCTTCCATGATCCACACGGTGAGCGTCTTGCCCTTGCCGTCGACCTTGCCGCCGTTGTCGCCGCTGTCGCCGCCGTCATCGCCACCGCACGCGGTTGCGGTCAGACCGAGCGCCAAGGCGATACAACCTGCCGCGATGACACGTCGCTTCATGCCGGCCCCCTTCAGGTTCCTGTGGTGAGAGCGATTCTGGTCACACAGAGTGTGGGCGGTCTAGACCCTTTCGGCGAAGCGGCCGAACCGTAATCACCGTTGCGCGGTGCGCTACGGCTTGCAATCGGCGTTGCGCATGACGCAATTCCGGTGGACGCGCCGGGCACGGGGCGCACAAAAGAACGCGACGCCCACCCAGTGTCCGGTCGGGGACAAGGCAGGCGTCGCGCCAGTTCCGTACGCCGTTGTACGGGACGTGTGAGGGGCCGTACGGACTACACCGTCAGCGCCCGGTCGGTCGGGCGAATGGGCGAGGGAAGATCACTCGCACCGGTGAGGAACCGGTCCACCCCGCGCGCGGCCGAGCGTCCCTCGGCGATCGCCCACACGATGAGCGACTGGCCGCGCCCGGCGTCACCGGCGACGAACACACCGGGGACGTTGGTCTGGAACTCGCCGTCACGGGCGACGTTCCCGCGCGCGTCGAGTTCGAGCCCGAACTGCTCGACCATGCCGTTCTCGCGGTCCGTGCCCGTGAAGCCCATGGCCAGCGTGACGAGCTGGGCGGGGATGCGCCGCTCCGTGCCCGGCTTCTGGTTGAGCTTGCCGTCCACGAACTCGACCTCGACCAGGTGCAGGAACTGCACGTTCCCGTCCTCGTCGCCCTCGAAGTGGGTGGTCGAGACGGAGTAGACCCGCTCGCCGCCCTCCTCGTGGGCCGAGGTGACCTTGTAGAGCATGGGGAAGGTCGGCCAGGGCTGGGCAGCGGACCGCTCGTCGCCCGGCCGGGGCATGATCTCCAGCTGGGTGACGGAGGCGGCGCCCTGGCGGTGGGCGGTGCCCACGCAGTCCGCGCCGGTGTCGCCGCCGCCTATGACGACGACGTGCTTGCCCTCGGCGGAGACGGGCGTGGTCACGTAGTCGCCCTCCTGCACCTTGTTGGCGAGCGGCAGGTACTCCATCGCCTGGTGGATGCCCTTGAGCTCGCGTCCGGGGACGGGCAGGTCACGGGCGGTGGTGGCGCCGGCGGCGATGACCACGGCGTCGTAGCGCTTGCGCAGCTTCGCGGCGTCGATGTCGCGGCCGATCTCCACGCCGGTGCGGAACTTGGTGCCCTCCGCGCGCATCTGCTCGATGCGGCGGTTGATGTGCCGCTTCTCCATCTTGAACTCGGGGATGCCGTAGCGGAGCAGGCCGCCGATGCGGTCGGCGCGCTCGTACACCGCGACGGTGTGCCCGGCGCGGGTGAGCTGCTGGGCGGCGGCGAGGCCCGCGGGGCCCGAGCCGATGACGGCGACGGTCTTGCCGGACAGGCGCTCCGGTGCCTGCGGCGCCACGTCACCGGTCTCCCACGCCTTGTCGATGATGGAGACTTCGACGTTCTTGATGGTGACGGCGGGCTGGTTGATGCCGAGGACGCAGGCCGCCTCGCACGGCGCGGGGCACAGCCGCCCGGTGAACTCCGGGAAGTTGTTGGTGGCGTGCAGCCGCTCGGAGGCGGCGGACCAGTCCTCGCGGTAGGCGTAGTCGTTCCACTCGGGGATGAGGTTCCCGAGCGGACAGCCGTTGTGGCAGAACGGGATGCCGCAGTCCATGCAGCGCGAGGCCTGCTTGGAGATGATCGGGAGCAGCGAGCCGGGGACGTAGACCTCGTTCCAGTCCCGCAGCCGCTCGGGGACCGGGCGGGTCTCGGCGACCTCGCGGCCGTGGTTCAAAAAGCCCTTGGGATCAGCCATTGGTCGCCGCCTCCATCATCTTCTCGGTGATCTCGGACTCGGAGAGTCCGGCTCGCTCGGCGGCGTCCTTGGCGGCGAGCACTGCCTTGTACGTGCTGGGGATGATCCTGCTGAAGCGGGCCACGGACGTGTCCCAGTCCGCGAGCAGCTTCTCGGCGACGGTGGAGCCCGTCTCCTCCTGGTGGCGGCGCACGACGTCGTGCAGCCACTGCTTGTCGGTGTCGTCGAGGGGCTCGACGGCCGCCAGGTTCCCGGCGTTGACGTTGTCGCGGTCCAGGTCGATGACGTACGCGATGCCGCCCGACATGCCGGCCGCGAAGTTGCGCCCGGTCTCGCCGAGGACGACGGCGTGGCCGCCGGTCATGTACTCGCAGCCGTGGTCGCCCACGCCCTCGGACACCACGAGGGCGCCGGAGTTGCGCACGCAGAACCGCTCACCGGTGCGGCCGCGCAGGAACAGCTCGCCGCCGGTGGCGCCGTAGGCGATGGTGTTGCCCGCGATGGTGGAGTACTCGGCGAGGTGGTCGGCGCCGCGGTCGGGGCGGACCACGATCCGGCCGCCGGACAGGCCCTTGCCGACGTAGTCGTTGGCGTCGCCCTCCAGGCGCAGGGTGACACCGCGCGGCACGAAGGCGCCGAAGGACTGGCCCGCGGAGCCGGTGAAGGTGATGTCGATGGTGTCGTCGGGCAGGCCCGCGCCGCCGAACTTCTTCGTCACCTCGTGGCCGAGCATGGTGCCGACCGTGCGGTTGATGTTGCGGATCGCGACCTGGGCGCGGACCGGCTGGGCGTCCGCCTGGGAGTCCGCGGCGAGCGCGTCCGCCGCGAGCTTGATCAGCTCGTTGTCGAGGGCCTTCTCCAGGCCGTGGTCCTGGGCGACGACCTGGTGGCGCACGGCGCCGCCGGGCAGGTCCGGGACGTGGAACAGCGGCTCCAGGTCCAGGCCCTGGGCCTTCCAGTGGTTCACGGCCCGCTCGGTGTCGAGGAGCTCGGCGTGCCCGACGGCCTCCTCGATGGAGCGGAAGCCCAGCTCGGCGAGGAGTTCACGGACCTCCTGCGCGATGAACTCGAAGAAGTTGACGACGTACTCGGCCTTGCCGCTGAAGCGCTCGCGCAGCGTCGGGTTCTGCGTGGCGATGCCGACCGGGCAGGTGTCCAGGTGACAGACGCGCATCATGACGCAGCCGGACACGACGAGCGGCGCGGTCGCGAAGCCGAACTCCTCGGCGCCGAGCAGCGCGGCGATGAGCACGTCACGGCCGGTCTTCAGCTGGCCGTCGGTCTGCACGACGATGCGGTCGCGCAGGCCGTTGAGGAGCAGGGTCTGCTGGGTCTCGGCGAGGCCGAGCTCCCAGGGGCCGCCCGCGTGCTTCAGCGAGGTGAGCGGCGAGGCGCCGGTGCCGCCGTCGTGGCCGGAGATGAGCACCACGTCCGCGTGCGCCTTGGAGACGCCCGCGGCGACCGTGCCGACGCCGACCTCGGAGACCAGCTTCACGTGGATGCGGGCCTGCGGGTTGGCGTTCTTCAGGTCGTGGATGAGCTGGGCGAGGTCCTCGATGGAGTAGATGTCGTGGTGCGGCGGCGGGGAGATGAGCCCCACGCCCGGCGTGGAGTGCCGGGTCCTGGCCACCCACGGGTAGACCTTGTGGCCGGGGAGCTGGCCGCCCTCGCCGGGCTTGGCGCCCTGGGCCATCTTGATCTGGATGTCGTCGGCGTTGACCAGGTATTCGCTGGTCACGCCGAAGCGGCCGGAGGCGACCTGCTTGATGGACGAGCGGCGCGCCGGGTCGTAGAGGCGGTCGGCGTCCTCGCCGCCCTCACCGGTGTTGGACTTGCCGCCCAGCTGGTTCATGGCGATGGCGAGGGTCTCGTGCGCCTCGCGGGAGATCGATCCGTACGACATGGCGCCGGTGGAGAAGCGCTTGACGATCTCGGAGACCGGCTCGACCTCCTCGATGGGGATCGAGGGCCGGTCGCTCTTGAAGCCGAAGAGCCCGCGGAGCGTCATCAGGCGCTCGGACTGCTCGTTCACGCGGTCCGTGTACTGCTTGAAGATGTCGTAGCGGCGGCTGCGCGTGGAGTGCTGGAGGCGGAAGACCGTCTCGGGGTCGAACAGGTGCGGCTCGCCCTCGCGGCGCCACTGGTACTCGCCCCCTATGTCCAGGGCGCGGTGCGCGGACGGCACGCCGGAGGCCGGGTAGGCCTTGGCGTGGCGGGCGGCGACCTCCTGGGCGATGACGTCGATGCCGACGCCGCCGATCTTGGAGGCGGTGCCGTTGAAGTACTTCTCGACGAAGGCCTCCTCCAGGCCGACGGCCTCGAAGACCTGGGCGCCGCGGTAGGAGGCGACCGTGGAGATGCCCATCTTGGACATCACCTTCAGGACGCCCTTGCCGAGGGCGAGGATCAGGTTACGGATGGCCTGTTCGGCCCCGCCGTTCTCATCGGCGTCCAGGAACGTGCCCGCGCGCACCAGGTCCTCGACGGACTCCATCGCCAGGTACGGGTTGACGGCCGCCGCGCCGAAGCCGATGAGCAGCGCGACGTGGTGCACCTCGCGCACGTCGCCCGCCTCGACGAGCAGGCCCACCTGGGTGCGCTGCTTGGTGCGGATGAGGTGGTGGTGGACGGCCGCGGTGAGCAGGAGCGAGGGGATCGGGGCGTGCTCGGCGTCGGAGTGCCGGTCGGAGAGCACGATCAGGCGGGCGCCGGCCTCGATGGCGGCGTCGGCCTCGGCGCAGATCTCCTCGATGCGGGCGGTCAGGGCGTCACCGCCGCCGCCGACCCGGTACAGGCCGGAGAGCGTCGCGGCCTTCATGCCGGGCATGTCGCCGTCGGCGTTGATGTGGATGAGCTTGGCCAGCTCGTCGTTGTCGATCACCGGGAAGGGCAGCGTGACGCTGCGGCAGGAGGCCGCGGTGGGGTCGAGGAGGTTGCCCTGCGGGCCGAGCGAGGAGCGCAGCGAGGTCACGAGCTCCTCGCGGATTGCGTCCAGGGGCGGGTTGGTGACCTGCGCGAACAGCTGGGTGAAGTAGTCGAAGATCAGCCGCGGGCGCTCGGAGAGCGCGGCGATCGGCGTGTCCGTGCCCATCGAGCCGATCGGCTCGGCCCCGGTCTTGGCCATCGGGGCGAGCAGGATGCGCAGCTCCTCCTCGGTGTAGCCGAAGGTCTGCTGGCGGCGCGTGACGGAGGCGTGCGTGTGCACGATGTGCTCGCGCTCGGGCAGGTCGGACAGCTCGATCTCGCCGGCCTCCAGCCACTCCGCGTACGGCTTCTCGGCGGCGAGGGCGGACTTGATCTCGTCATCCTCGACGATGCGGTGCTCGGCGGTGTCAACGAGGAACATCCGGCCGGGCTGCAGGCGGCCCTTGCGGACGACCTTCGCCGGGTCGATGTCGAGGACGCCGACCTCGGAGCCGAGGACGACCAGGCCGTCGTCGGTGACCCAGTAGCGGCCGGGGCGCAGGCCGTTGCGGTCGAGGACCGCGCCGACCTGGGTGCCGTCGGTGAAGGTGACGCAGGCCGGGCCGTCCCAGGGCTCCATCATCGTGGCGTGGAACTGGTAGAAGGCGCGGCGGTCCGGCGACATGGAGCCGTGGTTCTCCCAGGCCTCCGGGATCATCATCAGGACCGAGTGCGGCAGCGAGCGGCCGCCGAGGTGCAGCAGTTCGAGGACCTCGTCGAAGGAGGCGGAGTCGGAGGCGTCCGGCGTACAGACCGGGAAGATCCGCTCCAGCTTCTCCGTGCCGTCGCCGCCGCCGAACACCGTGCTGGCCAGCTGCGACTCGCGGGCACGCATCCAGTTGCGGTTGCCCCGCACGGTGTTGATCTCGCCGTTGTGCGCGACGAAGCGGTAGGGGTGCGCGAGCGGCCAGCTCGGGAACGTGTTGGTGGAGAAGCGCGAGTGGACGAGCGCGATGGCCGTGGCGAAGCGGCGGTCGGACAGGTCCGGGAAGAAGGGCTCCAGCTGGCCGGTGGTCAGCATGCCCTTGTACACGATCGTGCGGGCCGAGAGCGAGGGGAAGTAGGTGGCCGCCTCGCGTTCGGCGCGCTTGCGCAGCACGAACGCCTTGCGGTCGAGGGCGAGCCCGCTGCTCTCGCCTCCCCCAGGCTCCGTCCGGGAGGTGCCCCCAGCGACGAACAGCTGGCGGAAGACCGGCATCGTCGAGCGGGCGGTGGCGCCGAGCAGCGTCGGGGCGACGGGGACCTCGCGCCAGCCGAGCACGGTCAGGCCCTCTTCGGCGGCGATCGTCTCGATCTTCGAGACGGATTCGGCGGTGGATTCCTGCGGCAGGAAGGCGATGCCGACGGCGTACGCGCCCGCCTCGGGGAGGCTGAAACCGGCCGCTTCGCGCAGGAACGCGTCCGGGACCTGGAGCAGGATGCCGGCGCCGTCGCCGGAGTCGGGCTCGGAACCGGTGGCGCCGCGGTGTTCGAGATTGCGCAGTACGGTCAGCGCCTGCTCGACGAGCTCATGGCTCGCCTCACCGGTGAGGGTGGCCACGAAGCCGACACCACAGGCGTCGTGCTCATTACGGGGGTCGTACATCCCTTGCGGGACGGGGCGACCGTCCATGGGCGACCAGGCGTCGGAACGCATCGGCACTCCCGTCGTCGTGATGGGGGCGACCTCCCGGGCGACTGGGGCTCCGGGGGCGCGAGCGGCGATAGGGACGACGTTGGCCCTGGCTAAATTTCGTGCAGGTTACATGATGGACCGCTTCTCGAAAAGCGGATACTTCATTCCAACATGTGGACACGCTCTGGGGGTCAAGAGCGGCCGGGGAGGGGACCCGGAGCGGACAGATCGGTGGCCGCGGGGGTCCGGAGCGCCGGGAGCCTCATTGCCCGCAGCGCTTACGGCTCATGCCCAGCGGTCAAGGAATCGAAACCGCACGGTAACGACTACTTATGCAGAATCCTGCATACACCTGCACGGCCGCCTATCCTACGGCCGTTCCGAACAGGCTGCCCAGGGCGTACGTCACACCCGCGGCCGCGCCTCCCAGAGCCAACTGCCGCAGCCCGCTGAACCACCACGACCGCGCGGTCACCTTCGCCACGACCGCACCGCACGCGAAGAGCCCGACCAGCGCGAGGACCAGCGCGGGCCACAGGGCACTGGCCCCGAGCAGATACGGCAGTACGGGCAGCAGCGCGCCCAGCGCGAAGGCGCCGAAGGAAGACACCGCGGCTACGAGGGGCGAGGGCAGATCCCCCGGGTCGATGCCCAGCTCCTCGCGGGCGTGGATCTCCAGGGCCTGCTCGGGGTCCTTGGACAGCTGCCGGGCGACCTCACCGGCGAGCTTCGGCTCGACGCCGCGCGACACGTACAGCGCGGCGAGCTCCCGCTCCTCGTCCTGGGGGTGCTTGCGCAACTCCCGTCGCTCCACGTCCAGTTCGGCCTCGACCAGCTCGCGCTGCGAGGCGACGGAGGTGTACTCGCCCGCGGCCATCGAGAACGCGCCGGCCGCGAGCCCCGCGAGGCCGGTGATGACGATGGTCTCCCGCGACACCGCCCCGCCCGCGACACCGGTCATCAGGGCCAGGTTGGACACCAGACCGTCCATGGCGCCGAAGACGGCGGGGCGCAGCCAGCCGCCGTTGACATCGCGGTGGGTGTGGTTGTCCCGGTGCGCCTCGTGCAGCGGGGCCTCGGCCTCAATGATCGCCATGACGGAAAACAGCTCCTCCCACTCGAATGGGGGCACACACGTGGACGGGGGCACACGTCACCCCGGTACAGAGCACTCCGGCTCCGGCCCCTCCCCCTCGGACACCCTCGAAAGTACGCGCGAAAAATCTTGCCCGCCAGCAAGGAAGGCCGTACTTACCTGCGAAAACGCGCCTCGGCGACCCCTCCCACGGCCCCCCTCGCACGACGCCCCCGGCATGCCGAAGGGGTGACGCTGAGCGCACGGATGCTCACATGAGTGCCGTCGCGTGGCAGGGATGGTCCAACGCACTGCAACCCGGCAGTCAGCGTGACAGGGAGGCACGGCATGGCATCGGTCGCATGTGTTCCCTCGGTCCCGGCCCCCGGTGACGCCGGCGGACTGCGCGAGCGGGCCCGCGGGGCGATGCTCGGCCTCGCCGTCGGCGACGCGCTCGGCGCGCCCGCGGAGAACATGTTGCCCTCCGAGATCCGGCGCCGCTGGGGCCGCATCACGGGGTACGTGGTCGAGCATCCTGCGGGCACGGACGACACCGAGTACGCCATCTTCTCCGGGCTCCTGCTCGCCCGGCACGGCTCCGCGCTCACCGTCGCGCACGTCGAGGCGGCCTGGCACCAGTGGATCGCCGACCTCGACGAAGGCCCGTTCCGCGGCGCGGGGTTCAGCGAACGCGGCACCCTGGAGAACCTGCGCCGCGGCCTCGCCGCGCCCATCTCCGCACAGCACCGGCACGCCTGGAGCGACGGCCTGGCGATGCGCGCCGCCCCCTTCGGCGTCTTCGCCGCGGGCGCCCCCGCCGAGGCGGCCCGCCTCGTCGCCGTCGACGGCACCGTCAGCCACGAGGGCGAGGGCATCCACGGCGGCCGGGCGGTGGCGGCGGGCGTGGCGGCGGCGATGGCGGGCGCGCCGGTGGAGTCGGTGGTCGCGGCGGCCCTGTCCGTCATCCCCTCCGACAGTTGGACCGCCCGCTCACTGCGCCGCGCCGTCGCCGTCGCCCACCGCGGCGAACGCGCGGTCCGCTCGGCGGTCGTCATCGGCGGCTACCCGTGGACGGACCTCGCCCCCGAGGCGGTCGGCCTGGCCTTCGGCGCGTACGCGGCCGCCGGGGGCGACTTCGCGACGGCGGTCCTCACGGCGGTGAACATGGGCCGCGACGCCGACACCACGGCTGCGGTCGCGGGCGCCCTGGCAGGCGCGACCTGCGGCGCGACAGCGATCCCCCCGACCTGGTCCACCCCCATCGGCCCGGCCCGCGGCACCTGCCTGCCTTCGATGCGGGGCCATCACGTCCTGGACATCGCGGAGTTGCTCACACCGGACGGGGAAGAATGATGAAACCCGCGTCCCCCGCTGCAGGCGGCTCGCCCGCCCCCGCTGCAGGTGACTCGCCCACTCCCGCTGCAGGCGGCTCGCCCGCCCCCGCTGTGGGCAGCTGGTCCGCCCAGAGGGCGATAGGGGCATCCCCCGCGCGAGCGGAGCCGAGAGCCCGGGGAAGGGTGGGCACAGCGGACCACGCGGCGCCGCGCGACGCACTCGACCTGACCTCAGCCCCAGCGCCGGGCCACCCATGTCCCCCCGGGACAAGGCACCGCGCCGAAGGCCTCCTCCTGGGCCTGGCCGCAGGCGACGCCGCGGGCTGGCCCTCGGCCCGCCACCGCGCCGCGAGAATGCCCACCTGGACCCGCCGCCTCACCCGCGAACTGGACACCTTCGCCGAACACAACGCGACCACCACCCTCCCCGTCCCCATCGCCCTGAACCAGCCCCCCGAGCCCCTCCGCCTCGGCCCCTCGGACGACGCGGAGTGGGCGGCCTTCACCGCCGAGGCGGTCCTGAAGGCGACGGACGGCACCCTGGACCGCACCCTCAGCAGGGACCGCCGCACCCGCGCGACCCTCGCCCTGGCCTGGAACACCCTGGCCAGCGAGGTGGCCGCGGCAGCGGCCCGCGCCCCGGAGGTGGAGTCCGCCGTGCTCCCCCTGCGCGCCCGCATCTCCGTACGCGCGGGCCTCGGCAACCTGGCCGCGGGCCTGCACCCACCCGCCACCGGCCACGACAACCCGCACTTCTTCGACGACGCCGCCTGCGTACGCGCCTGCGTCCTCGCCCTGGTCCACCCCGGAGATCCCGAACGGGCCGCCGACCTGGCCGAGTTCGACGCCCGCTACACCCAGGACGGCGACGGCGTGCACGGCGCCCGCGCGATGGCCGCGGCGATCGCGACCGCGCTCGCGGGCACGTCCCCCGAGGAGGCCGCGGCGGCGGCCCTCGCCCAGCTTCCCGCGCACACGGAGATCGGCCGCAACGCCCGCCACGCCCTGCGCCTGGCCCGCGACTGCGCACCGCACCCGCACCGCGGCGACGCCACCTTCGCCCTGGTCCCGCTCCTGGAGCACCAGATCGTCGACCACGTCTACAGCTACGGCATCGCCGCCGCCGAGACCGTCCCGGTGGCCCTGGCCCTGGCCGTCGCCTCCGGCGGCCGGATCCGCGAGGCGGTGCCCGCGGCGGCCTGCCTGTCCCGCGTGGCGGACTCCGCGCCCGCCCTCACCGGCGCGCTGACCGGCGCCCTGGCCACGGCCAGCGCCATCCCGTACACGTGGCGGGAGACCTGCCGCACCCTCTCCGGCTGTGCCCTGCCGCGCCTCGCGGGCACCGATCTGGTGGAGCTGGCCGGGCAGTTGGCGCGGGCGCACACCGAACCACCCACCCCACAGGAGGACTCGGGACATGCCACCACTGGATCCGACACCGGGGAGCTCCCGGGCGAGCCGGCCGACGCTGACCCTCACCGACCGCGTGACGGGCGCCCTGGTCGGCGCGGCGGTCGGTGACGCCCTCGGCGGCCCCGTCGAGGGCTACTCCCCCGACCAGATCACCGAGCGCCACGGCGGCCGCGTCCGGGGCGTCGTCGGACCCTGGCACGGGGACGACTGGCGCACGGCCCGCCCCGTGGCCCCGTACCACAAGGGCGACGGCCACATCACCGACGACACCTTGCTGACGCACGCGCTGATCCGCGTGTACGCCACGGTCCGCGACCACCTCGACGCGTACGCGATCGCCGACCATCTGGTCCCCGACCTGATCACGACCCCCCGCTGGATCCCCGAACTCGAAGCCGACGCCCTCCCCCTGCACCGCCTCTTCCTCGCCGAGAAGTGGCTCGTGGCCCGCCTCCACTACGGCCACGTCGACCCGCGCGAGGCGGGCGCGGGCAACATCGTCAACTGCGGTGCCGCGATGTACATGGCGCCGGTCGGCCTGGTCAACGCGGCGAACCCGGCGGGCGCGTACGCCGAGGCCCTGGACGTCGCGGGCGCCCACCAGTCGTCGTACGGCAGGGAGGCGGCCGGGGTCTTCGCGGCGGCGGTGGCGGCGGCCTGCGTCCCCGGCGCGACGCCCACGTCGGTCGTCGACACCTGCCTCGCCCTGGCGAAGGACGGCACGCGCGCGGCGATCGAGGCGGTGGCCGAAGTGGCGTCCGGGTACGACGAGTTCGAGCCCGCCCTCGCCCCGGTCCGGGCGGCCGTCGCCCCCTTCGACACGGTCGGCCCCGACTACCGCGCCCCCTCCCTCGGCGCCCGCCGCCCCTCCCGCCTGCACGCCATCGAGGAGCTGCCCGTCGCCCTGGCCATGCTCCTGATCGCCGACGGCGACTACCGCCAGGCGGTCCTCGGCTCGGTGAACTACGGGCGCGACTGCGACTCGACCGCGACGATGAGCGGCGCGATCGCCGGCGCCCTGCACGGCGCGTCCCCCGTCCCCGAGGACTGGTCGGCGACGGTCGCCGAGGCAAGCCGCCTCGACCTCCACGCCCCCGCCCGCGCCCTCACGGAAGTCGCCCGGGAGATCTTCACCAAGGACCGCGCCCGCCGCCGCACCCACGAGTCGGCGTTCACGGCCCTGACGGACGCGGTCGAATGATGCGCCTGACCTGGCTCCAGCCCGAGGACCTCCTCCCGCACGAGTTCCGCCAGGCGGAGGAGGAGGGCCGGGACGTCACCGAGGCAGTCACCCGCTGGCTGGCAGCGGGCGGCTGCGCCGCCCCACCCCGGTCGGGCGCGTCCCCGACCCGGGCCTCGCCACAGCTACGGGCCCTTGCGGAAGATCTATTGACCGAACTCGGACAGGACCTGGAAGACGAGACCGCACCGGCACATCCCCAGCCCGTCCGGCGCTTGAGGACGAGGCGCGAAGCGCCGACAAGCGGGGGCCCGGGGGCGGCAGCCCCCGGTTCGGGAAGGGGCGGGCCCGGGGAGCCCCCGGCAGGGCACCAGCCCCGCGTCCACGCCGCCTGGCTGGGCAGAGCCGCAGGCTGCCTCCTCGGCAAGCCGGTCGAGAAGCTCCCCCTGGAAGGCATCCGCGCCCTCGCGAAAGCCACCGGCAACTGGCCCCTGACCACCTGGTTCACGGCAAGAGACGTCCCACGGGAACTCCTCACCACGTACCCCTGGAACAGACGCTCCGCCCCGACCTCCCTCGCCGAGAACATCGACGGCATGCCGGAGGACGACGACCTCAACTACCCCCTCCTGAACCTGCTGCTTCTCCAGCGCCACGGCAAGGCGTTCACGACGCACGACGTGGCCGCGCTGTGGCTGGAGGAACTGCCGGCCGCGAGGACGTTCACGGCGGAACGCGTGGCGTACCGCAACCTCCTGAACGGCGTACCGCCGCCGCGAACGGCCCGCCACCACAACCCGTTCCGCGAGTGGATCGGCGCCCTGATCAGGGCGGACGTGCACGGCTGGACGAACCCGGGCGACCCGGACGCGGCGGCCGAGCAGGCGTACCGGGACGCGTGCCTGACGCACACGGGGAACGGCGTGTACGGGGCGATGTTCGCGGCGGCGACGGTCGCGACGGCGGCGTCCGGCACGGCCGACGTGCACGCGAGCCTGGCGGCGGGCCTCGACGCGGTCCCGCCGGACTCGCGCCTCGCCGGGGCGGTCCGCCGCGGCATCCGGCTCGCCGGGGAGCACCGGGACTTCGACGCGGTGGTGGACCGGCTGCACGCGGAGTTCGGCGGCTACCACTGGGTCCACGTCGTCCCGAACGCGGCGCTGCTCGCGGCCGCCCTCACGCACGCCGACGGCGACTTCACCGCCTCCATCACGCGCGTGGTGTCGGGCGGCTGGGACACGGACTCCAACGGGGCGACGGCGGGCTCGGTCGCGGGTCTGCTGGCCGGCCGCCCGGACGCGCTCCCCGAACGCTGGACGGCGCCGCTCAGGAACCGGCTCGCGACCTCGGTGGGCGGCTTCCACGGCACCGGCTTCGACACCCTCGCGGCGCTCACGGCCCGCCTGACCACCGCACCCGCGCCGCCTACCGCCGACCCCACCCCCCAGGAGGCACCCCGCCCATGACCCGTCCCCACATCGCCGTCCTCGGCAGCACCAACATGGACCTCGTCGCGTACGTGGCCAGGGCCCCGCAGCGCGGGGAGACCGTCACCGGCCGCGAGTTCCGCACCGTCCCCGGCGGCAAGGGCGCCAACCAGGCCGTCGCCGCGGCCCGAGCGGGCGCCACCGTCGCGATGATCGGCGCGGTCGGCAACGACGTCTTCGGCTCCCGACTGCGGTCCGCCCTCGACCACTCGGGCGTGGACACCGACCTGCTGCGCACCGTCGAGGGCCCGAGCGGCACGGCGCACATCGTCGTGGACGACGACGGCGGCAACGCGATCGTCGTCATCCCCGGCGCGAACGCCACGCTCACCACGCTCTCCGCGGGCGACAGGGCCGAGATCGCCTCCGCCGCCGCGCTCCTGCTCCAGCTGGAGGTCCCGCTGGAGGGCGTCCTCGCCGCCGCGCGGGCCGCCCGCGAACACGGCGTGCGCACCATCCTCACCCCGGCCCCGGCCCAGCCCCTGCCGCCCGAACTCCTCGCCGTCACCGACCTGTTGCTCCCCAACGAGCACGAGGCCGCCGCCCTCACCGGCATCACCGACCCGGCCGCGGCGGCCCAGGCGCTCCTCTCCCAGGTCCCGGAGGTCGTGGTGACGCTCGGCGCGGCGGGCAGCCTGTACGCGGCCCGGGGCGCCGAGCCCGTCACGGTGCCCGCGCGGCGGGTCGCGGCGGTGGACACGACGGGCGCGGGAGACACCTTCGCGGGCGCGCTCGCGGTGGCGCTCTGCGAGGGCAGCTCCCTTCCGGAGGCGCTGAGTTGGGCGTCGACGGCGGCCGCGCTCTCCGTGCAGAGGCCGGGCGCGGCGACCTCCATGCCGTACCGCGCGGAGATCGACACCGAGGCGGGAGCGACGACATGACCACCGCGACGCCCCCGACTGCGCCCCCGCCCTCACCACCACCCCTGACGGGACTGCGCGTCCTCGACCTGGCCACCCTCTTCGCCGGTCCCCTCGCCGCCACCCTCCTCGGCGACTTCGGCGCGGACGTCGTCAAGGTCGAGCACCCCACACGGCCCGACCCGTCCCGGGGGCACGGCCCCTCGAAGGACGGCGTCGGCCTGTGGTGGAAGCTGCTCGGCCGCAACAAGCGCACGATGACCCTCGACCTCTCCACCCCGGGCGGCCGCGCCACGCTGCTCCGCCTGGCCGCCGAGGCGGACGTGGTCGTCGAGAACTTCCGCCCCGGCACCCTGGAGAAGTGGGACCTCGGCTGGCCGGAGCTGAGCGCCGTGAACCCGCGCCTCGTCCTGGCCCGCGTCACCGGCTTCGGCCAGTTCGGGCCGTACGCGCGCCGCCCCGGATTCGGCACTCTCGCGGAGGCGATGTGCGGGTTCGCCGCGGCCACCGGGGAGCCGGACGGGCCGCCGACGCTGCCGCCGTTCGGCCTCGCGGACTCCATCGCGGGCCTGGCGACGGCGTACGCGGTCATGACCGCGCTCGCGGCGCGCGAGAGCACGGGCCGCGGCCAGGTCGTCGACATGGCGATCATCGAGCCGATCCTCACGGTGCTCGGCCCGCAGCCCCTCTGGTACGACCAGCTCGGCCACGTACAGCCGCGCACCGGCAACCGCTCCGCGAACAACGCGCCCCGCAACACCTACCGCACGGCGGACGGCAAGTGGGTCGCCGTCTCCACCTCCGCCCAGTCGATCGCCGAGCGCGTGCTGTGCCTGGTGGGCCGCCCCGACCTGGCCGCCGAGCCGTGGTTCGGCTCCGGCACGGGGCGCGCCGCCCACGCGGACGTCCTGGACGAGGCGGTCGGGGCGTGGATCGGTGACCGCACCCGCGCCGAGGTGATCGAGGCGTTCGAGAAGGCGGAGGCCGCGGTGGCCCCGATCCAGGACGTGCGCGACGTCATGACCGATCCCCAGTACGCGGCCCTCGGCACCATCACCACCGTCCGCGACGACCCGGAGCTGGGTGACCTGCGCATGCAGAACGTGCTGTTCCGCCTCAGCGAGACCCCCGGCGCCATCCGCTGGGCGGGCCGCTCGCACGGCGCCGACACCGACGCGGTCCTCACCGATCTCGGCCTCACCGGCGACGAGATCACCTCGCTGCGCGAGGCGGGCGCCGTATGAGACCGATCCCGCTGACCTGGCTGTACGTCCCCGGGGACCGGCCCGACGTGGTGGCGAAGGCGCTCGTGGCGGGCGCGGACGTGGTGGTGGTCGACCTGGAGGACGCGGTGGCGCCGGCCCGCAAGGAGTACGCGCGGGCGGCCACCGCGGAACTCCTCGCCGAGCCGCCGCCACCGCCCGGCGCCGCGGGCCCCGCGCGCCCTTCGGTCCAGGTGCGCGTGAACGCGCTCGGCACCCCGCTGTCCGACGCGGACCTGAAGGCGATCGCCCCGCTGCCCGGCCTCGCCGGACTGCGGCTGCCCAAGGTCACCTCACCGGCCGAGGTGATCCGCGCGGCGGAGCGGGCGGCGCCGCACGACGGCGGGGCGCCCGCCCTGCACGCCCTCCTGGAGTCCGCCCTCGGCATCGAGCGGGCCCACGCCATCGCCACCGCGCACCCGGCCCTGCGCGGGGTGTCCATCGGGGAGGCCGACCTCCGCGCCGACCTGGGCGTACGCGAGGACGCGGGGCTCGACTGGGCGCGCTCGCGGGTGATCGTGGCCGCGCGGGCGGCGGCGCTCCCGGCGCCGCCGCAGTCGGTGCACCCCGACATCCGCGACACGGACGGCCTCGCGGCCTCCTGCGCGCACGGCCGCACGCTGGGCTTCCTGGGCCGCGCGGCGATCCACCCGCGCCAGCTCCCCGTGATCGAGCGTGCCTATCTGCCCACCGCGCGGGAGATCGAGCAGGCCGAGGCGGTGCTCAAGGCGGCGGCGTCCGAGGAGGGCGCGCTGGCCCTCCCGGACGGCCGCTTCGTGGACCGGGCGGTGGTGGAGCAGGCCCGCAGGACGCTGGCCCTGGCCGGGACCGGGCCGTAGCGGGGCCCGTCAGCCCTTGTCGGCCGCCGCGTCCGTGGGCTTCTCCGGCTTGGTCAGGGACGGGGCCTTGGTGTCGCCACCGGCGCCGTCACCGGCCTCGGTGGCGTCCTCCTCGGCGTCACCGGTGTCCGACAGCTGCCTGTCCTCCGCCGCGCCGGGTTCGACGATCTCCTCGCGGCCGGGCCGCGTCCGCGCCGACACCACGAAGTAGACGACGGCCAGGACGAAGACGAGCAGCGCCGTCCAGTTGTTCAGGCGCAGGCCGAGGACCTCGTGCGCGTCGTCGACGCGCATGTACTCGATCCAGAAGCGGCCCACGCAGTACGACGCGACGTACAGCGCGAAGGCGCGGCCGTGGCCGAGCTTGAAACGGCGGTCGGCCCAGATGACCAGGATCGCGACGCCGACGCACCACAGCGACTCGTACAGGAACGTCGGGTGGTAGGTGCCGGGGACCCGGCCGTCCTCCGCGGAGGTGATCTTCAGGGCCCACGGCAGGTCGGTCTTCTTGCCGTACAGCTCCTGGTTGAACCAGTTCCCCCAGCGGCCGATGGCCTGGGCGACGGCGATGCCGGGCGCCAGCGCGTCGGCCCACGCGGGCAGCGGGATGCCCCGGCGGCGACAGCCGATCCAGGCGCCGACGGCGCCGAAGGCGACGGCGCCCCAGATGCCGAGCCCGCCCTCCCAGATCTTGAAGGCGTCCACCCAGTCACGGCCGTCGCTGAAGTACAGCTGGTAGTCCGTGATCACGTGGTAGAGGCGGCCGCCGACGAGTCCGAAGGGCACCGCCCACACGGAGATGTCGGCCACGGTGCCCGGCCGGCCGCCGCGGGCGATCCACCGCTTGTTGCCGAGCCACACGGCAACGAAGACGCCGATGATGATGCAGAACGCGTAGCCGCGCAGCGGAATCGGGCCGAGATCGACCACTCCGCGCGAGGGGCTGGGGATATAGGCAAATTCCATGGCAGGGTCGACGCTACCGTGCCGAGCGGCGACGACGGCAGCCAGCCCCGCAACGGGTCCATAACGGGCCCCGGAAACAGCGGCGACAGCGGGCCCGGGGCGGGGCGGACGTCCCCGTCCCGGGTCGGGCGAGCCGCCGCCCCGCTCCGCGGCTACTGGTTCGCCTTCTCCACCATGGCCTTCAGCTTCTGGGGGGTGAGCGGGTTCTGCTGGTCGCCGAAGATGTCCTTGCCGTCGAGCAGGACCGTGGGCGTGCCGCGGAGCTTGGCCTTCTGGAAGGCCTCGTGGGACTTGCCGACCCAGCTGTTGTGGGTGCCGTCGTTCACGCACTTCTTGAACGGGGCGGTGACAAGGCCGTCGACCTTGCCCGCCAGCTCGATCAGCTTGGCGTTGTCGGCGAAGGCGTCGTCGGGCTCCGGCGGCTGGTTCTTGAAGAGCTCGTCGTGGTACGGAGCGAACTTGCCCTGGTCCTGGGCGCAGGCGGCGGCGTTGGCGGCGTGCAGGGAGCCACTGCCACCCATGTTGCCGTCGATGAGGGTCGCGAGGTGGTAGTTCACCTTCAGCATGCCGCGGGCCGCGAGGTCGTTGATCGTCGAGCGGTACATGTCCTCGAACTGCTTGCAGGCCGGGCAGCGGAAGTCCTCCCAGACCGTGAGCGTGGACTTCGCGCTGTCCTTGCCGAGCGGGATGGACAGCTTGTCCTCGCCGCTCGCGCCCTTGGGCACGACGACGGGACCCGCGGTGTCCTTGTCCTTCTTGTCGTCGCCCGCGCCCGCCGCGAGGACGCCGACGACCGCGGCCAGGCCGAGCACGCCGACGACGGCGGCGCTGACCAGGAGCGTGCGGCGCCGCTTGTCGCGCGCCTTCTGTCGCTCCCGCTCCGCCGCGAGGCGTTCACGGGCCGATTGCTTACCTTCTCGGTTCTTCTCGCTCACATCGGGGCAAACGAACCGGGGAGGCCCGTGCGGCCTCCCCGGTCCCAGGACCACCCTTACGGATTACGCGTGTTCGCGTACGCCCTTCGCCAGTTCACCGGCGAGTTCACGGACCGCGGTGATGCCGGCCGCCGCGTCGTCGGCGTCCAGCATCCGCTGGACGAACGCCGAGCCGACGATGACGCCGTCGGCGAAGCCCGCGACCTCGGCGGCCTGCGCGGCGTTCGAGACGCCGAGGCCGACGCAGACCGGCAGGTCGGTGGTGGCGCGGGTGCGCTCCACCAGGTCCTGCGCCTGGGCGCCCACGGACACGCGGGTGCCGGTGACGCCCATCAGGGAGGCCGCGTACACGAAGCCCGAACCGGCCGCCGTGATCGTCGCGAGCCGGGCGTCCTTGCTGCTCGGGGCCACCACGAACACGGTCGCGAGGTCGTGCTCGGCCGCGTGCTCGCGCCACAGCGCCGACTCCTGGACCGGCAGGTCGGGCAGGATGCAGCCCGCGCCGCCCGCCTGCGCGAGCTCGGCGGTGAAGCGCTCCACGCCGTAGCGGTCGATGGGGTTCCAGTACGTCATGACGAGCACCGGCTTGCCCGTGGCCGCATGCGCCTCGCGCACCGTGCGGAACACGTCGGCGATCTTCACGCCGCCGCGCAGGGCGATGTCGTCGGCGGTCTGGATGACCGGCCCGTCCAGGACGGGGTCGCTGTGCGGCAGGCCGACCTCGACGACGTCGGCGCCGCCGTCGAAGGCCGCCTTGACGGCCTCGATGCCGCCGTCCACGGTGGGGAAGCCCGCCGGGAGGTAGGCGATCAGGGCCGACCTGCCCTCGGCCTTGGCGGCGGCGAGGGTGTCGTTCAACAGCTGGATGTTCCCGCTCACTTGGCGTCCCCCTCGATCTCGGCGTGCGCGCCGGCCGCGTCCGCCGCGACGGCGGCGGCTGTGTCGTCGACGCCGTACAGGTTGAAGTAGCGGGCGGCGGTGTCCATGTCCTTGTCGCCCCGGCCCGACAGGTTGACGACGATCAGCCCGTCCTTGCCCAGCTCCTTGCCGACCTCCAGGGCGCCCGCGAGGGCGTGCGCGCTCTCGATCGCCGGGATGATGCCCTCGGTGCGCGAGAGCAGACGCAGGGCCTCCATCGCGGCGGCGTCGGTCACCGCGCGGTACTCGCCGCGGCCGCTGTCCTTGAGGAAGGCGTGCTCGGGGCCGATGCCCGGGTAGTCGAGTCCGGCCGAGATCGAGTACGGCTCGATGATCTGGCCCTCCTCGTCCTGGAGTACGTAGCTGCGGGAGCCGTGCAGGATCCCCGGTTCGCCCGCGGTCAGCGTGGCGGCGTGCTCGCCGGTCTCCACGCCGTGCCCGGCGGGCTCGCAGCCGATGAGGCGTACGTCCGCGTCCGGGACGAACGCGTGGAACAGGCCGATCGCGTTGGAGCCGCCGCCGACGCAGGCGACGGCCGCGTCGGGCAGGCGTCCGGCGCGCTCCAGGATCTGCCGCCGCGCCTCGACGCCGATGACGCGGTGGAAGTCGCGGACCATGGCCGGGAAGGGGTGCGGGCCCGCCACGGTGCCGAACAGGTAGTGCGTGTGGTCGACGTTGGCCACCCAGTCGCGGAACGCCTCGTTGATCGCGTCCTTGAGCGTGCGGCTGCCCGACTTCACGGCGATGACCTCGGCGCCGAGCATGCGCATCCGGGCGACGTTGAGGGCCTGCCTCTGGGTGTCGATCTCACCCATGTAGATGGTGCACTCGAGCCCGAACAGCGCGCAGGCCGTGGCCGTCGCGACGCCGTGCTGGCCCGCGCCCGTCTCGGCGATGACCCGGGTCTTGCCCATGCGCTTGGTGAGCAGCGCCTGCCCGAGCACGTTGTTGATCTTGTGGGACCCGGTGTGGTTCAGGTCCTCCCGCTTGAGGAACACCCGGGCGCCGCCCGCGTGTTCGGCGAACCTCGGCACCTCCGTGAGGGCGCTCGGGCGGCCCGTGTAGTTCACGAGCAGGTCGTCCAACTCGCGGGCGAACTCCGGGTCCGCCTTCGCCTTGTCGAACTCGACGGCCACCTCGTCGACGGCGGCGACGAGCGCCTCCGGGATGAACTTGCCGCCGAACGCGCCGAAGTACCCTTCGGCGCTCGGGATCCGACCCTCCGGGTCGGGGATGAAGTACTCGCTGGGCATGGGGAACCTCGCGTGATGTGGGGTGGACTGTCGGTCACCGTATTGCGCGAGCGCCTCTGGCCGGCGGGGGGGGTGGGGGCGGCAACTGTTCCCGCCGCTGCGCGGCGGATTGCCCCACCCGCCCGCCCGTGACCCTGGGGCCCGGGTGGCCCTGCGGACCGCCGTGCGGCGGGAGCCCTCGACCCCGGGCGCGGGTGCGGAAGCCGTCCCGCCGCTGCGCGGCGGATCGCCCCACCCGCCCACCCGTAACTGTGGGACCCGGGTGCGGGAACGGGCCCACCCCGCAGGTGCAGGTTCTCCCACCCACCCGGGGGCCGGGTTCTCCCACCCACCCGGGGGTCCGGGGGCGGAGCCCCCGGGTTCGGGAAGGGGCGGGGTTGGGGAAGGAAAGAATCCGCCGCCACGGCGAGCAACCCCCACCGGCGAGTCCCGGCGGTACCGAACTCCCCGCTAGCGATGCCGCAGGCAAAGGCGCAGGCGCGCGTCGCGCGGGCGCCATCGCATGCCGTTGACCTGCCCGGGCTCGTCCCCGATGACGTACCGGACCCGGCGCCCGTGCACGCGCCGCGCGGGCGCCCTGCACCCCCGCGGCCGACAGCCACGGGCAAGCCGGGCGTACGGGTCACGGGCACCCGAGAGGCCCGCGGGCCCCGGCGGGACCGAGGGGGCCACGGGCGCAGCCGACCGCACGCACACGCGGCCGCCGTCCGGGCGCGAGCCCGGGCGGTCGGCGGCGGCGAAGAGGTGGGCGGACATCGGTGCGGGTCAGCTCCTGCCGTGCCGCAGGGCCGGGTGGGCCCCGGCGGCGACGAGGTCGGACACGGCGCCCCGCGGGTCCCGGCCGGTGACGAGGGACTCGCCGACGAGCACCGCGTCGGCGCCGGCGTTGGCGTAGGCGATGAGGTCGTGCGGCCCGCGCACCCCGGACTCGGCGATCTTCACGACGGAGTCGGGCAGCTCGGGCGCGACCCGCTCGAAGGTGTCGCGGTCGACCTTGAGGGTCTTCAGGTCGCGCGCGTTGACGCCGATGACCTTCGCGCCCGCGTCGACGGCCCGCTCGGCCTCGTCCTCGTCGTGGACCTCCACGATCGGGGTGAGGCCGATGGACTCGGCGCGCTCGATCAGCGACTCGAGGGCAGGCTGGTCGAGGGCGGCGACGATCAGCAGGGCGAGGTCGGCGCCGTACGCCCGGGCCTCCCACAGCTGGTACGACGTGACGATGAAGTCCTTGCGGAGCACCGGGATGTCGACCTTGGCGCGCACGGCCTCCAGGTCGGCGAGCGAGCCGCCGAAGCGGCGCTCCTCGGTGAGCACGGAGATGGCGGCGGCGCCACCGGCCTCGTAGTCGGCGGCGAGCCCCGCGGGGTCGGCGATCGCGGCGAGCGCGCCCTTGGACGGGCTGGAGCGCTTGACCTCGCAGATGACCTTGACGCCGTCGCCGCGCAGGGCGGCCACCCCGTCCTTGGCGGCGGGGGCCTTCGCGGCGCGGTCCTTGAGCTCGTCGAGGCTGACGCGCGCCTGCCGCTCTGCGAGGTCGGCACGGACTCCGTCGATGATCTCGTCGAGCACACTCACGCGAGCGGCCCCCTTCCAGGACGGTTGAATCTACGTTCAAGCAGTTTCAGAGCGGTGTTGCAGCAGAACACTGCCCCTCGGTCGGCCCTCGACGGGCTTTCCCATGGTCACTGCGATGGTATCCGCAGGAGGGCGAAGGACCCGCATCCGGTTGACGTGGGTCCCACGACCTGGACATTTGTCAGGCGTGCGGCGGAGTGCTAGGACGCGTCGGCCGGGCCCCCGGAGGTGCCCCTAGGGATGCAGCGCGCCGCCGAACGGCAGGTTCCGTACGAGGGTGAACAGGGCGACGACGATGCCGACGCCCCACAGCTGGGCACGGCCCAGTTCGAGCCGCAGCGGTCTGCCACGGGCCGTCCGCAGCGCCCACAGGGCCCACACCACCGCGAACAGGGCGAAGCCCACGACGGCCAGCGCGTTGGCGCCGATGGCCGTCGGCAGGTCGCCGTGCGCGAAGGCGTGGGCGCTGCGCAGGCCGCCGCAGCCCGGGCAGAAGATGCCCGTGTAGTGCAGGAGCGGGCAGGGCGGGTAGTGGCCCGGTTCGTTCGGGTCGACTGTGGCGACGTACGCGAAGGCCGCGGTGACCGAGCCGAGCAGGCCGAGCGGCACGGCCAGGCGCCTGAGCGCTCCGGCCGGGCCCGTGGGCGCGGTGGTCTGCGGTTCTGGGGTCACCTCGGCATTGTCTCCCGTGCGGGGCCCGCGCGCCCGGGTGGTACGCCGACGGAGGGGCGAAGTGGTCCGGCCGGTGCCGGGTACGCCTCAGGGGGCCAGAACGTGTTCTGGCCCCCTGAGGCGTGTGTGTGCCCGCTGTCGCGGTCAGCTCTCGGAGCTCGCCACCCGCGGCGCCCGCTGCGGCTTCTGGCCGAGGCCCGC
The DNA here is from genome assembly GCF_030388665.1 of Streptomyces flavofungini. Taxonomy (NCBI): domain Bacteria; kingdom Bacillati; phylum Actinomycetota; class Actinomycetes; order Kitasatosporales; family Streptomycetaceae; genus Streptomyces; species Streptomyces flavofungini. The sequence goes on along the minus strand of NZ_CP128846.1, from coordinate 6,999,611 downwards.
GAGGCGCATGGCGCCGCCCACGATGCCGCCGACGAGGGTGAGGGCCATGCCGGCCCAGAAGCCGAGCGGGTTGTCCATCACCATGAAGGCGCCCGCGACACAGAAACCGATGAAGGCGATGATGACGCCGGTCCATGCGGCCGGGGTGTGACCGTGTCCGTGGCTGCTGCCCGCCATGACTTGCTCCTCGTAGCTATGCGTGTGGGGTGGGCGCCGGTCCGGGCGGATCGCCGGTCCCGCGCCCCCGTGAGTCGGACGCTCGGCTCCATTGTCCCGTACCGGCGCGTATGCCTTGAGCGCGGGGTCCCGGGCCGGGCCGGGTCCGGTGGGCCCGGCCGTCGAGCCCGGTCCTCCGGGCGGGTCCCGGGCCTCGTGGGCCGGGACCTAGGCCTCGCGGGTCGGGTCCTCGCCGCGGTCGATGGCCTTCCACAGTTCCTCGGGCCGGTCCGGGTCGGGGGCGCGGCGGGGTGCGCGGGGGCGCGGGGAGCCGTCGCGTTCGTAACGTCCCGACATCGCGGGCCAGTTGCGGCCGCGGAAGAGGGCGAGCAGTCCGGCGACGAGGATCAGGGCGCCCGCGGCGACGGCCGCATACGGCCAGCCGGTGTGGCTGAGCCCGGCGATCTGGGAGGCGGCGTCGCCGGAGGTCTCGGCGGCCTTCTCGTCCAGGGCGTCGCGGTCGTTCGCGCCGAGCAGCGCGGCCACGACGATGCCGACGCCGCTGAGCGCGAGGAGCAGGGACACGAGCAGGCGCCCGGTGCGGCGCACGGCGAAGACGGCGACGAGCGCGGCCAGGCCCACTATGGCGAGGGCCGCGGGCACGCCTGTGACGTCGCTGCCCTTGGCCGTCAGCGGGAAGTCGCCGCCTGCCACGGCCGTCGTGCCGTGCGCCCAGGACTGCCGGGACGCGAGCAGCGCGAGGGCGGCCCCGGCGGCGCCGAGCAGCAGGGCGGCGGCGAGGCTGCGCCGGCCGCCGCGGGGTGCGGGGTCGGCGGCCACCCGTGGCGCCCCGTCGGAAGCGGGCGACACGCCGTCGGTACGGGATGTTGGCACTGCAGAAGTCACCCGTCCACTATCCCTCACGGCTCCCGGCGCCGTGCAGCCGGTTCGCGGTGTGGATGGCGCGCAGCACGGCGGCGGCCTTGTTGCGGCACTCGGTGTCCTCGGCGACGGGGTCGGAGTCGGCCACGACCCCGGCTCCGGCCTGCACGTACGCGGTGCCGTCGCGCAGGAGCGCGGTGCGGATGGCGATGGCGGTGTCGGAGTCGCCCGCGAAGTCCAGGTAGCCGACGCAGCCGCCGTACAGGCCGCGCCGGGACGGCTCCAGTTCGTCGATGATCTGCATGGCGCGGGGCTTGGGGGCGCCGGAGAGGGTGCCCGCGGGGAAGCAGGCGGTGAGCACGTCGAAGGCGGTGCGGCCCTCGGCGACGCGGCCGGTGACCGTGGAGACGATGTGCATGACGTGGGAGTACTTCTCGATGGACATGAAGTCCACGACCTCGACGGAGCCGGGCGTGCAGACCCGGCCCAGGTCGTTGCGGCCCAGGTCGACGAGCATCAGGTGCTCGGCGCGCTCCTTGGGGTCGGCGAGGAGTTCCTCGGCGAGCGCCTGGTCCTGCTGCGGGGTCGCGCCGCGCGGCCGGGTCCCGGCGATGGGGTGCACCATGGCCCGCCCGTCCTCGACCTTGACGAGCGCCTCCGGCGAGGAGCCGACGACGTCGAACCCGTCGAAGCGGAACAGGTACATGTACGGGGACGGGTTGGTGGCCCGCAGGACGCGGTAGACGTCCAACGCGCCGGCCTCGCACGGGGTTTCGAAGCGCTGCGAGGGCACGACCTGGAAGGCCTCGCCCGCGCGGATGCGCTCCTTGATGTCCTCCACGGCTTCCTGGTACTGCTCGCCGCCCCACAGCGCGGTGTACTCGGGCAGTTCGGAGGGCGGGAGCGCGGCCGGGGGCTGGGAGAGCGGCCGGGAGAGGTCGGCCTGCATGGCGTCGAGGCGGGCGAGCGCGTCGGCGTACGCCTCGTCGACGCCGGTGTCGAGGTCGTTGTGGTTGATCGCGTTGGCGATGAGCAGGACCGAGCCGTCCCAGTGGTCGAGGACGGCGAGGTCGCTGGTGAGCAGCATGGTCAGCTCGGGGAGCTTCAGGTCGTCCCGCTCCCCCGGGCCGATCTTCTCCAGGCGGCGCACGATGTCGTAGCCGAGGTAGCCGACCATGCCGCCGGTGAAGGGGGGCAGGCCCTCGGCGCCGGTGAGGTCGCGCGGGGTGTGCAGGGCCTCGACGGTGGCGCGCAGGGCGTCCAGCGGGTCGCCGGTGGTGGGCACGCCGACGGGCGGGGTGCCGAGCCAGTGGGCCCGCTCGTCGCGGACCGTCAGGGTGGCGGCGCTGCGGACGCCGACGAAGGAGTACCGGGACCACGAGCGGCCGTTCTCCGCGGACTCCAGGAGGAACGTCCCGGGGCGCTCGGCGGCGAGCTTGCGGTAGAGCCCGACCGGTGTGTCCCCGTCCGCGAGGAGTCGGCGGCTGACGGGGATCACCCGGCGGTCGGTCGCGAGCTTGCGGAAGGTCTCCAGATCCATGGGTCAAGACCCTACTGACCCGGCGCCGGGGCGTCGGCCACGGCGAGCACGTCGGTGTCGAAGCAGGTGCGGGTGCCGGTGTGGCAGGCGGCGCCGACCTGGTCGACCCGGACGAGGACGGTGTCCGCGTCGCAGTCGAGGGCGACGGACTTGACGTGCTGGAAGTGGCCGGAGGTGTCGCCCTTGACCCAGTACTCCTGGCGGCTGCGGGACCAGTACGTGCAGCGGCCCGTCGTCAGGGTGCGGTGCAGCGCCTCGTCGTCCATCCAGCCGAGCATCAGCACCTCACCGGTGTCGTACTGCTGGGCGATGGCGGGGACCAGGCCGTCGGCGCTGCGCTTGAGGCGCGCGGCGATCTCCGGGTCGAGGCTGCTGGGCTGCGGCGATGCGGTCATGGGGCCATTGTGCCGCCCGCGCGGCGCTCACCCGGCGGACGTCCACTGTCCGGACCGGGCACCCGGTCGTAGGCTGGCTCCATGTCGACCCATGCCAAGCGTGAACGGCTCCTCCTCGCCGACCTGTTGGAGGCGGCGGGACCGGACGCCCCGACCCTCTGTGACGGCTGGACCACCCGGGATCTCGCGGCCCACGTGGTGGTGCGCGAGCGGCGCGCGGACGCCGCGGGCGGAATCCTGATCAAGCAGCTCGCCTCGCGCCTGGAGCGGGTGCAGGCGGAGTTCGCCGCGAAGCCGTACGAGGAGCTGATCCAGCTGATCCGTACGGGGCCGCCGCGGTTCTCGCCGTTCAACCTGAAGCAGGTCGACGAGGCCTCGAACGCCGTGGAGTTCTACGTCCACGCCGAGGACGTGCGGCGCGCGCAGCCCGACTGGACGCCGCGCGAGCTCGACCCCGTCTTCGCCGAGGCCCTGTGGTCCCGCCTGGAGCGGATGGCCCGTGTCGTCGGCCGCAAGGCCCCGGTGGGTCTGGTGCTTCGCCGCCCCGACGGCCAGACGGCGGTGGCCCACCGCGGCGCGCCCGTGGTGACGGCGACGGGTGAGCCGGGCGAGCTCCTGATGTTCGCCTTCGGCCGCCAGGAGGCGGCGGAGGTGGAGCTGGAGGGCGACAAGGACGCGATCGCGCGGCTGCACGAGACGAAGCAGCTCGGGCTCTGAGGCCGCGCCCCCGGGACGCGCAACGGCCTCCCCGGGACGCGGAACGGCCGCGACGGGCGCGGTGAGCGCCTGCCGCGGCCGTCTCAGGTGCGCGGTGCGGGGCCGCAGCGGACGTCAGCGCCGCTGGTCAGCCGCGACGGGAGGCCGCGGCGTCATGCCTGGGGAGGCTGGCCCTGATCACGTCCCAGCTGGTCCTTGAGCTTGTCCTGGGCCGTGTCGACCTGGCTGCTGTACTTGCCCTGGGTCTTGTCGTCGACAAAGTCACCGGCCTTGTCGATGCCCTGTCCGGCCTTGTCCTCGTGACCCTTGAGCATCTGCTTCAGCTTGTCCATCACAGACATCGCCGACCTCCTTGCTGTTCGTCGGTCACCTCCAGCATGGGCTCCGCGTACGCAGCGCGCATCCGCAAGCCCCCGCTGTCACCGGGCGAGCTCGGCCCCGCGCAGCCACCACAGCCCCACCAGGGCCCCGGCCCCGGTCACCACCGCCCCCGCCACGAACACGGGACCGACGCCCCACAGCCCGATCGCGGCCCCGGTGAGCGGGTAGCACAGCGGCGGCACCCCGAGGGTGAGCAGGCTCGCCACCGACGTGACCCGCCCCAGGTACGCGGGCTCGGTGACGGTCTGGAGGAGCGCGCCGCCGAGAGCCCCGCCGAGCCCGAGCAGCAGCCCCACCAGGAGCGCCGCGAGCACGGCCCCCGGGACCGACGGCACGAACGCCAGCGCCGCGAGGGCCGCCGCCCCCGGCAGCGCCGTCCACGACAGGACGGCCCCGGCCCGCCGCACCCGCCCCCGCACGGCCACGCCGAGGGCGGCGAGCCCCGCCCCGGCGCCGAAGCCCGCGACGATCCACCCCATGCCCCTCGCGCCCCAGCCCCGCTCGTCGGCGAGAAGCACGATGCCGACGTTGCCCGGCCCGGAGAAACCCATCTCGGTCACGGCGATCACGACCATCAGAGGCGCGAGCACCCGGTGCCCGCGCACGTACCGCAGACCGCTCACCAGCTGCCGCCCGGCGGGCTCGGCGGTGCCCGCCCGGTCGTCGGCGGGAAGTCCGCGCAGCCGTACGGCGAGCAGGAGCGGCAGCGAGAGCGCGAAGAGCAGCCCCGCCACGGCGAACCCCGCCGCGGGCCCGCCGAGCGCGACGGCCAGGCCGCCCGCCGGGGCCGCCGTCACCGTCGCCACCCGCTGCCCGAGCGTCTTCATCCCCTGCACCCGGGCCAGCTCCCCCGGCACGGTGAGCCGCGGCGGCAGCGCCCCCACGCTCGGCAGGAACAGCGCGTCCACGACGCCGAAGAGCAGCGCCGCCGCCACGAGCAGCCCGACCGCGGGCGTCGACACCAGCAGGACCCCGGCCAGGGCGAGGGTGACCAGGCAGCGCGCGGCGTCACTGGCGAGCACCACGCGGCGCGGCCCGAACCGGTCGGCGACGACTCCCCCGCCGAGCATCAGGACGGCGCGCGGCACGGCGCCCGCGGCCAGCACGAGCCCGGTCTGCGTCGCGCTGCCGCTGCGCGCGGCGGCCCAGGACAGGGCGGCGAAGTAGACGCTGTCGCCGATCATCGAGGCGGTGTACGCGGCGAGCCAGCGCAGGACGTTGCCGTCTCGGTGGGCGGGTTTCCCGGGGGCCGGGGCGGTGCGCGTCCCTGTGACGGTCACGGGCGGTGCCCCTCAGGTCCGGAACGGGAAGCTGTAGAGGTGCAGCGCGACGTTCTCGCGCCCCGCGTCGTCGCCCGCCTCGTGCGCGGCGTCGCCCGAGCCGACGTACTTGTTGATGACGGCGCGCAACTCGCCGGAGAGTTCGGCGAGTTCGGCGGCGGTGAGCCGGAGCAGGTAGTCGGAGCCGTCCGCCGCGGCCTGCCACTCGGGGCTCCAGGCGGGCTGCTCGTCCAGGTAGCGCAGATAGGCGTCGGTGCGCTGGTCGACGATCACGCGGGTCACGGCGCTGTGCGCGGCGAGCTTCTCGGGGGCGTCCTCGAAGTCGCGCCGGTGCAGGCTCAGGCCCTGCTGCGCGGGCTGCCACCAGCGTTCGCGGCCGTCGCCGCGGTGGGCGCCCGGCGCCTCCTCGATGAGGCCGTGCTCGGCGAGTTTGCGCAAGTGGTAGCTGACCAGGGCGACGGCTCCGTCGACCTCGTCGGCGAGCTGCGAGGCCGTCGCCCTGCGGCGTACGTACAGGGAGCGGTACAGCTTCAGGCGCAGCGGGTGGCCGAAGGCCTTCAGCGTGCCGAGGTCGGTGATGCGGCGGTCCTCGGGCCGGTCGCCCGCGCTCCGCTCGCCCTGTCCGGGCTTGTCGGTCATGCCCGCCACGCTAGATACGAAGGGAAAGTTGCGCAATTGATTTTGCGCAACTTTCCCTTCGTATCTGCCCGGGCATCCCCTCCCGCCCGCCCTCCTGTCCGCGCACGCGAAGGCCCCGGCCACCCTGAGGTGAACCGGGGCCTTCTCGCGCGCGGAGCTACCTGACGGGGTGGCCCGCCGATCGCAGCGTGTCCTTGACCTCGCCGATGCGCAGGTCGCCGAAGTGGAAGACGGAGGCGGCGAGCACCGCGTCCGCGCCCGCCGCGACGGCGGGCGGGAAGTGCTCCAGGCGGCCCGCGCCGCCCGAGGCGATGACGGGGACGCTGACGTGCTCGCGGACGGCCTCGATCATCTCGATGTCGTAGCCGTCCTTCGTGCCGTCGGCGTCCATCGAGTTCAGCAGGATCTCGCCCGCGCCGAGCTCGGCCGCGCGGTGCGCCCACTCCACGGCGTCGATCCCGGCCGACTTCCGGCCGCCGTGCGTGGTGACCTCGAAGGAGCCGGTCGCCGTGCGGCGCGCGTCCACGGAGAGGACGAGCACCTGGCGCCCGAAGCGCTCCGCGATCTCGCGGATCAGGTCGGGCCTGGCGATGGCGGCGGTGTTCACGCCGACCTTGTCCGCGCCGGCCCGCAGGAGCTTGTCGACGTCCTCGGCCGTGCGCACGCCGCCGCCGACGGTGAGCGGGATGAAGACCTGCTCGGCGGTGCGGCGGACCACGTCGTACGTCGTCTCGCGGTCACCGGAGGACGCCGTGATGTCCAGGAACGTCAGCTCGTCGGCGCCCTCGGCGTCGTACACCTTGGCCATCTCGACGGGGTCGCCCGCGTCGCGCAGGTTCTGGAAGTTGACGCCCTTGACGACGCGGCCCTTGTCCACGTCGAGGCAGGGGATGACCCGTACGGCGAGCGTCATGCGCCATCACCGGCCCCGGGGGGCGCGTACGCCTCCACCTCGACCTCGACGACCAGGCTCGGGTCGATGAAGCCGGAGACGATGAGCATGGACGCGGCCGGGCGGACGGCGTCGAACAGCTCCTTGTGGGCGCGGCCGACGTCCTCGACGTCCCGGGCGTGCGTGAGGTACATCCGGGTGCGCACCACGTGCTCGGGGCCGAGGCCGACCTTCTTCAGGGCGTCGAAGGCGACCTGGAAGGCGTTGAGCGTCTGCTGGTACGGCGTGCCCGCGTCTATGGCGCCGTCCACCACGGACGTGCACCCCGACACCAGGACGAGACCGCTCGGCAGCGCGACGGCGCGGGAGTAGCCGATGGACTCCTCCCACGGCCCGCCCGAGCTCACCCGGCGGATGTCCCCGGTCATGACGACGCCACCGTCGCGAGGGCCTCCTCCAGCGTGAACGCCTTCGCGTACAGCGCCTTGCCGACGATCGCGCCCTCGACGCCCTGCGGCACGAGCTCGGCGATGGCCCGCAGGTCGTCCAGGGACGAGACGCCGCCGGAGGCGACGACGGGGCGGTCGGTGGCCGCGCACACGTTCTTCAGGAGCTCCAGGTTCGGCCCCTGGAGCGTGCCGTCCTTGGCGATGTCGGTGACCACGTAGCGCGCGCAGCCCTCGGCGTTCAGGCGCTCCAGGGTCTCGTACAGGTCGCCGCCGTCGCGGGTCCAGCCGCGGCCGCGCAGGGTCGTGCCGCGCACGTCGAGGCCGACCGCGATCTTGTCGCCGTGCTCGGCGATGACCTTGGCGACCCACTCGGGGGTCTCCAGGGCGGCGGTGCCGAGGTTGACGCGGGTGCAGCCGGTGGCGAGGGCGGCGGCGAGGGTGTCGTCGTCGCGGATGCCGCCGGACAGCTCGACCTTGATGTCCATGGCGGCGGCGACCTCGGCGATCAGGGCGCGGTTGTCGCCGGTGCCGAACGCGGCGTCCAGGTCGACCAGATGCAGCCACTCGGCGCCCGACCGCTGCCAGGCCAGGGCGGCCTCCAGCGGGGAGCCGTAGGAGGTCTCCGAGCCGGACTCGCCGTGGACGAGGCGCACGGCCTGGCCGTCGCGGACGTCGACGGCGGGAAGGAGTTCGAGGGTGCTCACAGGGTTCCGATCCAGTTGGTGAGGAGCTGGGCGCCGGCGTCGCCGGACTTCTCGGGGTGGAACTGGGTGGCCCACAGGGCGCCGTTCTCCACGGCCGCCACGAACGGCTCGCCGTGCGTGGCCCAGGTGACCAGAGGGGCGCGCAGCGCCGGGTTCACGGTCTCCAGGGACCAGTCGTGGACCGCGTAGGAGTGCACGAAGTAGTAGCGCTCGTCGGCGCCGAGGCCCTTGAAGAGCTCGGAGCCCGCGGGCGCCTCGACGGTGTTCCAGCCCATGTGCGGGACTATGTCGGCCTTCAGCGGCTCGACCGTGCCGGGCCACTCGTCCAGGCCCTCGGTCTCGACGCCGTGCTCGATGCCGCGCGCGAAGAGGATCTGCATGCCCACGCAGATGCCCATGACGGGCCGCCCGCCGGACAGGCGGCGGCCCACGATCCAGTCGCCGCGCGCCGCCGTCAGGCCCTTCATGCAGGCCTCGAAGGCGCCGACGCCGGGCACCAGGAGGCCGTCGGCGTTCATGGCCTTGTCGAAGTCACCGGTGATCTCGACGTCGGCGCCCGCGCGGGCCAGGGCCCGCTCCGCGGAGCGGACGTTGCCGAAGCCGTAGTCGAAGACGACGACCCGCTTACGTGAGGCTGAGGAGGTCAATTCCACACCTCCAGGCGGACGACGCCCGCGATCAGGCACATGCCCGCGCCGATGGAGAGCAGCGTGATCAGGCTCTTGGACTGCTTCTGCTTGACGAAGGAGTAGACGCCGCCGAGCAGGAAGAGACCGACGAAGAACAGCAGGGTGGAGGTACCGCTCATGGCTACAGCGCGCCCTTCGTGGAGGGGAGGATGCCGGCCGCGCGCGGGTCGCGCTCGCTGGCGTAGCGCAGCGCCCGGGCGAGGGCCTTGAACTGGCACTCCACGATGTGGTGCGCGTTGCGTCCGTAGGGCACGTGGATGTGCAGGGCGACCTGCGCCTGGGCGACGAAGGACTCGAAGATGTGCCGGGTCATCGTCGTGTCGTACGCGCCGATCATCGGCGCCATGTTCTCCGGCTCTGTGTGCACCAGGTAGGGGCGTCCGGAGAGGTCGACGGTGACCTGGGCGAGGGACTCGTCGAGGGGGACCGTGCAGTTGCCGAAGCGGTAGATGCCGACCTTGTCGCCGAGGGCCTGCTTGAAGGCGGCGCCGAGGGCGAGGGCGGTGTCCTCGATGGTGTGGTGCGAGTCGATGTGCAGGTCGCCGTCGGTCTTGACCGTGAGGTCGAACAGGCCGTGGCGGCCGAGCTGGTCGAGCATGTGGTCGTAGAAGCCGACCCCGGTCGACACGTCGACCTTGCCGGTGCCGTCGAGGTCGATCTCGACGAGGACCGAGGTCTCCTTGGTGGTCCGCTCGACTCTGCCAACGCGGCTCATGCGCTCTGCTCCTTCTTCAGTTCGCGTACCGCATCGAGGAACGCGTCGTTTTCGGCGGGGGTTCCCGCGGACACCCGCAGCCACCCCGGCACTCCGTTGTCCCGGACGAGGACGCCCCGGTCGAGGATCCGCTGCCAGGCCGCGTGGGTGGCGCCCTCGCCCTCGAACCGCCCGAACTGCACGAAGTTGGCGTCGGACTCGGTCACCTCGAAGCCGATCGCCCGCAGCTCGGTGACCAGGCGGTCGCGCTCGGCCTTCAGCTGCTCGACGTATCCGAGGAGGGTGTCCGTGTGCTCCAGGGCGGCCAGGGCGGTGGCCTGGGTGACGGCCGAGAGGTGGTAGGGCAGGCGCACCAGCTGGACCGCGTCGACGACCGCGGGGTCGGCGGCGAGGTAGCCGAGGCGCAGCCCGGCCGCGCCGAAGGCCTTCGACATCGTCCGCGAGACGACGAGGTGCGGGCGGCCTTCGAGCAGCGGGAGCAGCGAGGCGCCGTGGCTGAACTCCACGTACGCCTCGTCGACCACGACGATCGACGGCTTGGCGGCCTGCGCGGCGTCGTACAGCGCCATGACCGTCTCGGCGGAGACGGCGTTGCCCGTGGGGTTGTTGGGGGTGGTGATGAAGACGACGTCCGGCGCGTTCTCGGCGATGGCGCGCGCCGCCGCCTCCGGGTCGACCGTGAAGTCCTCGCGGCGCGGACCCGAGATCCAGCCTGTGCCGGTGCCACGGGCGATCAGGCCGTGCATCGAGTACGAGGGCTCGAAGCCGATGGCCGTGCGGCCCGGGCCGCCGAAGGTCTGCAGGAGCTGCTGGATGACCTCGTTCGAGCCGTTGGCCGCCCACACGTGGGCGCGCGTCACCTCGTGGCCGCCGGTGCGGGTGAGGTAGCGCGCGAGCTCGGTGCGCAGCTCCACCGCGTCCCGGTCGGGGTAGCGGTTCAGGTCGCGGGCGGCCTCGCGCACGCGCTCGGCGATGCGCTCGACCAGCGGCTCGGGCAGCGGGTAGGGGTTCTCGTTGGTGTTCAGGCGTACGGGGACGTCGAGTTGGGGCGCGCCGTAGGGGGACTTGCCGCGCAGCTCGTCGCGTACGGGAAGGTCGTCGATGTGGGTCACTTGTTCTCCGGCACCTTCCACCCGAAGCGGGCCTTGATCGCGGCGCCGTGCGCGGGCAGGTCCTCGGCCTCCGCGAGCGTCACCACGTGGTGCGCGACGTCGGCCAGGGCCTCGCGGGTGTAGTCCACGATGTGGATGCCGCGCAGGAAGGACTGGACGGACAGGCCCGAGGAGTGGCACGCGCAACCGCCCGTGGGCAGCACGTGGTTGGAGCCCGCGCAGTAGTCGCCGAGGGAGACCGGCGCCCAGGGGCCGACGAAGATCGCGCCCGCGTTCTTGACGCGGTCGGCGACGGCGGCGGCGTCGCGGGTCTGGATCTCCAGGTGCTCGGCGCCGTACGCGTCGACGACGCGCAGGCCCTCGTCCAGGCCGTCGACCAGGACGATCGCGGACTGCCTGCCCGCGAGGGCCGGGGCGATCCGGTCCTCGACGTGCTTGGTCGCGGCGACCTGCGGCTCCAGCTCCTTGGCCACGGCGTCCGCGAGCTCGGTGGAGTCCGTGACGAGGACGGCGGCGGCCAGCGGGTCGTGCTCGGCCTGGCTGATCAGGTCGGAGGCGACGTGCACCGGGTCGGCGGTGTCGTCGGCGAGGATCGCGATCTCGGTCGGCCCGGCCTCGGTGTCGATGCCGATGCGGCCGGTGAAGTACCGCTTGGCGGCGGCGACCCAGATGTTGCCGGGGCCCGTGACCATGTTGGCAGGGGCGCAGGTGTCCGTGCCGTACGCGAACATCGCGACGGCCTGGGCGCCGCCGACCGCGTACACCTCGTCGATGCCGAGCAGCGCGCAGGCCGCGAGGATCGTCGGGTGCGGCAGCCCGCTGAAGTCGGCCTGGGGCGGGGACGCGAGCGCCATGGAGGCGACGCCGGCCTCCTGCGCGGGCACGGCGTTCATGATCACGGAGGACGGGTAGACGGAGCGGCCGCCGGGTGCGTACAGGCCGACGCGCTCGACCGGCACCCACTTCTCGGTGACCGAGCCGCCGGGGACGACCTCGGTGGTGTGCGGGGCGCGGCGCTGGGCGCGGTGGACGGTGCGGGCGCGGCGGATGGACTCCTCCAGGGCCGCGCGGACGTCCGGGTCGAGCCCGGCGAGGGCCTCGGTGAGCGCGGCGGCGGGCACCCGCACGTGCTCCAGCTTCACGCCGTCGAACTTCTCCGCGTACTCGATCAGCGCCGCGTCGCCGCGATGATGCACGTCCTCGCAGATCGGCCGCACCTTCTCCAGGGCGGCGGCGACGTCGAAGTCGGCACGGGGCAGCAGGGCGCGTAGGGCGTTGCCCTCGGGGAGGGCGTCGCCGCGCAGATCGATTCGAGAGATCACATGGCCAATTCTCTCAGACGGCCATCCGCGGCCGGTCGCCCGTATCAGTGGCTGATACAGGCCCCGCGGACCCGGACATTCCATCCGGCGAATTAACGGAAGACCGTGTTCACCACTAGCGTTCAGGCGGTCACGGAGCGGGCATGAACAGGTGTACGAGGCACGAGTACGCCGGCGCACACACGGGAGGACACCAGCAGTGGTCGACGACACCGGCATCGGGGACCCGCCGGACGGGCTGACCGCAGCGGAGATCGGCATGTGGCAGGCGTTCCGCAACGGCAGCGTGTACGACCTGAGGTCGGGGGACGCCGCGGAGGACGATCCGCACGGCGGGTATCCCTGGGGCCCCGAGCGCAGTGTCCGGGCGCGCATCGTGTGCTGGCTGCTGCTCGACGGTCCGCCCGCGCTCGCGGGGCGGGTGTCGTCCCTGAAGCTGGCCGGGGTGCAGATCACGGACGTGCTCGACCTGGCGGGCGGCACCGTGGTGCCGTACACGGAGCTGAAGGGCTGCCGGTTCGAGAAGGAGATCCTGCTGCCCGAGGCCCGCTTCACCACGCTGCGCCTGGTCGACTGCTCCATCCCGCGTCTGGAGGCCGCCCGCCTGCACACCGAGGGCGATCTGCACATGCCGCGCTGCCGCCTGCACAACGGCATGCGGCTCACCGACGCCCACATCGGCACGGACCTGCTGCTCAACCAAGCCGTGGTCTACCGCGACCGGCGCGGCCGCTCGATCACGGGCGACGGCATGACGGTCGGCCAGGACCTGCAGGCCGAGATGCTGGAGTCGCACGGGGAGCTGAGCCTGCGCGGCGCGAAGGTCGGCGTCAGCCTGAGCCTGCGCGGCAGCCGCCTCGCCAACCCGTACAGCCGCCGCGCCCTGAACGCACCCCAGCTGACCGTCGAGCGCACGCTGTACCTGACCCCGGCGGGCGTCGGAAATCCCCCGCAGACCAGCGGCACGACACCCGCGCGCGGCACCCGCGTGCAGCGCTTCGAGTGCGAGGGCGGCATCCGCCTGGACGACGGACGCTTCGGCGACGCGGTGGATTTCGGCCAGGCGCGGTTCACGCTGCAGAACGACCAGGAGGTGTCGCTGCGCCGCGTCCAGACGCCCGAGCTGCGCTTCCTGTCCGAGGCGCCCCAGCGCGGCAGGATCGTGCTGTCCGGCGCGCGGGTGGTGAACCTGATGGACCGCTCCTCCAGCTGGCCGGGGCCCGGCAACCTGCAGATGGGCGGCTTCACGTACGAGAACCTCATCCCGCAGGGCAGCTTCCCGCTGTCGCGGCGCCTGGAGTGGGTGGCCGCGGCCACCGCCGAGTACAACCCCGAGCCGTACGAGAAGCTCGCCACCGTCCTGCGCAACGGCGGCGAGGACGCCGACGCCCGCGAGGTCCTGCTCGCCAAGCAGCGCCGCCGCCGCGAGACGCTGCCCGCGGCCGCCAAGCTCTGGGGGTACGCCCAGGACTGGACGGTGGCCTACGGCTACCGGCCCGGCCGGGCCGCGCTGTGGATGGCGGTCCTGTGGGCGGCGAGCGCCATCGCCTTCTCCCGCGCCGACCACCCCCCGCTCAAACCGGGCGAACACCCCAACTGGAACCCCTCCCTCTTCGCCCTCGACCTGCTCCTGCCCGTCATCAACCTCGGCCAGGACAGCTACTGGCAGCTCCGCGGGGGCTGGCAGTGGCTGGCCGCGGTCCTGATCCTGCTCGGCTGGATCCTGGCGACGACGGTGGCGGCGGGGGCCACACGGCTGCTGCGGCGGAACTGAGGGCGCGGGGGCGCGAGCGGGACGGTCCGGGGCGGCCGGGCCGGGGGCGGCCGCCTCGCGGGCGGCCCGCGCTTCGCGGCTGAACCGTTATCCGACGGAGGGCAACCATCGGCCCACCTCGCCCGTCAACACACGCGACCAGCAAGAGACCCGCTCGCGGACCACGAGCGGGCCGCAGCACCGACCACGACACCGGCCCCGGCGCCCCGCCCCACGCGGCGGCGCCGGTCGGGGCGCGAAGGGGGACAGCCAGATGCCGCTGCTGCGCGCCCTCGTCCGCACCGCCCGCATGATCCGGCACACCCCCCGCCTGGCCGACGGCCTGACCCCCGACGACGAAGTGCTGCTCGACGTGCCGGACGACCGACTGGGGCCCGCCCTGGTCGCGGCGGGCCGGGGCGAGTACGGCCCGGCCGCCAAGCTGCTCGCCACCACCCGCGAGGCCGCCGAGTGGGAGAACCGCGACCGGTACACGACCCGCCTCGCCGCCTTCGCCCGCTCCCGCTCGGAGTGGTTCGACGACTGGCTCTCCGCCGCCCCGCACGACCCGGACGCGCTGCTCCTCAAGGCCGAGCTGGCCGTCGTCCGCGGCTGGGAGTCGCCCGCCCGCGCGGAACTCCTGCGCGAGGTCAGCCCGCTGCTGACGGCCGCCGCCGACGCCGACCCGCGCGACCCGGTGCCCTGGCGCATCGCGCTCGACCACGCCCGCGGCACCCACGCCACGCACACCGAGTTCGAGGAGCTGTGGGCGCAGGCGGTGCGCCGCTCCTCGTACCACTACGGCTGCCACGCCTCGGCCCTGATGTACCTGTCGGCCGACTGGTACGGCTCGCACACCGAGTGCTTCCACTTCGCGGAGCGGGCGGCGGCCGACGCGCTGCCCGGCTCGCTGATACAGGCACTGCCGGTGCGCGCCGCGTTCGCGTACCTCACCAGCGCCGCCGGGAATCTGCCGCGCGAACGCCTGGACAAGGCGGCCGACCTGGCCATCGCCCTGTCCGGCGAGTACGCCGCCGCCGACCCCTGGCCCGCCGAGGTCCGCAACCTCCTCATGTACGTCCTGATCCGCCTGGAGCGCTGGCACGACGCCCTCGACCAGCTCCACCTGATCGGCCCGTACGCGACGTCCTTCCCCTGGGACCGGCTCTCCGACGACCCGCTCGGGCAGTTCCTGGAGCTGAGGGACGGGGTGCGCATAGAGGTCGCGGCGCGGACGCCGCTGCGGCCGCGGCGGAGCGACGCGGGCGGCCGGGGTGCCGACGGCCGTTAGGCTTTCCGATCGTGACGACCGTCCGGCTTCCGCTCTTCCCGCTCAACTCGGTGCTGTTCCCGGGGCTCGTGCTGCCCCTGAACGTCTTCGAGGAGCGTTATCGCGCCATGATGCGCGAACTCCTGAAGGTCCCCGACGACGAGCAGCGGCAGTTCGCGGTCGTGGCCATCCGCGACGGCCGCGAAGTGGCGCCGAGCGCGCCGGGCCTGCCCGACCAGACCGCGCAGCCCGAGCAGGGCCCCGCCGCGGGCTTCGGCGACGACCCGATGAAGGCGTTCCACGAGGTGGGCTGCGTCGCGGACGCGGCGACCATCCGGGAGCGCGAGGACGGCGGCTTCGAGGTGCTCGCCACCGGCACGACCCGGGTGCGGCTGCTCTCGGTGGACGCCTCCGGGCCCTACCTCGTCGGCGAGCTCGAACCGCTGGAGGAGCAGCCCGGCGAGGAGGCGGGCGCGCTCGCCGAGGGCGTCCTGCGCGCCTTCCGCTCGTACCAGAAGCGGCTCGCGGGTGCCCGTGAGCGGTCCCTGTCGACCAGCGCGGAGCTCCCCGACGAGCCCTCGGTCGTGTCCTACCTGGTCGCGGCGGCGGCCGTCCTCGACACCCCCACCAAGCAGGAGCTCCTCGAAGCGCCCGACACGGCGGCCCGGCTGCGCGCCGAGCTGAAATTGCTGCGCGCCGAGACCGCGATCATCCGTAACCTGCCGTCGTTGCCCGCGACGGAACTGACGCGCGGCACGACCAGCCTCAACTGAGGCGGGGCCGGACCCCCTCCCGTACGAACCGCGGAAGTTGGCGAGCAGCGTGGCGAAGAAGCAGAAGAAGACGCAGGCTGGCGGCACCCCCGCGACGGTCGCCCTCACCGCGGCGGGCACCGTCTTCACCGTGCACTCCTACGACCACGACCCCGCCCACCCCTCGTACGGCCAGGAGGCCGCCGAGGCCATGGGCGTGTCCCCCGACCGCGTCTTCAAGACCCTGGTCGCGGAGGTCGACGGCGAGCTGACCGTGGCGGTCGTCCCGGTCGCGGGCACCCTCGACCTGAAGGCGCTGGCCACGGCGGTCGGCGGCAAGCGCGCCACGATGGCGGACCCGGCGGCCGCCGAGCGCACCACCGGCTACGTCCGCGGGGGCATCTCCCCCCTCGGCCAGCGCAAGCGTCTGCGGACCGTCCTGGACGACTCGGCGTCCGCCCACCCCACGATCTGCGTCTCGGCGGGCCGCCGCGGCCTGGAGGTCGAGCTCTCCCCCGCCGACCTCGCCGCCCTCACCTCCGCGACACTCGCCCCGATCGGGCGTGAATGACCCCTCGACGGGGGCCCGGTCCTCGACTAGGACCACACCCATGTCGAAGAAGACGCGCAAGCGGAAGTGGCGGATACGCAAGGGCAAGTCCAACCACGGCAGGCGACCGGCGTAGGCCCGGCCGGGAGCTCCCCGGTCCCGCCCCTTCCCGGCTGCGTCGATATGCGGCTCCGCCGCGGAGGGGGCTGGATGGTTTCAGCCCCGTCCGGCCTTTGAGGACGAGGCGCGAAGCGCCGATAGCGGGGGTCCGGGGGCGCGGCTCCCGGTCTCGGGAAGGAGCGGGATCGGGGAATGCCCCACAGGGCCGCTACCGCTCCGGCCCTTCATGAGCATCCCGGTACGGACTCTCGTACGAGGAGAACGGCTCCGGATCCCGGGGCCCGAAGAGCCCCGTGAGCACCAGCTGCACGACCATCGCGGCGACGGGCCACGCGAGCAGCACCCCCTTGGCCTTCAGCTCCATGGGTGCGTCGAAGACCACCCCCGCCCCCACGTCCCGCGCATGCGCGGCCACATCGGTCTCGGGCCCGACCCAGACCCCCACCTTCCAGGCGAGCACAGCGCCGAGCAGCCCGCCCGCGGCGAGCCCGACGACGAGCGGGATCCCGCCCCGCCGCCGCACGAGGAACACCACGACCGCGCTGAGGAGCCCGAAGCCGAGCCCGAGGAGGGCGAACGTTCCGTCGACCCCGATGGCCTGCTCGCCCTCGGTGTCCTTGAGGTAGACGGTCGTCTTGTCGGCGATGAGCGGCACGCTGGGCGCGAGCCACAGCCACAGCAGCCCGAGCAGCACCCCACTGGCCGCGACCGCGACCCCGATCACCACGGCGTCCCGCACATCGGCCTTCAGGTCGGTCGTCACGGGGGTTCCGCCCTCCTCGTGCGCCGTCCCGGCCGCGTGCCCCGAGGACCGCGGGGGCTCCCGCCAGGGGTTGTCGGGGCCGGTGGAGTCGGCAGCGCCGACGGTGCTGTCTTCGGGGCGGTCGTGCGGCGGTTGGGAGGGTGTCAGCGGTGCGGTCACGCACACATGGTGCCAGCTCCGTCTGAGAACCGCGCCACCGGACGGCGGATCGGCGTCAGCGGACGGCGGCCCTCCGGTAGGCCCAGGTGGCGACGGCCAGCGAGGCGACGCCGACGCCCGCGCAGACCGCGAGGTCGAGGGCGACGGCGCCCCAGTCGGGGTCGGCTCCGAAGGTCCTCGCGAGGGCCTCCACGCCGTACGTGGAGGGCAGCAGGTCGCGGGCGTACTGCAGGAACTCGGGCATCCGCTCGGCCGGGAGCACCCCGAGCAGGAGCGCGGCGGACATGCCCATCTGGCCGAGCAGGGTGGCGAGTTCGGGCCGGGGCGCGAGCAGCCCGAGGGCGGCGCCGAGCCCGGCGAGGGCGGCGCCGGAGAGCGGGATGACGGCGGCGAGCACCCACAGGTGGGTCAGCGGCAGGCCGAAGAGCCCGCAGCCGACGACGGCCGTGACGATGGTGCCGGGGACGGTGAAGGAGGCGTACGCGGCGGCGGCGCCGAGGACGACGGCGGCGGGCGGCACGGGCAGCGTGGCGTAGTGGTCGAGGCCGCCGTCGCCGCGGAGCTGGCCGAAGTACTGGGCGAGGAGGTTCAGCGCGACGAACGCGACCACGAGGACGGAGGACCCGGCGACGACGGCGTGGGCCTCACCGCCCCCGTCCACGACGCCCCGCATCAGGATCATGATGCCGACGGACTGGAAGGTGGCGACGAAGAGCAGCGGGATCCGCGCGACGCGGGCCCGCGACAGCTGTGCCCGGTAGACGGCGCCCAGGGCCGGCAGGAGCCGCGCCCGGGCCCCGAGCGGCGCGACGGGGTCCGTCACCTCCGCGACGCGGTCCTCGGCGCGCACGACGGCTTCCAGCGGAACGGCACTCAACGGACAACCTTCCTACCGACGTCCTGACGCTTGCGGGCGGAGCCCACCCTGCTTCGTGCGTTGCTCTCACGGGCCGGGGTGACGGCTGGGCGGGCGGACGGCGTCCGCCGCCCGGCGGCGACCCCGCGAACCCCGCGGCGGAGAGGAGCTGTCACGCCTTCACCAGCCCGTCGCCGCCCCGCCCGCCCAGGGCGAGATACACATCCTCCAGGCTGGGCGTGGCCAACGTGAAGTCGTCGAGCGCGGCGAAGGCGCCCCCGCCGGTGACCGCGGCGACGGCCGCCCGTGCCTCCTCCGGTGCGAGCCGCAGCGTCCACTTGCGCCCGGACTCGACCGCCGAGGAGCGCAGCGCGGCGACCTCGGGCACCTCGACGGGCGCCCGCTCGCGCCAGACGAGCTCCACCCGGACCTCCCCGGCGACCTGCTCCTTGAGCCCGGCGGGCGTGTCGCAGGCGATGACCCGGCCGTGGTCGAGCACGGCGACGCGGTCGAGCACGGTCTCGGCCTCGATGACGTTGTGGGTGACGAGCAGGACGGTGGTGCCGCGCTCGGCGCGGCGCCGGTCGACGGCGCCCCACACGGCGCGCCGCGCCACCGGGTCCATGCCGGTCGTCGGCTCGTCGAGCACGAGCAGCCGCCGCTCCCCCACCAGGGCAGTGGCGAAGCAGGCGAGCCGGCGCTGGCCGCCGGAGAGCTTCTTCAGGGGCCGGGAGGCGAGGGCGGTGAGCCCCAGCTCGTCCAGGACGTCGTCGCGCTCGGCCCGCGCGCGGGCGGTGTCGAGCCCGCGCAGACGCGCGGTCGTCTCGACGGCGAGGGAGACGGTCAGCTCGTCCAGGGCGGTGGACTCCTGGCCCAGATAGGCGAGGAGCCTGGCGGCCCGCTCCGGGTGGCGCACGATGTCGTGGCCGAGGACGTGGACGCTGCCGCTGTCGGGCCGCATCAGGCCGGTCAGCTGGCGTACGAGGGTGGACTTGCCCGCGCCGTTGGGGCCGAGGAGGCCGAAGATCTCACCGCGGCCGACCTCGATGCCGAGGCCGTCGCTGGCCCGGACCTCGGGTGTGGCGGGCCTGCCGCGCCTGCCGCGGGCGGCGGGATAGACCTTGACCAGGTCACGCACGACGCAGACGGCATCGCTGCCGTGCCCCTGCCGGAGCCCCTGTCGGACTGCCTGTGCCGCGCGCGTACTCACGAAGGACGAGGGTACGGGGTCCTGTGTCCGGTAGGGCGCGCGGGGCGGCTCTCGCGCCCCCTCGTCGTACCGGAAAGGGGGCCCTCGTCCCCGCGCGCGATGCCTCGCGCCCAAGGCGCCAGGGACACCGATCCCCTGCTCACGGCCCTGCACATCGTGCTGCGCATCGCCCTGCGCATTCCGGCGCTCATTCCCCCGCGGGCGCGTGTTCGGCGGCCGTGCGTACGTCGATCTCGCGCCAGAAGCCCGCCCGGATCGCGTAGCGGTCGTGCTCGTCGATCTGGTCGTCCTTGTGGGCCAGCAGCCCGAACCGGGCGGCGTAGCGCAGCAGCTCGCCGTCGATGCGGTGCGGGATGCGCGGGTACATCGCGCCCAGCTTCTGGAGGTTGTGCTGCTCGGGCAGGCGCCCCATCCAGCGCCGGGCGAAGACCTGGCCGACCTCGTAGGGGTCGCCGCCGACGGTGGTGATGTCCTCCTCGCGGTCGGCCCAGCGCTGCTCGGCCGTGGTGAGCTGGGCGAGCGTGGGCAGCGCGGCGGCCTCCGGGGGCTCGGCGGGGGCGCCGGGGCGGTCGACCCAGCCCTTGTCGGACGACCAGCGCAGGGTCGCGCTCGCCGGCTCCTTGGGGTGGTGCACGCCGGGCGCGCGCAGGGCCGCGAGGTCCTTGGGGGTGGGCACGCCCTTCGTGGCCGGATGCCGGTCCCCGTTCTCCTGGGCGCGGGGGGCCGCGGCCGGGTGCGGGGCGGCGGCCTGCTCGGCGCTCGCGGCGAGCGCGGACTCGGGCAGCGGGGCGGAGAGGATCGCGGCGATCTCGGGGCGGGGGGCGGGCGGCGGGGCGCAGACGCCGGTCAGCTCCTTGGCACGGACGGCCTTGGTGATCCAGACGCGGTCCAGGACGCGGCGCTCGTCGGCCTCGGCGACCAGGTCCTCGGACTGGTTGTAGTCGCCGTCGGCGGCCTGCACGGCCCACAGGTGGACGGCGACGCCGTGCTCCTTGGCGGCCATCATGCCGGGCAGCAGATCGCCGTCGCCGGTGACGAGCACGACGTCGGAGCAGGCTCCGTTGCGGGCGAGCTCGGTCAGCTCGGCGTGCATGGCGGCGTCCACGCCCTTCTGCGCCCAGCGGCCGTCGCTGCGGGTCAGGGCGCCCAGGCGGACGGTGACGCGGGGCATGACGCGGAGCCTGCGGTGCTCCGGTTGGGGTACGCGGTCGGGGGCGCCGTCGAACCAGTAGATCCGCAGCAGCGGCCGCTCCGTGTCGGCTTCGGCGCGCTCGCGCAGCCCCTGGATGAGGGCGGTGTGGTCGACGGTGATCCTGGACCGGGACGGCTCTCCCGCGAGGAGGCTCGCGGCGGCTCCCAGCAGATACCCGGCGTCCACCAGGACGATGCAGCGGTCCACGCCATCCACCCTCTTTCCTGGAAGATTCCTGAAGGTGCCCGAAGATCCCACAGATCCCGGGCAGGGATCCGGCGATTCGGCGGATCGGGAGCTCCCGCGGATCCTGGAGGTCGCTTCGGGTTTCCTTCGAGTCTGCCCGACCTCGCGGAGGTTAACGGCCCGAACTCGATCTTCGGCGTGGCGTATCCGCCCGAACTCGGTGCGTGGCTCTTTCGAGTGGCCCGGCGAGGCCCTCTATGACGCACGGTAATTCTCCGAAATGCGCCTTTTACCGACCTATGTGAGTCTGGTCGCGTCCTGGCCCCTCGATCACCCTCAGGAGGAAGATCACCATGGCCAAGAACAAGAACCGCAAACAGAGCTCCCAGCAGAACCGCTCCTCGCAGGCCGAGCGCGCCAACGAGGAAGCCCGGTCGGCCGCGACCGAGGCCCAGCAGGCCATGCAGTCGCAGGCCCAGGGCAGCCCGGCGGATGTTGCTCGTAAGCACCAGCGCCGCTTCGGCCACAACTGACGCCGGCTGACGCCAACTGACGCCCGCGCAGGCACACATGAGGGGCGCACCCGGTCCGGGTGCGCCCCTTGGCCATGCGATGTGCGGTGTGCGCGCCGCCCTTGTCCGGGTCAGCCCGCCAGGCAGGACGGGCCGAGCAGCACCTTGAGGTCGCCGAAGAGCGCCGGGTCGGGCTTCACGCGGTGCCGGTCGAGCCGGAGCACGGTGGTCTTCTGCGCGCCCTGGAGCTTGATCCGCACCTCGCTGTTGCCCCGGTGGTGGCTGAGGATCTCACCGAGGCGCGTGACCATCGGCGGGCTCACCTTCACGGTCGGGATGGTGATCAGGACGGGCGCGTTGGTCCCGGCGTTCGACAGGTCGGGGACCTGCATCTCCATGGCGACGAGGCGGGGGACGTCCTCGCGCTTGTCGAGGCGTCCCTTGACGAACACCACGGCGTCCTCGACGAGTTGCGTGGACACGAGCTGGTACGTCGCCGGGAAGAACATGCACTCGATGGAGCCCGCCAGGTCCTCCACCGTCGCGATCGCCCAGGCGTTGCCCTGCTTGGTCATCTTGCGCTGCAGCCCGGAGATGATCCCGCCGATCGTGACCACCGCGCCGTCGGAGAAGTCCCCGCCGGTCAGCTGCCCGATGCCCGCGTCCGCCTTGTCCGAGAGCACGTGCTCGAGCCCGAACAACGGGTGGTCGGAGACGTACAGACCGAGCATCTCCCGCTCCTGCGCGAGCAGATACGTCTTGTCCCACTCGTCCTCGGAGAACTCCACGTCCAGGCCGAACCCGGGCTCGTCGGAGTCCTCCTCGCCCATCCCGCCGAACAGGTCGAACTGCCCCTCGGCCTCCTTGCGCTTGACGGCCACCACGTTGTCGATCATCGGCTCGTACTGCGCGGTCAGGCCCTTGCGGGTGTGCCCCATGGTGTCGAACGCGCCCGCCTTGATCAGCGACTCCGTCGTGCGCTTGTTGCACGCGGCCGCCTCCACCTTGTCCAGGTAGTCCGGGAACGAGGCGAACTTCCCCTTCGCCTTCCGCGACCGGATGATCGACTCCACCACGTTCGTGCCGACGTTGCGCACCGCCTCCAGGCCGAAGAGGATCATGTCGTCGCCCTGGGCGGCGAAGTTGTGCACCGACTCGTTCACGTTCGGCGGGAGCACCTTGATGCCCATGCGGCGGCACTCGTTCAGATAGACGGCCGACTTGTCCTTGTCGTCCTTGACCGAGGTGAGCAGGGCGGCCATGTACTCGGCCGGGTAGTTCGCCTTCAGATACGCGGTCCAGTACGTGACCAGGCCGTACGCGGAGGAGTGCGCCTTGTTGAACGCGTATCCGGCGAAGGGCACCAGGACGTCCCACAGGGCCTGGATCGCCTCGTCGCTGTAGCCGTTCTTCCGGGCGCCGGCCTGGAAGATCGCGAAGTTCTTCTCCAGCTCCTCGGGCTTCTTCTTGCCCATCACGCGGCGCAGGATGTCGGCCTCGCCGAGGGAGTACCCGGCGACGATCTGGGCGGCCTTCTGCACCTGCTCCTGGTACACGATCAGGCCGTAAGTGAGACCCAGCGTCTCCTTCAGGGGCTCTTCCAGCTCCTTGTGGATCGGCGTGATCTCCTGGCGGCCGTTCTTGCGCTCCGCGTAGTTCGTGTGCGAGTTCATGCCCATCGGGCCGGGCCGGTACAGGGCCGAGACGGCGGAGATGTCCTCGAAGTTGTCGGGCTGCATCTGGCGCAGGAGCGAGCGCATCGGGCCGCCGTCGAACTGGAAGACGCCGAGCGTGTCACCGCGGCAGAGCAGCTCGTACGTCTTCGGGTCGTCGAGCGGGATCTCCAGCATCTCCAGCTTGACGCCCTTGTTGGCCTCCACCATCTTCACGGCGTCGTCCATGATGGTGAGGTTGCGCAGGCCCAGGAAGTCCATCTTGATCAGGCCGAGCGACTCGCACTGCGGGTAGTCCCACTGCGTGATGGTGACGCCGTCGGTGTGCCGCACCCAGATCGGGGCGTGCTCGATGATGGGCTCGCTGGACATGATCACGCCGGCGGCGTGCACGCCCATCTGCCGGACCAGGCCCTCGACGCCCTTGGCGGTGTCGATGACCTTCTTGACGTCCGGCTCGTTCTCGTACATCGCCCGGATCTCGCCCGCCTCGCTGTAGCGCGGGTGGGAGGGGTTGGTGATGCCGTCCAGGTCGATGCCCTTGCCGAGGACGTCGGCGGGCATGGCCTTGGTGAGGCGGTCGCCCATCGCGTACGGGTAGCCGAGGACGCGGGCGGAGTCCTTGATGGCGTTCTTCGCCTTGATCTTGCCGTACGTGCCGATCATGGCGACCTTGTCCTCGCCGTACTTCTCGGTCACGTACCTGATCACTTCGACGCGCCGACGCTCGTCGAAGTCGATGTCGACGTCGGGCATGGAGACGCGCTCGGGGTTGAGGAAGCGCTCGAAGATCAGTCCGTGCTCGATCGGGTCGAGGTCGGTGATGCCCATGGCGTACGCCACGATCGAACCGGCCGCGGAGCCTCGGCCAGGGCCCACCGCGATGCCGTTGTTCTTGGCCCACATGATGAAGTCGGCGACCACGAGGAAGTACCCCGGGAACCCCATCTGGATGATGATGTCCATCTCGTAGTCCGCCTGCTGCTGGCGGTCCTCGGGGACACCTCCGGGGTAGCGGCGGGCCAGGCCGCGCCGCACCTCCTCCTTGAACCAGGTGGTGTTGGTGTAGCCCTCCTCCGGGATGTCGAACTTCGGCATGAGGTCGCGCTTCTCGAACATGCCGGTCGTGTCGATCTGCTCGGCCACCAGGAGGGTGTTGCGGCAGCCCTCCTGCCAGGCGTCCGAGGAGTCGATCGCGTACATCTCGTCGGTCGACTTCAGGTAGTAGCCGGTGCCGTCGAAGCGGAAGCGGTCGGGGTCCGAGAGGTTCTTGCCGGTCTGGATGCAGAGCAGGGCGTCGTGGGCGGTCGCCTCGTGCGCGTACGTGTAGTGCGAGTCATTGGTGACCAGGGGCGGGATGCCGAGCTTCTTGCCGATCTCCAGGAGGCCGTCGCGGACCCGGCGCTCGATCTCGATGCCGTGGTCCATCAGCTCCAGGAAGTACCGGTCCTTGCCGAAGATGTCCTGGTACTCGGAGGCCGCCTTCAGTGCCTCGTCGAACTGGCCGAGGCGCAGCCGGGTCTGCAGCTCGCCGGAGGGGCAGCCGGTGGAGGCGATCAGGCCCTCCGACCACTGGGAGATCGTCTCCTTGTCCATGCGCGGCCACTTCTGGAGCCAGCCCTCGGCGTAGGCGTCCGAGGACAGCTTGAAGAGGTTGTGCAGGCCCGTCTTGTTCGCCGCCCAGATCGTCTTGTGGGTGTAACCACCGGAACCGGAGACGTCGTCCCGCTTCTGGTGCGGCTGGCCCCACTGGATCTTGCGCTTGTTGCGCCGGGACTCCGGCGCCACGTACGCCTCGATGCCGATGATCGGGGTGACGCCCGCCTTCTGCGCCGAATGGAAGAAGTCGTACGCCCCGTGGAGGTTGCCGTGGTCGGACATCGCGATGTGCGTCATGCCCATCTCGTTGCACGCGTTGAACATGTCCTTCAGCCGCGCGGCACCGTCCAGCAGCGAGTACTGGGTGTGGACGTGCAGGTGCGTGAAGGGCGGCTTCGACACGACGTTGGCCTCCGGGGGAACTCTGCGGGTGGCGTGGGCGGACAGCGTGGAAGTCTAATCCGCGCGACTGACATCGAGGGCGAAAGCTGTGGCGCGCAGCGCCCCGATGAGGGGTGGCGGGAGGGCGGGCACTCGGGAGTACGGTCGGGCGTTGAGAAGAGGGCGGACGACCGTCCCCCACGTCATGCACCAGGAGGCACCCCGCGATGTCGGTCCCGCAGCCCACCGCCGACCAGCGCGGCGAGGAGATCCTCGCCGTCTTCGACACCGCGTTCGGCGAGCTGCTCGCCGCCGACCCCGCCGCGTTCCGGGTGAAGTTCCGGAAGATGGCGGCCTCGGCCTTCGCTTTCTACCGCGGCACGGCGTGCCTCTTCTACCACGACCTGGGCCGCGAGCAGCACGGCGGCGCGTACGTGGACGACCGCACCGGCCGGGTCTGGATCCACGGCGACCTGCACGCCGAGAACTTCGGCACGTACATGGACTCCCAGGGCCGCCTGATCTTCAACGTCAACGACTTCGACGAGGCGTACGTGGGCCCCTTCACCTGGGACCTGAAGCGCCTCGCCGCCTCCCTCGCCCTGATCGGGTACACGAAGGCGCTGAGCGACGAGCAGATCACCTCCTTGGTGCGCACGTACGCCGCGGCGTACCGCGAGCGGATCCACGACCTGGCGAGGGGCGCCAAGAGCGACGAGGTGCCGCCCTTCACGCTCGACACGGCCCAGGGCCCGCTCCTGGGCGCGCTGCGCGCCGCCCGCTCCCTGACCCGCTTCGAGCTCCTGGACTCGATGACGGAGATCCGCGACTTCGAGCGGCGCTTCGCGCCGGGCGGCGGCGCCATCGAGCTGGACGCCGCCACGCGGTACAAGGTCCTCGCCGCCTTCGACGGCTATCTGGAGACGCTGCCCGAGTCCTCCCTGACCCGCCCCGACTCGTATCGCGTGAAGGACGTCGTGGGCCGCCGCGGCATCGGCATCGGCTCGGCCGGACTGCCGTCGTACAACATCCTCCTGGAGGGCAACAGCGACGCCCTGGAGAACGACGTCGTCATCTA
Organism: Streptomyces flavofungini; assembly: GCF_030388665.1. Taxonomy (NCBI): domain Bacteria; kingdom Bacillati; phylum Actinomycetota; class Actinomycetes; order Kitasatosporales; family Streptomycetaceae; genus Streptomyces; species Streptomyces flavofungini. Next base: position 6,973,684 of record NZ_CP128846.1, on the reverse strand, counting down.
CCTGAAGCAGGCCCAGACCCCGGCCGTCTCCCGGCACATCACCGACCCCGCCGTCCGCGGCTACTTCCAGCACGAGGGCCACCGCACGGTCATCTCCCAGCGGGCCCTGCAGGCGCACGCCGACCCCTGGCTCGGCTGGACGGAGCTCGACGGCGCGGGCCAGCTCGTCGCCGAGGTCTCGCCGTACGCGGTCGACCTGGACTGGTCGGACATCGACGACCTGGACGAGATCTCCTCCGTGGTGGCCGACCTGGGCCGGGCCACGGCCACGATGCACGCGGCCGCGGACGACGAGAGCGGTCACTCGGAGCTCGTGCCGTTCTCCACGGAGCGGGCCATCGACGCCGCCATCGCGGCCGACGAGGACGGCTTCGGCGACCTCCTGGTGGACTTCGCGCACGGCTACGGCGCCCGGGCCCGCGCGGACCACCAGGTCTTCGTCGACCTGTTCCGCAATGGCCGGATCCCGGGGCTGTAGCGGGTCGCCGTGTGCTTCACAGGGACCCTTTAGGGGTCTCTTATGACGGCTCGTGGCACACTCGCTTGCGCGATGGACATATCCGGGACCCCGATCAGAGTGGTGCGTGCGGCACTGTTCACGGCACTCGTCGTGATGCTGTCCGCCGCGTCGCACATCCTGCTGTCCCGGGCCCCGCTGCCGCTCACCACCTGCCTCGCCGTCACAGCCGGTGTGTACGTCATCGCGTACGCCCTCGCCGGGCGCGAGCGCGGGTTCGGCCGCATCGCCGCCCTGCTGATCCCGCTGGAGCTGGCCGCCGACACCGTCTTCACGTCGGGCCAGCACGTCTGCTACGGCCAGTCGGGCGGCCCCGTCACGGGCCCGCTGCGGTCCTTCGGCGTGGACGTGCTGTGCGGCGGCACCAGCGTCGGCACCCCGCTCGCCCGGATGGCGGGCGGTGAGAGCCACGGCGCCGCCTCCTTGCTCGCCGACGGCGGCCCCGCCACGGCCTGGCTGCTGCTCGGCGCGCACGTCGGGGTCGGGCTGCTCGCCGCGGCCTGGCTCGGGCGGATGGAGCGGGCCGTGGCGGGGCTGTTCCGGGCGGCGGCCGCGGCGACGTTCCGGCCGCTGCTGCTCGCGGTCGCCGCGGTGGCCCGCCGGGCCGGCCCGGCGCGCAGGCTGCCGCGCCCCGTCCGCCGGACGCCACTCGTGCGCACCCGGCTGCTCGTGCACTGCGTGGGACGGCGTGGACCGCCGTGCTCGGCCCTCTTCGCCTGAGCACAGCCGACCACGAACCGCCACACCCACGGAGAACCACCATGAGCAAGCGCAACAGCCAGGCCGCGAAGCAGGCCGCCCGCGAGCGGATCCGCGCCCAGCAGGAAGCCGAGCGCAAGCGCGAGAAGCGCAAGCGGTCCATCATCGTCGGCACGTCCATCGTCGGTGTCCTCGCCCTCGCGGGCGGCATCTCCTACGCCGTCATGCAGGGCAACAAGCCCGGCTACTGGGAAGAGGCCAAGGACAAGAAGCTCGTCAAGCCCGCGAACACCTCGGGCAAGGACGGCACGACCGTCGTCGTCGGCAAGGCGAGCGCCAAGAAGACCCTCAAGGTCTACGAGGACCCGCGCTGCCCGATCTGCGCGAGCTTCGAGCAGGCCGTCGGCCCGACGGTCGAGAAGGACATCAAGGACGGCAAGTACAAGGTCCAGTTCGTCGGCGCCACCTTCCTGGACCGCAACATCCCGGGCGAGGGCTCCCGCAACGCGATGAGCGCGCTCGGCGCCGCCCTGAACGTCTCCCCGGACGCGTTCCTCGCCTACAAGAAGGCGCTGTACTCGGCGGACAACCACCCGAGCGAGCAGGACGACAAGTTCAAGGACGACTCATACCTGATCAAGGTCGCGAACGAGGTCCCCGAGCTCAAGAAGAGCGACGCCTTCAAGAAGGCGGTCAAGGACGGTACGTACGACCGCTGGGCGCTGGCCATGGGGCAGGCGTTCCAGGACGACAAGGACGGCGTCGAGGGCACCCCGGCGTTCGTCATGAACGGCAAGCAGCTCAAGGGAGCCGACGGCAAGAACGCGCCGATGTCGGTCGAGGACTACAACAAGGCCGTCGACGCGGCGCTGAAGGGCTGACCGCGACGTCGAAGGGCTGATGCGGGAGTCATCACGCAAGCGCAGTAGGCGTGTTGCGGAAGAGCGGGCGAACTTTCGGGGGTCGCCCGCTCTTCGCCGTTACCGGTCCGTAGGGTGATCCCTCATGACCAGTCGAAGAGACAACTCCCTTACGCCCGCTGAGGGTCCCGGCAAACCGTCGGCCGCCCTCACCCCGCGCCGCCGCACCGTCGTCAAGGCCGCGGCCGCCACCGCCGCCCTCGCCGCCCCGCTGGCCGCGGCCCTGCCCGCCCGCGCCGCCACCGGCCCGGCCTTCCTGCACGGTGTCGCCTCCGGCGACCCGCTGCCCGACGGCGTCCTGCTGTGGACGCGGATCACGCCGACGCCCGACGCCGTGCCCGGATCCGGCAAGGGGCCGGACACCGAGGTGCGGTGGGAGATAGCCGAGGACAAGGGCTTCAGCAAGGTCGTGGGCCGCGGCTCGACCACCGCGAAGGCGGCGGGCGACCACACGGTCAAGGCCGATGTAAGGGGCCTGCGCCCGGCGACCACCTATTACTACCGCTTCTCCGTAGGCAGCGACGCGCCCGTGCTCTCCCCCGTGGGCCGCACCCGCACCGCCCCGGCCCACGAGACCGCCGCGCCCGGCATCCGCTTCGGCGTCGTGTCGTGCTCCAACTGGGAGGCCGGCTACTTCTCCGCGTACCGCCATCTCGCCGCCCGCACCGAGCTCGACGCGGTCCTGCACCTCGGCGACTACCTGTACGAGTACGCGTCCGGCGGCTTCGCCTCGTCCGGCGACGTCGTGCGCGAGCACCAGCCGAAGCACGAGATCCTCAGCCTCGCCGACTACCGGATCCGGCACGGCGCCCACAAGACCGACCCCGACGCGCAGGCCATGCACGGCACCCACCCCGTCATCGCGATCTGGGACGACCACGAGGTCGCCAACGACGCCTGGTCGGGCGGCGCGGAGAACCACACGCCGGAGACCGAGGGCCCTTGGGCCGCGCGCGTGGCCGCCGCCAAGCAGGCGTACTTCGAGTGGATGCCGGTGCGCCCGGCCACCGAGGGCACCGTCTACCGCCGGCTGCGCTTCGGCAAGCTCGCCGACCTGCACCTGCTCGACCTGCGCTCGTTCCGCTCGAAGCAGGCGGGGGTGGGCAGCGGTGACGTCGACTCGCCGGACCGCACGATCGCGGGCCGCGCCCAACTCGACTGGCTGAAGGCGGGCCTGGCCGCCTCGGACGCCGCGTGGAAGCTGGTCGGCACGTCGGTGATGATCTCGCCGGTCGCGTTCGGCTCGCTGCCCGCGTACCTCCTCAAGCCCCTCGCGAAGCTGCTCGGCCTGCCCGAGGGCGGTCTCGCCGTCAACACCGACCAGTGGGACGGCTACGCCCACGACCGCAAGGAACTCATCGGGCACCTGCGGGACAAGGGCATCCGGAACACCGTCTTCCTGACCGGTGACATCCATATGGCGTGGGCCAACGACGTGCCGGTGACCGCCGCCACGTACCCGGCGTCGCCGTCCGCGGCCACGGAGTTCGTCGTCACGTCCGTGACGTCCGACAACGTCGACGACCTCCTGAACGTCCCGCCGCAGACCCTGTCCCTGGTCGGCGTCGCCGCGATCAAGGCCGCCAACCGCCACGTGAAGTGGCTCGACATGGACTCCCACGGATACGGCGTCCTGGACGTCACGGCGGAGCGCTCGCAGATGGACTACTACATCGTCTCCGACCGCACGGACCCCGAGGCGACGTCCTCGTGGGCGCGTTCGTACCGGACGCTCGCCGGTACCCAGAAGGTGGAGCGGGTGCGGGCACCGGTACGGTGACAACCCGGCGTCCAGGAGCGGACCCGGGCCCTCCGTTCCCTTACCCTGTCGCTCATGAGCGACCAGGGGGACATAGTCGACGGGCGTTTCGAGCTGCTCGAACGGCTCGGCAGCGGCGGCATGGGCACGGTGTGGCGGGCGCGCGACACCGTGCTGCACCGTGAGGTGGCGCTGAAGGAAGTCCGGCCCCAGGGGCCGGAGTTGTCCGGCGACGCCGCACGGGTGCTGCGGGAGCGGGTGCTGCGCGAGGCCCGGGCGCTGGCCCGGGTCAATCACCCCCATGTCGTGACGATCCACCAGATCGTCGATGTGGGGCCGCACCCGTGGCTGGTGATGGAGCTGCTCCCGGGCCGCACCCTCCAGGATCTCCTGGAGGAACGCAGCCTGCCCCCGCGAGAGGCGGCGCGCCTGGGCCGGGAACTGCTCTCGGCCCTGCGCGCCGCCCACGCCGCAGGCGTCCTGCACCGCGACATCAAGCCCGCCAACGTGCTGCTGCGGGCGTCGTCCGACCGTCCCGATGCTGTTCCGCCCGCTGTCCTGACCGACTTCGGGGTCGCCGCGCTTCAGGGCTCCACGCAGCTCACGGCCACCGGCGAGCTCATCGGCTCGCCCGAGTACATCGCGCCCGAGCGCGTCCGGGGCACCGACGAGGAGGGACCGGCCTCCGACCTGTGGTCGCTGGGTCTGGTCCTGTACATCGCCGTGGAGGGGGTGAGTCCGCTGCGCCGCGCGACGCCCCTGGCCACCCTGGCCGCGGTCCTCGACGAGCCGGTGCCGCCGCCGGTGCGCTCCGGCCCGCTCTCACCGGTCCTGGAGGCGCTGCTCGTACGGGACCCGGCGCGGCGCCCTGACGCGGCCCGCCTGGACACGATGCTCGCCGCCGTGGCGGACGACGTCGCGTGGCAGCCCACCGAGACGGCGCCGCGCCCGCCCTTCACACCCCCCGCGCCGCCACCGCCACCCGGTTCGCGGAGCCACGCCCACGCGCGGCCACCCCTCGATCCACCACCGGACACCACGCGCCGGACCCCGCTCCGGGGCGACGCCCGCGGCCGCACACCCGTGATCGTCGCCGCGGTGGCGGTGGCCCTCGCCCTGGTGGCGGGCCTGGCACTGGCCCTGACCTTGCGCGACGGCGGGGGCGGGGGCGCGGAGGGCAAGGACGGCGGGCAGGCGGCCGGATCGGGGTCCGCGTCACCGCGTACGAAGGAACCTTCCCCGCGGCCCACCGACACCCCGACCGGCGGGAAGCCCACGGGCCCCTCGAAGCCGCCCGCGTCCGGCCGCTGGATCGCCCAGCTGCACTCCGAGCCGCTCTCGTCGTCCGCCGCGACCCGCGACCGCAAGCTCGCCGCCGTCCGCAGGACCGTGCCGGAGGCGCAGTACCTGCGCAGCGACGACTACGCCTCGCTGCACCCGGGGTACTGGGTGTTCTACGCGCCGGGCCCGTTCGCCGACGGGCGTGCGGCGCTGCAGTTCTGCGCGGAGCGCGGCCGCACCTCGGGGACCACGTGCGTGGGGCGCTACCTCAGCGACAGCGCCGGGGACCTCGGGCTCCAGTGCAAGCCGCCCGCGAGCAGCCCGGCGGGCCGCTGCGTGCGGTCCTGAGGCGGGACCGGCCGGGGCCGACCGGTCCCTGGGCCGACGCCTACAGGCTCTCCAGGAACCCCAGCGCCGTGCGCCACGTCGCCTCCGCCGCCTCGGCGTCGTAGTCGTCGAGGTCCGGGTCGGTGTACAGGTGCCCGGCGCCCGCGTACCGGTAGACCTCCACGTCGGCGCCCGCGCGGCCCATCTGGAGGTACCAGGCGCTGAGCCAGTCGTCCGTCTCGAACGCGTCGGGCTCGGCGACGTGCAGCTGCACGGGGAGCTCGTCCACGGACGCGTTCTCCGCGATGTCCGACGTGCCGTGCAGGAGCAGCAGGCCGCGCGCCTTGGCGTCGCCGAGGGCGAGGGTCTGCGCGGTGGCGGCGCCGAGCGAGAAGCCCGCGTAGACGAGGCCCCGGTCGGAGTAGGGCGCGGCGGCCAGGACCGCGCGCTTGAGCAGCTCGTCGTTGCCCAGCTCGTCCTTGAAGGCCAGCCCTTCCTCGACGGTCTCGAAGGTGCGGCCGTCGAAGAGGTCCGGGGTCCACACCTCGTGCCCGGCGGCCCGCAGCCGGTCGGCCGCCGCGCGCACCGCGGGCCGCAGCCCGTACGTCGAATGGAAAAGCATGATGTTCATGGGGCCATCGTGCCACCTACCCTCAAGGGCATGGAGAACGTGCTGCGTCCGTTGATCGTGGTCGGCGGCTCGGTCGTGCTCACGCTCGCGGTCGGCTGGGTGGCCGACTGGGCGTTGCGCCGGGCCGCCGACAGACGGCCCGGGCAGCCGCTGTGGGAGCTGCTGCGCCGCTGCCGACTGCCGTTGCAACTGGTGCTGTGCGCGGCGCTGCTGCGCGGGTCGTACGCCCAGACGAAGATCGCCGAGGGGTATTCGGTGGGCATCGGCAGAGCGCTCACGCTGGTGCTCATCGCCTCGGTGGCCTGGCTCGCGGTGCGGATCTCGGCGGCCGTGGTGGAGTCGTCGTACGCGCGCTACGCCTCCGCGCACCGCGACCCGGCCCGGGTCCGGCGCGTGCGCACGCAGGTCACGCTGATCCAGCGCGTGGTCGCGGCGATCGTCGGCGTGGTGGCCGCCGCCGCGATGCTGCTCACGTTCCCCGCCATGCAGGCGGCCGGGGCCTCGCTGCTCGCGTCGGCGGGCATCCTCGGCATCGTGGCGGGTGTGGCCGCCCAGTCCACGCTCGCCAACCTCTTCGCGGGGCTGCAGATCGCGTTCGGCGACATGGTGCGGATCGGGGACACGGTGGTGGTGGACGGCGAGTGGGGTGTCGTCGACGAGATCACGCTGACGTTCCTGACGGTGCGCACCTGGGACGAGCGCCGGATCACGATGCCGGTGTCGTACTTCACCTCGAAGCCGTTCGAGAACTGGTCCCGCGGCGGCGCCCAGATGACCGGCACCGTCTTCCTCCAGCTCGACCACTCGGCCCCGATGGCTCAGATGCGCGAGAAGCTGCACGAGATCCTGCGCGAGTGCGCCGCCTGGGACGGCCGGGACTGGGGTCTCGCGGTCACGGACACGACGCCGAACACCGTGCAGGTACGGGCCCTGGTGACGGCCAAGGACGCCGACGACATCTGGACGGTGCGGGTCACGGTCCGCGAGCAGCTCGTCGCCTGGCTGACCGAGCACCATCCGTACGCGCTGCCCCGGGTCAACACGGCCTGGGCGGTGGAGCCGCCGGACGGGGGCCATCCGCATCCGGTGACGCCGTACGTGCCGCGGACGGGGCGGGGCTGAGACGGTGGGTCCGGGGGCCGGGGCGGGAGCGGCCCGCACGCCCCGGCCCGTGCGTCAGCGCAGGCTGCGCACGTCCAGGTGGTGCAGGACCCGGTCCACGATCTCCGGGTCGTAGCCGGGTTCGCTGCGTGCGGCGAGAACCTCGTGGCGGGCGGCCGACATCATCTCGCGCTGGATGCGCTGGACGGCCTTGAAACGGTCGACGCGGGTGGCGTACCGCTCGCGCCGCTCGTCGTCCAGGATGTCGGGGCTGATCCGGGCGCCGATGTCGAAGGCTCCGCGCAGCAGCCGCTCGGCGACCTCCTCCGGCAGCTCCTCGACCTCCTCGATCTCCTTGAGGCGCGCCTTGGCGGCCTTCGCGGCGCGCACGGCGAGTTCGCGCTCAAGGGCCCGCTCGGCGTCGGTGTCGGCACGCACGCCGAGCTTCTTGACCAGCCACGGCAGGGTCAGTCCCTGGGCGATCAGGGTCGCGATGATCACGCAGAAGGCGATGAAGACGATCTCGTCACGGGCCGGGAACGGAGCCCCGTCGTCCGTCTTGAGCGGAATGGCGAGGGCCAGCGCGACCGAGGCCACGCCGCGCATGCCGGACCACCACATGACGACCGTCTCGCGCCAGCTGGTCGGGATCTCCTCGTCGTAGTCGCGGCGCTTGTGCAGCCGCTTGGCCAGCCAGGTGGCGGGCAGCAGCCACATCAGCCGCACGCCGACGACGACCGCCACGATGGCGGCGCCCCAGCCGACCATCTCCCACTCGCGCCCGTCGGCGGTGCCGAAGACGTTGTGCAGTTCGAGGCCGATGAGGCCGAACGCGACACCGGTGACGAGGGTGTCGACGATCTCCCAGAAGGACTGCCCGGTGATCCGGCCGAGCACGTCGTCGGCGTCGACGGCGCGCTCGGCGAGGTAGAGGGCCGTGGTCAGGACGGCGAGGACGCCGGAGCCGAGGAGTTCCTCGGCGAGTACGTAGGCGACGAACGGCACGAGCAGCGTCAGGCCGGTCTGCAGGGTGGCGTCGTTCAGGAGGCCCATGAGCTTGTTGGAGAGCCAGCCGAGGGCGAGGCCGACGGCGACGGCGACGACGGCGGAGAGCACGAGCTGGCCGACGGCCGACGGCCAGGAGAAGGTGCCGCTGACGGCGGCGGCGATGGCCACGTGGTACAGCACGATCGCGGTGACGTCGTTGAAGAGCCCCTCGCCCTCCAGGATCGACACCAGGCGCCGCGGCAGGCCGAGCGAACCGGCGACGGCGGTCGCGGCCACCGGGTCCGGCGGGGCGACGAGCGCGCCGAGCGCGACGGCCGCGGCGAGCGGCAGCCCCGGCACGACGGCGTTGGCCACGGCCGCGACGGCCGCCGTCGTCACGAACACGAGCGCCACGGCGAGCAGCAGGATGGGCCGGATGTTGGCCGCGAACTGCCGCCAGGACGTGCGCTGCACGGACGCGTACAGGAGCGGCGGCAGGACCAGCGGGAGGATCAGTTCAGGCGCGATCTCGACGTTCGGTACGAACGAGAGGAACGCGAGCACGCCCCCGAACAGCGTCATGAGCACCGGCGCGGGCAGCCCGATCCGGTCCCCCAACGGCACGGTGACCAGGGCCCCCAGCAACAACAGGAGCAGCAACGCCAGTTGATCCACGGGATGCCCTCCGGCAGCGAGAAACCGAAACGATCAGCCCCTCAACTCTGCCACGCACCCCCCACAAACCCCCCGAACCAGACGCACCACGCGCGCGACGGCCGAACGGCCGGCACAGCTCGGCTAGCGCAGCGCCTTGCGCATGGCGAGATGCGGGATCCCCGCGTCCAGGAACTCCGCCCCGTAGGCCTCGTATCCCAACCGCTCGTAGAAACCCAGCGCGTGCGTCTGCGCGTGCAGGTCGACGGCGTGCAGCCCCCGCTCCCGAGCGGCCGCCTCGATGGCGGACACCAGCGCGGCGCCCACTCCGAGCCCCCGCGCGGCCCGCAGCACGGCCAACCGCCCCAGGGCACCGACCCCGACGTCGGGGTCACCGTTCTTCACGACGGCCGCGTCCCCGGTCAGCAACCGCCCCGTGCCCAGCGCGACCCCGTCCTCGGCGCGCACCGCGAGCACGTGCACGGCCCCGCTGTCGTACTCGTCGTACTCCAGGTCCTCCGGCACCCCCTGCTCGGCGACGAAGACCTCCTTGCGCACGCCGAAGCACGCGTCCAGGTCCTCCCGGCCCACCGCGACCCGGCAGGCCACCGCCCCGCTCACGCGCTCTCCGCCCGCACCCGGTCGAGCGCCAGCTGGAGGTCGTCGGGGTAGTCGCTGGCGAACTCGACCCACTGGCCGTCCCCGGGGTGCTCGAAGCCGAGCCGCACGGCGTGCAGCCACTGGCGGGTGATCCCGAGCCGCTTGGCGAGCGTGGGGTCGGCGCCGTACGTCAGGTCGCCCACGCAGGGGTGCCGGTGCGCCGACATGTGCACCCGGATCTGGTGGGTCCGGCCGGTCTCCAGCTTGATGTCGAGCAGGGAGGCCGCGCGGAAGGCCTCCATGAGGTCGTAGTGCGTGACGGAGGGCTTGCCCTCGGCGGTGACCGCCCACTTGTAGTCGTGGTTCGGGTGGCGGCCGATGGGGGCGTCGATGGTGCCGCTCATGGGGTCGGGGTGGCCCTGCACCAGGGCGTGGTACCGCTTGTCGACCGTGCGCTCCTTGAACTGGCGCTTCAGCGACGTGTACGCCCGCTCCGACTTGGCGACGACCATCAGGCCGGACGTGCCGACGTCCAGGCGGTGCACGATGCCCTGGCGCTCGGCGGCGCCGGACGTCGAGATGCGGTACCCGGCGGCGGCGAGGCCACCGATCACGGTGGTACCGGTCCAGCCGGGGCTCGGGTGCGCAGCGACGCCGACGGGCTTGACGATCACGACGATGTCCTCGTCGTCGTGCACGATCTCCATGCCCTCGACGGGCTCGGCGACGATCTGCACCGGAGCGGGCGCCTGCGGCATCTCCACTTCGAGCCAGGCGCCGCCGTGCACCCGCTCGGACTTGCCGACCACCGAGCCGTCGACCGCGACCTTCCCCGCCGCGGCGAGCTCGGCGGCCTTCGTGCGGGAGAAGCCGAACATGCGCGAGATGGCGGCGTCGACGCGCTCGCCCTCCAGGCCGTCCGGTACGGGCAGGGTGCGGATCTCGGGAATCGTGCTCACCCCACGAGTATGCAGGAGGGCTACGACACCGCCGTACCGAACGCCGTACGCGGGGGTCCGTTCAGTCCTTGTGGACGGTGCCGTCCGGGTCGAGCCCGCGGAAGGAGAGCAGCACGATCAGGATGCCGCCGCAGACGATGGCGGAGTCGGCGAGGTTGAAGACCGCGAAGCCCTTGGGCGCGATGAAGTCGACCACCGCGCCCTTGAACACACCGGGCGAGCGGAAGATACGGTCGGTGAGGTTGCCGAGCGCGCCGCCGAGCAGCAGGCCGAGGGCGATCGCCCAGGGCAGGCTGTACAGCTTGCGGGCGAGGCGGGCGATCACCACGATCACGATCGCGGCGATCACGGTGAAGATGATGGTGTACGCCTCGCCCATGCCGAAGGCAGCGCCCGCGTTCCGGATCGCGTTGAAACGCAGCAGGTCACCGACCACGTCGATCGGCTCGTGGTGCTCCAGCTCGGCGACCACGATCATCTTGCTGACGAGGTCGAGGGCGTACGCGACGAGGGCGACGCCGAACAGCACGGCGATCTTCCGCCGCCCCTTGGGCTTCGGCTCGCCCTCGGGCTCCGCGTCGGCCTCGGCCTCCACGTCCGCCGCGGTCTCCGCCTCCGGCGTCTGCTCGTTCCCGGAGCGCTGCTCGTCCTTCGAGCCGGAATCGGACTGCTCCGGTCCGGCCCCCTCCGCCTCAGGGATGTCCGGAGTACCGATGATGCGCTCCGCCTCTGCCACGTGAGTCCCTCAACCTAGGTGCCTGACTGGGGTCGAGGGTACGACACCCGGGTACCGGCCAAGGCGTCCAGGCCACGCTCAGTAGCGCCGTTCCTGCTTCTGCTTGCATTCGACGCACAGGGTGGCCCGCGGGAACGCCTGCATGCGGGCCTTGCCGATGGGGTTGCCGCAGTTCTCGCAGAGGCCGTACGTCCCCGCGTCCAGGCGCTCCAGGGCGCGCTCGGTCTGCTCCAGCATCTCCCGGGCGTTCGCGGCGAGCGCCATCTCGTGCTCCCGCGTGATGTTCTTCGTGCCGGTGTCCGCCTGGTCGTCGCCCGCGCCGTCCCCGGAGTCCCGCATCAGACCGGCGAGACCGGCCTCGGACGCCTCGATCTCGGACCGCAGCCGCATGGTCTCGGACATCAGCTCGGTGCGTGCCTCGGCGACCTCCGCCGGGGTCCACGGATCCTCGCCGGGCCGCACCGCGAGCTCGCCGGGTGTCCCCGCGGCCCGCGCCTTGGGCACCGCGCCCGACTTCGCCGCCGCCGTCGCCGTGCCCGGAGTCTTCTTCGCAACCACCGTCGTGGCTCCCGTCGTCTCCGCGGCCTGAGCCGCACCCTCGGCCGCGGACGCGGCCGACTTCTTGGCCGTACGTTTCCTGGCTCCCGAACCCTTCGTGGCGCCCGTCGCCTTCTTGGACGCAGCAGGCCCGCTGTCCGCCTCCGTCGTGGCGGCGGACTTCTCGGACGCGGCCTGCTCGGGCGCGGCTTTCGCCGCCGACGCCTTCGTGGCCGACGCCTTCTTCGAAGCTGTCTTCTTCGAAGCCGCCTTCTGTGGAGACGCCTTCTCCGGAGACGCCTTCTTGGCAACGGTCGTCTTCTTGGCAACGGACTTCTTGGCGGCCACGTTCCTGGAGGCACCCGCCGCCTCCTTGCCGACAGGCTTTTTGTCGCCGGCTTTCTTGGCGGCGGCCGCCTTGGTGGCGGTCGTCTTGGCGGCGGCCTTCTTCGCCGAAGCCGCAGCCGCTGTCTTCTCCGGGACAGCGGCAGACGTCTTCTTCGCCGACGCCTTCGCAGGCGCCTTCGCGGCCGCCTTGGCCGTGGTCTTCTTCGGCGCCGCCGAGCCCGCGCCCGCCGTCTTGCCCGCCCGCACGGTCTTGACGGTGCGGGCCGCCTTGCCGCCCGCCTCCCCCGCCGCCCCGGCCCCCGCGGCTGTGGATCTGCTGGACGCCGACTGCTGTACGGCGGTCTTCTTCGCCACCATGGCCGCGGCCCCTTCACATATTGTGATCTTGCACGCGAATCGTGCTGGGACGATAAATCGACTCCAGGCCCGCGGCAACGGGGCACGCCGCCCGATTCGCCCGCCCCCGGGGGTCGCACGGTGAGCCTGCCTGCGTTGTGCCCAGCTCCCCGCCGCGTAATCCGCCGACCGGGGCGCGCCGGGACCCGTCGGCGCGCGTGTCGCCATTCGGGTCACGGCGCGCACGGACCCCGCCCCGCCCCGGGCCCCACCGAAAACCGGTCGGCCGCCCCCGCCCCGGCGCCGTACACTGGCCGGAGCGAGAAGCGTGGATGGGGACGAGTAGCGGCGTACGCAGCCATGAGCGACCCGGGGACGGTGTGAGCCCGGGGGCGAGCGCGACGTGAAGATCACCCCGGAGCCGTCGGAAGAAAGTCGCGGACCGGCCCCCTGAGGGACCGGACCGGTGAGTAGACCCGGCATCGCGACCCCAATGAGGGGGCCCTGTGGCGCCAGCGCCAAAGGGCCAAGGAGGGTGGTACCGCGGGAGCGCAGCGATGCGCCTCTCGTCCCTCCGACGGAAGGGAAGAACGTCCGCCGGAGGAAAAGCGAATGACGCCGCCGCAGTACCGCCAGGTGCCCGCCCAGGTCGACCTGCCCGCCCTCGAGCACGCAGTGCTCGACTTCTGGGAGCAGCAGAAGATCTTCGCCAAGAGCCTGGAGCAGTCCGAGGGCCGCCCCGAATGGGTGTTCTACGAGGGCCCGCCCACGGCCAACGGCATGCCCGGCGCGCACCACATCGAGGCCCGCGTCTTCAAGGACGTCTTCCCGCGCTTCCGCACCATGCGCGGCTACCACGTCGCCCGCAAGGCCGGCTGGGACTGTCACGGCCTGCCCGTGGAGCTCGCGGTCGAGAAGGAGCTCGGCTTCAACGGCAAGAAGGACATCGAGGCGTACGGCATCGCCGAGTTCAACGCCAAGTGCCGCGAGTCGGTGACCCGCCACACGGACGCCTTCGCCGACCTGACGACCCGCATGGGGTACTGGACGGACCTCGACGGCGCCTACCGCACGATGAACCCGGAGTACATCGAGTCCGTCTGGTGGTCCCTGAAGGAGATCTTCAACAAGGGCCTCCTCGTCCAGGACCACCGCGTCGCCCCCTGGTGCCCCCGCTGCGGCACGGGCCTGTCCGACCACGAGCTGGCGCAGGGCTACGAGACGGTCGTCGACCCGTCCGTCTACGTCCGCTTCCCGCTGACCGGCGGCCCCCTCGCGGGCGAGGCCGCCCTCCTGGTGTGGACGACCACCCCGTGGACGCTGGTGTCCAACACGGCGGTCGCCGCGCACCCGGACGTCACCTACGTAGTGGCGACCGACGGCAAGGAGAAGCTGGTCGTCGCCGAACCCCTGCTGGAGAAGGCACTCGGCGAGGGCTGGGAGACCACGGGGCAGACGTTCACCGGCACCGAGATGGAGCGCTGGACGTACCAGCGCCCCTTCGAGCTCGTGGACTTCCCCGCCGAGGCGCACTACGTGGTCAACGCCGACTACGTGACCACGGAGGACGGCACCGGTCTCGTCCACCAGTCCCCCGCCTTCGGTGAGGACGACCTCAAGGTCTGCCGGTCCTACGGCCTGCCGGTCGTGAACCCCGTCCGCCCCGACGGCACCTTCGAGGAGGACGTCCCGCTCGTGGGCGGTGTCTTCTTCAAGAAGGCCGACGAGGCCCTCACCAAGGACCTCGACGACCGCGGCCTGCTGTTCCGCCACATCGCGTACGAGCACAGCTACCCGCACTGCTGGCGCTGCCACACCGCGCTCCTCTACTACGCGCAGCCGTCCTGGTACATCCGCACCACCGCCGTCAAGGACCGGCTCCTCCAGGAGAACGAGAAGACCAACTGGTTCCCGGAGTCCGTCAAGCACGGCCGCTTCGGCGACTGGCTGACCAACAACGTCGACTGGGCGCTGTCCCGCAACCGCTACTGGGGCACCCCGCTGCCCATCTGGCGCTGCGAGGAGAACCACCTCACCTGCGTCGGCTCCCGCGCCGAGCTGACGGAGCTCACGGGCACCGATCAGTCGGACCTCGACCCGCACCGCCCGTTCATCGACGACGTCACGTTCACCTGCACCCACGAGGGCTGCTCCCTCGAAGCGGTGCGCGTGCCCGAGGTCATCGACGCCTGGTACGACTCGGGCTCGATGCCGTTCGCGCAGTGGGGCTACCCGCACCAGAACAAGGAACTGTTCGAGAGCCGCTACCCCGCGCAGTTCATCTCGGAGGCCATCGACCAGACCCGCGGCTGGTTCTACACCCTGATGGCCGTCGGCACCCTGGTCTTCGACAAGTCGAGTTACGAGAACGTCGTCTGCCTCGGCCACATCCTCGCCGAGGACGGCCGCAAGATGTCCAAGCACCTGGGCAACACCCTGGACCCGATCCCGCTCATGGACCGGCACGGCGCGGACGCCGTCCGCTGGTTCATGGCGGCGGGCGGCTCCCCGTGGGCGGCCCGCCGCGTGGGCCACGGCACCATCCAGGAGGTCGTCCGCAAGACCCTCCTGACGTACTGGAACACGGTCGCCTTCCAGGCGCTCTACGCCCGTACGTCGAAGTGGGCCCCCTCGGACACCGACCCGGCGCCCGCCGACCGCCCGCTGCTCGACCGCTGGCTGCTCAGCGAGCTGCACGCGCTCACCGACCAGGTGACGCAGGCCCTGGACGCCTACGACACCCAGCGCGCCGGAAAGCTCCTGTCCACGTTCGTCGACAACCTCTCCAACTGGTACGTCCGGCGTTCGCGGCGCCGCTTCTGGCAGGGCGACGCGGCCGCGCTGCGCACCCTGCACGAGGTCGTCGAGACGATCACGCGCCTGCTCGCCCCGCTCACGCCGTTCATCGCGGAGCGCGTCTGGCAGGACCTGGTCGTGCCGGTCACGCCGGACGCCCCGGAGTCGGTGCACCTGGCGACCTGGCCGGAGGCGGACCTGTCGGCGGTCGACCCCGAGCTGTCCAAGCAGATGGCCCTGGTGCGCCGCCTCGTCGAGCTCGGCCGCGCCACGCGCGCCGAGTCGGGCGTCAAGACGCGCCAGCCGCTGTCCCGGGCGCTCGTCGCCGCGGCCGGTTTCGACGCGCTCAGCCCCGAACTGCACACGCAGATCACGGAGGAGCTGAACGTCTCCTCCCTCGCCTCCCTCTCGGAGGTGGGCGGCTCCCTGGTCGACACCACCGCCAAGGCCAACTTCCGCGCCCTCGGCAAGCGGTTCGGCAAGGGCGTGCAGGCGGTGGCCAAGGCCGTCGCGGAGGCCGACGCGGCCGCGCTGTCCCTCGCCCTGCGCGAGGGCACGGCCTCGGTGGAGGTCGACGGGGAGACGGTCACGCTCGCCCCGGACGAGGTCATCATCACCGAGACCCCGCGCGAAGGCTGGTCGGTGGCGTCCGACTCCGGCGCCACGGTCGCCCTCGACCTGGAGCTCACGGACGAGCTGCGCCGCGCGGGCCTGGCCCGGGACGCGATCCGCCTGATCCAGGAGGCCCGCAAGAACAGCGGCCTCGACGTCGCCGACCGGATCGCCCTGCGCTGGACGTCCACGGACCCGGCCGTCGTCACGGCCCTGACCGACCACGCCGCCCTCATCGCGGACGAGGTCCTGGCCACGGACTTCGCCGAGGGCGAGGCCGACGACACGTACGGCGAGCCGTTCAAGGACGACTCGATCTCCCTGTCGTTCCGCCTCCGCAAGGCGTAACACGCGAGCCGAAGGCCCGGCCCCACCAAAGATCTTGGTGGGGCCGGGCCTTCGGCGTTGCGTGCCCGCGCACAAACGTCGGAACGTTTCTGCGGGCTCTGACGGGTGCGGCGCACGCAACAGGGCGAGGCCCCCGGATTCCCGGGGGCCTCGCCCTGTTACAGCTGCCGACGCCTACGGCGTGATGAAGCCCGTCAGTTGTCGTCCTCGTCGATGAGGAATCCCCGCATCGGGGACGGAGCCTGCTGCATCGGCTGCTGGCCCTGCGGCCGCACCGGCGCCATCGGCTGCGTCATCGCGGGCGACATCTGCTGCTGCCCGCCGTAGGACGGCGCGCCCGCGGGCTGGTTGCCACCCATCGACTGGTTGCCGCCGTAGGACGGGGCACCCGCGCCGGCCGAGGCCATGGAAGGCGCCGGGGACGGCGGAAGGGACGCGGTCGCCGGGGTCCGCGGCGGAGCCAGCGAGTCGTCGGCCTGGGTCTCCAGCTGACGCAGCTGCGACTCCAGGTAGGACTTCAGCCGCGTGCGGTACTCGCGCTCGAAGCCGCGCAGGTCCTCGACCTTGCGCTCAAGGGTGGCGCGGGCGGACTCCAGGGAGCCCATCGCGACGCGGTGCTTCTCCTGCGCGTCCCGCTCCAGGGCGTCGGCCTTGGCGCGGGCGTCCCGCTCCAGGCCCTCGGCGCGCGAACGGGCCTCGCCCACGATCTTGTTGGCCTCGGAACGGGCCTCCGCGATCGCCTGGTCGGCGGTCTGCTGCGCGAGCGAGAGCACACGGGCGGCGCTGTCGCCGCCGGGGCCCTGGCCGGGCTGCGGAAGCTGCGGGCCGTGACCGCCCATCGGGCCGCCCATGGGGCCACCCATCTGTCCCTGCATCTGACCCTGGCCCATCGGACCGGGGCCCTGACCCATGGGGCCAGGCCCCTGCGGGCCACCCTGCGGACCGTGGCCGCCGGGGCCCGGGGGAAGCTGCGGAGCGCCGCCCGGCAGCTGGGGCGGGCCGCCCATCGGGTGCTGCTGCTGCGGCGGCACCGGCTGCGGGCCAGATATTGCGGCGGGCACGGGAGCACCGGGACCTCGCTGGTCCTGCGGTCCGTCGGGGCCACCGGGACCGCCGGGGCCCTTGCGCATGCCGCCCTGCTGCTGGTTCTGCGCCGCGGCACGCGTGGCCGCGGCCAGCTTGGCGCGCAGGTCCTCGTTCTCGCGGAGCAGGCGGGTCAGCTCGGCCTCGACCTCATCTAGGAAGGCATCGACCTCGTCCTCGTCATAGCCTTCTCGGAGACGGACGGTCGTGAACTGCTTGTTCCGCACGTCCTCGGGGGTCAGCGGCATCTCTTCACCTCAACGTAGTCGTCGGCATTCGGCAAGAACGTAGTTGACATCGCGCTCACAGCCGGCTCACGACGGAGATCAGGATGTAGACGATGATCATCAGCACGAAGAAGGACAGGTCGAGCGCCACGCCCCCGAGACGCAGCGGCGGAATGAACCGCCGCAGAAGCTTGAGCGGTGGATCGGTGACAGTGTAGGTGGCCTCCAGAACGACCACCATCGCCTTGCCGGGTTGCCATGAGCGGGCGAACTGGAAGACGTAGTCCATGACCAGCCGGAAGATCAGCACGATGAGGAAACACATCAGCGCGATGTAGATCACTTGCAAGACCACGCCCATGTTCGCGTTTCCCTCTCCCCTGTTCCCAGTCGAGTTCGTGCCGGTCGATCCGATGACTGCTGTCTACTGCACGTGCGTCTCAGCTCTGGTTGAAGAACCCGCCCTCTGCGATGCGGGCCTTGTCCTCCGCCGTGACATCGACGTTAGCAGGCGACAACAGGAACACCTTCTGCGTCACTCGCTCGATACTGCCATGCAGGCCGAAGACCAGACCGGCGGCAAAGTCGACAAGTCGCTTCGCATCCGTGTCGTCCATCTCCGTCAAGTTCATGATCACCGGGGTGCCTTCGCGGAAGTGTTCCCCGATGGTACGGGCTTCGTTGTAGGTCCGGGGGTGAAGTGTGGTGATGCGGTAGGGCTCACGCTCGGACACGACCTTGGGCATGATCACCGGTGCGTTCTTCTCCAGGCTCTGGCGTTCAGGTGTGATGGATGCCACGGGGGCGATTCGCGCCGGACGTCCCGATTCAGCGGGAAGCGAAGCGGCGCGCGGCGCCGGTTCGCGGGGCGCGGGCGGCTGCACCACTCGTACCGATTCGTCCCGGTCCAAGTCCCGGTCCGCGAGGTGGGACTGGTGGGACTGGTGCGACGGCTCATGCCGTCGGCGGTCGCGCTCGGGCTCCGGCTCGGGCTCGAAATCGTCATCGGGGTCGAAGCCCCGACCGTCGTAACCGTCGTCCTCCACGAGGCCGAGGTAGACCGCCATCTTGCGCATCGCGCCGGCCATGCTCTGAGTCCTCCGCTCTGTGGTGGATCGAGAGGTCCGTCGTCATCAACTGCCCGCGATCCACGTGGTCTCCCGCCGAACTGCGGGAATGACCATATTTTCTGCTGTGGTCCGACTTCCTGGCGACGTTACCCGAGCCCGCGTCGGACTCCGAGTACCGCCGTACCGACGCGCACATGTGTCGCCCCGGCCGCCACGGCCTGTTCGAGGTCCGCACTCATCCCTGCCGACACCATGTTCGCAGCCGGATGGGCCACGCGCAGGGCAGTCGACAAATCCATCAGCCGCTCGAAAGCCGCCTGTTGCCGTCCCGCGAATTCCCCGGTGAGCGGCGCGACGGTCATCAGACCGTCGAGTCGCAGTCCGGGGGCGTCGGCCACGGACGCGGCCAACTCCTCGATCCCGCCGGGGCCGACGCCCCCGCGGTCCCCCCGCCCGTCGACCTCCGCGTCGAGGGCGACCTGGAGCAGACAGCCGACCTCGCGCCCGGCGCGCACGGCGGCCGCGGACAGCGCCGTGACCAGCTTGGGCCGGTCCACCGACTGCACCACGTCCGCGTAACCGACCACGGAGCGCACCTTGTTGGTCTGCAACTGGCCCACGAAGTGCCAGCTGAGCGGGAGGTCGGCGCAGTCCGCGGCCTTCGGCGCCGCGTCCTGGTCGCGGTTCTCGGCGACGTGGCGCACGCCGAGTTCCGAGAGAAACCGCACATCGCTCGCGGGGTAGGTCTTGGTGACCACGATCAGGGTCAGTTCCTCGCGCTTGCGGCCCGCCGCCGCGCAGGCCGCCGCGATGCGTTCTTCTACTTTCGCCAGATTTCCGGCGAGTTCCGCCTTACGGTCCGTCATGCCCCATCAGTCCAACCACACGTAGCCCGCGAGACGACCGGTGGTGCGGTCGCGGCGGTACGAGAAGTGATCGTCCGACTCCCGCGTGCACACCGGCGACTGCTCCCGGTCGCGCACGCCGAGCCGGTCGAGCTGCGCGTGCACCCCGGCGGTCACGTCGACCGCGGGCGTGCCCCAGCTCGTCTCGGCGTACGCCGCGGGTTCCACGGCGGCGACGTCGGCGCGCATGTCCGCGGGTACTTCGTAACAACGCCCGCAGACGGCGGGCCCGGTGCGGGCCACGATCCGGTCCGGGCTCGCGCCGAGGGCCACCATGGCCTCGACGGCCGCGGGCACCACCCCGGCGAGCATTCCGGGCCGGCCCGCGTGCGCGGCCGCGGCGACTCCCGCGACCGGGTCGGCGAGCAGGACCGGGGTGCAGTCGGCGGTGAGGACGGCGAGGGCGACCCCGCGCCGGGCGGTGACGACCGCGTCGACCGCCGGGATCTCCCGGTCGTCCGGCCAGGGGCCGTCGACCACGGCGACGTCCCGGCCGTGCACCTGGTTCATCCAGACCACCCGCGCGGGGTCGATGCCGAGGTTCCCGGCGACGGCCTCGCGGTTGTGGCGTACGGCTTCGGGGTCGTCCCCGACCGCTCCGCCGAGGTTGAGCTCCTCGTACGGAACGGCGCTCACCCCGCCCCACCGGTCGGTGAAGGCGAAGTGGGCGCCGCTCACGGTGCTCGTTTCGGAGCGCTTGTCTATCACTTCAGGAAGTCCGGCACGTCCAGCTCTTCGGCCTGGCTGTCCTGGTGCAGACGGGTCGAGGGGACCTGCGGCGGCGTCGCCGAGGTGGCCGGGGGCTCGCTCGCCTGGACCGGCTCGGGCTGCTCGGCGGCGGGCGCTTCGTCGCGCGCGGTGACGCTGCCGAGGCCACCGAACGCCGGGGCCGGGCGGGACGGTTCGGCCTGCCGGGCCGGGGGCGCCGGTTCCTCGCGCTTGGCGGACGCCGAGCCGAGGACGTTGTCCCGCTTGGACGGGGGCTGGCCGCCGTCGAAGCCGGCCGCGATGACGGTGACGCGGACCTCGTCGCCGAGCGCGTCGTCGATGACCGCGCCGAAGATGATGTTGGCCTCGGGGTGCGCGGCCTCGCTGACCAGTTGGGCCGCTTCGTTGATCTCGAAGAGGCCGAGGTCGGAGCCGCCGGAGATGGAGAGCAGGACGCCCCGGGCGCCGTCGATGGACGCCTCCAGGAGCGGCGAGGAGATCGCCATCTCGGCCGCGGCCACCGCGCGGTCGTCGCCGCGGGCCGAGCCGATGCCCATGAGCGCCGAACCCGCCTCGGACATGACCGACTTGACGTCGGCGAAGTCGAGGTTGATCAGACCGGGCGTGGTGATGAGGTCGGTGATGCCCTGCACACCGGAGAGGAGCACCTGGTCGGCCGACTTGAAGGCGTCGAGCACGCTGACCTGGCGGTCCGAGATGGACAGGAGCCGGTCGTTGGGGATGACGATGAGGGTGTCGACCTCTTCGCGGAGCTCGGCGATGCCGTCCTCCGCCTGGTTCGCGCGGCGGCGGCCCTCGAAGGTGAACGGCCTGGTGACCACACCGATCGTCAGGGCGCCGAGGGAACGCGCGATGTTGGCGACCACGGGCGCGCCGCCCGTGCCGGTGCCGCCGCCCTCACCGGCCGTCACGAAGACCATGTCGGCCCCCTTGAGGACCTCCTCGATCTCCTCGCGGTGGTCCTCGGCGGCCTTGCGGCCGACGGCCGGGTTGGCTCCTGCGCCGAGTCCGCGGGTGAGTTCACGGCCCACGTCGAGCTTGACGTCGGCGTCGCTCATCAACAGGGCTTGCGCGTCGGTGTTGATGGCGATGAACTCGACGCCCTTGAGACCGACCTCGATCATCCGGTTGATGGCATTGACACCACCGCCGCCGACACCGATGACTTTGATGACTGCGAGGTAGTTCTGCGGTGCTGCCACGTCGAAGGCCTCTCGCCTCGAGTTACGTGTCGCCGTCTCGCGCTGCGGCGATACGACGACTGATGCCGAATGGGACGGTCCGAACGCCGACCCGAACCCTAACGCTGAAGTTTAGGGTTACCAGTGTGTCTGTTCCCTGGACTCTTCCGAACAGGACACTAAGTCGACAAGTGGCGCACGTTCAACGAACACGCCGAACCTCCCGTTTTTCTTTTCACCCTATGTGATCAGGCTTAAGCCTGCCCATCCAGGGTGCTGGCCTGCGCTGATGTACGTCAACTCGTCGATGACGCAGGGGCGGTGGGGACGCTCACATCGAAGTGCCGTGCCTTCGGAACTGCTTTCATGAGCCCGGCGAGCGCCTCGGCCTTTGCGCGGCCCTTCTCACCGCTCCCCCACATGACCGTGCGGCCGTCGCGCAACCGCAGCGAGATCGAGTCGTACGAACGGACCCTGACGGTCCGGGTGTCCGCGGCGACCGCGCCGGGCAGGGCGGTGACCACGCGGACGGCCTCGCGGCGGAGCCGGGCGGCGTCGAAGCGGCGCAGGCTCGCGGCGGCGCCGCCGGCGGGGTCCGTCGCCATGTCGAGCAGGGGCGTGGCCTTCGGTGCCTTCTCGACCGTGGCGAAACGGACACCCTTCGCGTCCACTTCGATGAACTTTCCGCCCTTTTCGATGAGCAGAGCCGGCGTGCGCTCCGTCACTTTCAGTGCGATTCCATGGGGCCAGGAGCGGATGACATCAACCGAGTCAATTCGGGGCAATTTTCTCTTAAGCCGCTCTTCGATGGCCCCGGAATCGACCGAAATCAGCGGTTCCCCGATCGGCACGCCCGCGACGTCGCGGACCTCGTCCGGCTTCAGGACCATCGTCCCCGACGTCGTCACCCGCTCCACCCGCAGCCACGGCGAGCCGTAGAACACCCAGGCGCCGCCCCCGGCGAGCACGGCGAGGGCGAGCACCAGGACGATCAGGAGGCGCACCCGCGGCGCCCGCGGGGCCCGCGGCAGCCGCGGTCGGCGGGAGCGCGGGCCGGACGGGCGGGACGGATCAGACCCGGCCCCCCGCCGTTCGGCGGTCTTCGGTCCGGCCCGTCCGGCCACAGTCCCCTGCCTTCTCTCACGCGTCGCGGCGTGACGCAATCGCCTCGTACACCATGTTGACGAGGAGGTCGTCGGCGTCCCTGCGGCCGAACTCCGAAGCGGCACGGGACATCTCGTACAGCCGGTGCGGGTCGGCGAGCACGGGCAGGACGTTGCCCTGGACCCACTCGGGCGTCAGCTCCGCGTCGTCGACCAGCAGACCGCCGCCCGCCTTGACCACCGGCTGGGCGTTCAGCCGCTGTTCGCCGTTGCCGATGGGCAGCGGGACGTAGGCGGCCGGCAGCCCGACGGCGGACAGCTCGGCGACGGTCATCGCGCCCGCGCGGCAGAGCATCATGTCGGCCGCGGCGTACGCGAGGTCCATCCGGTCCACGTACGGTACCGGGATGTAGGGGGGCATCCCGGGCATGTTCTCCACGTACGGCATTTCGTTCTTCGGGCCGACCGCGTGCAGGATCTGGATGCCCGCGCGCTGGAGGACCGGGGCGACCTGCTGGACGACCTCGTTGAGGCGCCGGGCGCCCTGGGAGCCGCCGGAGACGAGCAGCGTGGGCAGGTTCGGGTCGAGGTTGAAGGCCGCGCGGGCCTCCGGGCGGACCCGGGCCCGGTCGAGCAGCGCGATGGTGCGGCGCAGCGGGATGCCGATGTAGCGCGAGCCGCGCAGCTTGCTGTCGGGCGTGGAGACCGCGACCCCCGAGGCGTACCGCGAGCCGATCTTGTTGGCGAGCCCGGGGCGCGCGTTGGCCTCGTGCACCACGATCGGCACGCCCGCGCGCTTGGCCGCCAGATAGCCCGGCAGCGCCACGTAGCCGCCGAAGCCCACCACGCAGTCGGCCTTGGTGCGCTCAAGGACCTGCTCGGCCGCCTTGATGGTGCCGCGCAGCCGCCCGGGCACGGTGATCAGCTCGGGGGTGGGTTTGCGCGGCAGCGGCACGGCGGGGATGAGGGCGAGTTCATAGCCCCGCTCGGGTACGAGTCGGGTCTCGAGGCCGCGCTCCGTGCCCAGGGCCGTGATCCCCACGGTCGGGTCCTGCCTGCGCAGGGCGTCCGCGAGGGCGAGCGCAGGCTCGATGTGGCCGGCGGTCCCCCCACCGGCGAGTACGACATGCACCGAAATTCACCGCTCTCCGGACGAGCGCGCCTTGACGCGCCGTCGCATCGTGTTCCATCTCACCCGAGGCTGCCGCATGGCCAGGGCCGCCTTCGCCGCGGGGTCCTCACGCGCGAAGGCGATCAGGAGTCCCACGGCGAACATGGTCGGCAGCAGGGCTGAGCCCCCGTAGGAGAACAGCGGGAGCGGAACACCGGCGATCGGCAGCAGACCGAGCACCGCACCGACGTTGATCACGGCCTGGGCCGTGATCCAGGTGGTCACGCCTCCCGCTGCGTACCTCACGAAGGGGTCCTCCGTGCGTCCGGCCACGCGGATACCCGCATAGCCTAGAGCCGCGAACAGGGCGAGCACCGACAGCGTCCCCGCCAGACCGAGTTCCTCCCCGGTGATGGCGAAGATGAAGTCGGTGTGCGGTTCGGGAAGTTGACCCCATTTTTCCACACTCGCGCCGAGGCCGGAACCGAAGAATCCGCCGGAGGCCAGGGCGTAGATGCCGTGTACGGCCTGCCAGCACTGGTCGCCGGGTCCGGGGTCGGTCGCGCCGATGCAGGCGAGCCGGGCCATCCGGTTCGGGCTGGTCTTGATGAGGATCACACCGAGGACGGCCGCGATGCTCAGGACGCCCGCGAACAGCCGGGTCGGGGCGCCCGCCAGCCACAGCAGGCCGAACAGGATCGCGGTGAGGATGATGGCCGTGCCCATGTCGCCGCCCAGCATGATCAGGCCGAGCAGCATGAAGGTCACGGGGACCAGTGGCACCAGCATGTGCTTCCACTGGGCGAGCAGCCGTTTGTCCTGTTTGCGCGCCAGCAGGTCCGCGCCCCAGAGCACCAGCGCGAGCTTGCCGAACTCACTGGGCTGGAGCTGGAAAGGGCCCCCCAAATAGATCCAGTTCTGATTCCCGTTGACGCTGCGCCCTATTCCGGGGATCTGGACGAGGGCCATCAGGAACACGGAAGCGGCGAGCATCGGGTAGGACAGCGCCCGGTGCAGCTTGATCGGCATCCGCATGGCGATGAGCAGCAGGGCGGAACCGAGGACCGCGGCGACGAACTGCTTGCGGAAGAAGTAGGAGGCGGGCAGGTTCAGCTGCAGCGCCTGGATCATCGACGCCGAGTAGACCATCACGAGGCCGAGCGCCGTGATCAGCAGGCTGCTGCCGAAGATCAGGTAGTACGCCGTGAGCGGGCGGTCCCAGGCCTTGCGGGCCCGGTCGTAGAACCGCCGCAGCCCACTCTCGCGGACCGCCGGGGTGGCCCGCGGCCGCGCCGGTCGTTTCGGGGTGCGCGGAGTGCGCACGGAGGCGCGCCCGGCCATCAGCGGCACCCCGCGCCCGCGTGCACGCGTCCCCGGCCGGCGCGCGGCCGGCCACGAAACCCCCGCCACGACGGCGTTCCCACGGCTGCCACGTGCCCTCCTTCGGGTGCCGGGCGCCCCCGGACCACGCTGGGCCCGCCGTCAGGCGCTCGCGCCGAGTTCGCGGACGGCTGCCGCGAACGCGTCACCACGCTTGTTGTAGTTGGTGAACATGTCCATCGACGCACAGGCCGGCGCCATCAGGACGGTGTCCCCCGGCCGCGCGAGCCGCGCGGCCTGCCGTACGGCCTCGGACATCGCCCCAGTGTCCGTCCGGTCTAGGTCCACGACGGGTACTTCGGGCGCGTGTCGCGCGAGCGCTTCGCGGATCAGCGCGCGGTCGGCGCCGATCAGGACCACTCCCCGCAGCCGCCCCGCCGCGCCCGCGACCAGCTCGTCGAAGGTGGCGCCCTTGGCGAGGCCACCGGCGATCCAGACGATCGACTCGTACGCCGCCAACGACGCCTGCGCGGCGTGGGTGTTGGTGGCCTTGGAGTCGTCGATGTAGGCGACGTCCTCGACGTCGGCCACGTGCTCGATGCGATGGGCGTCCGGCCGGAAGGCCCGCAGCCCCTCGCGCACCGCCGCCGCCTCCACTCCGAACGCGCGCGCGAGGCCCGCGGCGGCGAGGGCGTTGGCGATGGTGTGCGGGGCGGGTTTCAAGGGGCGCGAGGCGCCTTCCTCGGAAGGGCGGCGGGCGGCGGGCGGGAGCAAGTCGGAGAACTCGGCGAGCTCCTGGGCCTGCTTCTGGCGGTCCGGCACGAAGGCACGGTCGACCAGGATGCCGTCCACGACGCCCAGTTGCGAGGGGGCGGGCGCGGTCAGTGTGAAACCGATGGCACGGCAGCCCTCTTCGACGTCGGCCTCGCGGACCAGGTCCTCCGTCGCCTTGTCGGCCGCGTTGTAGACGCAGGCGACCTGGTTGCCCTCGTAGATGCGGCCCTTGTCGGCGGCGTACGCCTCCATGGAGCCGTGCCAGTCGAGGTGGTCGGGCGCCAGGTTCAGGACGGCCGCCGAGTGGACGCGCAGGGAGGGCGCCCAGTGCAGCTGGTAGGAGGACAGCTCGACGGCGAGGACGTCGTACGCGTCTCCCTCCCGTCGCCCACCACCGTCCTCAATCGAACGCGCTTCGCGCGCCGCCCTGTCTTCGAGGACCACGTCCACGATCGGGGTGCCGATGTTGCCCACGGCCGCCGTGCGCAGCCCGGCCGCGGCCAGGATCGACGCCAGCATCTGCGTGGTGGTGGTCTTGCCGTTGGTGCCGGTGATCGCGAGCCAGGGCGCGGCGTCGGGGCCGCGCAGGCGCCAGGCGATCTCGACGTCGCCGACCACGTCCACGCCCGCGTCGGCGGCGGCCGTGAACAGCGGCGACGAGGGCTTCCAGCCGGGCGAGGTGACGACGAGGTCGGTGCCGTCGGGAAGCGTCTCGGCGTCCCCGAGGCGCACGGAGATGCCGGTGCCCGCCAGCTCCGCGGCGCGCGCCCGCTGGGCCTCGCCGTCGCCGCCGTCCACGACGGTCACCACCGCGCCGAGGCCCGCGAGCGCGCGGGCGGCGCTGAGGCCGCTCACGCCGAGCCCGGCGACGGTGACGTTCCTGCCCTGCCAGCTGGTCACTTGGTGGCCGCCCACCCTGCGTAGAAGAGTCCGAGTCCGACGATCACGCACATGCCCTGGATGATCCAGAAGCGGACCACGACAAGGACTTCCGACCACCCCTTGAGTTCGAAGTGGTGCTGGAGTGGCGCCATCCGGAAGACGCGTTTGCCGGTGAGGCGGAAGGAGCCGACCTGGATGACCACGGACATGGTGATCAGGACGAAGAGACCGCCGAGGAGCGCGAGCAGCAGCTCCGTGCGGGAGCAGATCGCGAGTCCGGCGAGCGCGCCGCCGAGGGCGAGGGAGCCGGTGTCACCCATGAAGATCTTCGCGGGCGAGGTGTTCCACCACAGGAAGCCGAAGCAGGCGCCCATCAGCGCGGAGGCCACGACCGCGAGGTCGAGTGGGTCTCTGACCTCGAAACACGCCTCCGGGTTGGTGAGGGTGTTCGCGTTGGCGCAGGACTCCTGGTACTGCCAGACGCCGATGAAGGTGTAGGCGCCGAAGACCATCACGGAGGCGCCGGTGGCGAGACCGTCGAGGCCGTCGGTGAGGTTCACGCCGTTCGACATCGCGAGGATCATGAACAGCGCCCAGACCACGAACAGGACCGGGCCGATCGACCAGCCGAAGTCCGTGACGAACGACAGCTTGGTGGAGGCGGGGGTCTGGTTGCGGTTGTCGGGCCAGTTCAGGGCGAGCACGGCGAAGCCGATGCCGACGATCAGCTGACCCGCCATCTTGGCCTTGGCGCGCAGACCGAGCGAACGCTGCTTGACGATCTTGATGTAGTCGTCGAGGAAGCCGACCAGGCCCATGCCCGCCATCAGGAAGAGCACCAGCAGGCCGGAGAGCGTGAACTCGCCGCCGGTGATGACCTTCGTGAGGAAGTACGCGATGAGCGTGGCCAGGATGAAGGCGATGCCACCCATCGTCGGCGTACCGCGCTTGCTGTGGTGCTCGCGCGGGCCGTCGTCCCGGATGAACTGGCCGTAGCCCTTGCGGGCCAGGAGCTTGATCAGCAGGGGCGTACCGACCAGGGTCAGGAAGAGCCCGATCACACCCGCGAAGAGGATCTGCCTCATCGGCCGGCGACCTGCCCCTCCGAAGCGGCGGCGTCATCGAGCAGCGCCAGCGCGACCCGCTCGAGACCGACCGATCTGGACGCCTTCACCAGCACGACGTCTCCTGGGCGCAGCTCGCTGCGCAGCAGGTCGATCGCCGCCTGTGCGTCGGACACGTGCACCGACTCCTCACCCCACGAACCCTCGTTGTATGCGCCCAGTTGGAGCCAGGACGCTTCCCTGCCCCCGACTGCCACGAGCTTGTTCACGTTCAGCCGGACGGCAAGGCGTCCGACCGCGTCGTGCTCGGCGAGCCCGTCGTCTCCGAGCTCGGCCATGTGACCGAGCACCGCCCACGTGCGCCCGCCCTCGGCCTGCGCGGCTCTGCCCATGGCCGCGAGCGCGCGCAGGGCGGCTCGCATGGACTCGGGGTTCGCGTTGTAGGCGTCGTTGACGACCGTCACGCCGTCCGGGCGCTCGGTGACCTCCATCCGCCAGCGGGACAGCGTGCCCGCCTCGGAGAGCGCGAGGGCGATCTCGTCCACGGACATGCCCAGCTCATGGGCGACGGCGGCCGCGGCGAGCGCGTTCGACACGTGGTGCTCACCGTACAGGCGCAGCCGCACGTCCCCGCACCCGGTGGGTGTGGTGAGCGTGAAGGCCGGGCGGCCGTTCTCCGTGAGCCGGACATTCTCGGCACGTACGTCGGCGTCCTCGGACTCGCCGAAGAGCAGCACCCGGGCCTTCGTGCGGGAGGCCATCGCGCGTACGAGGGGGTCGTCGGCGTTGAGGATCGCGGCGCCGTCGGCCGGGAGCGCCTCGACCAGCTCACCCTTTGCTTGCGCGATCTGCTCGCGGCCGCCGAACTCGCCGATGTGGGCGGTGCCGACGTTCAGGACGAGGCCGATCCTCGGCGGCGTCAGCTCGGTCAGGTACCGGATGTGGCCGATGCCGCGGGCGCCCATCTCCAGGACGAGGAACTTCGTCTCGTCGGTGGCGCTCAGCGCGGTCAGCGGCAGCCCGATCTCGTTGTTGAGCGAGCCCGGCGTCCACACTGTGGGCGCCTTGCGATCGATGACCTGGGCGATCAGGTCCTTGGTGCTGGTCTTGCCCGCGGATCCC
Source organism: Streptomyces flavofungini (assembly GCF_030388665.1). Lineage (NCBI taxonomy): Bacteria > Bacillati > Actinomycetota > Actinomycetes > Kitasatosporales > Streptomycetaceae > Streptomyces > Streptomyces flavofungini. The sequence continues at coordinate 6,944,965 of NZ_CP128846.1, read as the reverse complement.
GTGAGGGCGACGAGGGTGGCGCCGAGCCGGGCGACCACGTGCCGGGCGAGGGCGCCGAGCGCTCTCGGCACGTCGTCGACGACGATCGCGGGCGCCCCGCACGGCCGGGAGCCGAGCACGGCGACCGCGCCCGCCGCCACGACCTGGGCGGCGTAGTCGTGCCCGTCGACGCGCTCGCCCACGAAAGCGGCGAACAGGCCGCCGGGCTGCACCTCACGGGAGTCCCGGACGACCGGCGCGGTCACCTGGACCTGCGGATCCGGTATGTCGTACGTCTGCCCGCCGACGACGGTGGCGATCTCGGCGAGGGAGAGGGCGATCACAACTTCATCCCTGGGTTTGCTCGATAGCTTCGCGAAGCACCAGGCGGTCGTCGAAGGGACGGACCACCCCGGCGATGTCCTGGCCCTGTTCGTGTCCCTTGCCCGCGACCAGGACGGTGTCCCCGGGCTCGGCGCGGGCGACGGCCGCGCGGATGGCGGCGGCGCGGTCCTCGAAGACGGCGACGTCGCCGCGCTCGTGGGCGGGCACCTCGGCGGCGCCCGCGAGCATCGTCGCGAGGATGGCGAGGGGGTCCTCGCCGCGGGGGTTGTCGGAGGTCAGTACGGCGGTGTCGGCGAGCCGGGCCGCGGCCGCGCCCATCGGCCTGCGCTTGGTCTGGTCGCGGTCGCCGCCGCAGCCGAGCACGATGTGCAGCTTGCCCTCGGTGACCTTGCGCAGCGCGCGCAGGACCGATTCGACGGCGTCCGTCTTGTGGGCGTAGTCCACGACGGCGAGGTAGGCCTGGCCGGCGTCGACGCGCTCCAGGCGGCCGGGGACGCCCGGCACGGCCGCGACGCCGTCGGCGGCCTGCTGCGGGTCGATCCCGGCGACGGCGAGCGACACGATCGCGGCGAGGGTGTTGGCGACGTTGAAGGGCCCGGCGAGCGGCGAGCGGGCGGCGATCCGCTCGCCCTTGGGGCCGACGGCGGTGAACGTGGAGTCCAGCGGCCCGACTTCGACGTCCTCGGCGCGCCAGTCGGCGTCCGGGTGGCCCTCGGCGGAGAAGCTGGTGACGGGGACCTCGGACTCGGTGAGGAGGCGGCGGCCGTACTCGTCGTCGAGGTTGACCACGCCGAGCCGGGCGCGCCGTTTGGTGAACAGCTGCGCCTTGGCCCGGAAGTAGTCCTCCATGTCGGAGTGGAACTCCATGTGCTCCGGGCTGAGGTTGTTGAAGACGGCGACGTCGAAGACGCAGCCGTCGACCCGGCCGAGCACCAGCGCGTGGCTGGAGACCTCCATCGCGACCGCCTCGACGCCGCGCTCGCGCATCACCGCGAACAGCGCCTGCAGATCGGTGGCTTCGGGCGTGGTCCGCTCGGACTTGATGCGCGTCTCGCCGATGCGCGTCTCGACGGTGCCGATGAGCCCGGTGGCGCGGACGGCCTTCAGACCGCCCTCGATGAGGTACGCCGTGGTGGTCTTGCCCGAGGTGCCGGTGATGCCGATCTGCAGCAGGTCGCGGCCCGGGTGGCCGTACACCGTCGCGGCCAGCTCGCCCATGGAGCCGCGCGGGTCGGCGACGACGAGCGCCGGAAGCCCCGTGGCGGCGGCGCGGTCGGCGCCGGTCGGGTCGGTGAGGATCGCGGCGGCGCCGAGGTCGGCGGCCTGGGCGACGAAGTCGGCGCCGTGCATGCGGGCGCCGGGCAGGGCCGCGTAGATGTCGCCGGGGCGTACCGCGCGCGAGTCGTGGGTGATCCCGGTGACGGCGGCGTCCGTGCCCGGGACCGCGGCCCCCAGCTGATCGGCGAGCTCCACGAGGGGGGTGGCGGAGACCTGGGTCGGCCTCGGCGGTCCCGGGTAGGTCACGGGAGCGTCCTTCTGGGTGGTTTGGGACTGATCAGCGTGTGGCACGGCGGTGAGCGTACCGGGCGCACCCCCGTTGGGGCCAAAAGGCAGGGGGCCACACGCGGCGGGGTCGGGCGGGGGCAACGGCGGCCCGGGGGTGGCGGCACGGTGTGTCGCTGTCCGGTTCCCCGGGTCCGGGGTGATGGTCGTCACGAGCGGTTCCTGTCCGGCTGTGTGTGCTAGGGGCTTTTCGATGGGCCGGACAGCCCCTAGCCGCCGTTCTCCGGCCGGCCGGGCGGAGCCGGCTTGCCGGGGTCGTAGGTCACCGGGAGCGGTGCGGGGGCCTTGCCGGTGGGCGGGGCCTGGAGCGTCTTGAGGGCGAACTGCATGACCTTCTTGTAGATGGGGCCGCAGATCTGGCCGCCGAAGTAGCTGCCCTTCGTGGCGTTCTGGATGACGCAGTAGACGGTGACGCGCGGCTTGTCGGCGGGTGCGAAGCCCGCGAAGGACGAGGTGTAGCCGCGGTAGCGGCCGGTCTGCGGGTCGACCCGGTTGGCCGTGCCGGTCTTGCCCGCGACGCGGTAGCCGGGGATGCGGGCCTTGGTTCCGGTGCCTTCCTGGTCGTCGACGACGGACTCCAGCATCCGTGCCACGGTCCGCGCGGTCTTGGCGCCGACCACGCGGGTCTTCTTCGGCGCGGGCGCGGGCGTGAAGCGGCCGTCGGGCCCCTTGGTGCCGCGCACCAGGGTCGGCTCGACGCGGACGCCGTCGTTGGCGATGGTCGAGTACACGGACGCGGCCTGCATGGCGTTGATGGAGACGCCCTGACCGAAGGGGATCGTGAACTGCTGCGAGGTCGACCACTTCTCGGGCGGCGCGAGGATGCCGGAGGTCTCGCCGGGGAAGCCGAGTCCGGTCTCCTTGCCGATGCCGAACTTCCGCAGGTACGAGTAGAGGGTCCGGTTGACCTCCCGCTGCGTCTTGCCCAGTTCGCCGGTGGCGAGGATGGTGCCGATGTTGCTGGACTTGGCCAGCACGCCGTTGAGCGTGAGGTACCAGGTCGGGTGGTCGATGTCGTCCTGGAAGAGCCGGTCGCCGCGGTGCAGGCGGTTGGGCACGATCACCCGGGTGCCCGGGGTGGCCGCGTTCTCCTCCAGGACGGCGGCCATCGACATGACCTTGGCGGTGGAGCCGGGTTCGTAGGCGTCCTGGAGGGCGGCGTTGCCGAGGCTGGCGCTGCGCGCTTGGGCCAGGTTGTTGGGGTCGAAGCCGGGCGCGTTGGCCATGGCGAGGACCTCGCCCGTGCGGGTGTCCTGCACCAGCACGTAGCCGCGGTCGGCCTTGGACTTGCGCACCTGCTCGGTGATGGCATCCTGGGCCGCCCACTGGATGTCGCGGTCGATGGTCAGCTCGACGTCCGAGCCGGGCACCGCGGGCTTCTCGGTGCTGCCGGCAGTGGGCACCTGACGGCCGCCGGACTGGGCGTAGCGGATCTCGCCCTGCTTGCCCGCGAGTTCCTTGTCGAGCTGCTGCTCGATGCCGCCGCCGCCCTTGCCGTCGGCGTTGACCCAGCCCAGTATCCCGGCGGCCAGGCCGTCGTTGGGGTACACGCGCTTGCTGGTGGGCACGGCGAAGACGCCCGCGAGGACGTTGACCGCCTTGGGGTCGGCGCTCGCCTTGTCGGCGAGCGCGGACCGCAGGTCCTTGATCTGCTTCCAGACCTGCGGCGACTCGCGGCGGGCCAGGAGCGTGAAGCGGGTCTTCGGCGTCCGGAGCTTCTTGGCGAGTTCACCGGCGTCCGCGTCGAGGATCGGGGCGAGCAGCCCGGCGGCCTGCTCGGGAGCGTCGCCGGTCTTCGTCTCCTTCGGCGTGAAGAGGGTGGGGTCGGCGGTGATGTCGTACGCGTCCACGCTGGTGGCGAGTTCGACGCCGCCGCGGTCGGTGATGGCCCCGCGTTCGGCGGCCAGCTTGTGGGTGGAGTACCGGTTCTTCTCCGCCTTGGCGGTGTAGGTGTCGGCGTCCACGGCCTGCACCTGGAACAGCCGCACCACGAACGCCAGCATCACCAGGGTCAGCCCGAGGCTGACCATGCGCAGCCGGGGCCGCGGGCTGCCCAGGCGGATCGTCTTGGCCTGGGGCGCCTTGGGCGGCCTCGACCCGGACGGGCGTGGGCCGCGCGAGGCGGGCGGGCGGGCTCCGGGCCCGGGCCGACCGCGGCCGCCGGGGCGGGAGGGCCGCGCCGGGCCGGGGACCCGGCGGCGTGGGGGTGGCGGTTGGCGGTCCGTCACTTACGTCACCTGCCGGGGGTCGTGGGGGCGGGCCCCGCGGGGGCGGCCGGGGGTGGGGGCGGTGCGGGGGACGGGGTGGCCGGGGGTGCGGTGGCGGGGGCCGAGGGCTGCGGGCCGGGGGGTGTGCCGGGGGCGACGGGGGCGCTCGGGGAGGTGGCTGCGGCGGGCTCCGGCGCGGGGGCGGCCGAGGTCGGGGCGGCCGGCAGGCGCGAGGGGCCGGGGACCGGGACGGGGCGGCGGGCCGCGGACTCGCGCAGGGCGGAGCCGGGGGCGACGCCGGGCTTGCCCCGGACGGTGCCGTCGGGGAACAGGAAGGCCGGGTCGCCGCCGGGGACCATGCCGAGCTCGCGGGCGCGGCGCTGGAGGGCGTCCGGGGCGGCGTACTCGTCGACGTCCTTCTGGAGCTCCTGTTCCTCGTCGGTGAGCTCCTGGGTCTCCTTCTTCAGCTTGGTCAGCTGGAACGACCCCTGGTTCAGCGAGGAGTTGAGGATCAGGAGCGTGATGAGGCCGCCGCCGAGGAGCAGCACGACCAGGAGCACGAAGGGCGTGCGCGCGGCCTGGGCCGGGCCCGCGGGCAGCAGCCGGGCGAGCCGGGCGGCCCTCCCCCGCAGCTCGGGCTTCTTGCTCATACGGCCTCCTCGCGGACGCGGCTCACGGGGCCTCTTCGGTGGGACCGGTCACGGCGCCGTTCACGGGGCCTGCCCGCCGGGGCCGCTCACAGGGCTTCCTCGCGGATGCGCTGCGCACCCCGCAGCCGTGCCGGAGCGGCCCGGCGGTTCTCGGCGATCTCTTCCTCGGTGGGCAGCTCGGCGCCGCGGGTGAGCAGCTTGAGCCGCGGCTGGTACTGCTCGGGCACGATCGGCAGGCCGGGCGGCGCCGTGGTCGCGGCGCCCGCCGCGAACACCTGCTTGACCAGGCGGTCCTCCAGCGAGTGGTACGAGAGGACGGCGATGCGGCCGCCGACGGCGAGCGCCTTCACGGCGTCCGGGATGGCCCGCTCCAGGACGCTCAGCTCGCCGTTGACCTCGATGCGCAGGGCCTGGAAGGTGCGCTTGGCGGGGTTGCCGCCGGTGCGCTTGGCGGCCTGCGGCAGGGAGTCGCGGATCAGTTCGACGAGCCGGGCGCTGTTGCTGAACGGCTCCTTCTCGCGCTCGCGCACGACGGCGGAGACGATCCGCTTGGCCTGCTTCTCCTCGCCGTACGCCCGCAGGATCCGCACGAGTTCACCGGCGGGATAGGTGTTGAGGACCTCGGCGGCGCTGATGCCGGTCGTCTGGTCCATGCGCATGTCGAGGGGGGCGTCCTGGGCGTAGGCGAAGCCGCGGTCGGCCTCGTCGAGCTGCATGGAGGAGACCCCGAGGTCGAACAGGACGCCCTGCACGCGCGGGACGCCGAGCCGCTTCAGGACGTCGGGCAGCTCGTCGTAGACCGCGTGCACCAGCGTGGCGCGGTCGCCGTAGGGGGCGAGCCGCTCACCGGACAGGCGCAGCGCCTCCTTGTCGCGGTCCAGGGCGATGAGGCGGGCCGCGGGGAAGGCGGCGAGCAGCGCCTCGCTGTGGCCGCCGAGACCGAGGGTGCAGTCGACGACCACCGCTCCCGGCTCCGCGAGCGCCGGGGCCAACAGGTCCAGGCACCGCTGGAGCATCACCGGGACATGTCGGGCAGAACTCAATGCACCCTCTCAGGGTCCGGCGCGGACGCCGTACGCACAGCCGGGTCCCCGCCCGCTCATGAAGGGGAGTCCGGCCCGCCGGCGCCGGGGAAGTGGCGTCGGCCGACCGGGAGCGGGAGGAGGCCGAGCCGTACGTACGCGCCGCGCACGTGGGGACTCAAGAAATCTCCGGAACGGTCCGGTCGCGAAGCTCCGGTCCGGTCCAGCGGGAAGCGGACTCCACTCCCGCTTCGCGTCACTTTAGTCCACCCTGTCTCGCGGTCAATCAACCGGCCTGCGCGGCGCGGCCCGGCCGCTCGGGAAGCCGCCGTCCGGACGCCGTCACCGGTTCGGACGTGCCGCTCGTCACCGGTTGGCAGGCACCCCGAGGACCCCTGTGGGTTACCTCACAACAACACCCAATGACGTTCTTTGTCCGCTCTCACAGCAGGCCCACATCAGCTGTGACCACTACGGTCGCAGTCATGACGACTTCCGCATCACTCCCCACGAATTCCGAAGACGCCATGCCCACGAGCGCCGCACGCGAGGACGGTACGGTCACCGACCGTCTCGTCGAGGCCAACGAACGTTACGCCGCCGCATTCACCGACCCGGGCATGGACGCCCGCCCCGTCCTCGGCGTCGCCGTGGTCGCCTGCATGGACGCCCGCCTCGACCTGCACGCCGCCCTCGGCCTCCACCTCGGCGACTGCCACACCATCCGCAACGCGGGCGGCGTGGTCACCGATGACGTGATCCGCTCCCTGACCATCAGCCAGCGGGCCCTCGGAACCCGCAGCGTGGTCCTGATCCACCACACCGGCTGCGGCCTCGAATCCCTCACCGAGGAGTTCCGGCAGGACCTGGAGAACGAGGTCGGGCAGCGGCCGACGTGGGCGGTGGAGTCCTTCCGCGACGTCGACCAGGACGTGCGCCAGTCCATGCAGCGGGTGCGGACCTCGCCCTTCCTCCTGCACTCCGACGACGTCCGTGGATTCGTCTTCGACGTGCGGACGGGCCTCCTCCGCGAGATCGACCCTGCGTGACCGTCGCCTGTTGGGTACCGGACAATCTCCGGTACCCAAAAGGCGACAAGCCCTGACATATCGCCGCCAGTTGTCCGCAGGCGAGTGACACGAACCGGTAAGCCCAACAAGAATGCGTGTGTGGCGTCGCGCTGAACCATTCACGCGTGGCGTCCGTGTTTCGGGGTGGGCCGGTCCGCACGCGAGCGTCGGCCCGGGAAAAGAAGAAACCTGTGCTCCTTGCCGAGCGTGGGGAAGGGCCGAGGAGGGCCGGGTGACGACCTATGACGATCGAGCGAGCCTCACAGATCTGACCACGACCGCGGAGCGTGTCCGCAGGTCGGTCGAGGGTGTGATCGAGGGCAAGCCGGAGGTCGTACGGCTTTCGCTGACCGTGCTCCTGGCGGAGGGGCACCTGCTCATCGAGGATGTACCGGGCGTGGGCAAGACCATGCTCGCCAAGGCGCTCGCGCGCTCCATCGACTGCTCGGTGCGGCGTATCCAGTTCACGCCGGACCTGCTGCCTTCGGACATCACGGGTGTGTCCATCTGGGACCAGCAGCGCCGTGACTTCGAGTTCAAACCGGGCGCGATCTTCGCGCAGATCGTGATCGGCGACGAGATCAACCGCGCGTCCCCGAAGACGCAGTCCGCGCTCCTGGAGTCCATGGAGGAGCGCCAGGTCACCATCGACGGGCAGACGTACGAACTGCCCAGCCCGTTCATGGTGGTGGCCACGCAGAACCCGGTCGAGATGGAGGGCACCTACCCGCTGCCCGAGGCGCAGCGCGACCGCTTCATGGCCCGCGTCTCGATCGGCTATCCGGCCCCCGAGGCCGAGCTGCAGATGCTGGACGTGCACGGCGGGGTCTCGCCCCTCGACGACCTCCAGCCGGTGGCGCACGCGCACGACATGGTGAAGCTCATCGACGCGGTCCGCACGGTCCATGTCGCCGACTCGGTGCGCAGATACGCCGTCGACCTGGTCGCGGCCACCCGCACCCACCCGGACCTGCGCCTGGGCGCGTCCCCGCGCGCCACGCTGCACCTGCTGCGCGCGGCCAAGGCCTCCGCCGCCCTCAGCGGCCGCGAGTTCGCCCTGCCGGACGATGTCCAGGCCCTCGCCGTCGCGGTCCTCGCCCACCGCCTGCTGCCCACGGCCCAGGCGCAGCTGAACCGGCGCACGGCCGAGTCGGTGGTCCACGAGATCCTCCAGCGCACCCCCGTCCCGGCGACCCAGCAGCCCGGCCAGGGCTTCTTCGGCCAGCCGCCCGGCGCGCGGAGGCTGTGATGGCCGCCGGGGGGCCTGCCGCGCGCGCCGAGGACGACCGGGGCGGCCTGCGTACGGCGCTCGCCGGACTGACCACCCGGGGCCGCTCCTTCTTCGCGGCGGGCATAGCCGCCGCCGTGTGCGCCTATGTGCTCGGCCAGAGCGACCTGCTGCGGGTCGGCCTGCTGCTCACGGTGCTCCCGCTGGTGTGCGCGGCCGTGCTCTACCGCACGCGCTACCGCGTCGCGGGCAGCCGCCGCCTCTCCCCCGCGCGCGTGCCCGCCGGTTCGGAGGCGCGCGTGCACCTGCGGATGGACAACGTCTCGCGGCTGCCCACGGGCTTGCTGATGCTCCAGGACCGGGTGCCCTACGTCCTCGGGCCGCGCCCGCGCTTCGTCCTTGACCGGGTCGAGGCGGGGGGCCGCCGCGAGGTGTCCTACCGGGTGCGCTCCGACCTGCGCGGCCGCTATCCGCTCGGGCCGCTCCAGCTGCGCCTGACCGATCCGTTCGGCATGTGCGAGCTGACCCGCTCCTTCTCGACGTACGACACGCTGACGGTCGTCCCGCGCGTGGAGGCGCTGCCGCCGGTGCGGCTCACGGGCGAGGCCAAGGGGTACGGCGACGGACGGCACCGCTCGCTGGCCCTCGCCGGGGAGGACGACGTCATCCCGCGCGGCTACCGCTACGGCGACGACCTGCGCCGCGTCCACTGGCGCTCCACCGCGCGCTACGGCGAGCTGATGGTGCGCCGCGAGGAGCAGCCGCAGCGCTCGCGCTGCACGGTGCTCCTGGACACCCGGGGCGTCGCCTACCAGGGCGCGGGCCCGGACTCGGCCTTCGAGTGGGCGGTGGCGGGCACCGCCTCCGCGCTGGTGCACATGCTCGAACGGGGCTTTTCCGTACGGCTCCTCACGGACACCGGCAACTCGCTGCCCGGTGAGGGCGCGGACGGCTTCGCGGGCGCGAGCCAGGAGTCGGCGGACGCGGCCGGGCTCATGATGGACACGCTCGCCGTGATCGACCACTCGGAGGGCGCGGGCCTCTCGCGCGCGTACGACGTGCTGCGCGGCGGGAACGAGGGCCTGCTCGTGGCCTTCCTCGGCGACCTGGACGACGAGCAGGCCGCGGTGATCGCCAAGATGCGCCGGCGCAGCGGCGCCGCGGTCGCCTTCGTCCTGGACAGCGCGGCCTGGACCCAGGGCCCGCTGCCGACCCCGTCGGCGGCGGCCCAGCACTCGGTGCGGCTGCTCAACGAGGCGGGCTGGACGGCGGTCGCGGTGCCTCCGGGGGTGACCCTGGTCGACCTGTGGCGGCAGGCGGACCGCCTGCGCACCAGCGCGGGTCCGGCGCCGACGGCGGGGACGACGGCCGGGGGCCGGGCATGAGGGGGCGTTCGGGAGCGGGTGACTCCGCGGGTGGCTCCGGCGGCGTGCGGCCCCGGGGACGCCGGTACGACTACGAGAGGTTCTCGGTGAGCCCGGGGGGTGCTTCATGAGTGGGCGTACGCGGCTTGCGCTGTGTGCCACCGCCGCCACGCTGATGGCGTCGGGCGCGCTGCTGCCGCTCGTCGACACGTCGGGCTGGCTCGTGCAGGCGGCGATCCTGCTCGCGCTGCAGAGCGGGGTCGGCGCGCTCGCCCGGCGGGTCCCGCTGGCGCGGCCGGTCACGGTGGCCCTGCAGGCGCTGGTGACGCTGCTGCTCCTGACGCTGGTGTTCGCGCGGGAGCAGGCCATCGCCGGGGTGATCCCGGGTCCTGAGGTCTTCCAGCACTTCAGCACGCTGCTCGAGGCGGGCGGCGACGACGTGGGGCGGTACGCGATCCCGGCGCCGCTCACCGACGGCATCCGCCTGATGGTGGTCGGCGGTGTGCTCGTGGTGGGTCTGGTGGTGGACGCCCTCGTGGTGACGTTCCGCACGGCCGCGCCTGCCGGGCTGCCGCTGCTCGCCCTGTACTCGGTCGCGGCCGGGCTCTCCGGGGACGGCGCCGGGTGGCTGTGGTTCCTGCTCGCGGCGGCCGGGTATCTGCTGCTGCTCCTCGCCGAGGGCCGGGACCGGCTCTCGCAGTGGGGCCGGGTCTTCGGCGGCTCGGGGCACGCCCCCGGGCGGGTCTCGGCCGGGCTCGACAGCGAGGGCGGCGCCATCGCCCCGGTCCGCACGGGCCGCCGCATCGGCGCCGTGGCCCTCGGCATCGCCCTGGTCGTGCCGCTCGCGCTGCCCGCCCTGGACGGGGGCCTGCTCGACGGCTCGGACGGGCCCGGGGGCGGCGACGGGGGCGGGGGCGGCACGATCTCCGCGGTGAACCCGCTGGTCGCGCTCCAGGACAGCCTGAACCAGCCGGAGGACCGCGAGGTCATCTCGTACCGCACGAACGCCAAGAACACCCAGGACCTGTATCTGCGGATCGTTTCGCTCGACAAGTTCGACGGCACGACCTGGCGGACCACCGTCCGCGACATCTCGGACGTCCCGGCCCGTCTCCCGGACCCGCCGGGCCTGTCCCCCGAGGTCCGCAGGACGGAGATCCAGACGAACATCTCGGCCGACGACCGCTACGCGCAGAACTGGCTGCCGATGCCCTACCCGGCCAGCCAGGTCCGCATCGAGGGCCGCTGGCGGTACGAGCCGGTGGGCCGCGCCCTCGTCGGGGACCGCGGCCAGACCACCCGGGGCGCGCAGTACAGCGTGAACAGCCTGGTGGTGGAGCCGACCGCCGAGCAGTTGGCGTCGGCGCCCGCGCCGCGGGCGGACCTGGCCCGGGAGTTCACGAAGGTGCCCGGCTCGCTGCCGTCGGTGGTGGCGTCCACCGCGCGGGAGGTCACCGAGGGGTCGTCGAACGACTACGAGCGGGCGGTGAAGCTGCAGGACTGGTTCGCCTCGGAGGGCGGCTTCACGTACAACACGCAGGTCCGTGCGGGCAGCGGCCCGTCTGCCATCGCCCGCTTCCTGGACCAGAAGGAGGGCTTCTGCGTCCACTTCTCCTTCGCCATGGCGTCGATGGCCCGCACGCTCGGCATTCCGGCGCGCGTCGCGGTGGGCTTCACGCCGGGTTCCGCGCAGGCGAACGGCACCATGTCGGTCGGTCTGCGGGACGCCCACGCGTGGCCCGAGCTGTACTTCGAGGGGGTGGGCTGGACCCGGTTCGAGCCGACGCCGAACCGCGGCTCGGTGCCCGAGTACACCCGTCCGGACACCCCGGCCGAGGACTCCGACTCGTCGGCCGTGCCCGAGCCGTCCGCGTCCACGGCGCCGTCGCCGACGCCCTCGCAGTCCCAGGCCTGCCCGCGCGACCAGCAGCAGCAGGGCGGCTGCACGAGCGCGATGCCGCAGCTCGCGGGTGGGTCCGACGACGACGGGCCGCCGCTCGGCTGGATCGTCGGCGGGACGCTGCTCGCGCTGATCGTCCTGGTGGTGCCCGCACTGCCGATGCTGTGGCGGGCCCGGGTGCGCGCGGTGCGGCTCGGGAGCGGCGGGCGCACGGCGGCGGACGCGACCGCGCGGACCCTGGCGGCCTGGCAGGAGGTCACCGACACCGCCTGGGACCACGGCATCGCCCCGGACGAGTCCCAGACACCGCGGAAGGCGGCCGCCCGGATCGTGCGGGTCGGCGGCCTCGGCACCGGCCCCGCGGAGTCGGTGCACCGGGTGGCGGCGGCGGTGGAGCAGGTCCTGTACGCGCCCAGGCCGCAGCCCGCGCCGGGCCTCGGGGACGACGTGCGCCGCCTGCGGGACGGACTGCGCGCCTCCGCGAGCCGCACGACGCGCCTGCGGGCGACTCTCGCACCGCGTTCGGCCGCCCGGGTGGTGTGGGCGGCGTCGGACCGCTGGGCGGCGCTGACCACCCGCTGGTCGCAGTGGGCGGCGGGCCGCTGGGAGGCCTTGCGGAGGCCCGCGCGCCAGGGGGGCTAGGCCTCCGGCCGGGGGGGCCGGACATGGCCGGATCCCGGCGTGTGTGAGCGACCCCGGCGTGTGTTGTGAGCAGGTGAGCGGCGTCCGGTCCGTGGCCGGGCGCCGCTTCTTTGCGTGCTGACGGGGCCGTGCCGGGTGGGGCGCGGGCGGGTCGGGCCGGGCGGCCGGGCGCGGACATACGTGTGGGGGGTGACCGATGCGTTTCGGTCACCCCCCACATGCATGTCGAAGGGGTCGGCGCGTGAAGGCTTACCGCGGGGCGCTGTGCGTCCGTGCGGGTGGTACCGCCTGAGGAGGCGGCCGGACGGGCTACTGGCCGCCCTGCTGCTCGTCCCTGCGGCGCTGCCAGCGCTGTTCGATGCGGTCCATCATGGAGCGGCGCTGGCGGGACGACTGTCGGCGGCCGGGTGGCGCGCCGGGGCCCGCGGCCGCCGCTGCTCCGGGTGCCTGCTCACCAGGCTTGGGCGCTTTGCGCCAACCAGTGACGGCGAGCACCGCACACCCCAGCATGACGAGGAAGCCCACTACGCTCACCCAGATCAGCTGGGCGACCATTCCGGCCATGAGAAGGGCAATGCCCACCAGGAAGCCCGCGACCGCTTGGTAGACCCGCTTCCGGGTGTACGTACGCAGCCCGCTTCCCTCAAGCGCTGTCGCGAACTTGGGATCTTCGGCGTACAGCGCTCGCTCCATCTGCTCGAGCATGCGCTGCTCGTGCTCCGAGAGCGGCACGGAGTCCTCCTCATCGTGCAGTCGCCGGGGCGACCGGGGGGTCCCCTTCAGGATAGGCAGGGAATCGCCCCCGTGAAACCCGCCCCTCTGCGCCAACTTCGCCAAACCGGACCGTCAGGTCGCTCCGGCTCGCTGAAGCCTGCATTCCCCAGCGGCCGGTCCGTCATGCCGGACGGTGTCCCTCGATCATACGGCGCCGGTAGCCCGTTCGGGGGGCCTGTGGCGTACTCCATGTGCGGCTGCGCCGCTGATCAGCGAGCCGATCCCAGCCGCCACAAGGGCCCCACGCGCCGGTCGGCGCTCAGGCCTCGTCGGCCTCGGTGCCCGCTGTCGCCCCCTGGGTCTCGCCCAGCACGTGCAGCTGGGTGGCCACGGAGTGGAAGGCGGACAGCTCGGCGGCGGCGGCCTCCAGCTTGAGCAGCGCCTCCAGGGCGCCGGGCTCGGTGTCCACGAGGACGCCGGGGACGAGGTCGGCGAAGACGCGCACACCGTGCACGGCGCCGACGCTCAGTCCCGCGCCCTGGACCAGCTCGGTCAGCTGGTCGGCGGTGAAGCGGCGCGGCACCGGGTCGCCCTCGCCCCAGCGTCCGGCCGGGTCGTCGAGGGCCCGGCGGGCCTCGGTGAAGTGTCCTGCGAGCGCGCGGGCGAGCACGGCGCCGCCGACGCCCGCGGCGAGCAGGCTCAGCACTCCGCCGGGGCGCAGGGCGCTGACCGCGTTGCGAACGCCCTCGGCCGGGTCGTCCACGTACTCGAGGACGCCGTGGCAGAGCACCGCGTCGTACCCGCCGCGCTCGACCACGTCGAAGAGGCCGTGCACATCGCCCTGCACGCCGCGCACGCGGTCGGCGACACCGGCCTCGGCGGCGCGGCGCTCGAGCGCGAACAGGGCGTTCGGGCTGGGGTCGACGACGGTGACGCGGTGGCCGAGGCGGGCGACGGGCACGGCGAAGTTGCCGCTGCCGCCGCCGGTGTCGAGCACGTCGAGGGCGGCCGTGGCGTCCGGCCCCTGGCCCGTGGCCTTGAGCCGGCGGTCGAGGGCGTCCTTGAGGACGTCCCAGACCACGGCGGTGCGGAGCGAGGCGCCCGGGCGAGGGGGGTCGGAGCGCGGCGACGCCGTTTGCGTGGGGCGGGGGGAGACGGGCGGGCGCATCGGGTCCGACACGGCAGTTGACTCCTCGGCGCGGCTCCGCCTGGGTCGGCGGGCTGTTCGGGTGCGGGCGCCTCCACCCTATTGCCTTCACGACCGTGCCCCGTCATCCGTCCCACTGGTCGGCCCGGGGGCGTCCGCGCGGGTCAGCGGGGGTGAGGTTCCGCGGGGCGGCGGGGGGGAGGAGGACCCACGGGTCGGCGGGGGTGAGGGCCCACGGGGCAGCGCGGGTCAGGGCCCACGGGGCAGCACCCGCCCTCCCCTGGGCTCCGCCCCCCCGCCTCCCCCCTTCGGCCCCGGGCTCGCCTCCGCTCAGCCGATGTCCGGCGCCTCCTTCCTCGGCTGGGGCAGCACGGGCTGGAGGACGAGCATGCGCTCGACCAGGCGGAGGAACATCGCCACGTCCCGCAGCAGGTCGTCGGCGTCGCGGACGGTCGCGGCGCCCTCGATGCCCGCTTCGGCGCGGGCCCTGCGGGCGGCGCCGGAGGCGAACAGGGCGCTCCACTCGGTCAGTTCGGGTGCTATCTCGGGGAGCACTTCCCAGGCGCTCCGGATGCGCTGCCTGCGGCGTGGGTTCAGCTCGGGGCGGCCGCGGGCGGCGAGGACCGCGGCCGCGGTACGCAGGGCGGCGAGGTGGGCGGTGGCGTAGCGCTCGTTCGACGTGTCCAGGTGGGCCGCCTCGTCGAGTCCGGCGCGGGCCTGGGCGAGCAGTTCGAGGGCGGCGGGCGGGGCCGAGGCCCGGCGCAGCACCGGGTGGACGTCGCTCGCGGGACCGGTCAGTGAGGGGGCAGGGCCGGGGGCGCGGCGCCGGTGTGCGGCTGCGGCGTGAGAACTGGCCATGACGAACCTCCTGTCGTCTGTGTGACGGCGCAGTGGCCGTATGTGCCCATCGTGGAGTACGCCACTGACAATCCGCCCTGACCTGCACTTTTGCCTCGATCGAAGGTTCGGGATAGTTTTTGCACTGACTGGTCAGTTCAAAAACTGGGCCCACGGGCCTCAGCGAATCGGACGAGGAGGGACCGTGGACGGTCCGCACGGCGCCGCCGTCAGCGCGGCGGACTTCGGGCTCAAGGGACCGCGGGGCTGGGCGTTCCGCGGCATCGGCGTCGAGGCCGGGCCCGGGTCGCTCATCGCGGTCGAGGGGCCGTCCGGCTCCGGCCGGACCTGTCTGCTGCTCGCCCTCACCGGACGGATGCGGTCCACCGAGGGCACGGCGCGCGTCGGCCGCCATGTGCTGCCCAAGCAGCTGGCCGCCGTGCGCCGGATCAGCGGGCTCGGCCCCGTCCCCGGCGTGACCGACCTGGACCCCGCCCTGACGGTGGCCGAGCACCTGCGCGAACGGGCCTTCCTTGAGCGGCGGTTCGAGGGCTCGCTGCGCGGGCTCCTGCGGCCGCGCAAGGAGCGGGCGACCGAGTCCCGGCTGCGGATCGACACCGCGCTGCGGGCCGCGGGGCTCGACGTCGAGGCGCTGCCCAAGGGCTCCCGGACCTCCGTACGGGACCTGGAGCGCCTGGAAGTTCTGCGGCTCTCCGTGGCGCTCGCCCTGATCGCACGGCCCCGGCTGCTCGGCGTGGACGACACCGACCTCAAGCTGTCGGACGCCGAACGGGAGGCCGCCTGGGACCTGTTGAGGTCAATCGCAGCGAACGGCACGACGGTCGTGGCCGTGTGCAGCGAGGCCCCCGAGGGCGCGGTCGTCGTATCGACGGCACCGCGCGCGGACGCGGACGTACGCGGCACAGCCGACGTACACGACGCAGCCGGCATACGTGAAACAGCCGACGCGGCCGAAACAGTCGACCACAGCGACGGACACCCCACCGACGACGACAAGGAGACGGCCGATGCGGTCGCCGAAGCTCGCCGCGCTTGAGCTCAAGCGCTTCGGCAGGGGCCGGCTGCCCCGCGCGGCCCTCGTGGCGCTCCTGCTGCTGCCCCTGCTGTACGGCGCGCTGTACCTGTGGTCCTTCTGGGACCCCTACGGCCGCCTGGACAAGATCCCCGTGGCCCTCGTGAACGACGACAAGGGCGCCACCGTCGACGGCAAGAAGCTCAGGGCGGGCGACGGCCTCGCCGAGCGGCTGCTCGACAGCAAGACCTTCGACTGGCACGAGGTGAGCGCCGCCGAGGCCCGCGACGGCGTCGAGGACGGCACGTACTACCTGTCCCTGACGATGCCGTCGGACTTCAGCGAGCGGGTGGGGTCGAGTTCCGGTGACACCCCGGAGACGGGCGCCCTGAAGGTCCGTACGAACGACGCCAACAACTACATCGTCGGGCAGATCTCGCGGACGGTCTTCTCCGAGGTGCGCACGGCCGCCTCCACGAAGGCGTCGCGGAACATGCTGGACAAGATCTTCATCTCGTTCTCCGACATCCACGGAAAGACGCAGAAGGCCGCCAAGGGCGCCGACAAGCTCGAAGGGGGCATCGGCAAGGCGAAGAAGGGCTCCGAGGACCTCGTCGACGGCCTGAAGACCGCCAAGACCGGCAGCGGGGACCTCGCCTCGGGCGTGCGGAAGCTGCACACCGGCGCGGGCGACCTGGAGGACGGCTCGCGCCGGGTCGCGGACGGCACCCAGAAGCTCGCCGACCGCGTGAACGGCGAGGCCGCCAAGGTGCGGCCGTACCTGAAGGACAACGGCAAGGTGCTCGGCGACAGCGCCCAGCTCGTCGCCGACTCCTCCCGCGCGGTGCGGCACAACCTGAAGACCCTCGTCGAGAGGGCCCCGAAGGAGGCGACCAAAGCCAAGGAGTCGTCTGCCGCTCTGAACGGCCTCTACGAAGAGCTGTGTCAGCAGGCCGCCGACGCTCCCGATCAGTGCCCGAAGTTGAAGAAGGCCAAGGAGGTCGCGGCCGACGTCTCGATCATCGCCGGGGACGTCGACACGCTCGTCAAGGACCAGAACGGCGACCTGAAGACCCTCGACACGAACCTCGCCGCTCTCCAGAAGAAGGCCCAGGGTCTCGCCGACCGCGCTCCGCACCTGGACGAGAACCTGGAGAAGACCGTCAGGGACGTCAACGCGCTCAACACGGGCGCCGGAGACGTCGCCAAGGGCGCCAAGAAGCTGCACACGGGCCTCGGCACGGCCAAGACCGGCGCCGCGGACCTGGACACGGGCGTCGGCAAGCTGAAGACGGGCGCGACCGACCTCGACGGCGGCATGTTCAAGCTGGCCGACGGCTCCCAGGAGCTCGCGGGCGGCCTGCACGACGGCGTCAAGAAGATCCCCGACTACGACAAGCAGGACCGCGACCGGCGCACGGACGTGATGGCCGACCCCGTGCAGCTCGCCTCCCAGTCGCTGCACAAGGCGCCCAACTACGGCACGGGCTTCGCCCCGTACTTCATCCCGCTGTCCCTGTGGGTCGGCGCGATGGTGGCGTACATGCTGATCCAGCCGCTCAACCGGCGCGCGCTCGCCGCGGGCGCCCCCGCCTGGCGCATCGCGCTCGCGGGCTGGCTCCCCGTCGCCGCCCTCGGCACCCTGCAAGTGGCGGCCCTGATGTCGGTCCTGCACTGGCGTCTCGGCCTGCAGATGGAGCGGGCGGCCGGGACGATCGGCTTCCTGATCCTGGTGACGGGCTGCTTCGCGGCGATCGTGCAGTGGCTGAACGCACGCTTCGGGGCGGCCGGACGCATCCTCGTCCTCGCCCTCCTGATGCTCCAGTTGACGTCGGCGGGCGGCACCTATCCGGTGCAGACGAGCCCGACGTTCTTCGGCGCGATCCACCCGTACCTGCCGATGACGCACGTCGTGGACGCCCTGCGGCGGCTCATCACAGGCGGCGGACTCGGGCCCGTGTGGACGGCGTGCGCGGTGCTCGTGGCGTTCACCGTCGGCGCCCTGGCGCTCACCGCCGTCTCCGCGCGCCGCAAGCAGGTGTGGACCCTGGACCGGCTGCATCCGGAGCTGAGCCTGTGAACGCGCCGGAACCTGTGAAAATCAAGCTCATGGAAAGCAGTGCGAGCAGCTCGCGGCGTGAGGCCACCCGGCAGAAGCTCTACGAGGCCGCCGTCACCCTCATCGCGGAACAGGGTTTCTCCGCCACGACAGTTGACGAGATCGCCGAGCGGGCGGGCGTCGCGAAAGGCACGGTCTACTACAACTTCGCCAGCAAATCGGTCCTCTTCGAAGAGCTGCTGCGGCACGGCGTGGGCCTGCTCACCGCATCCCTGAAGCAGGCCGCCGACGAGGCCACCCAGGAAGGGGGCCGCAAGGTCGACGCCCTGGACGCGATGATCCGCGCGGGCCTCGTCTTCATCGACCGCTATCCGGCCTTCACCCAGCTCTACGTGGCCGAGCTGTGGCGCACGAACCGCGCCTGGCAGTCCACGCTCATGGTGGTGCGCCAGCAGGCCGTGGCGGTGGTCGAGGACGTGCTGCGCGGGGGCGTGGAGAGCGGTGAGCTCAGCGAGGAGATCGACATCCCGCTGACGGCGGCCGCCCTGGTCGGGATGGTCCTGGTGGCGGCCCTCGACTGGCAGTCGTTCCAGCCGGAGCGCTCGCTCGACGACGTGCACGCGGCGCTGTCGCGGCTGCTGCAGGGGCGGGTGAGCGGCGGCGGGTGAGGGGGCGGATGGCGGGCCTTCCACAGGTCCCTGCGCGGGCCCTTCCACAGGCCCCTTCGCGGGCCCTTCCGCGGGTCCCCGCACGGGCCCGTTCACCCGTTCGCAGTCGTGGCGCGGCGCCGGTCCGGTGGGCCCGTCGCGCGGCGCCGGTCCGGTGGAGCCTGGATGTCCCAGGCCCCGCCGGACCGGCGCTTGTCGCATTCCCCCGCGCGACCCCCGTGGTCGTCCCCCGGTCGCCCCCGTGCCTCGCTCCCGCCACGGGCGAGGCGGGAGGAGCGGCCAAGGGCGCCGCCCGATTCCGCCGCCCCGTGTCGGCGGTTCCGGTGCCGCGCCCTTCTCCGTGCCCTCACTCTCCCGTCCCCGCAGGTCGGGTCCCATCCGCGCGCGTACTCATCTCCGTGCCTAGGTACGGATACTCAGACGTGGGTGCCCATGCCCAGGCGGGCGTCCGTGCCCGGGCGGGCGTCCGTGCCGGGCCGGATCGCGCCCCGCTGGTTACGATCACGCCGTGTCCGTACTCCCCCTGGTGTTCACCAGTGGCTGGGCCAGCGGGATCAACGCCTACGCGGTGGTCCTGCTCCTCGGCGTCTTCGGGGCCACGGGTCTGTCCGACGAGGTCCCGGAGTCGTTGCAGAGCCCCGGCGTCCTCATCACCGCGGGCGTGCTCTTCGGCTGCGAGGCCGTCGCCGACAAGATCCCTTACGTGGACTCGGTGTGGGACGCCGTGCACACCGTCGTCCGGCCCGCCTCCGGGGCGGTGGTGGGCGCGCTGCTCGCCGGGCAGAGCGGCTCCCTCTCGGACGTGGCGGCGGGCGCGGTCGGCGGGTCGACGGCCCTCGCGAGCCACGCCGTCAAGGCCGGGACGCGGATGGCGGTCAACACCTCCCCCGAACCGTTCAGCAACCTCGTCCTGAGCACCGCCGAGGACCTCGGGGTCGGCGGGATCGTCACCTTCGCGATGTTCCACCCCGAGGCCGCGGCGATCATCGCGGCCGTGCTGCTCGTCGCGGGGCTCGTGCTGCTGCTGTTCCTCGCGCACCGGATCCGACGGTTCCTGCGGCGCAGAGCGCAGCGGCGGGAGGAGCGGAGAATGGCGGCGGGGCGACCACCGGACTGATCCCGGCCCGCGCGGGACCGGACGCCCGCCGGGCCGCCCTGGGCACCCGACTCGGCTGTCAGTGGGTGCCGATAAAGTCCCTGGCATGGCACGGATTGTGGTGATCGGCGCCGGGATGGGCGCCATGACGGCCGCCGCCCGGCTGGCCGTGGCGGGCCACCGGGTGGTGGTGCACGAGCGCGCGGGGACGTACGGCGGCGCGCTCGGCCGCGTGGAGCGCGACGGCTTCGGGTTCGACACGGGCCCGGCCCTGCTGCACCTGCCCGCGGTCTACCGCGACCTGTTCGTGAAGACGGGCAAGCAGCCCCTGGAGGACTGCGTCGAGCTGTCCCAGGTCGAGCCCGCCGTCCGCCACGTCTTCGCCGACGGCACCACGGCGGACCTGCCGAACGCCTCCCGCGCGGGCGTCGGCGAGGCCCTGGACAGCGCGCTCGGGGCGGGCGCGGGCGCGCGCTGGGCGGCGTTCATGAACCGCGCGCGGGAGGCCTGGGACCGCGCCCGCCGCCCGCTCCTGGAAGAGCCCCTGTGGCCGAACTGGCAGGTGCTCGCGGAGCGCGAGCCCTACCCCTCGGTCGCCGAGAAGCGTCTGCTGCGCCGTGAGCGGCGCGCTGCCACGCTCGCCCAGGTCGCCGAGTTCGAGCTGGGCGGCGAGCCCCGCCTGACCGCGCTCCTGGAGCACTTCGCGCTGATACGCGGCCTCGATCCGCGCACGGCCCCGGCGAGCGCGGCCGTCCTGCCGTATCTGGAGCAGACCTTCGGCACCTGGTCCGCACGCGGCGGCATGCGGGCCCTCGCGACCGCGGTGTACGAGCGGTGCCGTGCGCGCAGGGTCGAGTTCGCGTTCGGGTCGGACGTCGTGCGGATCGTGACGAAGGACGGGCGCGCGGCGGGCGTCGAGCTGGCGGACGGGACCGTCGTGGACGCGGACTTCGTGGTGGCCGGGGTGCCGCCCCGCGCGCTGGACGCGATGCTGTCCGGCACGGCCGCCCGCGCTCCCCAGGACGTGCCCCCGCAGTCCGGGCTCCCCAGCCGCCTCACCGTCCTGCTCGCCCTGCGCGGCGCCCGCCCCCAGGGCACCCCGCAGCAGACGGTGCTGCACACCACGGACCGCGCGGACGAGCTGAACCACGTCTTCGGGCGCCCCGACGGCAGCGGCTCCCCCGGCATCCCCGCCGCCCCGACCCTGACGGTGCTGCGCCCGGACGACCCGACGTCCACGCCGGACGCGGAGCACGAGGCCGTGACGCTGACCGCCGTGGTCCCCGCGGGCGCCGAGGTCACCGACGCGGACGTGCGACGGCTGACCGCCCGCGCGGCCGCGGTGGTGCCCGGCCTGGACGGCCGCCTCCTGTGGCAGGAGGTCCGTACGCCCGCGCGGGTCGCCGAGGCGACGGGTGCCGACGGCGGCGCGGTCCCCGCCCCCGCCCTCGCCGCCGCGGCCGGACGGCATCTGCACCCGGCCAACAGCACGGCGGTGGCGGGGCTCTACGCGGTCGGCGGCTGGTCGCACCCCGGCGGCGGGCTGCCGCACGCGGGCATGTCGGGCACGCTGGTCGCCGGACTCATCGTGGAAGGACCGGATTTCCGCGGCTCCCAGTGAGCGGACCGAGCATCGCGAGCCGCGTCAGCACCGTGGCCCGACTCAGCACCCTGCCCGGCCTCAGTACCGGTACTGCTGCTCCCCGTTGACCCCGGGCTCGTAGCCGAACTGCCCCCCGGGCTCCGGCGGCAGCCCCTCGCCCTGGAAGGGCGGGTAGCCGGGCTGCTCGGGCGGGAGTTCCGCGCCGTAGGGCGGCGCGGGCTCGCTCGTGCGCTGGTGCGGGACCCAGACGCCGCCGGGCGGAGTGTCCTGGTAGCCGCCGCCGTAGGTGTCGCCCCCGTAGGACGCGTACGGCTGCGGGTCGGCGTAGCTGTCGTAGCCCGGCTGCGCGCCGTAGGACTGCGGGCCGATGTACGGGTCGGAGTAGGCGGCGTAGCGCTGCTCACCGGTCTCTCCGTAGGCGAAGTGCAGCGGGTCCTGCGGCTCCTGCTGGGCCTGGGCGCCCTGCGGGTCGTACGGCGGGTAGCCGTCGAAGCCGTAGCCGTCACCGGCGGTCTGCTGGGCGTACGCCGTGTCGCTGTAGACGCCGTACTGCCCGGTGTCGTCGGGCATGGGCTCGGGCTCGAACACACCGGGGCCCGTGGGCTGCTGATCGAGAACGTCGGAGGCGGGCGGTCCGTTCTCGGCGGCGGCCGCGTCGTACTCCAGGTCGGAGACCTGGAGGGTCGGCTCCGCGGGGGCGCCCCGGGAGACGCTCTTGCGGCGCCTGCTCGCGCCCGGCTGACCGCCGAGCGCCCAGCCGGTCGAGAAGCCGCGGCGGAACGACAGCGTCACGTACGTCTGCCCGGTGGCGAACGCGATCGCACCGATCGCGATGACCACCACCGACGGCATCAGGACGCCGAGAACGACACCCAGGAAGCCGACGAACGCAAGGAGTCGCCAGCGCAGCCGCGCCTTGTACTGCAACAGCACCTCGCCGAGCAGCCACAGCGCGACTCCGCCGAACGCGATGTAGAGGACCGTCCAGCCCATGTACGCCCCTCTCCCCTGCGGCCGCGGCCCCAGGGGTACGACCGGTCAGGCCTGCTGGTGATGCAGGCCCAGGTTCTCGTAGATCTCCAGCGTCGCCGTGGAGTTGTTCAAGGTGATGAAGTGCAGCCCCGGCACTCCTTCGGCCAGCAGCTGCGCACAGAACTCCGTCGCGAACTCGATGCCAATGGAGCGTACAGCCGCGGGATCGTCTTTGGACCGGAGGATCCGCTCTTTCAGTTCCGGCGGGAAGTCGGCGTTGCTGAGCTGCGGCAAACGCTCCAGTTGGCGCACGTTCGTCACCGGCATGATCTCAGGGATGATCGGCGTCCCGCAGCCGGCCGCCTCCACGCGGTCGCGCAGGCGCAGGTATTCCTCCGGGTGGAAGAACATCTGGGTGATCGCGTAGTCGGCGCCCGCGCGGCACTTGTCGACGAAGTGCGCGACGTCCGTCTCCCAGGAGTCCGAGCGGGGGTGCATCGCGGGGAAGGCGGCGACGCCCACGCAGAAGTCACCGGACTCCTTGATGAGGCGCACCAGCTCGGCGGCGTAGGTCAGCCCCTCGGGGTGCTTGACCCACTCGCCCATCGGGTCGCCGGGCGGGTCGCCGCGCAGCGCGAGCATGTTGCGGATCCCGGCGTCCGCGTACTGCCCGATGATGTTGCGCAGCTCGGCGACGGAGTGGTCGACGGCGGTGAGGTGGGCGACGGGCGTCAGCGTCGAGTCGGCGACGATCTGCTGGGTCTCGCGCACCGTGCCCGCACGCGTGGAGCCGCCGGCGCCGTACGTCACGGAGACGAAGCTGGGTGCGACGGCCTCGACCCGGCGCAGCGAGTTCCAGAGGATCCGCTCGCCCTTGGGGGTCTTCGGCGCCGAGAACTCGAACGAGTACGTGGTCTTGCCGGTCGCGAGCATGTCACGCACGGTGCGTGCGCGGTCAGTCCTGGTGGAAGCAGTGCCTAGGGCCATACCGGCAGGTTAGCCAGGCCGGGACGGTCGCCCAACCGCACGTTGGTCATTTGTCCCGTTAGTCGGTTTGTTGTCCACGCATCGGACACCATGGGGGTGTTGCTCAAACAGGAGTACGGATGCGGGTGTGGGCGCACAGGAGTGCGGGCCGGGCGGCCGTCAGGCCGTGCGCAGGCGCTTCGCGAAGTCCGCCGCGGCGGCGCCGGGGTCGTCCGCCTCCGTGATGGCGCGGACGACCACCACCCGGCGCGCGCCCGCCTCGACGACCTCGTCCAGATTGCCCGCGTCGATGCCGCCGATCGCGAACCACGGGCGGTCGGTGCCGAGCCCGGCCGTGTACCGGACCAGGTCGAGGCCCGGGGCGTGGCGGCCCGGCTTCGTGGGCGTCGGCCAGCACGGGCCCGTGCAGAAGTAGTCCACGCCCTCCTGGACGGCGGCCGCCGCGGCCTCGTGCTCGGCGTGCGTGGAGCGGCCGATCAGGACGTCGTCGGCGGTCGCGCCGAGGATGGCGCGGGCCGCGGGCACGGGCAGGTCGCCCTGGCCCAGGTGCAGCACGTCGGCGCCGGCGGTGTGGGCGACGTCCGCGCGGTCGTTCACCGCGAGGAGCTTGCCGTGGCGGCGGCACGCGTCCGCGAAGACCTGGAGGTGCTCCAGCTCCTCCGCGGCCTCCATGCCCTTGTCGCGCAGCTGCACGATGTCGACGCCGCCCGCGAGGACGGCGTCCAGGAACTCGGGGAGGTCCCCCTGGCGCTTGCGCGCGTCGACGCACAGGTAGAGCAGGGCGTCGGCGAGCCGGGCGCGCGCGGAGGCGCCCGCCGTGTCGGTGGCCATGAAGGGGTCCCCCCGTGTCGGTGGCGTGCGGGCCGCGGCCCGCACGCCGGACGATTGTCTCAGGTCAGACGGCGAGCGCCTGCGCGCGGCGCTTCACCTCCGTCCCGCGATTCTCGCTCAGGGCCTGCGCGGGGGTGCCGGGCAGGGTCGGGTCGGGGGTGAAGAGCCACTCCAGTGCCTCTTCGTCGGTGAAGCCGTCGTCCCGCAGGAGCGTCAGGGTGCCTACGAGGCCCTTGACCACCTTGTCGCCGTCGATGAAGGCGGCGGGCACCTGCAGCGTGCGGTTCTCACCGCGGCGCACGGCGATCAGCTGGCCCTCCTTGACCAGTTGGCGCACGCGCGTCACCTCCACGTCGAGCATCTCTGCGATGTCGGGGAGGTGCAGCCAGGCGGGGACGAGAGCATCGGTCTTTGCGTCAATCTCGGTCACGGATCAAGCGTGCCATTTCTGGCCGGGGGCCGGTAGCGGGGGTGGGGGGCGGGTGCGCCCCACGGTGCCCCATGGGGGTATTGACAGCCTGAGTGGCCCTTGAGACGACCCGGAACCGGGGCCATCACCGAGCGGCGGGCCAGGGCGGGACCGTCAGCCGCTCGACGGCTGAAACGAGGCGGTGGCGGGAGAGAGCCCGGTCAGGAGGCGGCGGCGCGCTTCAGGGGGGTGGCCGGGTCCGCCGTCAGGGTCGGGTCCAGGCGGGCGCCGGACTCGATCAGCTTGCGGCCCTGGGCCAGGTCGCGCGGGCGGCCCACCGCCAGCAGGGCCCTCAGGGCGCCGTCCCGGAGCCAGCAGACCGACCAGGCGGGCGTGGCCGGATCCCCGCGCCAGATCAGCTCGTCGCCGGGGGCGTGCTGCCCCGCGTACTGGACGAAGCGGCCGAACTGCTCGGACCAGAAGTACGGGACGGGGTCGTACGCCGCCGGGCTCTCGCCCACGATGGCGGCCGCGACCGTGCGCGGCCCCTGGACGGCGTTGTCCCAGTGGTGCACGAGCAGCCGCTCCCCGTACCGCCGCGAGGGGAAGGACGCGCAGTCGCCGACCGCGTACACGTCGGGCACGGACGTGCGCAGGTGGTCGTCGGCGAGCACCTCGCGGTGGGCGCCGAGCGCGATGCCGGAGCCCGCGAGCCACGCCGTCGCGGGCCGCGCGCCGATACCGACGACGACGGCGCCCGCGGGCAGCCGGGTGCCGTCGTCGAGGAGGACCGCGCCGGGCTCGACGCGCTCCACGCGCGCGTGTGTGCGCAGTTCCACCCCGGCGTCGGCGTACCAGGCCGTCATCGGCGCCGCGACCTCGGCGGGCAGCGCGCCCGCGAGCGGCCGGTCCGCGGCCTCCACCACGGTCACCGAGCAGCCCGCATCCCGCGCCGCCGTGGCGAACTCCGCGCCGATCCAGCCCGCGCCGACGACCACGACGTCGTGCTGTTCGGCGAGTACGGGCCGCAGCCGCTCCGCGTCGTCGAGCGTGCGCAGCAGATGCACGCCGGGGACGCCGTCCGAGCCGGGCAGGCGGATCGGTTCGGCGCCGGTCGCCAGGACCAGGCTGTCGTACGCGACCGGGCCCGCCTCGGTGTCCAGTTCGTGGTCGGCGGGGCGGACGCCGGTGACGTCGACGCCGAGCCGCAGCTCGACGCCGAGGGCGTCGAAGTCGATGTCGAAGGCGGAGCCCTCCGCCTTGCCGAGCAGCACCGCCTTCGACAGCGGCGGCCTGTCGTACGGCTGATGGGGCTCCGCGCCGATCAGCGTGAGCGTGCCCGCGAACCCCTGCTCGCGCAGCGCCACGGCCGACTGCACCCCGGCCATCCCGGCGCCGACGATCACGACGCGCCGCCCCGACTCCACCCGCTTCTGCTCCTCGCTCACCCGATCAACTGTAGGGCCGCGCCACCGGCCGCGGACCCGACGGGCTTAACCGGCCGCGGGACGACGGGCTACGCTGGCCGTGCAGAGCACTCGCGGGAGCCCGGACGCACCGGGCTGAGAGGGAGGCTGGGACGGCCTCCGACCGTACGAACCTGATCCGGGTCATGCCGGCGAAGGGAGGGGCTGGACGCCCATGCGTTCCCGTACGAATGCAGATCCGCAGACGAGCACGAGTACGCCTACGAGCACCACGAGTACCCGTACGAGCACGAGCGCGCAGGCGAGTACAGGGCCGAGCGCGACCACGAAGCCGAGCGCCGGCACCGACGTCCTCGTCATCGGCGGCGGTGTCATCGGGCTCGTCACCGCCTGGCGGGCCGCGCAGCGCGGGCTCGCCGTCACCGTCGTCGACCCCGAGCCGGGCGGCGGCGCGGCGCAGGTCGCGGCGGGCATGCTGGCCGCCGTCACCGAACTCCACCACGGCGAGCAGACCCTGCTCGGCCTCAACCTGGCCTCCGCACACCGCTATCCGGACTTCGTGGCCGAGCTGACGGAGGCGACCGGGCACGACGTCGGCTATCGCGCGTGCGGCACGCTGGCGGTCGCCCTCGACTCCGACGACCGCGCCCACCTGCGCGAACTGCACGCCCTCCAGCAGCGGTCGGGGCTCACACCGCAGTGGTTGAACGGCCGCGAGTGCCGGCGCCTGGAGCCGATGCTCGCTCCGGGGGTACGGGGCGGGCTGCGCGTCGACGACGACCACCAGGTCGACCCGCGCAGGCTCGCGGCCGCTCTCGTCGTGGCCTGCGAGCAGGCCGGGGTGACGTTCACGCGGGCGTGGGCGCGGGAGCTCTCGGTCGTACGGGGGCGGGCCGCCGGTGTCGTCCTCGCCGACGGCACGGCGGTCACCGCCGGGCAGACGGTGCTCGCCGGGGGCAGCCTCAGCGGGCGGCTCGCGGGGGTGCCGGGCGACGTGCTGCCGCCTGTGCGGCCCGTGAAGGGGCAGGTGCTGCGGCTCACGGTGCCGGGGCGGTACGCGCCGTTCCTGCACCGCACCGTGCGGGCGGTCGTACGCGGCAGTCACGTCTATCTGGTGCCGCGCGCGAGCGGTGAGCTGGTCGTCGGTGCGACCAGCGAGGAGCTGGGCTGGGACACCACGGTCACGGCGGGGGGCGTGTACGAACTGCTGCGCGACGCCCACGAACTCCTCCCCGGCATCACGGAGCTGCCGCTCACGGAGACCCGCGCCGGGCTGCGGCCCGCGTCCCCCGACAACGCGCCCCTGCTCGGCCCCACCGCGCTGCCCGGCCTGCACCTGGCCACCGGGCACTACCGCAACGGCGTCCTCCTGACGCCCGTCACCGGGGACGTCATGGCGCACGCGCTGGCCACGGGCGAACTGCCGGAGGTGGCACGGGCGTTCACCCCGGCCCGCTTCGCCACGACCCCACAGCCACCCTTCGCCCTCCCCACCCCTCCCGCCCCTCCCACCTCCCCCGCCTCCCCCACACCCCCCGCCTCCCCCAAGGACCTCACGGAGCTGTCCGCATGAGCACGCCGATCGCCGTATTCGCCGTCTCCGTCAACGGAGAAGTACGAGATGTGGCCGCCGGGACCACGCTCGACACCGTCGTCGCCCAACTGTCCACCGCGCACTGCGGTGTCGCCGCCGCGCTCAACGAAACCGTCGTCCCGCGCGCGGAGTGGGCCGCCACCGCGCTCAGCGACGGCGACCGCGTCGAAGTCCTCACCGCCGTCCAGGGAGGCTGACGCACATGGCGGACGATCCCTTCGTCATCGGCGGCCTCACCCTGTCGTCGCGACTGATCATGGGTACGGGCGGTGCGCCCAGCCTCGACGTCATGGAGCGGTCACTCGTCGCGTCCGGGACGGAGCTGACGACCGTCGCGATGCGACGGCTCGACCCCGGCGTGCAGGGCTCCGTGCTGTCCGTACTCGACCGGCTCGGCATCCGGGTCCTTCCGAACACGGCGGGCTGCTTCACCGCGGGCGAGGCCGTCCTGACCGCGCGCCTCGCACGGGAGGCGCTCGGCACCGACCTGGTGAAGCTCGAGGTCATCGCGGACGAGCGCACGCTGCTGCCCGACCCGGTGGAGCTCCTCGACGCGGCCGAGGTCCTCGTCGACGACGGCTTCACGGTGCTTCCGTACACCAACGACGACCCCGTACTCGCCCGGAAGCTGGAGGACGTGGGCTGCGCCGCCGTCATGCCGCTCGGCTCCCCCATCGGCTCCGGGCTCGGCATCCGCAACCCGCACAACTTTCAGCTCATCGTGGAGCAGGTGAGCGTGCCGGTGATCCTGGACGCCGGGGCCGGTACGGCGTCGGACGCGGCGCTCGCCATGGAGCTGGGCTGCGCCGGGGTGATGCTCGCGTCGGCCGTGACACGGGCCCGCGAGCCCGTCCTGATGGCCGAGGCGATGCGCCACGGAGTCCTGGCCGGACGCCTGGCGTACCTGGGCGGCCGCATCCCGCGACGGCACTTCGCCGAGGCCTCGTCCCCCACGGACGGCCGAGCGGCCCTCGACCCGGAACGCCCGGCGTTCTGACCCGCCCCCGGCGACCGGAGCCGCCCACACGTGACGGTGGTCCCGGGGCGCGCGGAGGACGGCCTCGCGCCGGGGCCGTCAGCGACGGGCGGGCGCGGGGGTGCCGAGGTGGAGGAGAGGTCGCCCCGGGCACGGGGTGGTCCGGCGTCGGTCACAGGTGCGCTGCAGTCTCGCTGGTCCGCCGCCCGCGGGGGCAAGCCCCGAGGCCCCGCCTCGTAGACTCCCTCCGTGGACACGACCCTCAAGGACCCCCTCGTCGGGCAGGTGCTCGACGGCCGCTATCGCGTCGACGGACGGATCGCGGTCGGCGGGATGGCCACGGTCTACCGGGCCGTGGACACCCGCCTCGACCGCCTGCTCGCCCTGAAGGTGATGCACCCGACGCTGGCGGCCGACGCCTCCTTCGTCGACCGTTTCATCCGCGAGGCCAAGTCGGTGGCCCGCCTCGCGCACCCGAACGTGGTCGGGGTCTTCGACCAGGGCACCGACGGCCCGTACGTGTACCTGGCGATGGAGTACATCGCCGGGTGCACGCTCCGCGACGTGCTGCGCGAGCGCGGCGCCCTGCGCCCCCGCGCCGCCCTGGACATCCTGGAGCCCGTGCTCGCCGCCCTCGGCGCCGCGCACCGCGCCGGGTTCGTGCACCGCGACATGAAGCCGGAGAACGTCCTCATAGGGGACGACGGCCGGGTGAAGGTCGCCGACTTCGGGCTCGTACGGGCCGTGGACTCCGTCACGAACACGACGGGCACGGTCCTCGGCACGGTCTCCTACCTCGCGCCGGAGCAGATCGAGCACGGCACGGCCGACACCCGCGTCGACGTGTACGCCTCCGGGGTCGTCCTCTACGAGATGCTCACCGGCGCCAAGCCGCACGGCGGCGACTCCCCCGCCCAGGTGCTCTACCAGCACCTCAACGAGGACGTACCGCCGCCCTCCGCCGCCGTTCCCGGCCTCGCCTACGAACTCGACGAACTGGTCGCGTCGGCGACCGCGCGCAACCCCGACCTGCGCCCCCACGACGCGGTGGCCCTCCTCGGGCAGCTGCGCGAGGCACGCTTCGCGCTCACCGAGGCGCAGTTGGACGCGATACCCCCGCAGGCCCGCGGCTCCGAGGGCGGGCAGCACGGCCACGCCGGCTCCGAGGACCGTACGAGCGTCATCCCGCGCGCGGCACGCTCCGTACAGCTGCCCCTGCCCACCGCGGACGAGCCCGAGCACCCCGCGCCGCCGCAGGACCCCCGCGCCTCCCTGCGGCCGGGACCCGGCCCCCGGCAGGACGGCCTCAGCCACACCAGCGTGCTGCGCACCCCGCCGCCGGGGCCGCCCCCGTCGGCGGCCCCCGCCTCCCCCGCGGCACGGTTCCGGCGGCAGCTCAACACCCGTCGCGGGATCACCGTCGCGGTGGCCGCCGTCCTGCTGGTCCTCGGGCTCGGTGCGGGCGTCTGGTACATCAACTCGGGCCAGTTCACGACGGTCCCGGCGCTCCTTGCGAAGACGGAGGCCGACGCGCGCAAGCGTCTCGACGACGCCGGTCTCGACGTGCGCAAGGTCGAGCGCGCCTACAGCGACACCGACAAGCGCGGCACGGTCATGGCGACCGACCCCGGTGTCGGCGACCGCATCCGGCACAACGGCAAGGTGACGCTGACCGTCTCCCTCGGCCCGGAGACCGTCAAGGTGCCGGACCTCGAGGGCACCCCTCTGGACAAGGCGAAGGACGAGCTGGACGACGCGGGCCTCGGGGCCGGCATGGTCACGAAGGCCTTCAGCGAGGACGTCGAGAAGGGCGCCGTGATCAGCACGGACCCGGGCGCCGGGAAGGTCCGCAAGGCGGGCTCGGCCGTCGCGCTCGTCGTCAGCAAGGGCCGCGCGGTCGAACTTCCCGACGTCACCGGCGAGTCGGAGAGCGACGCCCGCGCGGAGCTCGAGGAGGCGGGCGTGAAGGTGCGGATCGCCCCGGAGCGAGTCACCTCCGACGAGGACAAGGGCACGGTCGTCAAGCAGTCCCCGCGCGGGGACAAGACGGTCGCCGAGGGCGACACGGTCGAGCTGACGATCTCCAAGGGCCCGCCGCTGGTGGAGGTCCCGGACGTCGAGGGCATGAGCGTCGACGAGGCCAAGGACGAGCTGGAGGCGGCCGGCTTCGAGGTCAAGGAGGACCGCGGCCTGCTCGACATCTTCGCGGACAAGGTGAAGGACCAGTCCGTGGACGGCGGCGACAAGGCTCCCAAGGGGTCGACGATCACCATCAAGATCGGCTGAGCCAGGGGGGCGGGGCCCCGCGCCCGGCCCCGCCCCCGCCCCGTGCCACCCTGGACCGGGTGAGCACCGAGAAGTCCCCCGACTCCCCCAGCACCCCCGTGTCCGCCCCCACCGCGCGGGCCCCCCGCAACCCCGTCGGCAGCCACGTCCCCGTCGCGGGCGGCCTCGCCTCCGTGGGCCTCGCCTACGCGCGCGACCTCGCCGCCGAGACCGTGCAGGTCTTCGTGGCCAACCCGCGCGGCTGGGCGACCCCGCCCGGGAACCCGAAGCAGGACGAGGAGTTCCGCGCCGTCTGCGCGGCCGAGGGCATCCCCGCCTACGTACACGCTCCCTATCTGATCAACTTCGGCTCGCACACCGAGGCGACGGTGGAGAAGTCGGTGGAGTCGATGCGGCACTCCCTGCGCCGCGGCCGTGAGATCGGCGCGCTCGGGGTCGTCGTGCACACCGGTTCGGCGACCGGTGGCCGGGAGCGGAAGGTGGCGCTGCGCCAGGTGCGGGAGCGGGTGCTGCCGCTCCTCGACGAGCTGACCCACGACGACGACCCGTTCCTGCTCCTGGAGTCGACCGCCGGGCAGGGCGCCTCGCTGTGCTCGCGCACCTGGGACTTCGGGCCGTACTTCGAGGCCCTGGACGCCCACCCCAAGCTCGGCGTGTGCCTGGACACCTGCCACATCTTCGCCGCCGGGCACGACCTGGCCGGACCCGGCGGCATGAAGCAGACCCTCGACCTGCTCGTCGACACGGTCGGGCCCGGCCGCCTGAAGCTGGTGCACGCCAACGACTCCAAGGACGTCGTCGCCGCCCACAAGGACCGCCACGAGAACATCGGCTCCGGCCACATCGGCGCCGACCCGTTCCGCGAGCTGATGACCCACCCGGCGACCGAGGGCGTGCCCCTGATCATCGAGACCCCGGGCGGCAAGGACGGACACGCGGCCGACGTGGCCCGCCTGAAGGAGCTGCGGGACGCATGATCCTCCCCTCTTGAGGAATACCCCCTAGGGGTATACGGTTCCTGTCATGGCAGGAGCCGCTGCTCGACGTTGGGGGATTTCTCATGCAGCACGACACGCACGCCGGACACCAGGGCCCCAATGGCCATGAAGGTCACGAGGGTCACGGCGGTCACGGCGGACACGCAGGCCACAGCCACAGCGGTCAGCACGGCATGGGCAAGGTCAGCTGGTCCATGGCCGCCCAGGCCACCTTGCACTGCCTCACCGGCTGCGCCATCGGCGAGGTCCTCGGCATGGTGATCGGCACCGCGCTCGGCTGGGGCAACGTGCCGACGATGATCCTCGCGATCGCCCTCGCGTTCTTCTTCGGCTACGCCCTCACCCTGCGCGGCATCCTGAAGTCGGGCGTCGATTTCCGGACAGCGATCAGGGTCGCGCTCGCCGCGGACACCCTCTCCATCGCCGTGATGGAGCTGATCGACAACAGCGTGATCGCGCTCTGGCCCGGCGCCATGGACGCCCATCTCGCGGACGCGATGTTCTGGATCGTCCTCGCCATCGCGCTCGCCGCCGCCTTCGTGATCACCACCCCGGTCAACAAGTGGATGATCGGCCGGGGCAAGGGCCACGCGGTGGTCCACCAGTACCACCACTGACCCGGCCGGACACCGCAGGGCGAGGGCCTGGAGCCGCTACAGCTCCGGGCCGTCGCCCGGTTCCTCCTGGTAGGAGTAGCGCTGCTCGCGCCAGGGGTCGCCGATGTTGTGGTAGCCCCGCTCCTCCCAGAAACCGCGGCGGTCGGCCGTCATGTACTCGACGCCGCGGACCCACTTCGGGCCCTTCCAGGCGTACAGCTGGGGCACCACGAGCCGCAGCGGGAAACCGTGCTCCGCGGTGAGGAGTTCGCCGCCCTTGTGCGTGGCGAAAATCGTGCGCTCGGAGGCGAAGTCGGCCATGCGCAGATTGGAGCTGAAGCCGTACTCGGCCCAGACCATGACATGGGTGGCCTCGGGCGCGGGCGGCGCGAGCGCGAGGAGGTCACGGGCGAGCACCCCGCCCCATTCGGCGCCGAGCATGCTGAACTTCGTGACGCAGTGCAGATCCCCGACCACCGTGGCATACGGCAGGGCCGAGAACTCCTCGTGGTTCCAGCAGTGCTTCTCGCCGTCGGCGGTGGCGCCGAAGACCCTGAACTCCCAGCGCTCGGGGCGGAACTTGGGCACAGGGCCGTAGTGCGTGACCGGCCAGCCGCGCTGCAGCCGCTGCCCCGGCGGAAGATCCGGTTCCGCCACGTCTCGAGATGTGCGACCCACCGGCTGACCCATGGCTCCATCCTGACAGACGGCGAGCGGTGGACGTGACCAGGTATACGTGGATTCGGGCAACTCCTACTAAGCATGCACTTACTGGACGGCCCCGGACGCCGATGCAAAGATGCGCGCTACCTGCCCAGTCACCCGCTTGGAAGGAGCCTCTGCGATGCAGGGCGACCCCGAGGTCATCGAATTTCTCAACGAGCAGCTGACCGCCGAGCTGACCGCGATCAATCAGTACTTCCTGCACGCCAAGATGCAGGACAACTTCGGTTGGACGAAGCTCGCCAAGTACACCCGGTCCGAGTCGATCGACGAGATGAAGCACGCGGAGGTGCTGACCGACCGGATCCTCTTCCTCGACGGTCTGCCCAACTACCAGCGGCTGTTCCATGTGCGCGTGGGCCAGACCGTCACCGAGATGTTCAAGGCGGACCGCCAGATCGAGGTGGAGGCGATCGACCGCCTCAAGCGCGGCATCGAGGTGATGCGCGCCAAGGGCGACATCACGTCCGCGAACATCTTCGAGTCGATCCTCGAGGACGAGGAACACCACATCGACTATCTCGACACCCAGCTCGAGCTGGTCGAGAAGCTCGGCGAGCCGCTGTACATCGCGCAGCTCATCGAGCAGCCGGAGAGCTAGGCCGAGCCCGGGAGCGCCTAGGCGGCCTCCGGGAGCTCCTCCCGCTCCGGAGCCTTCGGCGCGGCCGGGATCCCGGGAATCTTCGGCAGCTCCGCCTCAGGGACCAGCGCCACCGCCGGCTCGCCCTGGTCCACCAGCTCACGCCGCGGGCACGCGCCCCGGCCGAGCAGCGCCTGAATGCGGCGTACGCAGGAACCGCAGTCCGTGCCCGCCTTGGAGGCGGAGGCGATCTGGCGGGGGGTGCAGGCGCCGGCCTCCGCGTGCTTCTTCACCTGCTCTTCGGTGACCCCGAAACAGTTGCAGACGTACACGCGGTTCACCTCCCGAGGACTGGCTGACAAGGGGCGCCCGTCCCGATTGATCGGTGAGGCTAACCTAACCTTACCCGTGCCTTCGGCTGCGCAAAAGCCCGGGATACGCACGTGGGGCGCGGATCACATGGATCCGCGCCCCACACCTGCGCGACCAGGGAATACCCAGGTCAGCCGCGATCACTGGTCCCGGTACATCTCCGCCACCAGGAACGCCAGGTCGAGCGACTGGCTGCGGTTGAGCCGGGGGTCGCACGCCGTCTCGTAGCGCTGGTGCAGGTCGTCGACGAAGATCTCGTCGCCGCCGCCCACGCACTCCGTGACGTCGTCGCCCGTGAGCTCCACGTGGATGCCGCCCGGGTGCGTGCCGAGCGCCTTGTGGACCTCGAAGAAGCCCTTGACCTCGTCGAGCACGTCGTCGAAGCGGCGGGTCTTGTGGCCGGACGCCGCCTCGTAGGTGTTGCCGTGCATCGGGTCGGTGATCCAGGCGACGGTCGCGCCGGACGCGGTGACCTTCTCGACCAGCTCGGGGAGCTTGTCGCGGACCTTGTCCGCGCCCATGCGGGCGATGAAGGTCAGACGGCCGGGCTCACGGTCCGGGTCGAGGCGCTCGATGTACTGCAGCGCCTCCTCGGCCGTCGTCGTCGGGCCGAGCTTGATGCCGATCGGGTTGCGGATGCGCGAGGCGAACTCGATGTGCGCGCCGTCCAGTTGCCGGGTGCGCTCGCCGATCCAGACCATGTGGCCGGAGACGTCGTACAGATCGCCCGTGCGCGAGTCGACGCGGGTCAGCGCCGACTCGTAGTCGAGCAGCAGCGCCTCGTGCGAGGCGTAGAACTCGACGGTCTTGAACTCCTCGGGGTCCGTGCCGCAGGCCCGCATGAAGTTGAGCGCGTTGTCGATCTCGCGCGCGAGCTGCTCGTAGCGCTGCCCGGAGGGGGACGACTTCACGAAGTCCTGGTTCCAGGCGTGCACCTGGCGCAGGTCGGCGTAGCCGCCCGTGGTGAAGGCGCGCACCAGGTTGAGCGTGGACGCGGAGGCGTTGTACATCCGCTTCAGGCGCTCGGGGTCCGGGACGCGGGCCGCCTCGGTGAAGTCGAAGCCGTTGACGGAGTCGCCGCGGTAGGTCGGCAGGGTGACGCCGTCGCGGGTCTCGGTCGGCTTGGAGCGCGGCTTCGAGTACTGCCCGGCGATCCGGCCGACCTTCACGACCGGCACGGAGGCGGCGTACGTGAGGACGGCGCCCATCTGGAGCAGGGTCTTGAGCTTGGCCCGGATGTGCTCGGCGCTCACGGCGTCGAAGGACTCGGCACAGTCGCCGCCCTGGAGCAGGAACGCCTCTCCCTTGGCGACGGACGCAAGACGGGCGCGCAGCTGGTCGCACTCGCCCGCGAAGACGAGCGGCGGATACGACTCGAGGTCCGCGATCACATCGCGCAGAGCCTCGGCATCGGGGTACTCGGGCTGCTGCGCCGCGGGCAGGTCTCGCCAGGTCGCCCTGGCGGCGACGGCTTGGGAATCAGCGTTCACGGTCACCCCGTAAACCTTACGGGGTCCCGCCCAGTGGTTTCGCCTCTGCCCGTCAGATGAGACGACCGGGTGCGGCCCAGAGGCCGCACCCCGGCGCCCCCGCGCGCGCGGGGAGGACACCGCCCCGATCCGCAGCAGCGTCTTGAGCTCGGGACCACCCCCGCGTCGGCGGGGTGAAGGTGTCTCAGCAAGTGGAACGGCCGAGACCTCACGCGGCCACGGTCCGCCCCGCCCGCTCCCCCGCGCTCGGCGCCGCCAGGGCGAACGCGCGATGCGTGCGGCGCAGCATGAGGCGCGCCATGAAGGGGTGCCCGAGCCGGACGACGCCCCAGTAGAGGCGGCCGCGCCGGCTGTCGGGGCGGGCGTAGGTGCTGAGGGTGATGTGCTCGTCGTCGACCAGGATCGAGGCGCGTGCGGTCAGGCCCGCGATGTCGACCCGGAGCAGCAGCTCCCCGTCGGCGCACCCGAGCCGGGGGAAGTCCTCGCGGAGCATGGGGGCCCAGGCGCGCGGGTCGCGGGGCAGCCCTGGGAGCATCCGCATGCGGTACGCGTCCTGGTAGACGGGACGGTCGAGGGCGCCGCGCAGCAGCCGGGCGCCTTCGGGGACGGCGACCGTCTCGGGCCGGTCCCAGTCGAGGGCGTTCAGCAGCCGCACCCACCGCGACCAGCGCGTGGGGTGCGCGCAGTGACCTACGGCCGCCCGCTCGGCGTTGTCGAGGACCTCCTCGACGATCGTGTCGTGCAGGGGCCGGACGACCGTCGGCCACAGGAGGCGGTCCAGGCCCCGGGGCTCGGTCTCCAGGACGTGCCGGACGCGGCAGCGCCGCTCCCCCAGGGGCTCGACGGAGATCTCGTGGAAGCCGTTGTCCGGGGCGGTGAAGTCGAAGCGGACCCGGTGGCCCGGCTCGTACTCCGCGACCCCGTACCGCACCGGCCCGTGGCCGCCGCTCGCGCCCACCGCGAGCGGTCCGTCGAAGGTCATCGCGTCCCAGGCCGGGGTCGGGAAGAGCGGGTCGTCCGCGGCGGAGAGCCGGTCGATCAGTGCCCCTACGGCCGCCGCCGGGGCCTCGATCACTCGCTCGTGTTCATTGCGCACCACACCCATGACGTACCTCCATACGCTGGCGTATGGTCAACCGTACGGTAGCGTACGGTCATGGCGCAACGGCAGCGGAAGACGGCGGCTACGGACGCGCGGAAGGCCTCGGCGAAGCCCCGGCTCTCCGCTCAGGACTGGGCCGACGCCGCGCTCACGGCCATCGGCGAGGGCGGCATCGCCGCGGTCGCCGTGGAGCCCCTCGCGGTCCGACTCGGCACCACCAAGGGCAGCTTCTACTGGCACTTCGCGAACCGTGACGCCCTGATCGAGGCCGCCCTTGAGCGCTGGGCGGAGATCAACACCGAGGGGATCATCAGCGAGGTCGAGGCGGAACCGGACATCCGCACCCGGGTCCGGCTCCTGTTCGCCGAGGCCATCAGCTCGGCGTCGTCGGACCCGCTGGAGGTCTCGCTGCTCGCGACCGCCTCGCACCCCAAGGTCGCCGCGGCCCTGCGGCGGGTCACCGAGCGCCGGGTGGCCTACGTCGCCGAGCTCTTCGCCGCCCTCGGCTTCCCCGCGGCCGAGGCGCGCCGCCGCGGGCTGCTCGCGTACGCGGTCTACCTGGGCCACGCCCAGCTCGGCCACGCGGCGCCCTCGGTGCTGCCCGGCGAGGACGAGTTCGGCGCCTATCTGGACGAGGCGCTCGACGTGCTGATGACCCGCCCCTGAGACGCACCGCCGTCCCCGGTCCTCGATGCGCTAGGGTGCGGGCATGTTCGCGCACTCGACCCAGAACTGGTGGTGGCCCGCTTCTCCGGCGGCCCACTGACTGCGCGTACCCAGACATCGCGAAGGCCGCCCGAGGGGCGGCCTTCGGTGTTTCCGGCAGCGTTCCGGACCGGCCGTTCCTCTCCCACCCCGTTCACGGAGCAAGGAACAGCCCCATGGATCCGCAGAACCCGCTGACCGACGACCGTCCGTCTCCCCCCACCGCCCTCGACCGACTGCTCCACGACCAGACCCCTTTCGCCCTGCTGCGCCGCCGCACCCCCGGCCGCGACCACGACACGGTGGAGGTCCTGCGCGGGCCCGTCACCACCTGCGAACGCCTCGCCGACCTGCCCGAAGGTCTCGCCCTCATCCCCTTCCGGCAGATCAGGGAGCGCGGCTTCGAGGTGACCGACGACGGCACGCCGCTCGCCGTCCTCACGCCCGATGAGACGTACGAGCTGCCGCTCGCCGAGGCCCTCGCGGCGCTGCCCGACCACGAGGTGCGCGTGACGGAGGGCGCCTTCGACGTGAGCGACGAGGCGTACGCGCGGACCGTCGGCCGGGTGCTGCGGGAGGAGATCGGCGCCGGTGAGGGCGCGAACTTCGTGATCCGGCGGACGTACCGGGGCGAGATCCCCGGGTTCGCACGGGCCGACGCGCTGGCGCTGTTCCGCAGGCTGCTCGTGGGTGAGCGCGGGGCGTACTGGACGTTCGTCGTGCACACCGGGGGCGAGGACGGCAGGACGCTGGTCGGGGCGAGCCCGGAGGTGCATGTGCGGATGTCAGGAGGCAGGGGTGGGCGCGAAGCGCCCTCGGTCGAGGGCGGTGGTGGGAGACGGGCGGGCGGGACGGTCGTCATGAACCCGATCAGCGGGACGTACCGCTATCCGCAGCAGGGCCCCACGGTCGACGGCCTGCTGCGTTTCCTCGCCGACGGCAAGGAGGCCGAGGAGCTGTCGATGGTCGTCGACGAGGAGCTGAAGATGATGTGCACCGTCGGCGACCGCGGCGGAGTGGTCGTCGGCCCGCGCCTGAAGGAGATGGCCCACCTCGCGCACACCGAGTACGAGCTGCGGGGCCGTTCGTCGCTGGACGTGCGGGAGGTGCTGCGGGAGACGATGTTCGCGGCGACCGTCACCGGCTCGCCCGTGCAGAACGCCTGCCGGGTGATCCGGCGGCACGAGGCGGGCGGGCGCGGCTACTACGCGGGCGCGCTCGCGCTGATCGGCCGCGACGCGGGCGGGGCGCAGACCCTGGACTCGCCGATCCTGATCCGCACCGCCGACATCGACGCGCGCGGGACCCTGCGGGTGCCGGTCGGCGCGACCCTGGTGCGCGGCTCGGACCCGGCCGGGGAGGTGGCCGAGACACACGCGAAGGCGGCCGGGGTGCTCGCGGCGCTCGGCGTCCGGCCGGGGCGGCCGCGGCACGAGAGCGCGCGGCCCGCCCTCGCCGACGACTCCCGGGTGCGGGCGGCCCTGGACGGGCGGCGGGCCGGGCTCGCCCCGTTCTGGCTGCGGATGCAGGAGCAGTCGGCGGAGCTGACCGGGCACGCCCTCGTGGTCGACGGCGAGGACACGTTCACGGCGATGCTCGCGCACGTGCTGCGCTCGTCGGGCCTCGCGGTATCGGTGCGCCGCTACGACGAGCCGGGCCTCGCGGACGCGGCCCTCACGCACGCGGGACCCGTCGTCCTCGGCCCCGGTCCGGGCGACCCCGCCGACTCCGGGGACCCGAAGATGCGGTTCCTGCGGGCGCTCGCGGCAGAGCTGATCCGCGGCCACCGGCACCCGGTGCTGGGGGTGTGCCTCGGCCATGAGCTGATCGCGGCCGAGCTGGGCCTGGAGATCGTGCGCAAGGAGGTGCCGTACCAGGGTGCGCAGGCGACGATCGACCTGTTCGGGCGGGCGGAGACGGTCGGCTTCTACAACAGCTTCGTGGCGCGCTGCGACGAGGAGGCGGCGCTCGAACTGGCTGCGCACGGGATCGAGGTGAGCCGGGACCCGGCGAGCGGGGAGGTGCACGCGCTGCGCGGGCGAGGGTTCGCGGGGGTGCAGTTCCACCCGGAGTCGGTGCTGTCCCTGCGCGGGGCGCGGATCGTGCGGGAACTCCTCGGTCAGCTGGGGGGCGCGGCGGGCACCAGGACGTTCTCGGAGCGGCGGCCCGCCTGGTAGTCGAGGACGTTCTGGACGGTGGTGTCGATGATCTGGCCCACCGCGTCGACCGTGTAGTAAGCCTGGTGGGAGGTCACCACGACGTTCGGGAACGTGACGAGGCGGGCCAGGGTGTCGTCCTCGACGGCCTCCAGGGACTTGTCGAGGAAGAAGAGCCCGGCCTCGGCCTCGTACACGTCGAGGCCGACACCGGTGAAGCGGCCCGCGCGCAACTCGCTCACCAGCGCGTCGGTGTCGATCAGGCCGCCACGGCTGGAGTTCACCAGGATCGCGTCGTCCTTCATCGTGCGCAGGGCGCTCGCGTCGATGAGGTGGTGGGTCGCGGGGAGCAGCGGTACGTGCAGGCTGATCACGTCGGATTCGGCGAGGAGCTGCTCCTTGGCCACGTACTTCATGCCGAGCGCGACGCACGCCGGGTTCTCGGCGACGTCCCAGCCGAGGAGGTTCATCCCGAAGCCGTGCGCGATCCGGGTGAAGGCCTCGCCGATCTTGCCGGTGCCGAGCACACCGACGGTGCGGCCGCGCAGGTCCCGGCCCATCAGGCCGTTGAGGCGGAAGTCGAAGTCGCGGGTGCGGTTGGCGGCGCGGACGATGCGGCGGTTGACCGCGGTCGCCAGGGTCCAGGCGAACTCCGCGACGGAGTACGGCGAGTAGTACGAGACCCGGGCGACCGTCAGGCCCAGGCGCTCGGCGACCTGGAGGTCGATGTTGTTGAAGCCGGTGGAGCGCTGGGCGATCATCTGCGTGCCGCCGGCGGCGAGGGTCTGCAGGACGCGGTTGTTCAGGCTGGCGTTGACGCTCGTCGAGATGATCTCGTATCCGGCGGCGATGGGGGCGGTGTCCTCGTTCAGGAAGACGTCCAGGCACCGGATGTCGTGGTGCGGCGCGAAGGCCTTCTCGATGAGGGGTCGCTCGTCCGCCTGGACGCCGAAGGCGAGGATCTCCACGGTTGCTCCCGGTCTCGCGTGCGTTGCCCCCGCGCCGCCGAATATACGGTCCCGCCGCCGCGCCCGCCGCCCGAAGGCGCGAGCCGGCCAGAAGACCGGTCGTGCGGGTCAGCCGAAGAAGACGCCCACCTCCTGGTAGAGGGCGGGCTCGACGGTCTTGAGCCTGGCGGTGGCGTCGGCGATGGGGACGCGGACGATGTCCGTGCCGCGCAGGGCGACCATCTTGCCGAAGTCGCCGTCGCGCACGGCGTCGATCGCGTGCAGGCCGAAGCGGGTGGCGAGCCACCGGTCGAAGGCGCTCGGGGTGCCGCCCCGCTGGACGTGCCCGAGGACCGTGGTGCGGGCCTCCTTGCCGGTGCGCTTCTCGATCTCTTTGGACAGCCACTCGCCGACACCGGAGAGCCGCACGTGCCCGAAGGAGTCGAGGGTGCCGTCCTTGAGGACCATCTCGCCGTCCTTGGGCATGGCGCCCTCGGCGACGACGACGATCGGCGCGTACGAGGCCTTGAAGCGCGAGGTCACCCAGGCGCACACCTGGTCGAGGTCGAAGCGCTGCTCGGGGATGAGGATGACGTTGGCGCCGCCCGCGAGGCCGGAGTGCAGCGCGATCCAGCCGGCGTGCCGGCCCATGACCTCGACGACGAGGACGCGCATGTGCGACTCGGCGGTGGTGTGCAGGCGGTCGATGGCCTCGGTGGCGATGCCGACGGCCGTGTCGAACCCGAAGGTGTAGTCCGTGGCGGACAGGTCGTTGTCGATGGTCTTGGGTACGCCGACGACGTTGATGCCGTACTCGTCGGTGAGGCGGGCGGCGACGCCGAGGGTGTCCTCGCCGCCGATCGCGATCAGGGCCTCGACCTCGTACTTGGCGAGGTTCTCCTTGATCCGCCTGATGCCGTTCTCGGCCTTGAGGGGGTTGGTCCGCGAGGAGCCGAGGATGGTGCCGCCGCGCGGCAGGATGCCGCGGACGGCGGGGATGTCGAGCTGGACGGTGTCGCCTTCGAGCGGTCCGCGCCAGCCGTCGCGGAAGCCCACGAAGTCGTACGCGTACTCCTGCACGCCCTTGCGGACGACGCCCCGGATGACGGCATTGAGTCCGGGGCAGTCGCCGCCTCCGGTCAGAACTCCGACCCGCATGGAAATGTCCCTTCGCCGCGATTGCGCTGACGCGGGCCACGCTAATGGTGATCCGCGTCACTTCGGCATGGGACGAACCGTGAATTCCGGGGCGTGGTGCGGGAGTTGCGGTGGAGAGGAGGGATCCGGTTCACCCGAAGGAGGTCATCCCTCGGCGTCGGGCCCCGGTGTCAGGGCCCGGCGGGGTCGTCGGTGTCCAGGCCGCGCTCGATGGCGTACCGCACGAGTTCCACCCTGTTGTGGAGCTGGAGCTTGCCGAGGGTGTTCTGGACGTGGTTCTGCACCGTGCGGTGCGAGATGACCAGGCGTTCGGCGATCTGCTTGTAGCTGAGGCCCTTGGCGACCAGGCGCAGGACCTCGGTCTCGCGGTCGGTCAGGCGCGGGGCGCCCGGCTCGTCGGGGGTGGCGGGCGCGGGCTCGGAGGCCAGGCGCCGGAACTCGCCGAGGACCAGGCCCGCGAGGCCGGGGGTGAACACGGCGTCGCCGACGGCGGTGCGGCCCACGGCGTCGATCAGCTCGGCGGTGGACGCGGACTTCAGGAGGTAGCCGGTGGCGCCGGACTTGACCGCCTCCAGGACGTCGGCGTGCTCGCCGCTGGCCGACAGGACCAGGACGCGCAGGGCGGGGTTGGCGCCGACGAGTTCCTTGCAGACCTGCACGCCGGGCTTCAGCGGCAGGTTCAGGTCGAGGACGAGGACGTCGGGCGCGGCGGCCTGGGCGCGGCGCACGGCCTGTTCGCCGTCGCCCGCGGTCGCCACCACGTCGAAGCCGGACTCGGCCAGGTCCCTGGCGACGGCGTCGCGCCACATCGGGTGGTCGTCGACGACCATGACCTTGACCGGCGCGGCGCCGTCCGGCCCGCTCCCCCCGGCCGCCGCCCCCGCCGCGGACTCCTGGTGCTGCTCGTGCTGACCGCTCATCGCTCCGATTCCGCCTTCCCCCGTGCGTCCCGCGCGGTGCGCGGGACTCTCAGTTCCACTTCCGTGCCCTGGCCCGGCACCGAGATCAGCTCGGCCGTGCCCCCGATGTCCCGCAGCCGCCCCCTGATGGACAGCGCGACTCCGAGCCGCCCCTCCCCCTCGGCCTGGGCGAGCCGCCCCTCCGGGATGCCGGGGCCGTCGTCGCGCACCGTCACGACGACGGCGTCGGGCTCGTCCTCGACCAGGATCCAGGCGCGGGCGTCCGCCCCGGCGTGCTTGCGGACATTGTCCAGGGCGGCGCCGACCGCGGCGGTCAGCTCCCTGGCGGCGCGCGCCGCGAGCGGCACCGCGGCACCCGGTTCCGACAGCGTCACCTGCGACCCGGCGAAGGGCGCGAGGAGCAGGCGCAGGTCGCAGCTCGCCGCGCCGGTGGCGTCGTCGCCGCCGGGCGCCTCGGGGGCGTCGGGTTCCTCGACGAGCCGGACGACGGCGCCCTGGGAGACGTCCTCGGACGCGTACGAGGTGGGGATCAGGCCCCCGGCCACCAGGGTGCGCAGGGCGACCTCCTGCTCGCCCGCCATCCGACCGAGCTCGGCCGCCTCGCCGCCGATGGCGGTGCCGCGGCGCTGCACCATGGCGAGGACCTGGAGCACGCTGTCGTGGATGTCGCGGGCGAGGCGCTCGCGCTCGCGGGTCGCGGCCTCGATCTCCAGGGCGCGGGCGAGGGTGCGCTCCGAGGCCCGGGCGACCTCCACGACGTAGCCGATGGCGATGGAGGCGATGCAGACGAGCAGGACGTTGTGGACGGTGTCGCGGCTGAACGCGCCGCGCTGCACGACGTTGGCGACGCCCACGAGCAGCGAGGCGAAGGCCGCCCAGCGCCAACCGCCCTTGATCGCGAAGGCGAGCACGGACCCGGCCGTCCATATGGAAGGCAGCGTCGGCCCGCCCTCGACGACCCGCCAGTGCTCGACCGCGACCGGCGTGAGCAGGATGCCGGTGAGCGCGACCCCGAGGTCGACGGCGAGGAAGCGCTTGGTGCAGCTCGCGGCGCCGGAGACCTTGGGGACGGTGGCGAGGGTCCAGG
This sequence comes from Streptomyces flavofungini, assembly GCF_030388665.1. NCBI lineage: Bacteria > Bacillati > Actinomycetota > Actinomycetes > Kitasatosporales > Streptomycetaceae > Streptomyces > Streptomyces flavofungini. The sequence continues at coordinate 6,901,522 of NZ_CP128846.1, read as the reverse complement.
CCGCGAGGAGGGCGTAGTAGCCGATGGCGAGCCAGGGGCGGGCGAACGCGGAGTACGCGGCGACGAAGAGCCCGATGGCGTACAGCATGGTCAGCACGCGGTACGCGGTCAGGGCACGCCACAGCGGCTGCTCGACCGACATTCGCATGACCTTTTCGCGCCTGGCCACTGCCCCCACCCCACGGGACGCCGTCGTGCGCCCCTCTCCACGGACGCCGTTACGCGCCGGACCGTTCCTTGGCGGCCGCTTCCTTCTTGGCCGCCTCCTTCTTGGCGGCCTCCTTCGCCGCCTTGGCCGCCTCGCTGAGCTGACGCTTCGCGGCGGTCGCGTAGATGTCGACGTACTCCTGGCCGGAGAGCTTCATGATCTCGTACATGACCTCGTCGGTCACGGCCCGCAGGACGAAGCGGTCGTGCTCCATGCCCTGGTAGCGGCTGAAGTCCAGGGGCTTGCCGATGCGGATGCCGGGACGCATCAGCTTCGGCATCACCTTGCCGGGCGGCTGGATCTTCTCGGTGTCGATCATCGCGACGGGGATCACGGGCGCGCCGGTGGCCAGTGCCACCCGGGCGAGGCCGCCGGGCTTGCCGCGGTAGAGGCGGCCGTCGGGCGACCGGGTGCCCTCCGGGTAGATGCCGAACAACTCGCCGCTCTCCAGGACGGCGATGCCGCTCTTGATGGCCGCCTCGCCCGCGCCGCGCGCGCCCGAGCGGTCCACCGGGAGCTGGCCGACGCCCTTGAAGAACGCGGCCGTCATCCGGCCCTTGATGCCGGGCGTCGTGAAGTACTCGGCCTTGGCGATGAAGGTGACCTTGCGGTCGAGGACCGCGGGCAGGAAGAAGGAGTCCGAGAAGGACAGGTGGTTGCTTGCCAGAATGGCGGGGCCCTCGGCGGGAATGTTCTCGAGGCCTTCCACCCAGGGCCTGAAGGCGAGCTTCAGGGGCCCTCCGATGGACAGCTTCATTGCGCCGTAGATCAAACCGAGTGCCTCCTGTGTCTGTGGATCAGACCATAACCCGAGTGGGACCCGCGCTCCTTCCGGAGCGGGGCCGACCGGCCCGGTCGGCGCGGGCGCCGGGCCCGTCCGGTATGCGCGATGGCCCTGGTCGGTGTCAGTCCGGTCGCGTACGGTGAAGTACCCCCAGCTCTCTCGAGAAGGAGACCGAAGGTGCCGGTCCTCCCCGGAGCCGAGCCGTACCGCCACGAGGGCGGCGAGGTCGGCGTCCTGCTGTGTCACGGCTTCACCGGATCCCCGCAGTCGCTGCGCCCCTGGGCGGAGCATCTGGCGGAGCGCGGCCTGACGGTCTCGCTGCCGCTGCTGCCCGGCCACGGCACCCGCTGGCAGGACCTCCAGGTCACGGGCTGGCAGGACTGGTACGCGGAGGTGGACCGCGAGCTGCGCGTCCTGACGGAGCGGTGCGCGGAGGTGTTCGTCCTCGGCCTGTCCATGGGCGGCGCGCTCGCGCTGCGGCTCGCCGCGCGGCACGGCGACGCGGTGCGCGGCGTGGTCGTCGTCAACCCCGGGAACAAGGTGCACGGTCTGGCCGCGCACGCCCTGCCGGTGGCCCGTTTCCTGGTGCCGACGACCAAGGGCATCGTCAGCGACATCGCCAAGCCGGGCTCGCGGGAGATCGGGTACGACCGGGTGCCGCTGCACGCCGCGCACTCGCTGCGCCGCTTCTTCCAGGTCGTCGACGCCGAACTGCCGCAGGTCACCCAGCCGCTGCTGGTGCTGCACAGTCCGCAGGACCACGTCGTGCCGCCCGCCGACTCCGCCCGCGTGCTCAGCCGGGTCTCGTCCACGGACGTCACGGAGATCCTGCTGGAACAGAGCTACCACGTCGCGACGTTGGACCACGACGCGGACCGGATCTTCGAGGAGAGCTTCTCGTTCATCGGCCGGCTCGCCCCCAGCGCAGGCAAAGAAGGGACGGCCACCGGTGGCTGAGCAGCACGACGCGGAGGAGAGCCGCGAGGACGACAGCCGCGAGCCGCAGGAGCAGGCGGTGCCGATCGACGAGGACGCCGCCTGGCGCGCCATCGTCGCCGGGTACGGCGAGGAGCCCGCGGACCCGCCCGGCGCCAAGCCGTTCAAGTCCGTGGAGGACCTGGCGCTCCTGGAGGCGGAGACCAACAGCCCCGCGGAGGGCGACACCGACGGCGCCGGGAGCGGCGGCAAGGACGCCGCCGACAAGGGGGACGAAGGGGCGGGCAAGGCGCTCGGCAGCTCCATCTCCTTCGCGCCCGGAGTGGGCGGCGCGGGCCCGCGCGACTACAGCGCGGCCGAGGCGTCCGAGGACGACTTCGACCCGGACGACGAGGGCCACTTCGTACCGCCCGAGCCGCCGCCGCTGCCGGAGGCGGAGGTCACCGCCAAGTTCGCCTGGCTCGCCGTCATCGGCGGCCCGCTGCTGCTTCTGCTCGCGGTGCTCCTCGGGTGGCAGATGACGTGGTGGCTGACGACACTCGGCATCGGCGGATTCCTGGGCGGGTTCGCCACCTTGGTCATCCGTATGAAGGGCGACGACGAAGAGGACGACGACCCCGGGCGGGGAGCCGTCGTCTGACCTCCGCCGGGCGCCGTCAAGCAGGCACCCGTAGCGCCGCCAGCACCGGCAGGTGGTCCGTCGCCGCGCGCAGGTCCGCGTCCGTCACGCCCTCCTGGCCCAGCGGCACCCCGCAGCCCAGGATCTCGATGCCCTTGGTGGCGAAGATGGCGTCGATGCGCTGGTGCGGGTCGGTCGGGGTGGAGGTGTACTCCCCGCCCCAGGGCTCGGTGGCCCAGCAGTCGCGCAGGCCGGTGGCGAGTCTGCGGAAGGAGCGGCCGTCGGGGCGGTCGTTGAGGTCGCCGCCCGCGACAGCGTGCTCCACGCCCATCCCGGCGAGCTGGTCGAGCAGCATCCCGCTCTGCTCGTAGCGCTCCTGGCTCTGCAGGCTCAAGTGGCAGCTCAGTACGCCGAGGCGGGCGCCGCCGAAGCGCACCACCGCCGTCGCGAAGCCCCGCCGGTGCAGGCCGGGCGTGAGCGGCAGGAGCACGTCCTCGGTGCGCTCGACCGTGGCCCGCAGGGAGCACAGCAGCGCGGGCCCGGCCGCGGTCCCGCCGCCGGAGAGCGTCACGAGGTCGGCGGCGCGGGCGAGCCGGGCCAGCTTCTTGCGCCACCGGAAGAACCGGGGCGCCTCCTGGATCAGGACTAGGTCGGGCGCGCACGCGGCGATGACGCGGGCGAGCGCGTCGGTGTCGTCGCGCATCGAGCGGATGTTGTAGCTGAGCACACGGACGACGGCCGAACCGTCCTGTTCGGTGCGGGAGTTGGGCAGCGTACGCGTCGGGTCGGTCGACATGGCGATCAAGATACGGGAAACGCCGGACGGGCCGGAGGATTCCGGCCCGTCCTGGGTCCCCGGTCGGCGCCGCGCGCCGAAGCTCACATGATGGGGTCGGGCTCCCGAGCCAGGTCGGCCGCGCCGACCAGGCCCGCCTTGTTGCCCAGCCGCGCGGCGATCACTTCCGCCTGCGGACGCCACTGCGCCCCGACGAGCCACCGCTTGAAGGACTTGCGGATCGGTTCGAGCACGAGCTCGCCCTCGTCGGAGAGGCCGCCGCCGACGATGAACGCCGACGGGTCGAACAGCGAGGCCAGGTCGGCGAGTCCGGCGCCGACCCAGCGGGCCAGCTCGCGGTAGGAGTCCACGGCGACCAGGTCGCCCTGGCGGGCGGCCATCGAGATGTGCTTGCCCTCGATGCCGTCGGGGGTGCCGTCGCCGAGCGAGAGCAGGTACTCGGCGTTCTCCGGGGTGGCGCTGGCGCGCTGCTTGGCGTATCGCACGAGGGCGCGGCCCGACGCGTACTGCTCCCAGCAGCCCTGGCTGCCGCAGCCGCAGAGCAGGCCGTCCGGGACCATCCGGATGTGGCCGAACTCGGCGGCGACGCCGAAGTGGCCGCGGCGCAGCTTGTTGCCGATGATGATGCCGCCGCCGAGGCCGGTGCCGAGCGTGATGCAGATGACGTTGCGGTGGCCCTTGCCGCCGCCGAACTTGTACTCGCCCCAGGCCGCCGCGTTCGCGTCGTTCTCGACGACGACCGGCAGGCCCACGCGCCGCTCGACCTCGTCCTTCAGCGGTTCCTGGCGCCAGTCGATGTTCGGTGCGAAGTAGACCGTGGAGCGCTGCCGGTTGACGTATCCGGCGGCGCCGATGCCGACGCCGACGATCTCGTGCCCGGCCCGGGCGCCCTCGACTGCGGAGGCGATCGCGTCGACGATGGCCTCGGAGGTGCCGGGGGTGGGCACCTTGAACGTCGACAGGATGTGACCGTCCTCGTCGACCACTCCGGCCGCGATCTTCGTGCCGCCGATGTCGACGCCGATGGTGAGTCCCATGAATCCCTCAGTTCGATCGAGCCCCGCTACGGCCCACCGTACCCGAGGGGGGGTCAGTCCAGATCGATGTGTTCCCCGGGTCCGGGGCCCTCGTCGCGGCGATCCGGACCGTCCGGGGCGGCGGAGGCGGTGCCGTCGCGCGTCCAGCGGGCCTCCTGACCGGTGACCGCGCTGCGGTAGGCGGCGAGCAGCTCCGCGCCGGCCGCCGCGAGATGGTCGAAGACGTCGGGGTTGCGCTCGATGACGGGCTCGACGGCGGCCTTCGCCTGCCGGACGACCTGCTGCACCGTCTCCTGCACGGCGCCCTGCGCGACCGCGCCGAGCAGCGGTGACTGGCCCCCCGACAGACTGGCGAGCTTGTCGGAGACGGCGTCGACGAGCTTGCGCAGCTCCTCGGCGGCGGATCCCGGCGGCGGCCCGTACTGGGCGCGGCGGCGGGCCTTCTCCGCCGCGAGGTCCTCGGCGCAGGCCGTGGCCCACGCGTCGGCGTCCGCGGGGGCGGGCTCGGGGCGCTCCGGCTCGGACGCGTCGCGCGCGTCGCGCTCGATGGCATCGCTCATGACGGGCTGACTCCTGCGCAGGGCCGACGAATTCGTACTCTCGACGTTACCCGAACGGCGGCAGGCCGTTCACCGGGTCCGGGGCCACAGGTCCGGGTCGGGGGCGAAGCGGATCCGCAGAGTGGCGTCGCGCAGGGCGGCGCCGGTGACGGTGCAGCGGCGCAGCGCGGAGGGCAGCGGAACGATCCGCCGGAACGCTCCCGCGGTGATGACGAGTTCGTCGCCGCGCCGGACCAGGTCGAGGTCCTCGCGGACGGCACCGGGCAGCGGGATGGACCAGTGCAGCAGGGAGTCCGTGGCGAGCGCGTCGGTGACGGGCCAGTCGACCGGGTCCGGGGCCGGTCCCGGACCGGGGGCGCCGAGGGCAGCGAGGTCGTCGGCGCCGCGGGGGTCCGGGCCGAGGTGGGGGATCTCGTGGGTGCGGTACGTGTGCGTCCACTCGCCGAGCGTCTTGTGCTGCTGGGCGCGCAGGGCGGTGAGCCAGGGTGCCGTGTCGGGGCCGTCGGGCGCGGGCAGGACGCGGTTGGCGAGGACGGCGTCGAGGGCCAGGCCGTGCAGGGCGAGGCCCGTGGCGGTGCGGGCCACGGCTTCGGCGCCGGCCGGTCCCGGCTCGGCGACCAGGCGGACGCTGGTCCCCGGGGCCTCGATCACGGCCTGCGCGGCGGCGAGCGCCGCGTCCCAGCGGTCGACTGCCTCGTACAGCGATCCGGCGGGCACGGGGACACCCGCGAGGCGGCCGAGGACCGGGCGCAGGGCGCGGGCCGCCCGCCGCTCCCGGGGCAGCAACCGGCGCAGGTAGCGGCGCAGTTGGCCGGGCAGGGCGAGGAGCGCGAGGGCGCGGGGGGCGGCGGGCAGGTCGACGACGACGGTGTCGTACGCCTCCGTGGCCGCGCGCAGGGCACCCAGGAGGGCGAGGTCCTCGGCGCCCGGCAGCGGGGTCAGCTCCTCGTCGTCGAGGCGGTCGGCGCCGAGCAGGTCCAGGGCCGGGCGGGCGTGCTCCTGGAGGGTGAGCAGGCCCGCGCGGAAGCCGGGGTCCGGGTCCGGGCGCAGGGCGGTCAGGCCCGGCGCGACCTGGACCGGGCGGGGCCCGGTGGGGGTGCCGAGGGCCGCGCCCAGGGTGTCGGCGCGGTCGGCGGACAGGAGCAGGGTGCGGGTGCCCTCGCGGGCGGCGGTGCGGGCCGTCGCGGCCGCGAGGGTGGTGCGGCCGGCTCCGCCGGGGCCGGTGAGGAGGAGGGTGCGCATGCGGTGGGACTCTACGTCGGCGGGGGCGGGGGTGGCCCGCCCCCCTCACCGCGGGCCGGTGCGCACGCCGCGCCGACGAGCTAGGCCTTGGTCTCCACGCGCTTCTTCAGGCCTGCCAGGGCGCGGTCGATGATGACCTTCTCCGCCTTGCGCTTGATCATGCCGAGCATGGGGATCTTGACGTCGACGGTCAGCTGGTAGGTGACCTCGGTGCCGGTGCCCGCGGGCTTCAGGAGGTAGGAGCCGTCCAGGGAGCGCAGCATCTGGGACTTGACCAGGGTCCAGGACACCTCGTGCGGGCCGCTCCAGGTGTACGCGAGGGTCTGGTCGTCCTTGATCGCTCCGGCGTCCATGACGAGCCGGACCTGTTCGGCGCGGCCGGAGTCGTCGGCCTGGAGGACCTGGGCCTCCTTGACCTCGCCGGTCCATTCCGGATAGCGGGCGAAGTCGGCGATCACGTCCATGACGTCGGCCGGTGCCGCCTCGATCGTGATGCTCGAGCTGGTGTATTCCGCCATCGCGGTGGCTCCTCCAGATGCGGTCCGGTGCGGGGGCTTGTGTCTGCCCGCTGAAGGCTACCGCGCACGCGACCTGCGACGGTCACCCCGTCCACGCCAACGCCCAGGGCCGCCCGGACCCCGCGAAGTGCCCGACGTTCACGCACTCGGTCGACCCGATCCGCATCCGGCTGACCAACGGCTGGTGCACATGGCCGAAGAGCGCGTACCGCGGCCGGGTGCGCCGGATCGCGTCGAGGAGCGCGCGACTGCCCCGCTCGAAGCGGCGCGCCACCGTGTCGTACACCAGCTCGGGCACCTCCGGCGGGATGTGGGTGCAGAGCACGTCGACCTCGCCGACGGCCTCGATCTTGGCGGCGTACTCCTCGTCACTGATCTCGTACGGCGTGCGCATCGGGGTCTTGAGGCCGCCGCCGACGAAGCCGAAGACGCGGCCGCCGATCTCGACGCGCTCGCCGTCGAGGACGGTGGTGCCGGGACCGGCGTATTCGCGCCACAGCCGCGGCATGTCGACATTGCCGTACGTGGCGTACGTAGGGGTGGGGAAGGCGGCGAACAGCTCGGCGTACTGCTTGCGGACCGCCCGCTCCACGGCCGGGCCGCGGTCGAGGCCCGCCCACAGCGAGGCGCCGAAGGCGCGGGCCTCCTCGAAGCGGCGGGCGGTGCGCAGCTCGACGAGGCGGGTGGCGTTCTCGGCGCCGAACAGGTCGGGGAAGATGCCGCGCGCGTGGTTCGCGTAGTCGAGGAAGAGGACCAGGTCACCCAGGCAGATCAAGGCGTCGGCGCCGTCCCCCGCACGGGCCAGGTCCGCGGCGTTGCCGTGCACGTCACTGACCACATGGACCCGGAAACCTCGCATGCCGGTCACCTTAGGACGGCGGGGCGGGGCCGACCAGGGCGGGGTGCCCGGGCGGGCGGGGGCGGCGGACCTGCGGTTACTTCCGAGTCAGGAAGAGCGTGGCGTACTGTGCGGTTCAGACCATAACGTCGTGTGACGCACGGAACATCTGGCCCGGCCCCCCTACCGAACCAGCCATACCGGTGGGTAACGTCCGGGCAGTCCAGTAGTGCTCAGCCCCTCAACGAAATCCCGAGGACCCCCAGAGCCCCCCGACTGAGCACCTGCCCGACCTTGGACCGCACCGTCGCATCGCACAACGTCGTGGCGTCGGCGCCCTATGTAGGAGCAGCAGTCTTGCGCGAGTTCAGCCTTCCGGCCCTGTACGAGGTCCCCGCGGACGGCAATCTGACCGACATCGTCCGCAGAAACGCCGCGCAGCACCCGGATGTGGCGGTCATCGGCCGCAAGGTGAACGGCAGTTGGCAGGACGTCACGGCCACGGCCTTCCGCGCCGAGGTGCGGGCCGCCGCGAAGGGCCTGATCGCGGCGGGCGTACGGCCCGGCGACCGGGTCGGCCTGATGTCGCGCACGCGCTACGAGTGGACGCTGTTCGACTTCGCGATCTGGAGCGCGGGCGCGGTCTCCGTGCCGGTGTACGAGACCAGCTCGGCCGAGCAGATCCAGTGGATCCTCGGCGACTCGGGCGCGGTGGCCTGCGTCGTGGAGACCGACACGCACGCCGCCGCCGTGGAGTCGGTGCGCGACCGCCTGCCGTCCCTCGTCCACATGTGGCAGATCGACCGGGACGGCGTCGAGGAGCTCAACCGGGCGGGCGCGGAGGTCTCCGACGAGACCGTCGACGAGCGCGGCGCCGTCGCGGGCGCCGACGACCCCGCGACCATCGTCTACACCTCGGGCACCACGGGCCGCCCCAAGGGCTGCGTGCTCACCCACCGCAGCTTCTTCGCGGAGTGCGGCAACGTGGTGGAGCGCCTGAAACCGCTCTTCCGCACCGGCGAGTGCTCGGTGCTCCTCTTCCTGCCCGTCGCGCACGTCTTCGGCCGCCTGGTGGAGGTGGCCGCCCTGATGGCCCCCATCAAGCTCGGCCACGCGCCCGACATCAAGCACCTCACCGACGAACTCGCCGCGTTCCGGCCCACGTTGATCCTCGGCGTGCCGCGCGTCTTCGAGAAGGTCTACAACGGTGCCCGCGCCAAGGCGCAGGCCGACGGCAAGGGCAAGATCTTCGACAAGGCCGCCGACGCGGCGATCGCCTACAGCCGCGCCCTCGACACCCCGGGCGGACCCTCGATCGGGCTCCGCGTCAAGCACAAGATCTTCGACAAGCTGGTCTTCAGCAAGCTGCGTGCCGTCCTCGGCGGGCGCGGCGAGTACGCCATCTCCGGCGGCGCCCCGCTCGGCGAGCGCCTCGGTCACTTCTTCCGCGGCATCGGCTTCACCGTCCTGGAGGGCTACGGCCTCACCGAGTCCTGCGCCGCCACCGCCTTCAACCCCTGGGACCGGCAGAAGATCGGCACCGTCGGGCAGCCGCTGCCCGGCTCCGTCGTCCGCATCGCCGACGACGGCGAGGTCCTGCTCCACGGCGAGCACCTGTTCTCGCGCTACTGGAACAACGAGGCCGCCACCGAGGAGGCCCTCGCCGACGGCTGGTTCCACACCGGGGACATCGGCACCCTCGACGAGGACGGCTATCTGCGGATCACCGGCCGCAAGAAGGAGATCATCGTGACGGCCGGCGGCAAGAACGTCGCTCCCGCCGTCATCGAGGACCGCATCCGCGCGCACGCGCTCGTCGCCGAGTGCATGGTCGTCGGGGACGGACGGCCCTTCGTCGGGGCGCTCGTCACCATCGACGAGGAGTTCCTCGTGCGGTGGGCCGCCGAGCACGGCAAGCCGGCCGGGGCCTCGGCCGCCTCCCTGCGGGAGGACGCCGACCTGCTCGCCGCCGTCCAGCAGGCGGTCGACGACGGGAACGCGGCGGTCTCCAAGGCCGAGTCCGTCCGGAAGTTCCGGGTGCTGCCGGCCCAGTTCACCGAGGAGTCCGGGCACCTCACGCCTTCGCTGAAGCTGAAGCGGAACGTTGTCGCCAAGGACTACGCGGACGAGATCGAGGCGTTGTACCGGGGGTGAGGTTCGGGGCGTCGCCGGGGCCCCCGGTCCCGCCCCTTCCCGGAACTGGGGCTCCGCCCCGGCCCCCGCTCCTCGAACGCCGGAGGGGCTGGAACCCAGCCGCACATTGTCCAGCCCGTCCGGCACTGGAGGGCGAGGCGCGGAGCGCCGATAGCGGGGGCCAGGGGGCGCGGCCCCCGGTTTCGGAGAAGGGCGGGACCGGGGCGCACCGCGAGGCCTACAGCAGCTCCCGCAGCCGCTCCGCCAGCAGGTCCCACCGCCACCGCTCCTCGACCCAGCTCCGCCCCCGCTCCCCCATCCGCTCCCGCAACTCCGCATCACCGAGCAGCGCCACGATCCGATCGGCGGCATCCTCCGCGGAGCCACCCCGCACGACCCACCCGGTCTCCCCGTCCAGAACGGCGTCCGGCGCCCCGCCGGAATCCCCGGCCACGACAGGCAGCCCCGTGGCGGAGGCCTCCAGGTAGACGATGCCGAGCCCTTCGACGTCGAGCCCGCCACGCCGCGTACGGCACGGCATGGCGAAGACGTCCCCGGCCCCGTAGTGGGCGGGCAGCTCAGCCCACGGCACGGCCCCGGTGAACACCACGGACTCGGCGACCCGCGTCTCCGCGGCGAGCTTGCGCAGCTCCTTCTCGTAGGGCCCGCCCCCGACGACGAGCAGCACCGCGTCCGGCTCCCGCGCCAGAATCCGCGGCATCGCGAGGATCAGCGTGTCCTGCCCCTTGCGCGGCACGAGCCGCGAGACGCACACGATCACCGGCCGGTCGGTGAGCCCGAGCCGGGCCCGCACGGCGTCGCCGCCGGAGCCGGGGTGGAAGGTCTTCTCGTCGACGCCGGGCGGGAGTTGGACCATGCGCCCGGCCGCGGCGGGGCTGAGCGCGGCGGCGATGCGGGAGCGGGTGTACTCGCCGAGGTAGGTGACCGTGTCCGTCGAATCGCCGATCCGGCGCAGGAGTTGCCGGGACGCGGGCAGCTGCGCCCACCCGGCCTCGTGGCCGTGCGTGGTCGCGACCAGACGCCGCGCCCCGGCCCGGCGCAGCGCGGGCGCCATCAGGCCGAGGGGGGCGGCCGCCCCGAACCACACCGACGCGCAGTCGTGTTCACGCAGCAGCGCGACGGCCCTGCGGGTGACGCGGGGCGTGGGGAGCAGCATCGTCGTGGGGTCGCGGACGACCTGGAAGGGCTGTTCGGCGTCGAAGGCCGCGGTGGCCTCGGCGCCCTCGCGGCCGCGCTTCCAGGTGGAGGCGTAGACGACGATCCGGTCGGGGTCCAGGCGCAGCGCCATGTTGTGCAGGAACGCCTGGATGCCACCGGGCCGGGGCGGGAAGTCGTTCGTGACGATCAGGGTCTTGTGCATCGCCGCCGACAGTACCGGCCGGACGCCCGCCCGCGCCGCACGGCCCCGCCTCGCCCGCCCGCGCCGCCCGGCCCGGCATCATGACTTCCCGAAACATACTTAAACGCATCAAAAGCGGGCGAGGTGCACATGGCGGGCACGGGACAGCAGGAGACCGGGGAAGCCCTCACGGCGGGGGCCCTCACCGCGGAAGCCCCCGCTGCGGGGGCCCGCACGCCGGGGGCCGGGCCGACCGGAACCGAGCCGCACGAAGCGGGCCCGGACGAAACCCCGCCACACCAAGCCAGGCCGGACGCCCCCCAGCCGAACACCCCCGAACACCCCCACCCACCCCACACCTCCCACAGCTCCCGCCCCTCCCGCGCCTCCCACTCTCCCCGCTCCACCCGCTCCACCCGCTTCCCCCGCTCCCTCATCGCCCCCGAACTCCGCCTCCTCGCCCTCTGGGTCCCCACCCGCGCCCTCCTCCTGCTCTGCGTCTTCCGTGTCGTCGTCATCCCCGGCCCGGACGTCACCAGCGACGTCTCGTTCATCTACCAGAGCTGGTACGAGGTGCTCCGCACCGGCACGTTCCCGCTCGACGACGTCACCTGGCAGTACCCGCCCGCCGCAGCGCTCGCGATCCTCAGCCCGGCCGTCGTGCCCTTCCTCGGCTACCCCGCCGCGTTCTTCCTGCTCGCGTTCGTGGCCGACGCGGTGGTGACGGGGCTGCTCGTGCACGCGGGCGGGCGGCCCGGCAGGACGCTGCGGGGGGCCTGGGTGTGGACGGCGGGGGTCGCCCTGCTCGGGCCGACCGCGTACGCCCGCTACGACCTGATGGTGACCGCCGTCGCCGTCGCCGCGCTGCTCGCCGGGGCGCGCAGGGCGGGCGCGGCGGGGGTGCTCGCCGGGTTCGGGGCGGTGGTGAAGGTGTGGCCGGTGCTGCTGCTCGTCGGCGCGCCGCGGGGGCGGGCGGCCCGGCGATCCTGGGGTGCCGCGGTCCTCACGGCGGGGGCCGTCACGCTGGCGTTCGTGGTGGCGATGCCGGGGGCACTGGCGTTCCTGACGTTCCAGCGCGACCGGGGCACGGAGGTCGAGTCGCTCGGCGCCCTCGTCTTCCATGGGGCGCGCCATCTGGGCTGGTCCGGCGAAGTGCGGCTCAACTACGGCTCGGTGGAGTTCATCGGCCCGTACGTCCCGCTGGTCAGCGGGGTGGCGCAGGCGCTGTCGGTGGCCGCGCTCGGGTGGCTGGTGCTGTGGCGGGTCCGGGCACGGGTGTGGTCGGCGTCCACGCCCGCGGACGCGGCGTTCGCGGCGGTGCTGCTCTTCACCACGACGAGTCGGGTGATCAGTCCCCAGTACATGCTGTGGCTCGTCGGGATCGGCGCGGTCTGCCTTGGCTGGCGCGGCAGTCGGATGGGGTGGCCGGTCGGGCTCGTCCTCGCGGCCACGTTCGTGACGTTCCTGGAGTTTCCGTTGTGGTTCTCGCACGTGGTCGCCAGCGACGCGTTGGGCGTGGCGCTTCTCGTCGTCCGCAACGGGCTGCTGGTCGCAGCGACGGTGCTGGCGTGCCGGGCGGTGTGGCGGGGGGCGGTGCCTCGCGGGGCGCCCCAGTCCCGCCCCTTTCCCGAAACCGGGGGCTGCCGCCCCCTGGACCCGCGCTGATCGGCGCTCCGCGCCTCGTCCTCACACGCCGGACGGGCTGACGCCATCCAGCCCCTCCGGCAGTGCGGGAGCGGGATCGGGCAGCCCCCGGCAGGGACCGCCCTCAGCCCAACTCCTCCCGCACATAAGCCCGCCACCGCCCCGTGAACTCCTCCCCCGTCGTGCCGAGCACATCCCGCAGGGCCCCCTCCACCGCCCCGGCCCGCTGCCGATGCCGCCCCACGGCCTCGTAGAAGGCGCGCAGCTTCTCCTCGCCCCACTCCTCGGCGATCATCCGGCAGGCCAGCCAGGACCCCTCGTAGGCCCGCGCGAGCCCGCCCGCGTCGCCGCTGAAGCCGAAGGCGTCGTCGGCGGGCAGGGCGGCGGGCAGGCGGCCGTCGAGGACCGCGCGGCGCAGTTCGGGGGCGGCCTGGTGGGGGGTGCGGTCGGTGCCGCGGTAGCCGACCCAGTCGGCGAAGCCTTCGGAGAGCCAGAGCGGGGTGGCACGGGAGGTCCTGGTGCGGGTGGCGACGTGGGTGGTCTCGTGGGTGAGGACGACCTGCTTGCCCAACGCGCCGAGGACGCCGTACGCGTCGGGGTTGACGACGATCCGATCGGCGGGCGTCCGGCCGGAGCCGCCCGCCTCGCCGGTGGTGACGGCGGCGATCCCCTGGTAGCCGGAGGCGGGCGCGCCCAGGAGGTCGGCCATGCCGTTGAGGGACTTGGGCACGAGGACGACGACCTTGCCGGGCCAGGGACCGCGCCAGGCGTCCCGCACGGCGGGCACGGCGCGGTCGGCCAGCTCCGCGTACCGCCGCAGCTCCGCCCGCTCGCGGCCGACGCCGAGGACGAGGCTGTGGGTGCCGCGCACGGCGTCGACGCGGCCCTGGTCCCAGAGTTGCTCGGTGGCCTTCGCCGCCGGGCGCTCCGCGGTGACGTACCAGCGTCCGTCGCGCCGCTGGAGGGACAGGGTCCGCTCGGCGGTGAGGGACGCGCGGTCGTAGCCCGCGACGCGGTAGTGCAGGTCGGCGGTGGCGGTGGCCCGGCTGCCGTCGCGCTCGAAGTCCCTGAGGCGGTACGTCCAGGACTTCAGGGGGACGTCGCGCAGCCGGTCGTAGGCGGCGGAGGGGCCGCCCGTCGCCCGATAGGCCCGGGGGTCGCGCTCCAGGACCGCCTCGGCGCGCCGGTCGAGCAGCCGCCGCACGTCGGCGGGGGCGGCGTCCGCCGGGTCGTCGCGGCCGCAGCCCGCGAGCCCGGCGGGGGCGAGCACCGCGAGGCACACGCCCACGCCCGCCGCCGCCCGCGCGCCCCGCCCACGTCCTTGCCCTCGACCAGCCACGTTCCCGATCGTACGGGGACCCCGGGCCGCCGCCCCGGCCCGTGCGGCCGAAGACCGTCGATCAGACCCGGGTCACGGACGACACCGGCATCATCCCCACCGGGTCGTAGCGCACCGCCGCGCCGGGGTAGGGCGCGTGCACCACCTGGCCGTTGCCGACGTACATGCCGATGTGGCTGGCGTCGTCGCGGTAGGCCACCAGGTCGCCGGGCTGCGCCTGGCCGAGCGGCACCCGCCGGCCCGCGCCCGCCTGGGCCTGCGAGGTGCGGGGCAGGCCGACGCCCGCCTGCGCGTAGGACCACTGGGTCAGGCCCGAACAGTCGAAGCCGGTGGGCCCGTTGGCGCCCCACACGTACGGCTTGCCGACCGCCGAGCGGGCCGCGGCGATCGCGGCCGCCGCGCGGCCCGACGCCGGGGCTCCGGCGCCCGCGAGGTCGGGCATGTCGGGGCGGCTCGACCGTGAGGACCTGTCGTCGCGCTCGCGCTCGGCCCGTGGCAGCGAGTTGAGCAGCTGCCGGGCCTTGGCGAGCTTGGTCTCGACGGTGCGCTTGTGGCGGGCGACCGTCTTGCGGCTCTCCTCCAGCTCGGTCAGCTTGCGCGTGGCCTCGGAGCGCTCCTGGGCGAGTTCGCGCTGGGCCCGCTGGAGCTCGGTGAGTTCACCGCTCTGCCGGGAGCTGATCCGGCTCAGGGCCGAGGCGCGGTCCAGGTAGCCGTCGGGGTCGGAGGAGAGCATCAGGGCGAGCGCGGGGTCGATGCCGCCCGAGCGGTACTGGGCGCCGGCGAGCGTACCGAGGGCGCCGCGCATCGCGTTGATGCGCTCCTGGCCTCGCGCGACCTTGTCCTTGGCCCGTTCGACCTGGTCGCGCAGCGTGTCCGCGCGCTCGTCCGCCTTGTTGTACGCCTCCGTCGCCTTCTCGGCCTGCTCGTAGAGGCGGTCCACCTTGGACTTGGTGTCGGACCGCGGGTCCTGCGGGGCGGCGCCCGCGGGTGTCGCGGCCAGGGCCGCCGCGGCGGCCGCGGCGGACAGGACGGTGATGGTGGCGGTGCGTACGCACCGGTCGGGACCGGTGGGTACTGCGGGACGGCGATGGGATCCCACGGGAAGCCGCTCTCCCTTCCGCTGGAACGGACCCCCGCCGGGCGGGGGCTGTCGGCTCCCCCGCGCGAGGGCGGGGGCCGCTCCCCGGAATCGGGGAACGCGCGCGACAGTAGCGGCGTGATCAGGCCCCGGCCAAAGACCCTGAGCGCCTACGCACAGTGACGCCCCGCCTCAGACGCAGGTCATCGGCGGGGCGCGGGGTCAGCGGAAGTTACCGGAATTCGCCCGATCGGACGGTGCGCCGGACTCCGGTGGGGCGGGCGTCAGATGCGGACGCCGAACTGGAACGGCATGTTGTTGATCGACTCGTAGCGGACCACGGTGCCGGTGCGCGGCGCGTGCAGGACCTGGCCGTTGCCCGCGTAGAAGCCGACGTGGTGCAGGTCGCCGTAGAAGATGACGAGGTCGCCGACGCGCAGGTCGCTCTGCGAGGCGATGCGCGTGCCGTAGTTGGCCTGCGCCTGCGAGGTGCGCGGGATGTCCATGCCAGCCTGGGCGTAGGCCCAGGAGGTGAGGCCGGAGCAGTCGAAGGAGGAAGGACCGGTCGCGCCGTAGACGTAGGGCGAGCCGATCTTGCTCTGCGCGGCGGCGTACGCGGACGCGGCACGGCCCGAACCCTTGGCGGGGGCGCCGCCCTTGGAGTCGGGCTTGTCGAGGGCCTGGCGCTCGGAGTCGCGCGAGGCCCGGTCCTCCTTGGCCTTGAGGGCGGCGCGCTCGGCGGCGGACAGGGAGTTCAGGAGGCGCTGCGCCTCACCGAGCTTGCCCTGCACCTCCTTCTTCTTCTTGCCGAGTTCGGCGCGCGTGGTGGCGAGGTCGCCGAGCTTGTCCGCGGCTTCCTTGCGCTGCTGCGCGAGGGTGCGCTGCTTGCTCTGGATCTTCTTCAGGGCCTCGGCCTGCTTGCTGCTGAGCTGGTCGAGCGCGGAGGCCTTGTCGAGGTAGTTGTCCGGGTCGGAGGAGAGGAACAGCTGCAGGGAGGGGTCGATGCCGCCGGAGCGGTACTGGGCGCTGGCGAGCGAACCGAGGCCGCTGCGCAGCTCGTTGAGGTCGTCCTGACCGCGGGCGACCTTGTCCTGCAGGGTGTCGACCTGCTTCTCCAGCTTCTGCTGCTTCTCCTTGGCGCCGTTGTACTTCTCGGTCGCCTTCTCGGCCTCTTCGTAGAGCTTGTCGACCTTGGACTTGACCTCGTCCTTGCTCGGCTTCTCGTTCGGCGCGGCGTTCGCTGCCTGCGAGGTGAGCGCGACGGCCGCGGCGGCGGTCGCGGTCAGCACGGTCACACGGGCACGGCCCGGCTGCTTGGGTCGACGGTGTGACGCCACGAAGGCGGCTCCTTCGATGAGTGATCAACAGAGCGGAGGTCTGGGCGTGACCCTAGTGACCCGCCGATGATCAGATCAAATCCTGACCATGAAAAAGTCCGCCGCCAAGCGTTTTCTTTACGAAGAATCGACGCGCCGTAGCGGTCATTTGACGCTCCGTCTCGCGCACCCATGACCCAATTCGGGCATACGGTACGGGAGTTACGGATGGGGCTCAGCCCCGTGAAAGCCGCTTCAGGAGCACCGCGGACGCCACCGGGCGCGCCCCCGCCTTGGCGATCCCGTCGGCCACCTCGCGGTCGGTCGACACCACGATGACGGGCCGCCCCGGCGGTTCGGCGCGCACCAGCTGCCGGATCAGCTCGTCCGCCGTCACCCCGGCCTTGGAGAAGAGCACCCGCACCCCGCGCGGCGGCGCGAGCAGCACCGGAGCGGCCAGCTCGGCGCCGTCGAAGACGCAGGTCACCTCGGCCCCGCTCTGCAGCGCGAGCTGGGAGAGGGAGCCGAGCAGCCGCAGCCGCTGCTTCTCCAGGGGCATCGTGGGATAGCCGGTCTTGGTGACGTTGTAACCGTCGACGACCAGATGCGCCTGCGGCAGGGCGAGCAACTGGTCGAGAATGGCGGGATCGTTCTCGGACAGCGCGCGGGCGGCGATGTCCTTCGGCGTCATCCGGCCGGGCTCGTCGGCGTCCACGGTCTCGGCGGGCCGCACCGAGACCGGCGGCAGGGCCAGCTCGCGGCGCAGCCCCTGGGCCGCCTCCAGGACCGTGTCGAGCAGCAGCCGCACCCGCATGTCCTCCACGCTGCGGCCCTCGCGCGCGGCCCTGCGGGTGGCCTCCAGGGCCGCCTCGGCCTCACCGAGGCGGGCCTTGAGGCGCCGCGCCTCGCTCTCGGCGGCGGACAGCTGGGCCTGGCCCTCGGCGCGCGCGGCGTCGGCCTCGGCGGCCGCCTTGCGCAGTGCCGCCTCGCCGCGCTTGATGTCGCTGAGCGCGCCGCGCAGCTTGCGGTGGGTGGCGTCGGTCTCGCGTCTGGCCGCGTCCAGCTCGGCGCGCAGGCGCTCGGTCTCGGCCTTGGTGTGGGCGCGGGCGGCGGCCAGCTCGGCGCGCAGCCGCTCCAGTTCGGCCCGGGTCTCCTCGTCGGCGCGCTCGGCGTCCGCGCGCTGGGCCTCCTCGCCCGCGGCGGTGACCAGCTTCACCCAGCCGAGCGGGCGCAGCACGTAGGCGGCGGCCGCGACGTCCAGCGGGTCGGCGGCGGGCGGCGGCGTGCCGGCGTCCAGGGCCTCGGCGAGCTCGGGCTGCGCCTCGCGCAGGCGTTCGCCGATGCGCTGGCGGAACAGGGGGTCGCTCTCCAGGGCCGCGGCCATGGCGTTGGCCGCGAACTTCACCCGCCTGCTCGGGGTGAAGCGCGCGTACTGACGCAGCTGAGCCGGAAGTTCCGCGACCGTGAGGCCGCCGAAGCCGTCCGACACGATCTGCACGACCGCCCGCCGCACGCCGTCGGGCAGCGGACGGTCGAGCACCTCAGCGGCGCCGTCCTCCGGCGTTCCGCCCGCGCTCTCCACCATCGGTCACCCCACTAGCTGTGCGGGGCCCGCTCCCTCTTCAGGAGCCGGCCCCGGGCCTGTCCACGAGTTCCACCTGGTCCACCGCGTTGCACCACCGGCAGCGGACCGACTCGATGGTCTCACTGACGACCTCGCGTTCTTCGACCTTCGGCGCTCCGGCCAGGTCGAGGTGCACATACTCGACGACCTTCGAGGAGCGGGTCACGTCGAAGCGCGTGAGGTTGCCGCAGAGGGCGCAGCGCCATCGGGTGGTTTCGGTCGGCAGGGGAACCGTCATCGTGACGTTCGCTTTCCTTCGGGAACCGTGGTGCGTATTGCCCGTAACCCTAAGGCCTGTGTAAGGGGCTCCGTACGCACATGGGCGGGCGAGGCGATCTGCGGGGACAGGTCCGGTTGCGTCATGCTTTGTCGATGATCACTGCGTGGGTCCCGGCCGCCGGCCGGATGGTCGGGCGACAGGCGGCTCCGGTGACGTACGCGCTGATCGTCGCGTGCTGCCTGATCTTCCTGATCTCCCCCGGCTCCGGTCTCAACCCCTCCTACGGCACCGGCGACGCGCTGCTCGCCGCGCAGCGGGCCTACTTCGAGCGCTGGGGGGTCGTACCCGTCGAACTGCTCAGCGGGAAACCGCGGGCCGCGCTCACCGCCGTGACGGCGCTGTTCGTGCACGGCAGCTGGCTGCATCTGCTCGGCAACATGCTCTTCCTGTACGTGTTCGGCGTGATGGTCGAGGAACGCATGGGCCACCTCCAGTACGCGCTCTTCTACCTCGGCTGCGGGTCCCTCGCCCTGCTCGCCTACGCGATCGCGCACGCGGACTCCGGCCAGACCCTGGTGGGCGCCTCGGGGGCGATCTCCGCCGCGCTCGGCGCCTTTCTGTATCTCTTCCCGAAGGCGCGGGTCACCAGCCTCTTCCCGTTCCTGTTCTTCCTTCCGCTGCGGTTTCCCGCGTGGGTGGTGCTGCCGTTCTGGGTGGCGCTGCAGTGGGCGGCGGCGGGGCAGGAGCGGCAGGGGCCCGGGGTGGCGTATCTGGCACACCTGGTGGGCTTTTCCTTGGGGTTTGTCTACGCCTGGGGGCGGCGTCGGGGGCCAAGTAGAGTGAAAGCCTCTGGAACGGCCACCGAGGGAGACAGTCAGCCGTGATCACCGCGATCGTGCTCATCAAGACCAGCGTGGACCGGATCCCCGAGATCGCCGAGTCGATCGCCGCCCTCGACTGCGTCAGCGAGGTCTTCTCCGTCACCGGCACCTACGACCTGATCGCCATGGTCCGGGTGTCCCGCCACGACGACCTGGCGGACGTCATCCCCGGCCGGATCAGCAAGATCCCCGGCGTGGAGGGCACGGACACGCACGTGGCCTTCCGTACGTACTCGCAGCACGACCTGGAAGCGGCGTTCGCGATCGGCCTGGACTCCTAGCCCCTCCCCGGACCGGCCGACGGGCACCCGCGCCCGGCTCGCTCCCGGATGAGGGATTCTTCATCTGCGGCTCATGCTGACGACGCGGTACGCCGCGCACCATCGCGGCCATGGTCTTCTCCCATCGCATCGCGGCCCTGGCGGCCGTCGTGGCGATTCCGCTGGGCATCGCCGTGACGAGCTACGCCCTCACCGACAGCCCCACCGCACCGAAGGTGCCGCCCAAGGTCGAACTCGACAGCGGCTCCCCGTCCACGGCGCCGTCGAAGCCCCAGCCCACCCCCAGCGACCAGGTGGTCTCGCCGCCCCCGGTCGGCGAGAACTCCACGGACGGCGGGGGCGACGAGGACGATCAGGGCGACGATGACGACGACGGCAGCAGCACCGGATCCCACACCCCCGCACCGACCGGCGGGCCCGGCTCCTCGGGGGACGACGACGCGGACGACGGGCCCGGCGACGACTGATCCGATGTCGACCGGCCCGGCGGCGACCGGCCCGGCGACGGCCGAGTCGCCCGGCCCCGCGCACCGCCGCGTCTCCGCGCGCGTCCGCATCCTGCTCTGGCTGCTCCTGGTGATGGCGGTCGCGCTCGCCGCGGTGGCCGCGACCACCCGCTCGATCCTGCTGCGCGACGTCGACCACCGCGTCGACCGACTGCTCACCCAGGAGACCGGCGAGTTCACCAACTTCGTGAACCGGGGCGTCGATCCGGACACCGGCAAGGGCTTCACCGACCCGCGCAAGCTGCTCAAGGTCTTCCTGGAACGGCAGTACGCGGACCCCGACGAGGAGCTGATCGGCCTCGTGCGCCGGGAGGGCGCGGGCCCGGCCCAGCTCAGCCAGCCCCGGGAGCTTTCGGTGCGCGACCCGCTGCACCGCGACCCGGCAGCCCGGCGGGCGATCTTCGCGGCGGACGGCTCCACGGGCACCCTGGACCGCGCGTCCGGCGAGCTGCGCTGGGCCAAGGTCGAGGTGGCCCGGTACGGCGACGAGCCGGAGGCCGCGTTCGTCGTCGCCTTCCACCCGGCCGCCGAACAGGCCAAGGCGGACGACGTCTTCCGCATCCTGCTCGCCATCTCCGGCGTCGCCCTCGTCCTGACGACGGGCATCGCCTGGGCCGTCGCCGGGCGCATCCTCAAACCCGTGCGTCTGGTGCGCACCGCCGCCGCCCAGCTCACCGAGCAAGACCTGACCCGGCGCATCCCCGTGCACGGCAAGGACGACATCGCCGCGCTCGCCGACACCTTCAACGGCATGCTGGACCGCCTGGAGCGGGCGTTCGCCGCGCAGCGCGAGTTCGTCGACGACGCCGGGCACGAGCTGCGCACCCCCATCACCATCGTCCGCGGCCACCTGGAGCTGATGGGCGACGACCCGGCCGAGCGCGAGGAGACCGTCCGGCTCGTCACCGACGAGCTCGACCGGATGAGCCGCATCGTCGAGGACCTGCTGCTCCTCGCCAAGGCCGAGCGCCCCGACTTCATCCGGCCGGAGCCGGTGCAGCTCGCCGAGCTGACCGCCGACGTCTTCGTGAAGGCCCGCGCGCTCGGCGAGCGCGGCTGGGAACTGGCCGAGGTCGCCGACCGCGAGGCCCGGCTCGACCCGCAGCGCATCACCCAGGCGATGGTCCAGCTCGCCCAGAACGCCGTGCAGCACACGGTGCCCGGCGGGCGGATCCGCGTCGGCTCGCGCCTGGTGTCCGGGCGGATCGAGCTGTACGTCGCCGACAGCGGCCCCGGCGTCCAGGCGCAGGACGCCGAGGTCATCTTCGAACGCTTCCGGCGCGGCACGGCCCGGCGCGGGGCCAGGACCAGCGGCGCCGGCCTCGGGCTCTCGATCGTCCGCGCGATCGCCCGCGGCCACCGCGGCGAGGTCGACCTGCGCCCCACCGACGGCGGCGGCGCCACCTTCGTACTCGTACTGGAGGACCAGACATGAGCCGCACCGCGACCACCGGAGGCCGCGCATGAGCCGGGTGCTGATCGTGGAGGACGAGGAGCGCATCGCCTCCTTCGTCGACAAGGGGCTGCGGGCCAACGGGTTCACGACGACGATCGTGGGCGACGGCGACGCGGCCTACGACTACGCCCTCACCGGCGGCTTCGACCTGATCCTGCTCGACATCGGGCTGCCGGGCCGGGACGGCTTCACCGTGCTCAGGGAGCTGCGCGAGGCGCGGGTGTCGGTTCCGGTGATCGTGCTGACGGCGCGCGACTCCGTGCGCGACACGGTCGCCGGACTCGAAGGCGGCGCCGACGACTGGATGACGAAGCCGTTCCGGTTCGAGGAACTGCTCGCGCGGGTGCGCCTGCGGCTGCGCACGGCGGCGCGTGCGCCCGAGGTGACCGTATTGCGCGGCGGCGAGGTGACGCTCGACCTGCGCACGCGCAGGGCCCGTTCGGGCGCGCGCACGGTGGACCTGACGGCGCGTGAGTTCGTGCTCCTGGAGCTGTTCCTGCGCCACCCCGGGCAGGTGCTCTCCCGGGAGCAGATCCTGTCGCACGTGTGGGGCTACGACTTCGACCCGGGGTCGAACATCGTGGACGTGTACGTGCGCGCCCTGCGCAAGAAGCTCGGTGCGGAGCGGGTGGAGACGGTGCGGGGCATGGGGTACCGGCTGCCCGCGTGAGAGCGGGGGCCCGGTGCGGGCCGCCGGTGAAGTTCCTTTCATCTTCGGCTCATCGAAGGCTCACGGCGCGCCGGGACGCTGACTGCCGTGACCCTGACCCCGCGGCAAACGATCCTGCTCTGCCTGGCCCTGAGCCTGTGCGCGCTCCTCGTCGTCCCCGGCAGCTTCCCCGGCCTGAGCGGTGACGCCCGCCTCACCCTCGCCGTCTTCGCCCTGGCCACGTGTGCCTGGATCGGCACGCCGATCGACGACACGTACATCGCGCTCGGCGCGGGCCTCGCCCTCACCGCCACCGGCGTGATCAGCAGCGACACCCTCTTCGGGACCCTCGGCGACGAGACGGTCTGGCTGCTGATCTGCGCGTTCGTGCTCGCCGCCGCCGTCGCGCGCAGCGGGCTCGCGGGGCGAGCGGCGGCGTTCCTGGTCAGCGGGGCGCGCAGCGTGCGCCAGCTGACGCATCTGACGACCGCCGCCCTGGTCGTCACGGCCTTCGCGGTGCCGGCCACCTCCGGGCGGGCCGCGCTCGCGCTGCCCGTCTTCCTCGCGCTCGCCCAGGTCCTGGCCGACCGCAAGCGGCTCGTCGTGATGCTGGCGCTGCTGTTCCCGACCGTGATCCTGCTCTCCGCCGTCGCGACCCTGATCGGCGCGGGCGCGCACCTGATCACCGTGTCGGTTCTGTGGGAGGCCACCGGCGACCGCATCGGCTTCACCCAGTGGCTGCTGCTCGGCCTGCCCCTCGCCATGGCGTCCTCGCACCTGGCCGCCGAGGCCGTGCTGTGGACGACGACCCGCCGCGCCGACCGCACGGGCCCCGTCCACATCACCGTCGAGCAGATCCAGGAGCACAGCGAACACCCCGTCACCGGCCCCTGGGAGCCCGCCGAGACGCGCTGCGCCCTGCTCCTGGCCACCGTCGTCGCCCTGTGGTGCAGCGAGCCCCTGCACCAAGTGCCGCCCGCCGTGGTCGCGTTGATCGGCGCGGTCGTCGCGTCCTCGCCCGCGCTCGGCACCGTACGCCTGAAGGACGCCC
Organism: Streptomyces flavofungini; assembly: GCF_030388665.1. Taxonomy (NCBI): domain Bacteria; kingdom Bacillati; phylum Actinomycetota; class Actinomycetes; order Kitasatosporales; family Streptomycetaceae; genus Streptomyces; species Streptomyces flavofungini. The sequence continues at coordinate 6,878,446 of NZ_CP128846.1, read as the reverse complement.
TGAGGACCGTGCCGTGGGCGCTGCTGCTCTTCATGGCGGCGACGATGGCGATGGGCGTGGCGCTCGCCGACTCGGGTGCGGCGAAGTGGCTGGTGTCGGGGCTTCCCGTCGACCTGCCGCCGGGCCTGTTCCTGGCCGCCGTCGTCGCGATCAGCACGGCGGCGCACCTGGTGCTCCAGTCCCGTTCGGCCCGCTCGTCCGTCCTGGTGCCGCTGGTGGTCGCGGCCGCCGTGGGCGCGGGAGTGAACCCGGTCGCGGCGGCGCTCGCGTCCACGGCCGCCGCCGGTTTCTGCCACACGCTGCCCGCCTCCGCCAAGCCGGTGACGCTCTTCGCCGAGATACCCGGCACGCCCACCTACACCCCGCGCGACCTGCTGCGCCTGTCCGCCGTCCTGGCTCCCCTGACGGCCGCCCTCGTCCTGCTGTTCGCCCTCGCGGTGTGGCCGCTGCTCGGCGTGCCCGTCGTCCGCTGAGCCCCGGCCCGGCCGCCAGGGGTTCCGCGGGCCACTCGGAGCCCGCCCCCCATCCTGCGTCGCTCGTTCACCCGTCAAGGAGTACGTCCATGCCCCTCACCCGTTTCGCCGTCGCGCCCAGCGGCTTCAAGGAGTCCCTGTCCGCCCAGTCCGTCGCGGCAGCCATCGCGGCCGGGGTGCGGCGGGTCGTGCCGGACGCCGAGGTCGACCTGATCCCGCTGGTCGACGGCGGCGAGGGCACCGCGCAGGCGCTGGCCGCCGCGTCCGGGGGCCGCCTGGTGGCGCTGCCCGCGACGGGCCCCGTGGGCGAGCGCATCGGCACCCACTTCGCGCTCCTCGGCTCCGGCACCGCCGTCGTCGAGATGGCAGCGGCGGCGGGCCTCAGCCTGGTCCCGCGGGACCTGCGCGACCCGGGCGCCACCACCACGTACGGCGTCGGCGAGCTGATCCGCGCCGCCCTGGACACCGGCGCCCGCCGCATCCTGGTGGGCTGCGGCGACTCCGGCACGTCGGACGGGGGCGCGGGCGCCCTGCAGGCCCTCGGCGCCCGGCTCCTGGACGAGGACGGCTGGGAGCTGCCGTACGGCGGGCGGGAGCTGATGCGCCTGCACCACATCGACACCAGCGGCCTCGACCCGCGCCTCGCGGACACCGAGTTGCTCGTCGCCTGCAACCCGCACAACGTCCTGTGCGGCGCACGCGGCGTGGCCCGCGTCTTCGGCCCGCAGAAGGGCGCGACCCCCGCCCAGGTCGAGCAGCTCGCGGCGGGCCTCGAACACTGGGCGTACGTCCTGACCCGCGATCTGAACGTCACCGCCGACCTCTACAACGGCGTCGGGACCGGCGCCTCCGGGGGCCTCGGCGCGGGGCTCGCCGCGCTCGGCGCCCGGCTCCTGCCCCGCTTCGACGTGCTCCTGGACCATCTCGACCTGGACGCCCGCCTCGCCCGCGCCGACCTGGTCGTCACCGCGGAGGGCGCCCTCGACCACCAGACGCCGCGCGGCAAGGTCCCGGCCGAGGTGGCCCGGCGCGCCAAGCGGTTCGGGCGACCCGTCCTGGTGCTCGCGGGCACCATCGGGGACGGGGCGCACGCGGTCCGCGAACTCGGCGTGGACGCCTACAGCGCGATCCTGCCCGCCCCGGTGTCGCTCACCGAGGCGCTGAGCCGGGGCGGCGAGTTCCTGACGGACGCGACGGAGCGCGCCCTGCGCATGATCGTCCTGGGGTCCCGGCTGCGGCGTCAGGCAGCGGCGGCGTCCGCGGCACCGGCGACGGCGCTGTCCGCCGCACCGGTGTCCGGCACGCAACGCCCGTCCTCCGTACGGTAGTTCCAGCGCGCCCCGTCGGCCACCAGCTCGCGGACGGCGCGCACGAAGCGCTCCACGTGCTCGTCGGGGGTGCCCGCGCCGAAGCTCACCCGGATCGCGTTCAGGGACCGCTCACCGGGCGCGGCCTCCGGGGCGCCGCACTCGCCGGGCTCGTCGGGGGCGCCGCCGAGCAGGGTGCGCACGAGCGGGTGGGCGCAGAAGAGGCCGTCGCGCACGCCGATGCCGTACTCGGCGGACAGGGCGGCCGCGAAGTGCGAGCTGTTCCAGCCGTCGACGACGAAGGAGATGACGCCGACGCGCGGCGCGTCGTCCCCGAACAGGGAGAGCACCCGCACCTGCGGCACATCCGCGAGCCCCGCGGTGACCGTCGCGATCAGGTGCCGCTCCCGCTCCACGAGCGCGTCGAACCCGGCCTCCTGAAGGGCCTTGCAGGCGGAGGCGATGGAGTAGGCGCCGATGACGTTGGGCGACCCGGCTTCGTGCCGGGCGGCCGTGTCGTGCCACTCGACGTCCACTCCCCCGTCGGCGCGCCGCGCGACCTTGCGCGAGGCGCCGCCGCCGGCGAGGTACGGCTCGGCGGCCTGCAGCCAGTCGGCCCGCCCGGCGAGCACGCCGGAGCCGAAGGGCGCGTACAGCTTGTGCCCGGAGAAGGCGACCCAGTCGACGTCCAACTCCGCGATGTCCACGGGGTGGTGGGGTGCGAGCTGGGCGGCGTCGAGGACGATGCGGGCGCCGTGCGCGTGCGCGACGGCGGCCAGCTCACGGACCGGCCACAGCTCACCGGTGACGTTCGAGGCGCCGGTGACGCACACGAGGGCGGGGCCGTAGGGGCCTCCCCCGCTCGAACGAAGCGGAGAGCTCGGGGAGGGGTCGCGGTCGGCGAGTGCGCGCTCCAGGGTGTGGACGGCCTCGTCGTGGGTGCGCGGGGCGTCGAGGTAGGTGACGCGGGCGTCGCGCCAGGGCAGCAGCGAGGCGTGGTGCTCGGTCTCGAACACGAAGACCTCGCAGTCGGCGGGCAGGGCGGCGGCGAGCAGGTTCAGCGAGTCGGTGGTCGACCGCGTGAACACCACCTGGTCGCCGTCGCGGCAGCCCAGGAACTCGGCGACGGTCCTGCGGGCGTTCTCGAACAGGTCGGTCGACAGCTGCGACAGGTACCCGGCGCCGCGGTGCACGCTCCCGTAGTACGGCGCGTACGCGGCCACGTCGTCCCAGACCCGCTGCAGGGCCGGGGCGCTCGCGGCGTAGTCGAGCGCGGCGTAGGTCACCTCGCCGCCGGTGACGAGGGGGACGGTGACGTCGCGGCCGAGGACCGGCAGCGGGGCGGCGCAGCAGGGGTCGGCGGAGTCGGCGGGCTCGGCGGACCGGGCGGCGGACGCGGTGGCAGCAGGGGTGGCAGACATGGCGAACTCCCGTAAGAGGCAGGCGAGATCACTGGGCCGGACGTCGGTCGACAGCTCAGGAAAAGGTGAAATGGGTGCGCGGAAAAGGGGCGTCGACGCCCTATCGCATTCGCTTGCTCACGAGACTGCTCCCTTGAGGACCAGGACCCCAGGGTTCAAAGGGGTCCGCGCTTGCGGCGGACCTTGCTGTCCACCGCCTGGTCTTCACCCGGGGCACCCCGCCACGGACGGAGGGTTGCCGGACAGCGGGCCGGGGCCGTAGTCGCTGTCACTCATGACCTGCCGGACATCCTGCCACACGCCCAAGGGCGCGCAACATCGCCGTCCACAATCCGGACCGGGGCGCCCCGTCAGGGGCGCGGGGAACTGCGCGCTCAGCGCGCGAAAAGCCGCAGACGCGTCTGCGGAGTACCTGGCAGATGCGTCTGCGGCTTTGTTGTGGCTGGTCGCGCAGTTCCCCGCGCCCCTTCCAGGGGCTTAGCTGTTACTCGCCGCCACCCAGCGCGCCAGCACACCCTTCGCTGCCCCGGAGTCGATGGCGTCGGCCGCCTTGGCCATCCCCGTCCTGATCTGCCCCGCCAGGGACCCCTCGCCCGGCCCCAGGGCGACCAGCGCCGCCGCCGAGTTCAGCAGCACCGCGTCCCGCACCGGCCCCGTCTCACCGTCCAGAAGCCGCCGCGCGACCTCCGCGTTGTACGAGGCGTCGGCGCCCCGCAGCGCCTCGACCGGCACCAGGTCGATGCCGACGTCCCGCGGGTCGAAGGCCTCCTCGTGGACGCCCCCGTCCCTGACCACCCACACCCGCGACGTGGCCGTCGTCGTCAGCTCGTCGAGCCCGTCGTCGCCGCGGAAGACGAGCGCCGAAGAGCCGCGCTCGGCGAGGACGCCGGCGAGGATCGGCGCCATCCGCGCGTCGGCGACACCGGTGGCCTGGGCCCGCACCCTGGCCGGGTTGGTGAGCGGGCCGAGGAAGTTGAAGGTGGTCCGGATGCCCAGTTCGCGGCGCGCGGGCGCCACGTGCCGGAGCGCGGGGTGGAACTTCACCGCGAAGCAGAAGGTGATCCCGGCCTCCTCGGCGACCTCCCGCACCCGTCTGGGGGTGAGCTCCAGGTTCACGCCGAGCTTCTCCAGGACGTCGGAGGCGCCGCTCGCGGAGGACGCCGCGCGGTTGCCGTGCTTGACGACCTTCGCGCCGGTCCCGGCGACGACGATCGCCGACATGGTGGAGATGTTCACGGTCTTGGCGCCGTCGCCGCCGGTGCCGACGATGTCGACGCTCGGCCCGGGCACGTCGATGGTGTGGGCGTGCTCGTACATCGTCCGGACCAGGCCGGAGATCTCCTCGACGGTCTCGCCCTTGGCGCGCAGCGCCACCGCGAAGCCCGCGATCTGCGCGTCCGTGGCCTCGCCGCTCATGATGCGGTCCATGGCCCAGGCCGTGTCGTCCGCGCTCTGGTCGCGCCCGTCGAGCAGCCCGTTCAGTACGTCGGGCCAGGAACGGGCCGCCGCGGTGTCGCCTCCTGCGGGGGTCACAGCGCTCATGGCCGCTCCTGGTTTCGTAGACGAAGGCATCCCAAGCTTCTTGGGGTGGGTCCACCCTATCCAGCCCCCAGGACGGCAAAGAGCCCCGTCCATGCACTGGACGGGGCTCCTGCCGTGGCGACCTTCGGGTCAGCGCCTGGTGGCGCTCAGGTGATCAGTGGTGGCCGTGGCCGCTCGTGATCTCCTTGTACTCCTCCGCGGTGGGCTTCGGGATCTGGCTGTCCTCGCCGTAGAAGCCCTTGGAGAGCTTCGCCCGCAGCTTCTGCGGACCCTTGACCTTGCGCTCCACGCCGTTCTCGTCGACCGTCGGGCCGATCTCGAGCGGCTTGTACTGCTCGTGCGCGGTCAGGGTGTGCAGCTGCTCCTTGTTGAGCGGCTCGTGCACCTCGATGAACTCACCGTGCGGCAGGCGCTTGATGATGCCGGACTCGCGTCCGTGCAGCACCTTGTCCTTGTCGCGCCGCTGCAGGCCCAGGCAGATCCGCTTGGTGACGATGAACGCGATGACCGGTCCGGCGAAGAAGAAGATCCGGACGAACCAGGTGATCGAGTTGATCGACAGGTGGAAGTGGGTGGCCCACAGGTCGTTTCCACCACCGACGAGCAGGACGAAGTACCAGGTCATCCAGGCCACACCGAAGGCGGTGCGGGTCGGGGCGTTGCGCGGGCGGTCCAGGATGTGGTGCTCGCGCTTGTCCCCGGTGACCCAGGCCTCGATGAACGGGTAGACCGCGATGGCCACCAGGACCAGCGGGAAGATGATCAACGGGATGAACACACCCAGGACGAGCGTGTGTCCCCAGAGGTTGATCTCCCAGCCCGGCATGACACGGATCAGGCCTTCGGAGAAGCCCATGTACCAGTCGGGCTGGGCGCCCGTGGACACCTGGTCCGGACGGTAGGGCCCGAGAGCCCAGATCGGGTTGATCGTGGCGATCGCCGAGACGGCCGCGATGACACCGAAGACCAGGAAGAAGAAGCCTCCGGCCTTGGCCATGTAGACCGGGAGCAGCGGCATGCCGACGACGTTCTTGTTGGTCTTGCCGGGGCCCGCGAACTGCGTGTGCTTGTGGTAGAAGACCAGGATCAGGTGCGCCACCACGAGGCCGAGCATGATGCCCGGCAGCAGCAGGATGTGGACCGAGTAGAACCGTGCCACGAAGTCGCCGCCGGGGAACTCCCCGCCGAACAGGAACATCGAGAGGTACGTTCCGACGATCGGCACCGAGAGCACGGCGCCCTGCATGAAGCGGACACCGGTGCCCGACAACAAGTCGTCCGGGAGCGAGTAACCGGTGAAGCCGGTGAACATGCCGAGGACGAACAGCAGGAAGCCGAACAGCCAGTTGACCTCGCGCGGCTTGCGGAAGGCGCCCGTGAAGAAGACGCGCATCATGTGCACGAACATGGCCGCGAGGAAGATCAGCGCCGCCCAGTGGTGGATCTGCCGGATCAGCAGACCACCGCGCACATCGAAGGAGATGTGCATGGTCGAGTTGAACGCCTCGGACATCAGCTGGCCCTGCAGGGGCACGTAGCTGCCGTGGTACTCCACCTCGTTCATCGACGGGTGGAAGAACAGCGTCAGGTACACACCCGTGAGGATGATGATGATGAAGCTGTAGAGGCAGATCTCACCGAGCATGAAGGACCAGTGGTCCGGGAAGATCTTGCGCATGTTGGCCTTGGCCAGGGAGTAGATCCCCAGGCGGCCGTCGGCCCAGTCGGCGACCCGCTCACCGGCGGGCGCCTTCTTGCGTGTGTCGGTGGCCGGGGCCTCGGTCACCGTGGTGTTCTCGGTACTCATCCGCGCTCCCAGAAGGCAGGACCGACGGGCTCTTCGAAGTCGCCGTGCGCCTCGAGATAGCCCTCCTCGTTCACGCCGATCTTCAACTGCGGAAGGGCGTGACCGGCGGGGCCGAAGATGACTCGGGCGCCGTCGGAGAGGTCGAAGGTGGACTGGTGGCACGGGCAGAGCGCGTGGTGCGTCTGCTGCTCGTACAGGGAGATCGGGCAGCCCACGTGGGTGCAGATCTTGGAGTACGCGACGACACCCTCGTGCGACCACTCCAGCTCGCGCTTGTCCTTGATGTTGTCCGGCTGGATCCGGACGATCATCAGGGCCGCCTTGGCGATCTGGGTCTGGAAGTCGTGGTCGTGCTCCTCCAGGCCCTCGGGCTTGGCGAAGGTGAGCGATCCGACCGGGATGTCCGCGGGGCGCAGCGGCTCGTTCGTGTTCATGTTCACGAGCAGCTTGCCCTTGGACCACAGGGTGTGCCGCAGCTTGTCCTCCGGCAGCGGACCGAGGTCACGCAGCAGGACGACACCGGACAGCGGAACCATGGCGAGCGCGCCGAACATGGTGTTGCGGATCAGCTTGCGCCGGCCGAGCTGGGACTCCTTCGCGCCGGCCGCGAAGTCCGCCATCACCTTGGCCTTGACCTCGGGCTCGGCCTCGATGGGGTGCCGGTCGTCGGCGACCTCCACGTCGGACATCAGGGTGCGGGCCCAGTGGACCGCGCCCGCGCCGATGCAGAAGAGCGCCACGCCGAGGGTCATGCCCAGGGAGAAGTTGAGCGCGCTGATGTGGCCGATGGGCCAGATGTAGACGCTCTTGTCGACCGGGAAGGCCACGTACGAGGCGATGAAGCCGATCGTGGCCAGCATCGAGACGGTGAACAGGAGCGCGACCGTGCGCTCGGAGCGCCGGGCGGCCTGCTCGTCGATGTCCTGGACGCGGTGCTCGTGGGGCGGCAGCCCCGGGTCCGCGAACGGGTCGGCCTCATCGGCCACGGCTACCGCGCCGTGGGCGGCGGATTCCTGCTCGCTGGGCAGGTTCTCTTCTGGATTCTCTTGGCTACTCATGACTTCTTGGCCTTTGCGGTCCGGGCGGCGACCCACACGGCGACCGCGATCAGCGCGCCGAGGCCGAAGATCCAGGCGAAGAGGCCTTCGCTGACCGGTCCGAGACCGCCCAGCTTGAGACCGCCGGGGCTCTCGGTCTTCTCACCGTTGACCGCGTCGAGGTACGCGATGATGTCCTTCTTGGCCTTCTCCGGCATCGTCGTGTCGGGGAAGGACGGCATGTTCTGCGGGCCCGTCTGCATGGCCTCGTAGATGTGCTTGGGGCTGACGCCCTCCAGGCTCGGAGCGAACTTGCCGTGTGTCAGCGCGCCGCCTTCACCGGTGAAGTTGTGGCACTGGGCGCAGTTGGTGCGGAACAGTTCGCCGCCCTTGGCGATGTCGGCGCCCTCGGGACTGACCTGCTTCTCGGTGGGGATGTTGGGTCCCGCGCCGAGCGAGGCGATGTACGCGGCGAGCTGGTCGATCTCCGCCTGGCTGTAGATGACCTTCTTCTTGGGCGCCTGGGCGCCCTGCTGCTGGAGCGGCATCCGACCGGTGCCGACCTGGAAGTCGACAGCGGCGGCGCCCACGCCCACCAGGCTCGGACCGTCGGAGGTGCCCTGACCGCCGGTTCCGTGGCAGCTGGAGCAGCCCACGGCATAGAGCTTCTTGCCCTCGTCGATGGCGAGGGACTGAGCGGTTTCGTCGGCCTGCGCCTTGTCCGCCGGCGCGAACGCGGCGTACAGCCCCCCGGTGGCCGCCAGCGCGAGGAGTAGGACGACGACCGCCGCCAGCGGATGGCGTCGTCGTGCGGAGAGCTTTTTCACGGATTACCCCGGTGTCAGGATCTTCTGCGTCGATGCTTCTGGAATGTGTCGGTACGTCGGGTGCGTCCGGCCGAGAGCCGCCGCGGTCCCCGCTACCGTCTACTTGATCATGTAGATCGTGGCGAAGAGGCCGATCCAGACGACATCGACGAAGTGCCAGTAGTAGGACACGACGATGGCGGCGGTCGCCTGCTCGTGGGTGAACCTCCTGGCCGCGTAGGTGCGGCCGAGGACCAGCAGGAAGGCGATCAGGCCGCCTGTCACATGCAGTCCGTGGAAGCCGGTGGTCAGGTAGAACACCGAGCCGTACGGGTCGGACGAGAGCGAGAGGCCCTCGTGCTTGACCAGCTCCGTGTACTCGAAGACCTGACCACCGATGAAGATCGCACCCATGATGAAGGTGACGATGAACCACATCCGGAGCTTCTTCACATCACCGCGCTCGGCGGCGAAAACGCCGAGCTGGCAGGTGAGGGAGGAGAGCACCAGGATCGTGGTGTTCGTCGCCGAGAACGGGAAGTTCAGGCTCGACGCCATTTCCTTCCAGTGATCGGGACCCGTAACCGATCGCAGGGTGAAGTACATCGCGAAGAGGGCCGCGAAGAACATCAGCTCGGAACTCAGCCAGATGATGGTTCCGACGCTGGTGAGGTTCGGTCGATTGACCGGCGGGTGCGCGTGCCCGGTATCTACTGTCGTTGCTGTCGCCACGACCGACATTATGTCGGTCGCTTATCCCGCCCTCACCCCGGGGGGTGCCGTTCGGAGTGTCTGTGGGGTGTGTCCTGCCCGGATGGCCCATCGGAGCGGTGTCCGAAGCGCTGTTGACGGGGTGTCGGGAGGAGTAGCATCCGCGCGAGATGCCCTCGACCAAGCGGAGGAACCATGCAGCCGACCGCCACGGTGCTGGTCTACAGCGACAACGCGAACACCCGTGAGCAGGTCCGCCTGGCCACCGGACGCCGGCCGGCCAGCGATGTCCCAGAAGTCCGCTTCATCGAGTGCGCGACCCTGCCCGCGGTCCTCACCGAACTCGAACGGGGCGGGATCGACGCCTGCGTCCTTGACGGCGAGGCCGTGCCCGCGGGCGGCATGGGCGTGTGCAGGCAGATCAAGGACGAGATCTTCCAGGCCCCGCCGGTGCTGCTGCTCATCGGGCGCCCGCAGGACGCCTGGCTGGCCACCTGGAGCCGCGCGGAGGCCGCGGTGACCCTGCCGGTCGACCCGGTGGAGTTCGCGTCCTCACTGGCCGCCCTGCTGCGTGACAGGGCGGCCCTGAGCGCCTGACGGGGCTCAGACCGACTGGGGACGCAGTCTCGCCGCGTCCGCGGGCTCGGAGCCCTCCTTGGCGCCGCCGAGGAGGGCACTGCCCTCGACCCACTTCTTCCAGCTCACGTTCCAGTCGCCGAATCCGTTCCCGAACGGGTCCATGTCGGCGCCGTTGCTGTTGACGACCTTCACGATGTCACCCTGACGGACGGTCTCGTAGAACCACGCGGCGTTGCCGGTGCTCATGCCGGTGCAGCCGTGGCTGGTGTTGGCGTAGCCCTGGGAGCCCACCGACCAGGGGGCGGCGTGCACGTACTCGCCGCTGTCGGTGACCCTGGTCGCGTAGTAGACCATCTTGTCGTAGAAGTCCGAGGCGCCGATGCTGGCGCTGGTCATGCGGACCGCGTACTCCTTGCCCAGGACCACCTTGATGCCGTTGCGGGTGGCGTAGCCGGGCTTGCCGGTGGTGACCGGCATGGAGTTGATTTCCTCGCCGTTGCGGTAGACGGTCATCCAGTGCGAGCCGGCGTCGGTCACCGCCACGATCTTGTCGCCGGTGGTGAAGCGCAGCGGCTTGGTCTCTGCGCCCCAGAGCTTGTCGGTGACCTTGATGCCCTCGAGGTTGCTGCGGACGTCGACGGTGGCGTTGGCGGGCCAGTAGTCCTTGGGGCGGTAGTGCAGCGTCCGGCTGTCCACCCAGTGCCAGGCGCCGTCCGTGGCGGGCCGCGAGCGGACCTTCAGGGCGCGTTCGACGACGGCCCTCGCCTCCTTGCCCTTGACCTTGGCGCTGAGCTTGGCCGTGACGGGCTGGCCGACGCCGTACTTGCCCGCCGCGGGGCCGAGGGTGACCTTCAGCTGCTTCTTCTTGGCGGCCTTGTCGGTGGCGAAGTTCAGGACCTTGCGGCCCGGTGAGCCCTCGTCGTCCTCGGTGCTGACCCGCACCGTGTAGTCCGCGCCCGCCGCGAGGGGGGCCGTGCTGTGCCACCGGGAGCCGTCGGCGGTGAGCTCGCCCGCCACGTACCGGCCCATGGCGTCGGTGGCCGTGACGTCGGTGATGCGGCCCTCGTCGCCCTCCGCGGTGATTTCGAGCGGCTTGTCGGGGTCCGCCTTCTGGCTGCCCGCGGGGCCGTTGAAGGCGATCTGGCTCGCCGCGTCGTACGGCTTGGCCGAGAGCGGATGGCCGTCGCTGCCGCAGGCCGTGGCCCCCGCACCGAGGGCGACCACCAGCATCGTGCAGCTCAGTACCGTGCGGATTCGCGGTGAGTGTCTCATGAGCACACGCTATGAAGATTCGTCAGGACCGGCGCGCCGAGTGACCCGTACGAGTTCCCCCGAAAGGCCGAACGGCCGAACGGCCGAGGGGCCCGGACGCTCCTGACGGAGTGTCCGGGCCCCTCGGGACCGCTGGTGCGGGCGAGCTACTGGTTCTGGTTCTCGCCGCGGTAGTACTCGAAGACCCAGCCCCACAGTCCGATGAGGAGCAGCGGAGCGGAGAAGTACAGCAGCCACCAGCCGAAGACGACGCCCATGAAGGCGAGCGCGCCACCGACGGCCAGGGAGAGCGGCTGCCAGCTGTGCGGGCTGAAGAAGCCCACTTCGCCGGCCTCGTCGGCGACGTCGGCCTCGGTGTTGTCCTGTGCGGAGGCGTCGACACGCCGGGCCGTGAAGGCCAGGTAGTAGCCGATCATGATGCACAGGCCGAAGGCCAGGAAGAGCGCGGTGGTACCGGCGGGCTCCTTCGACCACCAGCCATAGACGATCGCCATGGCCAGTACGAAGACGCTCAGCCAGATGAACATCTTGCCCTGGATCTTCACTTGCCGGCCTCCTTGCCGCCGGCGAGAGCCTTCTCGCCGTGACCGGCGTTCTCGAGCTGGTCGAGAGCGGCGATCTCCGGGTGGTGCAGGTCGAACGCCGGGGATTCGCTACGAATACGCGGCAGGGTGAGGAAGTTGTGCCGTGGCGGCGGGCAGGACGTCGCCCACTCCAGCGAACGGCCGTAGCCCCACGGGTCGTCGACCTCGATCTTCTTGCCGTACTTGGCGGTCTTCCAGATGTTGTAGAAGAACGGCAGGATCGACAGGCCGAGCAGGAACGAGGCGATCGTCGAGATCGTGTTCAGGGCGGTGAAGCCGTCGGCGTCCAGGTAGTCCGCGTACCGGCGCGGCATGCCCTCCGCGCCCAGCCAGTGCTGGACGAGGAACGTGCCGTGGAAGCCGATGAACAGCGTCCAGAACGTGATCTTGCCGAGCCGCTCGTCCAGCATCTTGCCGGTGAACTTGGGCCACCAGAAGTGGAAGCCGGCGAACATCGCGAACACCACGGTGCCGAAGACGACGTAGTGGAAGTGCGCGACCACGAAGTACGAGTCCGACACGTGGAAGTCCATCGGCGGCGAGGCCAGGATGACGCCCGTCAGACCACCGAAGGTGAAGGTGATCAGGAAGCCGATCGCCCAGAGCATCGGGGTCTCGAAGGACAGGGACCCCTTCCACATCGTTCCGATCCAGTTGAAGAACTTCACGCCTGTTGGCACGGCGATCAGGAACGTCATGAAGGAGAAGAACGGTAGGAGTACGCCGCCCGTGACGTACATGTGGTGCGCCCACACCGTCACCGAAAGACCGGCGATGGCGATGGTCGCGCCGATGAGACCCATGTAGCCGAACATCGGCTTGCGGGAGAAGACCGGGATGACTTCGGAAATGATTCCGAAGAATGGCAGCGCGATGATGTACACCTCTGGATGGCCGAAGAACCAGAAGAGGTGTTGCCACAGCAAGGCCCCGCCATTGGCCGCGTCGAAGATATGGGCACCGAATTTGCGGTCCGCCTCCAGGGCGAACAGCGCGGCGGCCAGCACCGGGAACGCGAGCAGCACGAGCACGGCGGTGAGCAGCACGTTCCACACGAAGATCGGCATGCGGAACATCGTCATGCCGGGGGCGCGCATGCAGATGATGGTGGTGATGAAGTTGACCGAGCCGAGGATCGTGCCGAAGCCGGAGAAGGCCAGACCCATGATCCACATGTCGGCGCCGATGCCGGGCGACCGGACCGCGTCCGAGAGCGGCGAGTAGGCGAACCAACCGAAGTCCGCGGCGCCGTTCGGGGTGAGGAAGCCGCCGACGGCGATCAGCGAGCCGAACAGGTACAGCCAGTAGGCGAACATGTTCAGACGCGGGAAGGCCACGTCGGGAGCGCCGATCTGGAGCGGCATGATCCAGTTCGCGAAGCCCGCGAACAGCGGCGTCGCGAACATCAGCAGCATGATCGTGCCGTGCATCGTGAACGCCTGGTTGAACTGCTCGTTCGACATGATCTGCGTACCCGGGCGGGCGAGCTCGGCGCGCATGAAGAGCGCCATGACGCCGCCGATGCAGAAGAACGCGAACGACGTGACCAGATAGAGCGTGCCGATCGTCTTGTGGTCAGTGGTGGTCAGCCACTTGATGACGACGTTTCCCGGCTGCTTGCGCCTGACCGGCAGCTCGTCCTCGTACGAGTCGGCTGCTGCCGCGGCACCCTGGGGTTCGTTGAGGATGCTCACAGGTTGTTCGTCTCCCGGTTCTTCTCGTGGCCCGTCTGCTCGATGCCGGCCGGGATGTAACCGGTCTGGTTCTTCTTCGCGAGGTCCTCGAGGTGCTTCTGGTAGCGCTCGGGAGAGACGACCTTGACGTTGAAGAGCATCCGGGAGTGGTCGACGCCGCAGAGCTCGGCGCACTTGCCCATGAAGGTGCCCTCCTTGTTCGGAGTGACCTCGAAGGCGTTGGTGTGACCCGGGATGACGTCCTGCTTCATCAGGAACGGAACCACCCAGAAGGAGTGGATGACGTCACGCGAAGTCAGTACGAAGCGGACCTTCTCGCCCTTGGGGAGCCAGAGGGTCGGGCCGGGGTTGCCGTTCTGCGGGTTCCGCTCGCCGGGCGTACCGACCTGGTAGACGCCGCCGGCATTGGCCGGGAAGTCCTTGCGGAACCGGTCCGGAATGGCGTCCAGTTCCTTGGCGGTCCTGGCGTTGTCCTTGTTGGAGCCCTTCACGTTCTCGATGTAGTTGAAGCCCCAGCTCCACTGGAAGCCGACCACGTTGATGGTGTGGGCGGGCTTGTCGTCGAGCTTCAGGAGCTTGGACTCATCGCGTGCCGTGAAGTAGAAGAGCACCGAGACGATGATGAGCGGGACCACCGTGTACAGCGCCTCGATGGGCATGTTGTAACGCGTCTGCGGAGGGACCTCCACCTTGGTGCGGCTGCGCCGGTGGAAGATGATGCTCCACAGGATCAGGCCCCAGACCAGGACGCCCGTGGCGAGCGCAGCCGCCCACGAGCCCTGCCAGAGGGAGAGGATCCGCGGAGCCTCCTCCGTGACCGGGGTCGGCATACCAAGGCGGGGAAAGTCCTTGTATGTGCAACCGGTGGCGGTTACCAGGACCAGGCCCGCAGTCAATGCCTGCAGCAGCTTCCGCCGCATCGGGCGCCGCGGCGAGCGGTCGGAGCCGTTGGGACTCACGTAGCGCCTTCCCGAGAGTCTCGCCCGCGCTGTTGGCTGCGGCCTTCTCGGTGGTCGGTCGCCGCCCTGCGTCGGGCAGGGGTTTGGATGTTTATGCGGACCAAACCCTACTGGACGCTATTTGGGGTCGCGCGGGGAGGGTGCCTAACGCGCCGCGGGTCACCCTGAAGAGGTGGGATGCCCCTCCGTCGGCCGGTATCTGACGGAGGGTTGGGGCGCCTTCCAGGTCGGTTCCACCGGGGTCCGGCGGCTGCGGGTGCGCTGTGGCTGGTCGCGCGGTTCCCCGCGCCCCTTGGGCACGGGCCACCGGCCCGAACGTTAGTTTTGCGGTGTGTCCTACTTCGATGCCGCCTCCGCCGCACCCCTTCATCCCGTGGCCCGGCAGGCGCTGATGGCCTCTCTCGACGAGGGGTGGGCCGATCCGGCGCGGCTGTACCGGGAGGGGCGGCGGGCCCGGATGCTGCTCGACGCGGCGCGGGAGGCCGCCGCCGAGGCCGTGGGGTGCAGGCCGGACGAGCTGGTGTTCACTCCATCGGGGACGCGGGCCCTGCACGACGGCATCGCGGGCGCCCTCGCCGGACGGCGGCGGGTGGGGCGGCATCTGGCGGTGTCCGCGGTCGAACATTCGGCCGTACTCCATTCGGCCGCGGCGCACGAGGCGGCGGGCGGCGCGGTGACCGAGGTCGGCGTGGACCGGGCGGGCGCGGTGACGGCGGCGGCGTACGCGGACGCGCTGCGCGAGGACACGGCCCTCGCGTGTCTGCAGTCCGCCAACCACGAGGTCGGCACCGAGCAGCCGGTGGCCGAGGTCGCCGACGTCTGCCGTGCGGCCGGGGTGCCGCTGCTCGTGGACGCGGCGCAGTCCCTGCCCTGGGGTGCGGTGGACGGCGACTGGTCGCTGCTCGCCGCCAGTTCCCACAAGTGGGGCGGGCCCGCCGGGGTCGGTCTCCTCGTGGTGCGCAAGGGGGTGCGGTTCGCGCCGCGGGGGCCGGTGGACGAGCGGGAGTCGGGGCGCTCCCCCGGCTTCGAGAACATTCCGGCGATCGTGGCGGCCGCGGCGGCGCTGCGGGCGGCGCGGGCCGAGGCGGTGGCGCAGGCGGCGCGGCTGCGGGAGTTGACGGAGCGGATCCGGGCGCGGGTGCCCGAGCTGGTGCCGGACGTGGAGGTCGTCGGCGATCCGGTGCGGCGGCTGCCCCACCTCGTCACCTTCTCCTGTCTCTATGTCGACGGGGAGACCCTGCTGCACGAGCTGGACCGGGCGGGCTTCTCGGTGTCGTCCGGTTCGTCCTGTACGAGCAGCACGCTGACGCCGAGCCATGTGCTCACGGCGATGGGGGTGGTGAGCGAGGGCAATGTGAGGGTGTCGCTGCCGCCGGGCACCGAGGCCGCCGAGGTCGAGCGCTTCCTCGACGTGCTGCCCGGCGCCGTGGCCGGGGTGCGCGAGAAGCTGGGCGCGCCGGTCGGCACGGCCGCGGCGGGCACCCTGGACGAGCTGACCGTCGACGCCCTGGGCGAGCGCTGCCCGCTGCCCGTGATCGAGCTGGCGAAGGCGCTGCCCCGGGTCCGGGTCGGCGGCACGGTCACCGTCCTCTCGGACGACGAGGTCGCGGCCGTGGACATCCCGGCGTGGTGCTGGACGCAGCGGCAGGAGTACGTCGGGGCCCGGGAGCGGGCGGACGGGGTGGCCTACGAGGTGCGGCGGCTGGTGTAGCCGGGCGGGTGCCGGGTGCGGGCTCCGGTCGGTGCCCGCACCCGGCGGCCGTCACGGCAGGTGGACCTTGACCTCGGCCGCGGCCTCGTCGCCGTACTGCTTGGTGAAGCGCTCCATGAACGCGACGCGCTGCAGCTCGTACTCCTGGGTGCCGGTGGTCTCGATCACCAGGGTGGCGAGCATGCAGCCGACCTGGGCGGCGCGCTCGTGCGAGACGCCCCAGGCCAGGCCGGAGAGGAATCCGGCGCGGAAGGCGTCGCCGACGCCCGTCGGGTCGGCCTTGGCCTTCTCCTCGGGCACGCCGACCTCGACCGGGTCCTCGCCGACGGCCTCGATGCGCACGCCGTTCGCGCCGAGGGTGGTGACGCGGTGGCCGACCTTGGCCAGGATCTCGGCGTTGCTCCAGCCGGTCTTGGACTCGATGAGCCCCTTCTCGTACTCGTTGGAGAAGAGGTACGTCGCGCCCTCCAGGAGGGTGCGGATGTCGTCGCCGGTCATGCGGGCGATCTGCTGGGAGAAGTCCGCGGCGAACGGGATCCCGCGGGTGCGGCACTCCTCCGTGTGGCGGAGCATCGCCTCCGGGTCGTCGGCGCCGATCAGGACCAGGTCGAGGCCGCCGACCCGGTCGGCGACCGTCTTCAGCTCGATGAGGCGGGCCTCGCTCATCGCGCCGGTGTAGAAGGAGCCGATCTGGTTGTGGTCGGCGTCCGTGGTGCACACGAAGCGGGCGGTGTGCAAGGTCTCGGAGATACGGACCGAGGCGGTGTCCACCCCGTGCCGGTCGAGCCAGGCGCGGTACTCGTCGAAGTCGGCGCCGGCGGCGCCGACGAGGACGGGGCCGGTGCCGAGCTGGCCCATGCCGAAGCAGATGTTCGCGGCGACGCCGCCGCGGCGGACGTCTAGGGCATCGACCAGAAAGGAGAGGGAGACCGTGTGCAGCTGGTCGGCGACCAGCTGGTCGGCGAAACGGCCGGGGAAGGTCATGAGGTGGTCGGTGGCGATGGAGCCGGTGACTGCGATTCGCACGGCTGAGAGCTCCTGCGGCGAGGCGAGGGGTTGACGGTTAACGCTATCCGGTCGAACACCCAACATTGAACTGGCCAAAAATACCCAATAGTAGGTCTTTCTTCTTCGCCGTAGCGGTGCATACGGTTCCGTTATGGCCGTCATCCCGAAGCACAGCGTTCCGCAGCACTCCGCCGAAGCCGTGGAGGTGCCGCGCGCCGAGACCCTGGAAACGCTGCGCGGCGACTGCGCCCGCATGGCCCCGCACTGGGTGGTGCCGACCGTGGTGGCCGCGCCCGTGCCGCCGTCGCTGATCCACGGGGTCACGGTCCCGGCCGCGTCCGCCCGCGTCATCGACCGGATGCCGGACTTCGGCCACTGAGACCGGAGCGCGGGCACCGACACCGGCCGCGCCGCCCGGCGCGCGCTGAGGGAACCGTGCGCTCCCCCGCCGCGTCCCATCGCTGTCCCCTTCAGAGGGGATGCGATGTACGCCGAAACCCTCTGGGTGGGGTTTCTGCGACCAGGGACGGCTCGGCGTTCTAAGGAGCGATGCGGTGAGCAGCGAGCAGACGCAGGACGGACAGCAGGACGAACCGCGGCGGCGGTCGCCGCTGATGGTCGCCTCGGTCGCGGCCGCGGTGCTGCTCGCGGGCGGCGGCGGGGCCTATCTGGCGACGGTGTCGTCCGACGGCGACGGGGGCCGCGACTCGGCGACGGGTGACGGAGGCACGCCGCCGCCGCTCACCCTCGACGCGTACACGGGCGACCGCGACGGCCGCAGCAGCCAGGGCCCCGACGGCGGCACCGAAGGCATCGCGCCGGGCGAGCCCGACCCGAACGGCGCGACGTACAAGGCCGTGGGCGAGCTGCCCGACGGGCCGGACTCGGCGGCCGTGCACCAGGTGCGCGACGGCGTGCCCCGGGACCGGGTGGAGCGGCTCGCGCAGGCCCTGGGCGTCTCCGGCGCCCCGGTCAGCAAGGACGGGGCCTGGTGGATCGGGCCCGCCAACGACGGCGCCGGCCCCTCGCTGCGGGTGAGCAAGTCGGCGCCGGGCACGTGGACGTACACGCGGCACGCGGCCCCGGGCGGCGACAACTGCCTGAAGGGCAAGCGGTGCCCGGGCACGGGCTCCGACACGGGTACGAGCACCGGGGCCCCCGACCGCCGTCCGGCCGACGACTCCGGCGGCGCCGTCAGCGAGGCCACCGCGAAGAAGGCCGCCGCCCCCGTCCTGAAGGCCGTCGGCCTGGACGACGCGAAGCTCGACGCGCGCCAGCTCATGGGGGCGGTGCGGGTGGTGAACGCCGACCCGGAGGTGGCCGGACTGCCGACGTACGGCTGGTCGACGGGGGTGCAGGTCGGCGCCGACGGCCAAGTGGTCGGCGGCAGCGGTCACCTGACCGAGCCGGAGAAGGGCGCGACGTACCCCGTCGTGGGCGCGGCCAAGGCCCTCGACCTGCTGAACAAGGCCGGCCGGGGCGATGTGCGCGGGGGCGTCGGCGGGTGTGCGCGGCCAGTGCCGCACGCGGACGGCGAGGACGCGCGGCAGGGGCGGGGCGCGGACGGCGGCGACAGGCGGCAGGGCCAGGGCGCGGACGGTGTGGCGCCCGGCGAGCCCGCCCCCGGCGAGAACGCCCCGTGCCCGCCGTCCCCGAAGCCGCCGACGCCGCAGCCGATCGCGGTCGAGGACGCCGAGTTCGGGCTCGCGGCGCAGTTCGTGGACGGGCGGACGGCGCTCGTGCCGTCGTGGCTGTTCGAGGTGAAGCCCGCGGGTGCCCCTGAGGCCTACACGGTGACGCACCCCGCAGTGCACCCGAAGTACCTGCGGACGCCGGGTGGGTCCGGCACGATCGGCCCTTCGGAGGGGCCGACCGTGCGGCCCGGTGACCCGGACACCCGCACCGAGGACGTGAAGGTCGACGGTTACACGGCGTCGGGCCGGACCCTGACCCTGCACTTCACGGACGGGGTGTGCAGCACGTTCGCGGCCTCGGCGAAGGAGCGCGGCGGGCAGGTCGAGGTGAAGGTCACCTCGACCACGAAGAAGGGCACGGTGTGCGTCGCGATGGCGCGGTCCTACGTCCTGTCGGTGAAGCTGGACGCGCCGCTCGGCGACCGGAAGGTCGTGACCGAGAGCGGCAAGGCGGTGCCGCGCGACGACGGCACGCGCAAGGGGACTCCGGCGCCCCAGAAGTAGCGCCCGGTCCTGGGCCATGCGGCCGGGCACGACGGAGCCGGGCAGACGAAGCCGGGCACGACGAAGGCGGCGGCTCCCTTCGGGGGGAGCCGCCGCCTTCGTACGTGCTGCCTGGTCGTCGCCCGCACGGGGCGGGCGGACCGGCTCAGCTGAACGAGTCGCCGCAGGCGCAGGAGCCGGTGGCGTTCGGGTTGTCGATCGTGAAGCCCTGCTTCTCGATGGTGTCGACGAAGTCGATGGAGGCACCGCCCAGGTACGGAGCGCTCATGCGGTCGGTGACGACCTTCACGCTGCCGAACTCCTTGACGACGTCGCCGTCGAGCGAGCGCTCGTCGAAGAAGAGCTGGTACCGCAGGCCCGAGCAGCCACCGGGCTGAACGGCCACGCGCAGCGCCAGGTCGTCCCGGCCTTCCTGGTCAAGGAGGGCCTTGACCTTCTCCGCGGCGGCGTCGGACAGGAGGATGCCGTCGCTCACGGTGGTGGTCTCGTCCGATACGGACATCTGCTTCTCTCCCGGGTTGTACGGAGACTGCTTGCCGACGGTTGCAACCGGCGGAGCGGCGTGTTCATTCCCATGCTCGCACACAGGGCCGCACGGGGGATGCGTCACATCGACACTATGGCCATCGTCAAACTGACGTGAAGCAGTTATGATAGATAGCGTCAATTCGACGAAAAGGATCCGTGGTGCCGACCTCCGGCCCACTTCGGACGCGGCCCCGGCCGCGTTCATCACAGAAGAAAGGGTGTGTGTCGTGACCACCGCCCAGTCCACCGTGGACCGCTCCGAGCTCGACGTACAGCCGACCCCGCTCGCCCTGCTGCTGCTCGGCCGCGAGGCCGACCCCCGCAGCGAGCGCGGCGTGGAGTGCCCCGGCGACCTGCCCTCGCCCTCGGACCCCGGTCTGGTGGAGCGCGCCCGCGCCGCCAAGGAGCGGCTCGGCGACAAGGTCTTCGTGCTCGGCCACCACTACCAGCGCGACGAGGTCATCCAGTTCGCCGACGTCACCGGTGACTCCTTCAAGCTGGCCCGGGACGCGGCCGCTCGCCCGGAGGCCGAGTACATCGTCTTCTGCGGTGTGCACTTCATGGCCGAATCCGCCGACATCCTGACCGGCGACGAGCAGAAGGTGGTGCTCCCGGACCTGGCCGCGGGCTGCTCGATGGCCGACATGGCGACGGCCGAGCAGGTCGCCGAGTGCTGGGACGTGCTGACCGAGGCAGGCATCGCCGAGCAGGTGATCCCCGTCTCGTACATGAACTCCTCCGCCGACATCAAGGCGTTCACGGGCAAGCACGGCGGCACGATCTGTACGTCGTCGAACGCGAAGCGGGCCCTGGAGTGGGCCTTCGAGCAGGTCGACGCCACGACCGGCAAGGTCCTCTTCCTGCCCGACCAGCACCTCGGCCGCAACACCGCCGTCCGCGACATGGGCATGTCCCTGGAGGACTGCGTCGTCTACAACCCCCACAAGCCGAACGGCGGCCTGACCGCCGAGCAGCTGCGGGACGCGAAGATGATCCTCTGGCGCGGCCACTGCTCGGTGCACGGGCGCTTCTCGCTGGAGTCGGTCGAGGACGTGCGGGCCCGCATCCCCGGCGTGAACGTGCTCGTCCACCCCGAGTGCAAGCACGAGGTCGTGGCCGCCGCGGACTACGTGGGCTCCACCGAGCACATCATCAAGACCCTGGAGGCGGCCCCGGCAGGATCGAAGTGGGCGATAGGCACCGAACTGAACCTGGTGCGGCGCCTCGCGAACCGCTTCGCCGCCGAGGACAAGGAGATCGTCTTCCTCGACAAGACGGTCTGCTTCTGCTCGACCATGAACCGCATCGACCTGCCGCACCTGGTGTGGACCCTGGAGTCCCTCGCCGACGGCAAGCTCGTCAACCGCATCGAGGTCGACCGCGAGACCGAGCAGTTCGCGAAGCTCGCCCTGGAGCGGATGCTGGCGCTGCCGTAGCTCACTCGCCCCGCGGCCGCACCAGGCCCGACTCGTAGGCGATGACGACGAGTTGGGCCCGGTCGCGGGCGCCGAGCTTGGCCATCGCGCGGTTCACATGGGTCTTCACCGTGAGCGGGCTGACCTCAAGACGTTCGGCGATCTCGTCGTTCGAGTGACCGCCCGCGACCTGCACCAGGACCTCCCGCTCCCGGCCCGTGAGCGCGTCGAGGCGCTCGCTGCGGGCGGGCGCGTCCCCGTCGGAGCCCTCGCCCTGCGCGAGGAACCTGGCGATCAGGCCCTTCGTCGCCGTGGGCGAGAGCAGCGCCTCGCCCGCCGCCGCGATCCGGATGGCGCCGAGCAGTTCGTCCGGCTCCGCGCCCTTGCCGAGGAAGCCCGAGGCCCCGGCCCGCAGCGACTGCACGACGTACTCGTCGACCTCGAAGGTGGTCAGCATCACCACACGTACGTGGGACATCGCCGGATCGTCGCTGATCATCCGGGTCGCGGCCAGGCCGTCCGTGCCGGGCATCCGGATGTCCATCAGGACGACGTCGGCCGACTCGGACTTCGCGAGCCGCACCGCCTGCGCGCCGTCGGAGGCCTCGCCGACGACCTCCATGTCGGGCTCGGAGTCGACGAGGACCTTGAACGCGCTGCGCAACAGCGCCTGGTCGTCGGCGAGCAGCACCCGGATCGTCACGCGGTCGTCCCTCCCTTGACCGGAGTCTGACCCCGGTCGCCCTGTTTCGCGGTCGTGACGGGCAGGATCGCATGTACCCGGAAACCACCTCCGTACCGGGGCCCCGCGCTGCACCTCCCGCCGAGGGCACTGACGCGCTCGCGCATGCCGAGGAGGCCGTGCCCGCCGCCGCGGTCCGGGTCGTCGACGGCCTGGGCGTCCTCACCGGCGCCGTCGTCCAGGACGGTGATCTCCAGGTTCGGCCCCACCCGCACGACGCTGACCTCGGCCTTGGCGTGCTCCCCCGCGTGCTTCTGCACGTTGGTGAGGGCTTCCTGGATGATGCGGTACGCGGCCAGGTCGACGGCGGCCGGGGGCGACAGGTCGGCGTCGCCGCGGGCCACCTCCACGGGCAGGCCCGCGTTGCGGAAGGTGTCGACGAGGTCGTCGAGGCGGCCGAGGCCCGGGGCCGGCTCGGTGGGGGCCTCGGGGTCACCGGTCTGGCGCAGCAGGCCGACGGTGGCGCGCAGTTCACCGAGCGCGGAGCGGCTGGCGTCGCGGACGTGGGCGAGCGCCTCCTTGGCCTGGTCGGGCCGCTTGTCCATGACGTGCGCGGCGACCCCGGCCTGCACGTTGACCAGGGCGATGTGGTGGGCGACCACGTCGTGCAGATCGCGGGCGATGCGCAGCCGCTCCTCCGCCACCCGGCGCCGGGCCTCCTCCTCGCGGGTGCGTTCCGCGCGCTCGGCCCGCTCCCTGATGGCGTCGACGAAGGCGCGGCGGCTGCGGACGGCGTCACCGGCGGCCGCGGCCATGCCGGTCCAGGCGAAGATGCCGAGGTTCTCCTGCGCGTACCAGGGCAAGGGGCCCGCGAGCATGGCGACGCCGGTCAGGCCCGCCATCGTGACCAGGCCGATGCGCCAGGTGGTGGGGCGGTTGGTGGTGGCGGCGACCGTGTACAGGGCGATGACGGCGCACATCACGACGGGGGCGCGCGGGCCGCTGGTCACCAGTTCCACGATGGAGAAGCCGCAGGTGGCCGCGAGCACGGTCCAGGGGGCGCGGCGGCGGAGGACAAGGGTGGCGGCGCCGAGGCCCATGAGGGTGAGGCTCAGATTGCCCGGGGCGTGGACGTTCCAGGTGGAACCGTGCTCCCCATAGGGCTCGGCGAAGGAGCCGATGACCATGCAGACGAGGGCGACGGCGGCGAGGACCGCGTCGACGGCCAACGGGTGCGTTCTGGCCCAGCCGCGGCACCGTTCAAAGTTGGTCACGTACTAAACGGTACGGGGCCGCTCAGACGGAGGGAACGGAAAGGGGATTCCCTGGCCGGGCGTTGACGCGACCCGTTGACACGCCTGGTCCCTGCGGGGGCGGGGCATGCCGTGGCACGCCCCGGACCGGCCGTCGCCCCGTGCTCGGCCGGTCCTGGTCCTGGCCCTCCGACCACCCCGGGGCTAGCCCGGGATGAGTCCGTCGTCGGAGAGCATGGAGCGGACCTCGTCCAGGGTCGCGTCGGGCGCGGGGAGGATCAGCTCGGACGGCTCCAGGGCGTCGTCGGGCAGTGGCTCGCCCAGCTCCCGCACCTTGTCCAGGAGCGCGTGCAGCGTCCTGCGGAAGCCGGACTCGTCGCCGCTCTCCATCTCTTCGAGCAGCTCGTCGTCCAGCTTGTTCAACTCGGTGAAGTGGCTGTCGGCCAGCTTCACCTGTCCCTCCCCCATGATCCGTACGATCATGACGCCCTCCTCGGACGTGCGCGGTTCGGAAACGGCCCGAGCGTCACTGCTTGTCGAAGCGCGGGGTGTCCCGCGGCTGCAGCTGCTGGCTCTGACCCTGACCGCCCTCGATGGCCTGCTGCGACGTGCTGGAGCCGCCGGCCAGCTCGGCCTTCATGCGCTGCAGCTCCAGCTCTACATCCGTACCACCGGAGAGCCGGTCGAGCTCGGACTGGATGTCGTCCTTGGCCAGGCCGGAGGAGTCGTCGAGGGCGCCGGAGGCGAGAAGTTCGTCGATCGCGCCGGCTCGCGCCTGGAGCGTCGCGGTCTTGTCCTCGGCGCGCTGGATCGCCATGCCGACATCGCCCATCTCCTCGGAGATGCCGGAGAAGGCCTCGCCGATGCGGGTCTGGGCCTCGGCGGCGGTGTACGTCGCCTTGATGGTCTCCTTCTTCGTGCGGAAGGCGTCCACCTTGGCCTGCAGGCGCTGGGCCGCGAGAGTGAGCTTCTCCTCCTCGCCCTGGAGCGTCTGGTGCTGTACCTCCAGGTCGCTGACCTGCTGCTGGAGGGCGGCGCGGCGGGACAGGGCCTCGCGGGCCAGGTCCTCACGGCCGAGCGCGAGGGCCTTGCGGCCCTGGTCCTCCAGG
The DNA here is from genome assembly GCF_030388665.1 of Streptomyces flavofungini. Taxonomy (NCBI): domain Bacteria; kingdom Bacillati; phylum Actinomycetota; class Actinomycetes; order Kitasatosporales; family Streptomycetaceae; genus Streptomyces; species Streptomyces flavofungini. Next base: position 6,854,350 of record NZ_CP128846.1, on the reverse strand, counting down.
GTGGAGGACTGCTTCTGGAGCTGATTCAGCTGCAGCTCGAGGCGCTTGCGGGAGGTCGCCACGTCGGCGACGCCGCGGCGCACCTTCTGCAACAGCTCCAGCTGCTTCTGGTACGAGTAATCGAGGGTTTCGCGCGGGTCCTCGGCCCGGTCAAGGGCCTTGTTCGCCTTCGCGCGGAAGATCATCCCCATACGCTTCATGACACCGCTCATGGGCTTCGCGCGCCCCCTTCTGACGGACTTCCAGCTCCAGCTACTGCAACAGAACCCACGGTACGGGGTCTGTATCCATTACCGCACTGTTCGCGAGCGGATGCGCTCATCCCCAAGGACGACTGCACTGCCCGACTCTCCGGCGCAAGGAGTAGGTGCGCCCCTGGGGAAACCGCCCCGCAAGGCCCCTTAGCCACATAATCAAGACGTCCGGTGTTGCGGGATCGTTCCCCACGCAACGGCGGTCCATGCCCGCCGGTCTCCCACCACCACCCTGGCAAAGAGGGGCCTTCGGCCCCGCGCCCCTTGACTACCCCGTACCCTTGGGCTTTGTGTTCCGTAGCCGATCCAAGGACGAGAAGGCCCCGGCAGCCAAGGCCCCGGTGACCGACTCTCCGTCCGCGCCCCGAGACCCGCAGGCCCCCAAGGGCCGCCCCACCCCCAAGCGTGCCCTGGCCCAGTCCCAGCGCCGCAGCGTGATGAACACGCCGACGACGCGCAAGGAGGCAGCCAAGCGCCAGCGCGACGAGCGCCGCGCCGCGATGGCCAAGCAGCGCGAGGCGCTGGCCAGCGGCGACGAGCGGTATCTGCCCGCGCGTGACAAGGGTCCGGTGCGCAAGTACGCACGTGAGTTCGTGGACTCGCGGTTCTGCGTCGCCGAGTTCTTCCTGCCGATGGCCGTGATCATCCTCGTCCTGAGCATGGTCCGCGTCCCGCAGCTGCAGAACATCGCGCTGCTCCTGTGGCTCTTCGTGATCGTCCTGATCGTGGTCGACTCCGTCGCCACGGCGATCCGGCTCAAGAAGCGCCTGAACGAGCGCTTCCCGGACGAGAACAAGAAGGGCGCCGTCGCGTACGCCCTGATGCGCAGCCTCCAGATGCGCCGGCTGCGGCTGCCGAAGCCGCAGGGCAAGCGCGGGGGCCGGTCCTGAGCGAGGACCGGGGCGCGAGCCCCGACCGCGCGGGCACGGCCGTCAGGAACGAGCTGGTCGGCCGCCAGCTGGACGAGCGGATAGTGGCGCGGTTCCCGCTGGGCAAGCGCCTTCGCGTCCTCGACGTCGGCATGGGGCGCGGGGCGCAGGCGCTGCGTCTGGCCCGCGGCGGGCACGAGGTGACGGGCGTCGAGCAGGACGCGGACGCCCTGGCCGCCGTGCGCGCGGAGGTGGCCGCGGAGCCCGAGGGCATCCGGTCGCGGATGCGGGTCGTCGAGGGCGACGCGCGGGACACCGGCGTGCACTTCCTGCCGGGGAGCTTCGACGTCGTGCTGTGCCACGGTGGCCTGATGCACGTCGACGAGCCCGACGCGCTCCTCGCCGGGCTCGGCCGGGTGCTCGCGCCCGGCGGACTGCTGTCCCTGGTGGTGCGCAACGCCGACGCCCTCGCCATGCGCCCCGGGCTGCGGGCCGACTGGTCCGGCGCGCTCGCGGCCTTCGGCTCCGACACCTACCGCGACGAGAGCGGCGCCGAGGTCCGCGCGCACCGCCTCGACGCCGTCGGGCAGTCCCTCGCGGGCATCGCGGCACCGCTGGTCGCCTGGTACGGGGTCGGGGTGTTCTCCGAGGCCACCGACATACCGGCCGCCGGCCCCGGCCTTGAGGCACTGCTCACCGCCGAGACCCGCGCCGGGCGCACGGATCCCTACCGGCGGGTGGCGGCGATGCTGCACCTGTGCGGCGGGCGGGACTGACGCCTCGTACCGAGGTACGGAGCCCCTGGGGGCCGCCGGACCGGCGGCCCCCTGTTCGGACGCTCCCCGCAGGACGGGGCGCCGGGCCCGGCCGAGACTCGGACCATGAGACTGCCGCGCACCCGCGTCCCGCTGCTTCCCGCCACCGCCGTCCTGGTCGTCCTCGTCGCCGGGTGTTCCGGCGGCGGGGACGGCGACCGGGCGGACGAGGTGGACCGGTCGACCACACAGGCGGCGCCCGCCGCCGCGAGCGACCTTCAGGACGACTACCAGAAGGTGATCAAGGACGTGCTGCCGTCGGTCGTGCAGATCGACGCGTCCGACAGCCTCGGCTCCGGGGTGGTCTACGACGACAAGGGGCACATCGTCACCAACGCCCATGTCGTGGGCGAGGAGAAGGCGTTCCGGGTGACCACGGCCACCGGCGAGCAGCCGCTCGAGGCGAAGCTGGTGTCGGCGTACCCGGAGCAGGACCTCGCCGTGATCAAGCTGGACAAGGTGCCGAGCGGGCTGAAGGCCGCGAAGTTCGGCGACTCCACGAAGGTCGACGTCGGCACGATCGTGCTCGCCATGGGCTCGCCGCTCGGCCTGTCGTCGAGCGTCACCCAGGGCATCGTCTCGGCGACCGGACGTACGGTCAGCGAGGGCCGCCAGGACGGCGGCACCGGCGCGACGATCGCCAACATGGTGCAGACGTCGGCCGCGATCAACCCGGGCAACAGCGGTGGCGCCCTCGTCGACCTCGACGGCTCGGTCATCGGCATCCCGACGCTCGCCGCGACCGACCCGGACATGGGCGACGGCGCGGCTCCCGGCATCGGCTTCGCGATCCCCTCGTCCATGGTCAAGACGGTGGCCGGGCAGATCGTGAAGAGCGGCCGGGTCACCGACTCGGGCCGGGCCGCGCTCGGCGTCACCGCCCGCACCGTGCTCGGCGACGACTACCGCCCCGCGGGCGTCGCGCTCGTCGAGGTGCAGGACGGCGGCGCCGCGGCCGAGGCGGGCCTCGAGCCCGGTGACATCATCACCGACCTCGGCGGCACCCCCATCACCACCGTCACCTCGCTCTCCGAGACGCTCGCGGCGGTGGAGCCGGGCGCCAAGGAGCGGGTGACGTACGTACGGGACGGGGACGAGCGGACGGCCGAGGTCACGCTCGGCGAGATGTAGCCGTACGGCGTCCTCGGCGGGCGCTCGCTCCGCCGGACGGGGCCCGGACGGCGGGCGGGGGCGACGCGAGCGCGCCGCCCCCGCCGAAGTCCGTCAGCCCTGGGCGCTGCCCGCGTCCTGGGCGTGCAGGCTCATCGGGCCGTAGATCTCCGTGGTGTCCTCGAAGAGGGTGACCTGGTCCGCGCCGCCCTCGCTCAGGTCCTTCCAGTGCTCGCCGAGCCAGGTCTCCGCGTCTCCCTGGGTGGTGAACTCCTCGGGCTGCACGGCAGGCTGGACCTCCGTCCCGTCCGCCTTCTCGAACCGCCACGTCCATGCCGCCATGTCAGCCTCCCGAGGTCCAGTGGGTGTCCCGGCAGCCGCCCGGAGCGGGAGCCGGAGCCGCTTGAAGCCTAGCCGGGCGCGCGGCGCCGGGGGCGACGCGGGAGGATCTTCCTGTGGAACTGACTCTGCTCGGCACCGGAGCCCCCGAAGGGCTGCCGTACCCCGGCTGCCCCTGCGCCGTGTGCGCGACCGCGCTCGGCGACGCGGCGCGGGCCGCCACGGCGCTGCTCGTCGACGGCGTCCTGCTGCTCGACCTCACGCCCGGCGCCGCCTTCGCCGCCGCCCGCGCCGGACACTCCCTCGGCGGGGTGCGCCAGGTGCTGCTCTCGCACCCGCACGACGGGCCCGCCGTGGAGGTGCCCGCCGGGCTTCCGCAGCCGGGGCGGGTGCCGGACGGCCGTGAGCTCGCGCTCCTGACCGGGCACCGGGTGCGCGCGGTGGCGACGGACGCGCCCGGCACCGGCTACGAGGTGACCGGGCCCGACGGCGACCGGCTCCTGTACCTGCCGCCGGGCGCGGCGCCCGCCGGCTTCCCCGCGGAGCAGGTCGCGTACGAGATGGTCGTCGCGGACGTCGTCGGCCGCCCCGACGGCCTGGCCCGGCTGCGCGCGGCCGGGGGCGTGACCCCGACGACGGACGTCGTGGCCGTGCACATCGGGCACGGGGCGCCCGCCGGTGCGGAGCTGACGCGGCGGCTCGCGGCGGCCGGGGCGCGGGCCGTGCCCGACGGCACGACGCTGACCGTCGGCGCCTACGAGGACGTGCCCGACCTGCCGCGCCGCACCCTGATCCTGGGTGGGGCCCGCTCGGGCAAGTCGGTCGAGGCGGAGCGGCGCCTGGAGGCCTTCCCGGACGTGCTGTACGTGGCCACGGGCGGTACCCGGGGCGGGGACGGCGAGTGGGCGGAGCGGGTGCGGGCGCACCGCGAGCGGCGTCCCGGTTCCTGGCGGACCACGGAGACCTGCGATCTCGTACCGCTGCTCATGGAGCCGGGGCCGCCGCTGCTCGTCGACTGTCTCTCGCTGTGGCTGACGCACGCCATGGACGAGGTGAACGCCTGGGACGACGCCGAGTGGGCGGGCGGCGGGGAACGGTCGCTGCGCAAGCGGGTCACGGAGCTCACGGACGCGGTGCGCGGCACGCGCCGGGTCGTCGTCGCGGTGTCCAACGAGGTCGGCTCGGGCATCGTCCCCGCGACCGCCTCCGGCCGCCGCTACCGCGACGAACTCGGCCGCCTCAACGCCGCGTTCGCCACCGAGTGCGAGCATGTGCTGCTGGTGGTGGCGGGGCAGTCGCTGACGCTGCGGGGGTGACCGGGGCGGGATGAGCCCGGGGCGGGGCTGAACGGGGCGGGGGTGCCCGGTGCGGTGCGGGCGGGCTTACGGGGCGGCGCCCTCCCGCCTCACCCGTCCGCCTGCCGGCGCGCGATCACCCGGTATGTGTTCCCGCCTCCCGTGCGCGTCAGCAGGGGCGCGAGCAGCAGGTCCGCCGCGTACGCGAGGGCGAGCAGGGGGGTGGCCGCGTGCCAGGCCGTGCGGCGCAGGCGCTGGTGCAGGGCGCTCGGCGCGCGGGTGCGCCAGGGGCGGTCTGCCTCGGGCAGGAGCCGGTTGAGGACGAGCGCGCAGGCCGTGGTCAGGTCGGACGGGACGTGCGGGGTGCGGCGGTCGACGTCGACGACGGTGAAGCCGAGCTCGTCCAGTTCCCGGCAGAGGTTGGTGAGCGGCACGAAGTGCGGGTGGCGCGGCTGGCGGTAGGACGCCCACCACTTGCCGAGCAGCCGGGCCGAGCGGCACTCGGGGTCCGGGGCCTCGATCAGCAGGTGGCCGCCGGGGCGCAGCACGGTGCGGGCCGCCGCGAGTTCCGCGCGCGGGTCGGGGCGGCGTTGCAGGTAGTGGATCATGCTGAGCACGTCGTAGCGCCCTGCGATGCGCTCGGCCAGGTCGGTGAGGCGGCCGCGGTGGGCCTCCTCGATGCGTCCGCGCCGCACGCCCTCGGCGAGGCCCGGGTCGGTGTCGAGTCCGTCGAAGGCCGTGTACGGCAGCACGTCCCTGGCGGCCTCAGGGAAGCGGCCGCGGCCGGTGCCCACGTCGAGCCAGCTCTCGGGCTCGTCGATGCGGCTCAGCGCGCGGACCCCGGCGAGCCGCCGGGCGCGGCCGGCCCCGGCCCGGGCCAGGAGCGCCGGGGCGCCGCCGGTGAGCCCGTGGCACAGGTCCTGGCGCCAGTGGTCCCGGTGGCCGAGGTCGTGGCGGACCGAGCCGAGGCGGTAGAAGTCGAGGCCGTCGGCGGTGAGGCGGGGGTTCTGGAAGGTGTGGGCGCAGTCGTCGCACCGCTCCAGGGTGAAGCCGCCCGGCTTGCGCTGGATCAGGTCGGCGGTGCGCAGCCGCACGCGCAGACGGGTCGAGCCGCACCAGGGGCAGTCCTCGCGCCGGGGTTCGTGGAACCGGGCGGTGCCGTCGGCGATGCGGGCGAGGCAGGCGGAGCGGGGTTCGGTGGGCTGCTGGGCGAGGTCCATGACGTACTCCCGGACGCTTCCGGCCCGCGGGACGCTCGCGCGGGGCGACAGCGCGCCGGAGGGACGGCCGGCGGTACGACCATGCGATACATGCGGGACATTCGGAACGTAAGGGACAGGTTGCGGGGATTCAACGACGCTGGGGCGCGCCTGCGTCGCATGGCGTAACCGGGCACGGGGTGGGCACCGCGGGGGCGGGCTGACGGAGCGTCACGTCGGCCTCGCCCGTGGCCCGGGCCTCCGGGCCCGTTCACGCGCGCGGCACGGTCCGCCGGTACTGTTCGCCGAATGAGCTCGCTGATTCTCGACGACTTCACCGACCTGATCGAGCGGCCCGACGGCGGGGTGCGCCGGGACGCCGAAGAGCGCAGGGAGCGCCAGGCCGTGCCGCCCGGCGCGCTGGGCCGCCTCGACGACCTCGCGGAATGGCTGTCGGCGGCGCAGGGCGCGGTGCCGGTCAAGCCGATCGAGCGGCCTCGTGCGGTGCTCTTCGCGGGCGATCACGGAGTGGCCGAGCTCGGCGTCTCCGCGCGGGCGGCGGGCGGCGCGGCCGATCTCGTGCGCGCCGTGCTGAGCGGAGCGAGCCCGGCGGCCGTGCTCGCGCGGCAGCTCGACGTACCCGTGCGGGTCGTCGACATGGCCCTGGACTGCGATCCCGGGTCGTTGCCCGCCGAGGTCGCGGGGCACCGGGTGCGACGCGGCTCCGGACGCGTCGACATCGAGGACGCGCTGACGCAGAAGGAGGCCGAGCGTGCCGTCGCCGCGGGCGTCGCGCTGGCCGACGAGGAGGCCGACTCCGGCACGGACCTGGTCGTGCTCGGCGACATCAGCGTCGGCGGCACGACGCCCGCGGCCACGCTGATCGCCGCGCTCTGCGGCACGGACGCCTCCGTCGTCACCGGGCGGGGCGGGGCGCCGATCGACGACCTCGCGTGGATGCGCAAGTGCGCGGCGGTGCGGGACGCGCTGCGGCGGGCCCGGCCGGTCCTCGGCGACCAGCTGGAACTGCTCGCGACGGTGGGCGGTGCCGATGTCGCGGCGATGACGGGGTTCCTGTTGCAGTGCGCGGTGCGGCGCACGCCGGTGATCCTGGACGGGGTCGTGTCGGCGGCCGCGGCGCTGGTGGCCCAGCGGGTGGCGTTCCGGGCGCCGGACTGGTGGCTCGCCGCGCACGACAGCGGGGAGCCTGCGCAGGCCAAGGCCCTGGACCGGATGGCGCTCGAACCCCTGCTCGCGCACGGCGTGAAGGTCGGCGAGGGCGTGGGCGCCCTCCTCGCGGTGCCGGTGGTGCGGGCCGCGGCGGCCCTGTCGGCCGAACTGCCCATGGCAGCCGCCGAGTCCGGAGAATCCGCCGAGGCCGACAAGGCGGCGGGCGAGGCCGACAACGCCGCCGCCGAGGCCGACAAGGCGGAGGGCGGGCCCACCGACTAGCCCCGGCGCGGCCCCGACTGCCGTGGCAGCCCGTCGCGCTGACCGCATATCACACCACAACGCCCCATAAGATCCCGTTTCATGGGAGAAGAACGGGCAGGGGAAGAACGGGCGGGCGAACAGCGGGCGGGCGAACAGCGGCTCCGGACGTCCACGGTGACCTCGCGGCGCGGGGCCGCCGTGGCCGTCTGGTATCTGCGGGCCGTCACGTTCGTGAACTTCCTCAGCGCCGTGTGGGTCTCCCTCGGCCAGGACCTGCGGCGCCACAACACCGAGAACTACTTCACCCCGTACCTGCTCACCGCGGGCTTCGCCTCCGGCGTCTTCACGATGTTCCTGGCGATCACCATGCGGCGCAGGAAACGGGCCGCATGGATCCTCAACCTCGTTCTGAGCGGCCTCTTCCTGCTCCTGTTCGCCTTCGCGATGTGCTTCCCGGAGATCAGGCAGTACGCGCAGAACTGGATCTCGCTCGGCCTCACCGCGCTGTTCGTCGCCGCCCTCCTCGTCGGCCGCCGCGAGTTCTACGCCGTCGGCGACCGCTCGAACCCCAAGCTCGCGGCGGTGGTCGCCGTCGGCGGGCTCCTGGTGACGTCCCTGTTCGCCGCGTTCCTCGTGACCGTCACCAACCACGCCCACGACGACTACCGCTCGACGTTCCTCGACCGCTGGCGCTACGGCACGATGCGCCTGGTGTCGCTGGCCGCCGACGACGCCCGGTTCGCCGGGATCTCCACGCCGGGCTGGGTCAACGTCACCATCAACGTCCTGAGCACGGTCCTCCTGTGCGCCGTCCTGTACGCCGCGTTCCGCTCCCGCCGGGCCGTCGACCCGCTCTCGGAGGACGACGAGGAGCGATTGCGGGCCCTGCTCGACCGGCACGGCGAGCGCGACTCGCTCGGCTACTTCGCGCTGCGCCGCGAGAAGAGCGTGGTGTGGTCGCCGACGGGCAAGGCCGCGGTCGCGTACCGGGTGGTGAGCGGGGTCTCCCTGGCCTCCGGCGACCCCATCGGCGACCCCGAGGCCTGGCCGGGGGCGATCGAGCCCTGGCTCGCCGAGGCCCGCGCGCACGGCTGGACCCCGGCCGTGATGGGCGCGAGCGAGGAGGCGGGCACCATCTACGCCCGGCACGGCCTGGACGCCCTCGAGCTGGGTGACGAGGCGATCGTGGAGATCCAGGAGTTCACGCTGGAGGGCCGGGCCATGCGCACCGTCCGGCAGGCCTACAACCGCGTCAAGCGCGCCGGTTACGAGGTCCGCATCCGCCGCCACCACGACATCCCCGCCGACGAGATGGCCCACCTCCTGGAGCGCGCCGACGACTGGCGCGACGGCGCCACCGAGCGGGGCTTCTCCATGGCGCTCGGGCGGCTCGGCGACCCGGCGGACGGCGAGTGCGTGATGCTGGAGTGCCGGGACGGCGAGGGGGAGCTGCGGGCGGTGCTCTCGTTCGTGCCGTGGGGACCGCACGGCCTCTCGCTCGACCTGATGCGGCGCGACCGCGACTCCGAGAACGGCCTGATGGAGTTCATGGTCATCGAGCTGCTCCAGCGCGCGGCGGAGATCCAGATCACGCAGGTGTCACTGAACTTCGCGATGTTCAGGTCGGTCTTCGAGCGTGGCTCACGGCTAGGCGCGGGCCCGGTGCTCCGGCTGTGGCGCTCGCTGCTCAGCTTCTTCTCCCGGTGGTGGCAGATCGAGTCGCTGTATCGCGCCAACGCCAAGTACCGGCCCATCTGGGAACCCCGCTTCCTCCTCTTCGAGAAGAGCGGCGACCTGCTGCGCATCGGCATCGCGTCCGCTCGCGCCGAAGGTTTTCTGGAGGCGCCGGGACTGCCGAAATGGCTGCACCGCACACATCTGGAGTCCCGACGATGAGCACCCTGTCCCGGCTGGCCCGCACCGAGTGGGGCCCGCTGTACAGCACGGTCCGGGGCAGACTTGTCGCCCGGCGCCTGCGCGCGATCCCCATGACGCTGGCCGCCGTCTGTCTGACGGCGGCGTTCCAGTACGTCCAGAACCAGTCCTGGGGCTACCAGTTCGTCCAGAACATCGGCTGCGTCCGGGCCGAGGACCCGCTGTGGCTGTCCCTGCTGCGCACCCCGCTCTCACTCTTCGTGCCCGCCCTCGACCTGCCGGTGTGGGGCGCGCTCGCGCAGATCCTGCTGGTCTTCGGCATCGCGGAGTGCTGCCTCGGCTGGTGGCGCACGCTCCTCATCGGGTACGCGGCCACGCTCGGCGGCACCCTGTACGCGCGCCTCGGCATCGAGCTGGGCCCCGACCACTGGATCGGTCTTCCCGCGTCCGACGCGCAGGTGGTCGACACCGGCCCCTCGGCGGCGGTCGTGGGGCTCGCGGTGTACGTGTGCTGGCGCTACCGGGCGTACGCCACGGGGGCCCTGGTGATCGTCCTGATGATCGTCGAGGTGCTCATCAAGAACAACCTCGCGGGCAAGGAGCACCTGGCGGCGATCGCCGGGGTCGTGGTGGCGACCGTGGTCGTCGAGGTGGTGGCGCGGGTGCGTCAGCGGGAGCGCGGCTCGGGGTCCGGCTTGCCGCCGATGAGGTCCTGAAAGCGGCGCCGCGGACCGGTCCAGCGGCGGTCGTGGCGGAACGCGCGCAGGCCCGCGCGGGCCCGGGCGCGCGGCCGGTTGCGGTAGAACCGCCGCGCCCACGCCGATCCCGGCCGGGCCAGGCGGACCGCGCCGACCAGCGCGACGAACGGCACCACCATCCCGATCAGGGCCGTACGCAGCTTGCCCTTGGCCAGCGCGATCACGGCGAAGCCGCAGTTCAGGGTGATGTTCAGGGCGAACGCGACGCGGTCGTGGCGCTCGTCGGCGGAGAGCTCGTTCACGCCGAGCGGGCTGAATCCGGTCAGGATGAGGACGACCAGGGCCGTCGTGAGGACCACGACCTCCACGCTCTTGCGGCCCTGCTCGCTCCAGTACACGTCGTCCAGGTGCAGGATCAGCGCGAACTCGTCCAGGACCAGGCCCGCGCCGACGCCGAAGATGACGGCGGCGCACATCGACCCGAAGCTGTGCCGCCCGGCGGCGACCGCCCAGAAGCCGCCCACCAGCATCAGGAAGATGCCCGGTACGACGTGGTGGATGTGGACGTCGCCCGTGCTGATGTTCCGGAACGGTCCCTTCCCGGCGCGGATGAGGCGGGTGATGGTCCGGGTGACCAGGAAGGAGCCCACGAAGGCGACCAGGGCGAGCAACAGCGGCAGCTTCCCCGGCTCCACGATGTTCCGGTGCCACCAGTCGTCCATGGGCCCATCTTCCGGTTCGCCTGCCGCTTTCGCAGGCGGGAGCGGCTGCCGGTGGTGTCGCGGGGCGCCCCCGCCCGCCCCTGCCGGGCGCGAGCGCCCCGGGTAACCTCGCCGAATGCCCAGACCCACCCCCGCCGACGGCCTCCGGTTCGCCTTCGGGACGCTCACCGTGATCCCCGTCCACGTCCGCAGGTGGGACCGGGACGCCGCCCGCGCGGGCATGCTGTGCGCCCCGCTCGCGGGCCTGGTCGTGGGGCTCGGCGCGGCCGCCGCGGGGTCGGCCCTGCTGGCCCTCGGCGCGAGCCCGCTGCTCGCGTCCGTCGCCGCCGTCGCCGTGCCCGCGGCGGCCACCCGGGGGCTGCACCTGGACGGCCTCGCCGACACCGCCGACGGGCTCGGCAGCGGCAAGGCGGCCGAGGACGCGCTGCGCGTCATGAAGCGGTCCGACATCGGCCCGTTCGGCGTCATCACCCTCGTCCTGACGCTGCTCGCCCAGGTCGCGGCACTCGCCGAGCTGTACGACGAGAGCTGGGCGCACGGCGCGACCGCCACCGTCGTCGCCGCCACCGCGGCCCGCCTCGCCCTCACCCTGGCCGCCCGCACCGGCGTCCCCGCGGCCCGCCCCGAGGGCCTGGGCGCCGCCGTCGCCGAGACCGTCCCCACGCCCGCGGCGGTGGCCGTCCTCGCCGCCACCACGGCTGCGGCGGGCGTGGCGGGAGTGCCGGGCGGGGCGCCCGCGATCGCGCACAACGCGGCCGCCGTCGTGGTCGGCTGCGCCGCCGCCGGGCTGCTCCTGCGGCACTGTGTGCGGCGCTTCGGCGGCGTCACCGGCGATGTCTTCGGAGGACTCGCCGAAACCACCGTCACCACCGTCCTCCTTGTGCTCGCCCTCGGCCAACACGCACAGTGAGGCGCACCGCAACACTTACGGGCGTAGGCTCGCGACGGGCTTACCACCCAAAAGCCCGCAAGACTTCATCGAAACCTCCTATGAAAGAGGGACTTCAGCACCGTGACTGCTCTGACTCTCAGCACCGCCGCCGCGTCCGGCCTGCGTGCCGACGCGATCGTCGTCGGTGTCGCGAAGGGCGCCAAGGGGCCGGTCGTGGCTCTTGGCGCCGAGTCCGTGGACAAGGCGTACGACGGCAAGCTCGCGTCCGTCCTGGAGACCCTCGGCGCCTCCGGCGGCGAGGGCGAGGTGACGAAGCTGCCCGCGCCGTCCGGCTTCAAGGCGCCGGTCGTCCTGGCAGTCGGCCTCGGCGCGGTCCCCGAGAAGGACTCGGCGTACGACGCCGACGCCCTGCGTCGCGCGGCCGGCGCCGCCGCCCGTGCCCTCGCGGGCACCAAGAAGGCGGGCTTCGCCCTGCCGATCGCCGACGCGGCCGACACGGGCGCCGTCGCGGAGGGCGCGCTGCTCGGCGCCTACTCCTTCGACGCCTACAAGGGCAACGGCAAGGACACCAAGGCCGCCAAGGGCAAGGGCAAGGGCAAGGCGGACGACAACAAGGGCGCCAAGGCGCCGCTCGCCGAGGTCGCCCTGCTCGGCGCCAAGCCGCGCGACAAGGCCCACAAGGCCGCCGTGGAGCGCGCGACCGCCGTCACCGAGGAGCTCAACCGCGCCCGTGACCTGATCAACACCCCGCCGAACGACCTGAACCCGGAGGCCTTCGCGGCGGTCGCCACCGCCGCCGCCAAGGAGCACGGCGTCAAGATCCAGGTCCTGGACGAGAAGGCGCTCGCCAAGGGCGGCTTCGGCGGCATCCTCGGCGTCGGCGTGGGCTCGGACGCCCCGCCGCGCCTCGTGAAGCTCTCCTACACCTCGTCGAAGGCGAAGAAGCACCTCGCCTTCATCGGCAAGGGCATCACGTACGACTCGGGCGGCATCTCGCTGAAGCCCGCCGGGCACAACGAGACCATGAAGTGCGACATGAGCGGCGCCGCCGCCGTGTTCGCGGCCGTGATCGCCGCCGCCCGCCTGGGTCTGGAGGTCAACGTCACCGGCTGGCTCGCGCTCGCCGAGAACATGCCGTCCGGCTCCGCCACCCGACCCGGCGACGTCCTGCGGATGTACAGCGGCAAGACCGTCGAGGTGCTCAACACCGACGCCGAGGGCCGCCTGGTCCTGGCCGACGCCATCGCCAAGGCCTCCGAGGACAAGCCCGACGCGATCGTCGACGTGGCGACCCTGACCGGCGCCATGATGATGGCCCTGGGCGGCCGCACCTTCGGCATCATGGCCAACGACGACGCCTTCCGGACCTCGGTGCACGAGATCGCGGAGGAGGTCGGCGAGCCCTCCTGGCCGATGCCGCTGCCGGAGCACCTGCTCAAGGGCATGGACTCCCCCACCGCCGACATCGCCAACATGGGCGAGCGCATGGGCGGCGGCCTGGTCGCCGGACTCTTCCTGCGGGAGTTCGTCGGCGAGGGCATCACCTGGGCCCACCTGGACATCGCGGGCCCCGCCTACAACGAGGCCGCTCCCTTCGGCTACACCCCGAAGGGCGGCACCGGCTCCGCCGTCCGCACCCTGGTGCGCCTCGCCGAGCGCACCGCCGCGGGCGACCTCGGCTGATTCCGCTGGGTACGGCCCCGGAAGCCTCGGCTCCGGGGCCATACCCATGAGTGCGCGCGGGACGATGTCCGATGCGCGTACGCAAGGACGTACGGATTTCGCTGTGAATGAAATCCGCGTGTCCACACGTGGTCCTGACCCTCTCGACGGGCGATCGGCCGTCCCATCGCCCGGCCCGGCGTCCCGCCTGTCGCCGACAAGTGCGAAGATGGGTTCTCGGCAGGACAGGGCCCCCACCACAGGGCCGAAGAAGAGCGGCCGTATACCAGCCGACCGACCGGTCGTCCCCGGCTAGACAGGGGTCCGGCGCACGGCGCACATGCATGGAGGACGTGACGTGGCGAACGACGCCAGCACCGTTTTCGACCTAGTGATCCTCGGCGGTGGAAGTGGCGGTTACGCCGCGGCCCTGCGCGCCTCGCAGCTGGGTCTCGACGTCGCACTGATCGAGAAGAACAAGCTCGGCGGCACCTGCCTGCACAACGGCTGCATCCCCACGAAGGCGCTGCTGCACGCCGGCGAGATCGCCGACCAGGCGCGCGAGGCCGCCCAGTTCGGCGTCAAGGCCACCTTCGAGGGCATCGACATCAAGGGCGTCCACAAGTACAAGGACGACGTGATCGCCGGCCTGTACAAGGGCCTGCAGGGCCTGGTCGCCTCCCGCAAGGTCACCTACATCGAGGGCGAGGGCCGCCTGTCGTCCCCGACCTCCGTGGACGTGAACGGCCAGCGCATCCAGGGCCGCCACATCCTGCTGGCGACCGGCTCCGTGCCGAAGTCCCTGCCCGGCCTGGAGATCGACGGCAACCGCATCATCTCCTCCGACCACGCGCTGGTCCTCGACCGCGTCCCGGAGTCGGCGATCATCCTCGGCGGCGGCGTCATCGGCGTCGAGTTCGCCTCCGCCTGGAAGTCCTTCGGCACCGACGTCACGGTCATCGAGGGCCTCAAGCACCTGGTGCCGGTCGAGGACGAGAACAGCTCCAAGCTTCTTGAGCGCGCCTTCCGCAAGCGCGGCATCAAGTTCAACCTCGGCACCTTCTTCGACAAGGCCGAGTACACCGAGAGCGGCGTGCGCGTCACCCTCGCCGACGGCAAGACCTTCGAGGCCGAGGTGCTGCTCGTCGCGATCGGCCGCGGCCCGGTCTCGCAGGGCCTCGGGTACGAGGAGCAGGGCGTCGCGATGGACCGCGGCTACGTCCTGGTCGACGAGTACATGCAGACGAACGTGCCGACGATCTCGGCCGTCGGCGACCTGGTCCCGACGCTCCAGCTCGCGCACGTCGGCTTCGCCGAGGGCATCCTGGTGGCGGAGCGTCTGGCCGGTCTCAAGACCGTCCCGATCGACTACGACGGCGTGCCCCGGGTGACGTACTGCCACCCCGAGGTCGCCTCCGTGGGCATCACCGAGGCCAAGGCCAAGGAGGTCTACGGCGCGGACAAGGTCGTCGCTCTGAAGTACAACCTCGCGGGCAACGGCAAGAGCAAGATCCTCAAGACCGCGGGCGAGATCAAGCTCGTCCAGGTCAAGGACGGTGCCGTGGTCGGCGTCCACATGGTCGGCGACCGCATGGGTGAGCAGGTGGGCGAGGCCCAGCTGGTCTACAACTGGGAAGCGCTGCCCGCCGAGGTGGCCCAGCTCATCCACGCCCACCCGACGCAGAACGAGGCGCTCGGCGAGGCCCATCTCGCCCTCGCCGGCAAGCCGCTGCACTCCCACGACTGAGCCTTCAGTCACACGGGCGCGACGACCACATACGTACGTAGTTAAGGAGCAACAGAAACCATGTCGGTTTCCGTAACCCTTCCGGCGCTCGGTGAGAGCGTCACTGAAGGCACTGTCACCCGCTGGCTGAAGGCCGAGGGCGAGCGCGTCGAGGCCGACGAGCCGCTGCTCGAGGTCTCGACCGACAAGGTCGACACCGAGATCCCCTCCCCCGCCGCCGGCGTGCTCGCCTCCATCAAGGTCGCCGAGGACGAGACCGTCGAGGTCGGCGCCGAGCTGGCCGTCATCGACGACGGGTCCGGCGCGCCTGCCGAGGCCCCGGCCCCCGCCGCCGAGCCCGCTCCCGCCGCCGAGCCCGCCCCGGCCCCCGCGGCCGAGGCCCCGGCCGCTCCGGCCGCCGCCCCCGCCGAGGCGTCCGCCGCCCCGGCCGGCGGTGCCGCCGAGGGCACCGAGGTCACCCTGCCCGCGCTCGGCGAGTCCGTCACCGAGGGCACCGTCACCCGCTGGCTGAAGGAGGTCGGCGAGGAGGTCTCGGCCGACGAGCCCCTCCTCGAGGTCTCCACGGACAAGGTCGACACCGAGATTCCGTCGCCGGTCGCGGGCGTGCTGCTCGAGATCGTCGTCGGTGAGGACGAGACCGCCGAGGTCGGCGCCAAGCTCGCCGTCATCGGTGCGCCGGGTGCGGCGCCCGCCGCCGCTCCGGCTGCCGCCCCGGCCGCTCCCGCCGAGGCTCCGGCCGCCCCTCCGGCTCCGGCCGCCCCCGCGGCTCCCGCGGCCCCCGCCGCGCCGGCTGCTCCGGCCGCCCCCGCTGCTCCGGCCGCCCCCGCGCAGCCCGCCGCTGCCGCCCCGGCGCCGGCGCAGCCCGCGGCCCCGGCCGCTCCGGCGCAGCCCGCCGCCCCCGCCGCCCCCGCCCCGGTCACCCCGGCCGACGACGGCGCGTACGTCACCCCGCTGGTGCGCAAGCTCGCCTCGGAGAACGGCGTCGACCTGGGCTCGGTCAAGGGCAGCGGCGTCGGTGGCCGCATCCGCAAGCAGGACGTGCTCGCCGCCGCCGAGGCCGCGAAGGCCGCGGCTCCGGCTCCGGCCGCCGCCCCTGCCGCCGCTCCGGCGTCCGCGTCGAAGGCCCCGGTCATCGAGGCGTCCCCGCTGCGCGGCCAGACGGTCAAGATGACCCGCATGCGCAAGGTCATCGGCGACAACATGATGAAGGCGCTGCACGGCCAGGCGCAGCTCTCCAGCGTCGTCGAGGTCGACATCACGAAGCTGATGAAGCTCCGTGCCAAGGCCAAGGACTCCTTCGCCGCCCGTGAGGGCGTCAAGCTGTCCCCGATGCCGTTCTTCGTCAAGGCGGCGGCGCAGGCGCTGAAGGCCCACCCGGTCGTCAACGCCCGCATCAACGAGGACGAGGGCACCATCACGTACTTCGACTCGGAGAACATCGGCATCGCCGTGGACTCCGAGAAGGGTCTGATGACGCCGGTCATCAAGGGCGCCGGTGACCTGAACCTGGCCGGCATCGCCAAGGCGACCGCCGACCTGGCCAACAAGGTCCGGGCGAGCAAGATCACGCCGGACGAGCTGTCCGGTGCGACCTTCACCATCTCCAACACCGGCTCGCGCGGCGCCCTGTTCGACACGATCATCGTGCCCCCGAACCAGGTCGGCATCCTGGGCATCGGCGCCACCGTCAAGCGCCCGGTCGTCATCAACCACCCCGACCTCGGCGAGACCATCGCGGTGCGGGACATGACGTACGTGACGCTCTCCTACGACCACCGTCTGGTGGACGGCGCCGACGCCGCCCGCTACCTGACGACGGTCAAGGCCATCCTGGAGGCCGGCGAGTTCGAGGTCGAGCTCGGCCTGTAGTCGCCCGCATACGGCTGTAACACTCGTCTCATCAGCGAGTACGCCCCCGTCCGGAGGTTTCCGGGCGGGGGCGCGGCCGTATTGTCTAGAGGTCGTTGCCCTGTATTTAGGAGCCCCCATGACCGCGCCCGTCGTTCACTCGCTGCGCGAACAGATCCGCGAGCACATCGTGGAAGGCATCGTGAGCGGGCGCTGGAAGCCGGGCGAGCGGATCGTGGAGCGCCGGATCGCCGTCGAGCTTGAGGTCAGCCAGACGCCCGTGCGGGAGGCGCTGCGGGAGCTGGAGTCGCTCCGCCTGATCGAGTCCGCGCCCAACAAGGGCGTACGGGTACGGAACTTGACCGCCGCCGACCTGGAGGAGAGCTACCCCGTCCGGGCCGGTCTTGAGGCCATCGCCGCCGAACTGGCCGCCGAGCGGCTCGCCGAGGACTGCTCGGCGCTCGAACCCCATGTCGCGGCGCTGTACGAGGCCGACAGGGCCTCCGACGGCACCGGGCAGGTGCGGCACACCGTCGGCTTCCACCGCGAGCTGGTGCGTGCCGCGCACAACTCCGTGCTCCTGCACACCTGGGAGGGGCTCGGCATCGAGGTCTTCACGGCGCTGTCCATCCGGTGGCTCGGCACGGTCCAGCAGTCGTACGCGGAGGAGCACGAGGCTCTCGTCTCGGCCTTCCGTCGGCGTGACCCGGCGATCGCGGAGCTGGTGAAGGCCCATGTGCTCGGCTGCGCGCCCCGGGCCTGACGGGCGCCGGACGCGTGTCTCACGGGCGCCGGACACGTGCCTCACGGACGCCGGACCCGTGTCTCACGGGCGTCTCGGACCTGTGCCGCACGGGCGTCGGGCAGGGGCCGGACGGGCACTGTGACCATGGCCCGCTCATTCTCCGGTGCGACTGCTCATACGTCGCCCCACCTGCGTAAACCCTTCGATTTGAAGGCACTCCGTGCCCTCTGAAGCGGCACCCTGTGCCCACTTTTGTCGATCTGAGGAAGTTTTCCCTTCAAGACTTTGATCGATCATCGATCGCGGGCTTACAGTCGACGACGGGCCCTCACCAGGGTCCTCGCCCTGTCCTGCCAAAGACCAAGGGCACCCCCGACCCTTTCCGTTTAGGGACCCCGCCCGACTCGGGCACGGGCACCCCGTCCGACTCAGGAAGGCGGCGTCATGACCGACCCCCGCATCCAGCCGAGCGAGCTCGACCAGCTCCCGGACCGCGACCCGGAGGAGACCGCCGAATGGCAGGCCTCCCTGGACGCCGTGACCAAGGCGGCCGGGCCGCACCGTGCCGCGTACCTGATGCGCCGCACGCTGGAGCGCGCCGAGGGCGCGGGCCTGGCCCTGCCCAAGCTTCTTGAGACGGACTACGTCAACACCATCCCGACCTCCGCCGAGCCCGCCATCGACGGCGACGAGGCGATGGAGGCCCGCATCACCGCGTGGAACCGCTGGAACGCGGCCGCGATGGTCACCCGGGGCTCCAAGTACGGCGTCGGCGGCCACATCGCCACCTTCGCCTCGGCGGCCTGGCTCTACGAGACCGGCTTCAACCACTTCTTCCACGGCAAGGAATCCCAGAGCTCTCCCGGCTCCGGCGACCAGCTCTACATCCAGGGCCACGCCTCCCCCGGCATCTACGCCCGCGCCTTCCTCGACGGCCGCCTGAACGAGACGCAGCTCGACAACTTCCGCCAGGAGGCGGGCGGCGACGGCCTGCCGTCCTACCCGCACCCGCGGCGGCTGCCCTGGCTGTGGGAGTTCCCGACCGTGTCGATGGGCCTCGGCCCGCTCTCCGCGATCTACCAGGCCCGCTTCAACCGGTACCTCACCAACCGCGGCATCAAGGACGTCTCGTCCTCGCACGTGTGGGCGTTCCTGGGCGACGGCGAGATGGACGAGCCGGAGTCGACGGCGGCCCTCGCACTGGCCGCGCGTGAGGAGCTCGACAACCTCACCTTCGTCATCAACTGCAACCTGCAGCGCCTCGACGGCCCGGTGCGCGCCAACTTCAAGATCGTGCAGGAGCTCGAGGCCCAGTTCCGCGGCGCCGGCTGGAACGTCGTGAAGTCGCTGTGGGGCAACGCCTGGGACGAGCTGTTCGCGCTCGACACCACCGGTGCGCTGGTCCGCCGCCTCCGCGAGGTGCCGGACGCGCAGGTCCAGACGTACCAGACCCGCGACGCCGCCTACATCCGCCAGGACTTCTTCGGGTCGGACCCGGCGCTCGTCGAGATGGCGAAGCTGCTGTCCGACGACAAGATCCTGGAGTGCTTCCACCTCTCCCGCGGCGGCCACGAGCCGCGCAAGGTCTACGCCGCGTACAAGGCCGCGCTGTCCCACAAGGGCGCGCCGACCGTCATCCTGGCGCAGACCGTCAAGGGCTTCACCCTCGGTGAGGGCTTCGCGTCGAAGAACGCGAACCACCAGATGAAGAAGCTCACGACTGACGAGTTCAAGAACATGCGGGACCTTCTCGAACTCCCCATCAGCGACAGCCAGTTCGTGGACGGGGTCGTGCCCTACGGCCACCCCGGCGCGGACTCCCCCGAGGTCCGCTACCTCCAGGAGCGCCGCGCGGCCCTCGGCGGCCCGGCCCCGGCCCGCCGCACGCACGCGCTCGCGCCGCTGCCCGCCCCCGCCGACAAGGCCTTCGCGGCCTTCGACAAGGGCTCGGGCTCGCAGTCGGTGGCGACGACCATGGCGCTCGTACGGCTCGTCAAGGACCTCGTACGCGACAAGGAGACCGGCAAGCGCTGGGTGCCGATCGTCCCGGACGAGGCGCGCACCTTCGGCATGGAGTCGCTGTTCCCCTCGCTCGGCATCTACTCGCCGAAGGGCCAGACGTACGAGCCGGTCGACCGCGACCAGCTCATGTACTACAAGGAAGCCAAGAACGGCCAGATCCTCAACGAGGGCATCACCGAGGCCGGTTCCATGGCGGACTTCATCGCCGCTTCGTCGTCGTACGCGACGCACGGCGAGGCGATGATCCCCTTCTACATCTTCTACTCGATGTTCGGCTGGCAGCGGACCGCCGACCAGATGTGGCAGCTCGGCGACCAGCTCGGCCGCGGCTTCCTCATCGGCGCCACCGCCGGCCGCACGACGCTGACCGGTGAGGGTCTGCAGCACGCCGACGGCCACTCGCCGGTGATCGCCGCGACGAACCCGGCCGCCCTGTCCTACGACCCCGCGTTCGCCTACGAGATCGGCGCGATCGTCAAGGAGGGTCTGCGCCGGATGTACGGCGAGGGGGCCCCGGGCGAGGACAAGGACGTCTTCTACTACCTGACCGTCTACAACGAGCCCATGCCGCAGCCCGCGAAGCCCGCGGGTGTCGACGAGGGCATCGTGAAGGGCCTGTACCGCTTCAACACTGCGGAGACGGCCGGGCTCTCGCCCGCCGCCAACGCCGCGCGGATCCAGCTCCTCGGCTCCGGTACGGCCATCCACTGGGTGCTCGCCGCCCAGAAGATGCTCGCCGAGGAGTGGGGCGTGGCCGCCGACGTGTGGTCCGCGACCTCCTGGACCGAGCTGCGGCGCGACGCCCTGGAGGCGGACGCGGCGCTGCTGCGCGGCGAGGAGCGGGTGCCGTACGTGCGCCAGGCGCTGCAGGGTGCCGAGGGCCCCGTCCTCGCGGTCTCCGACTACATGCGCCAGGTCCCGGACCAGATCGCCCAGTGGGTCGAGCAGGACTACTCCTCGCTCGGCGCCGACGGGTTCGGCCTGTCCGACACGCGTGACGCGGCCCGCCGCCACTTCGGTGTCGACGCGGAGTCGATCGTCGTGGCCGCGCTCGCCCGCCTCGCCTCGCGCGGCGAGGTGCCTGCGGCGGCGGTGAAGGAGGCTCGGGCCAAGTACGGCCTGTAAGCCGAATACGGCCTGTGACTCGGGCCAAGTACGGCCTGTAACCGGGGGGAAGCCTCCGGCTCGGGTACGCAGGATTGCGCAGGGTGGGGCTCCGTCAGGGTGACGGGGCCCCGTTCTTGCGTGGGCGCCGCGGCAGCCGTTTCCCCGCCGCTCCGCGGCGGTTCGCCCGCCCGCCCGC
The DNA here is from genome assembly GCF_030388665.1 of Streptomyces flavofungini. Taxonomy (NCBI): domain Bacteria; kingdom Bacillati; phylum Actinomycetota; class Actinomycetes; order Kitasatosporales; family Streptomycetaceae; genus Streptomyces; species Streptomyces flavofungini. Next base: position 6,833,521 of record NZ_CP128846.1, on the reverse strand, counting down.
TGCTGTCGGACCCCGGTCGCCCCCTGGGCTGCGCCGGTCGAGCCCCTCAGTCCCGGTGCCGGGCGCCGTCACGTGAGGGCGCGCGGCATCATGGGGGCATGCGTGCTGCCCGGCTCATCAAGATGGTGCTCCTGCTTCAGTCGCGGGCCTCCATGACCGCCGCCGAACTCGCGGAGGAGCTGGAGGTCTCGGAGCGCACCATCACGCGGGACGCGCAGGCGCTGTCGGAGGCGGGTGTGCCGGTGTACGCGGACCGGGGCCGGACGGGCGGCTACCGCCTCATCGGGGGGTACCGGACCCGCCTGACGGGGCTCGCCCGCAGCGAGGCCGAGGCCCTGTTCCTGTCCGGAGTACCGGGCGCGCTGCGCGAGATGGGCCTGGAGGACGCCGCGTCCGCAGCCCGCCTGAAGGTCTCCGCCGCTCTGCTCCCCTCTTTGCGCGACGCCTCCCAGAGCGCCGCCCAGCGCTTCCACCTGGACGCCCCGGGCTGGTTCAAGGAGACCCCGGCCCCGGCCCTGCTGCCCGCCGTCGCTGACGCCGTGTGGGACGACCGGCGCCTCATCGCCCGCTACCGCCGCCAGGACTCCGAGGTCGCCCGCGAACTGGAGCCCTACGGCCTCGTCCTGAAGGCCGGCGTCTGGTACCTGTGCGCCCGCGTCCCCGACCCCACCTCCGGCTCCGATCCCACCTCCGGCTCCGGCTCCTACCGGGTCTACCGCATCGACCGCTTCACCTCCGTCGAACCCCACGGCGAGAGCCGCTTCGTGCGCGACGAGGACTTCGACCTGCCCGGGTTCTGGGAGGAGCGTGCCGCCCAGTTCGCCCGCGCCATCCTGCGCGACCAAGCCGTCCTGCGCCTGTCCCCCGACGGCGCCCGGCAGCTCCCCTACGTCACCAACCGCGCCGCTGCCCACGAGGCCCTGGCGGACGCCGAACCCGACGAGCGGGGCTGGGTCACCATCACCCTGCCCGTCGAGTCCACCGTGGTCGCCTACTCACAACTCCTCACGCTGGGCCCGGAGGCCGAGGTCCTCGGGCCGCCGGAGCTGCGGGACCGCCTCGCCGCGACGGCGACCCGCATGGCCGCCCTCTACCGCTAGCCGCCCCGCCGAGGGCTCCCCTCCCCGCCGCCCGCTCTAGCGGTAGCCGGTCACATCCGCCTCCTCGCTCTCCTGGTCCACCTCCGTGATGTACCGCCACGCGTCCGGGGCGGAACCGTCCACGTCCGTGAAGCCGTACTCCTTGGCGAGGCCGCCGCTGGACAGGGACGCGCCGTTCCACCGCGCCACGTCGGGGTCGGTGGCGAGGGCGACCAGGGCCCGGCCCACGAACGTCGGTGTCTCGGAGATCGCGAAGTGCGGGTTCTGCTTCGTGCCCGCCATCCAGTCGTCCTCGGTGACCTTGAAGTACGTGTCGAGCATCGCCTCCGAGCGCAGCCAGCCCGGCGTCAGGCACAGCGCCGTGCAGCCGTACTCCTCCACCTCCTCCGCGAGCGCACGGGCCATGCGCAGCGGGGCCGCCTTCGCCAGGTCGTAGTAGAACGGCTTGCGGTAGCGCTGGTTGTACTCCTCGGTGCCGTCGGTCACCTCGACGACGAGGCCGCCGGCGTTGCGGATCAGGAGCGGCAGTGCGAAGCGGCTGGTGACGATGTGCGTCTCCATGCCCAGGCGGAGGATCCTGAGGCCCTTCTCCAGGTCGTGCTCCCACATCTTCTTGTCCCCCTCGACATGCACGTCACCTCCCCAGATGTCGTTGACCAGGATGTCGAGGCGGCCCTGCTCCCGCTCGATCCGCTCGACCAGGGAACGCACCTGCTCGGGGTCGAGGTGGTCCGTCGGCACCGCGATGCCCGTGCCACCCGTGCCCGCCTCGGTGCCCGCAGCGCTGACCAGTTCCGCCGTGCCCTCGATGGTCTCCTGGGTCCGGCCGACCTCGCTCGTGTGCTGCCGTGTCGTCCGCCCCGTCACGTACACGGTCGCTCCCGCACGGCCCAGCTCCACCGCCATGGCCCGCCCTGCCCCCCGCGTGGCCCCCGCCACCAGCGCGATCTTCCCGGTCAGGTTCCGGTCCTTGCCCGTCGTCCCGGTCCCCTCGGATTCCGGCTTCGTCACTGCGCTCTCCGCTCCGCTCGCCCGGTGTGCCGACTGCTGTGTGTTCTCCATGGACGGAGCCTCGCAGCGAAAGCCGACATCTCCTGTCGGTCTTTCCACGGGCATGTGCACACATAACGACACAGCCGCATTCCGGCGCACTCCGCGTGCGCCCCCACCGCCCAGGACCGATGCTTGACCCGTGATGGACGAGACGGAGTTCTGGGAGATCGTGGACAGCACCCGCGAGGCCGCCGAGGGCGACCCCGAGGACCAGGCCGAGCTGGTCATCGACAAGCTCCTCGAGTACGACCCGGACGCCGTCCTGGACTTCGCGCGGCACTTCGAGGCCCGCTACAACCGCGCCTATCGCTGGGATCTGTGGGGCGCCGCCTGGATCGTTCTCGACGGGGCGAGCGACGATGCCTTCGACTACTTCCGGTGCTGGCTGATCGGGCAGGGCCGGGAGGTCTTCGAGGGCGCCGTGCACGACCCGGACTCGCTGGCGGAACTCCTCGACGACTTCGACGACGAGATCGACGGCGACGGCGAGGAGCTGGGCTACGCCGCCGACGAGGCCTACGAGCGGATGACCGGCGTGGTCGCCCCCGACCTCGGCATCGCGCCCGCCCCTCCGGAGCCGGAGGGCTCCCCGATCGACTTCGAGGACGACCGCGCGCTCGCCGAGCGCTACCCGAAGCTGTGGGAGCGGTTCGCGGCACGCTGACGCCGGGCCTGGCGCGCCTGCGTGGACACCGTCCCCCGCAGGCCGTCCCCCGGCGGCCCGTGCGGCCCGCCGCCTCGTCCGAGGGCTCAGAAGTGCGTGCCCCCGTCCACCCGTATCTCCGTGCCCGTGATGAACCCGCCGTCCTCGGACGCGAGCATCGCGACGACGGACGCGACCGTCTCGGGGGCCGCGAAGCCCTGACCGAGCGCCGGGGTCAGCTTCACGAACAGGCTCAGGTCCGCGTCCTCGGGCAGGCCGGGGCCGCGGCTCTGCCCGCTGGCGCCGCTGCCGTCGGTCATGCCGCTGGAGATGGAGCCGGGCTGGACGGCGGTGAAGCGGATGCCCCGCTTCGCGTACTCGCTCGCCAGGGCGTGGGTCATGGACTGGATGCCGCCCTTGCTGGCCGCGTACGCCGCCATGTACGGATGGGCGAACGCCGCCGACGTGGAGCTGAAGTTGACCACGGCCGCGTCCTCGCCTTCGAGGAGTGCCGGGACGGCCTCGCGGATCATCAGGAACGTGCCGGTCAGATTGATCCTGAGCACCTGCTCGAAGGATTCGAGGCTGGTCTCGTGCGTGTGCGAGGACCGCAGCACGCCCGCCGCGTTCACCAGCACGTCCAGGCCGCCGAGCGCGGAGACGGCGGCGGCCACGCCCGCGCGCACCGATGACTCGTCCGCCACGTCGACCACGAGCGTCGTCAGCCGGACCGCGTCGGCGCCCGCCTTCTGCTCGGTGTCCTTCAGGCCCGCCTCGCTGACGTCGGCGGCCACCACTCTGCCGCCCTCCGCGAGCAGGCGAAGCACGGTGGCCTGGCCGATGCCCGAGCCGCCGCCGGTGACGAGGGCGCGGCGGTCCGCGTAACGCGTCAGGTTCATGGGTCTCTCCGATCAGCCTCGGACAGCCGGACCCGCTGCGGGTCCGGCACGGTCCAACTGATTTCAATGTACGCCCTCATGGCACGTTTTGCCATAGCGTCATTTTGTGAATTCCGGCGGTGTCCCGCGTAGGCTTCGAACGTGAGCACCCAACCGCCGCAGCCCACGCGAGCGCCGCAGCCGACCCGCCCCTCGCTGACCGAGCGCCGCAAGGCGGCCACGCAGCTCGACATCGCCCGCGCCGCCGCCGAACTCTTCGCCGAGCGCGGCCCGGACGGCACCACCGCCGAGGAGATCGCGCACCGTGCGGGCGTGGCGCTGCGCACCTTCTACCGCTACTTCCGCAACAAGCAGGACGCGGTCGCGCCGCTCCTCGCCGGGGGCGCCGCCCAGTGGCGGGCCCGCCTCGCGGACCTGGACGCCGCCGTGCCGACCGCGCTCGAACGCTCCATCGCCGAGGCCCTCACCCCCACGGACGCCCGGACCGACGAGGCCCTGGAGTGGACCCGCGGCCTGCTCCGCGCCGCTCAGGACGACCCGGCCCTGCGCGCGGTCTGGTACCGGGTGAACCAGGAGTCCGAGGAGCAGCTGGTCCCCGTGCTGGCCCGGCTCGTGGGCGAGGGTGCCGACGGGCTCGAGGTGCGGCTCGCCGCCGCGGCGGCCACCGACGCCATCCGGATCGCCATGGAGACCTGGGCCGCCACGGACGACCCGCCGCGCGGCCCCGGCTCCCCCGCGGAACTGGCGGTCCGCTGCCTGCGCGAACTGACGGGCGGCCTCCGGCTCCTGGAGAAGTGAGGCGGACGGCTGCCGGAGGCTCGCTCCCGCCTCTCCGCACCCCGGCCCCTTCCTCTACGCCCCGGCCACGGCCCTCTCCTCCCCCACCCCTCCCTTCTACGCCCCACCACAGCCCTCTCCTCCCCTCTACGCCCCTGCCGCAGCCCTCTCCCCCGCCCCCTCCTCCAGCACCACGAACACCAACAGCGCCACGTCGTCCCGTACCCCACCGGAGAAACGGACCAGATCCCTCCAGATCGCGTCCGTGAAGGCGGCCGGGTCGTGCCGCTGCGCCTCGAAGAACGCGGGCAGCCGCTCCACCAGCGGATAGAAGGCCCCGGACGTGTCCCGCGCCTCGGTCACGCCGTCCGTGACGGTCACCAGCCAGTCGCCGGGTTCGAGGCCGACGACGACCGGCTCGGGCGGCACGACCCCAGCGATCCCGAGGCCGAGGGGCGGTCCCGGCGTGACGTCGAGTTCGGTGACCGCGCCGTCGCGCAGCAGCAGGGGCGGCGGGTGACCGCAGGAGACCAGGCGCAGTTCTCCGGCCGTGGCGCCGAACTCCAGGAGGACGGCGGTGGCGAAGAGCTCGCCGGGCTCACCGTGTTCGGCGTCCTCGGAGTCGATGACGAGGCGCCGGTCGAGGCGGGCGGCGACACCCTCCAGGTCGCCCTGGTCGAGCACCGCCTCCCGGAAGGCCCCGAGCAGCGCCGCGACGGTCCCGACGGCCGCGAGCCCGTGCCCCTGCACGTCGCCGACCAGGGCCCGCACTCCGCAGGGCCCCCTGCGTACGTCGAAGAGGTCACCGCCGACCAGGGTGCCGCGCTGCGCCGCCCGGTACAGGCCCGCGCAGCGCACCGGGCCCACGCGTTCCGGCAGCGGCGGAAGGACCGCGAACTGGGCCGCCTCGGCGACCGTGCGGACGGTGACGAGCTGGGCGTCGCGGCGGCTGCGCACCCAGGAGAAGAGCACGCTGAGCACCGCCACGAAGGCGACGGTCGCGGCGTCGCTCGTCCCTGGGTGCCCCAGGTCGAAGTGCGGCAGGGAGAGCAGCAGCAGGACGATGCCGCCCAGGAGCGCGGTGGCCGCGGGCCCGTAGGCGAGGGCGGCGAGCGGCGGCACGGCGGCGAGCAGGAAGCTGAGGTCCAGCGTCCTGGGGGTCACGAGCTGGACGACGCACGTCAGGACCAGGAGCACCGGCGCGGGCCAGCGCGCCCAAGGAGGCGTCGGCGCGCCACGGGGCCAGCCCGCGTCCCGGGCGCTGCGCCGCCTGGCCGCAGCCCTGATCATCGACGCTCCTTCCCGCGGGCCCGAGGACGTGCCCACGCCCGCGCAGGACGCGTCCTCGCGCGGCCCGCGTGTCCACGCTCGGCGGAGGACGTGTCCACGCTCCTACGCGCGCGTGGTGGGCGCACGCCGGGCCGGGCCGTCAGGTGTGGCGGACCGGGCGCTCCGGGAGGCCGGCCGCCCGGGTCGGGGCGGCCCGGTGTCAGAGCGAGCGGCCCATCAGGACGTCGTCCACGTACCGGCCGTCCAGGAGGAACTCGCCGGGCAGCACGCCCTCGGTCACGAACTTCTCGGACTCGTAGAGCGCGCGCGCCGCCGTGTTGTGCCCGAGCACGCGCAGCGTGATGCGGCGCGCGCCCTGGCGGCGCGCCTCCGCCACCACGGCCTGGAGCAGCGCGCGCCCCACGCCCTTGCCGCGCGCCTCCTCGGCGACAACGAATCCCAGGATCTGGCGCACGTGCGCGTTCACGGCGAGCGGGGTGGGGAACCCGAGCCTGATGTAGCCGACGACGTGCCCGTCGAGTTCGGCGACCAAGTGGTCGCGGGGGCCGAAGCGTTCGGAGAAGAACGGCTCGTAGGGAGGCTGCGGACGTGGCTGCACGGAGTGCACCGTGGACCAGTTCGCGCGGTCCATGCGGGCCAGGGCGGCGTCGTCGTCGGCCCGCGCGGTGCGTATGTACGACTGCTGCATGAGCGCCACTGTACGGCGGGCGTACGACAGCACGATCGTCCCTTTCACGGCAGGATGGCCCCATGGAGCAGCACGCGTCACCCCCGGAGTCGACGGACCCGCTGACCCGGGCGAACCGGGCGGACCCGGCGGAGCCCCCGCACGAGCCGCGCCGCGTCGCCGTGTCCGGCGCCTCCGGCCTCATCGGCTCCGCGCTCACGCGCTCGCTGTCCGAGGACGGCCACGAGGTGGTCCGGCTCGTGCGCCGGGCTCCGCGGGCGAAGGACGAGGTGCGCTGGGACCCCAAGGAGGGGTACGTCGACGCCGCCGGGCTCGCGGGCTGTGACGCCGTCGTGAACCTGGCGGGCGCCGGGATCGGCGACCGGCGCTGGAACGACGCGTACAAGCGCGAGCTGCGCGACAGCAGGGTGCTCGGCACCCGGACGCTCGCGGAAGCCGTGGCGGCCCTCGACGAGCCGCCCCGGGTGTTCCTGAACGGCAGCGCGATCGGCTACTACGGAGACACCGGTCAGCGCGCGGTGGACGAGACGGCTCCTCCTGGGGAGGGGTTCCTGCCGTCGATGTGCGTGGCGTGGGAGCAGGCGGCCGCCGCGGCCCAGGACGCGGGCGTGCGCACGGTGTTCACGCGCACCGGCCTGGTGGTCGCGCGCGAGGGCGGAGCCTGGGGGCGGATGTTCCCGCTCTTCAAGGCGGGCCTCGGCGGGCGGCTCGGGAACGGCCGGCAGTACTGGAGCTTCATCGCGCTCTACGACGAGGTGGCGGCGATGCGGCATCTGCTCGCGCGGGACGACCTGTCGGGGCCGTTCAACCTGACGGCTCCGGAGCCGGTCACCAACCGCGAGGTGACGGCGACGATGGGCCGGGTGCTGCGCCGTCCGACGCCGTTCCCCGCGCCCGCGCCCGCCCTGCGGGTCGTCCTCGGCGAGATGGCCGGGGACGTCCTCGGCAGCCAGCGCGTCCTGCCCACCCGCCTCACGGAGTCCGGGTTCGGGTTCACCCACCCCGGCATCGAGGACGCCATCAGGGCCGCGCTGGCCTGACGCCCCGAGCGCGCCCGCACGGCCGTGCGACCACCGTGCGACCATGCCCGGTCCGTGCGCGACTCCCAGCGGCCGTCCACGCTCCTACCCTCGACCGGAACTCGGGGATTCCACCGCCCTCGTGAGGGCATAAGGCTCCCCAGCAGTCGAGCGAGCCGCGCAACCTCCGGGAGGAGCACGTGCCAGAGCCTGCGCACCATGCGGATGTCGTCATCGTGGGAGCCGGGGTCGCGGGACTGTCGGCCGCCCACCAGCTGACCAGCGCCGGTGTAACGACCGTTGTCCTGGAGGCCGCCCCTTACGTCGGCGGCCGGATGTCGACCGAGAAGGTGGACGGCTTCCGACTCGACAGGATCGGGCAACTGCTGACCACGTCGTATCCGGAACTGCGTCACACACCCGGCCTCGACGCACTCGTCCTGCGCCCCTTCGCCCCCGGTCTGCTGGTGCACAGCGCCGGCAGGCACCACCGCATGGCGGAGCCGAGCGGCGGACGGAGCGCGAGGGGCGCACTCACAGCGGCGCGCGCCCTTGCGAGCGCCCCCCGAGTGCCGCGGCCCGCGCGCACCGCCCCGGGTGCCCCGCCCCGACCCTCGTCCAGGACCACGCCACGGCCATCGAGGCCGTCGCCCCGCACCGCGCCCCTGGGCGGCGCACTCGACCAGGCCCGCCTCGGCGCGGCGCTCGCCCGGATCGCGGCGACCCCCGTGCGACGGCTCCTCGCGCGCCCCGAACTGCCCGCGGCCCAGGCCCTGTCCGCGCGCGGGCTGCCCCCGCGCACCGTCGAAGGGTTCCTGCGCCCGCTGCTGTCGGCACTGCTGTGCGACCCGGACCTGACGACGTCGAGCCGGTGCGCCGACCTCGCCCTGCACGCCTTCGCGCGTGGCCGCCTGTGCCTGCCCGAGGGCGGCGCCGACGCCCTGCCCGAGCTGCTCGCGGGCGCGCTGCCGCCCGGCACCGTGCGCACCGGCGTCCGCGTCACCTCGGTGTCCGCGAACCGCGTCACCACCGCCGAGCACGGCGAGCTGTCCTGCGCCGGCGTCCTGCTCGCCACCGACGCGCGCGCCGCCGCCGAGCTCCTGCCCGGCCTGCGCGTACCGCCGTTCCACCCGGTCACCGTGGTGCACCACACGGTCCCCGAGCCACCGCTCGCCGAGCCCGCGCTCCTCCTGGACGCCGACCGGGCGGGCCCGGTCGCCCACACGGCCGTCGTGAGCCACGTCGACCCCACGCGCGCGCCCGACGGCCGGCCCCTGGTGTCCTCGACCGTCCTCGGCCCGCCCCCGGACGACCTGGAGCGGTCCGTGCGCGGCCATCTCGCGCAGCTGTACGGCACCCCGACCGACCGCTGGGAGCTCCTTGCCGTGCACCGCACGCGCGAGGCGGTGCCCGCGATGCCGCCACCGCACGACCTGCGCCGTCCCGTACGGCTGTTGGCGGGGCTCTATGTGTGCGGCGACCACCGCGACACCAGCACGGTGCAGGGCGCGCTGCACTCCGGGCGCAGGGCGGCGCACGCCGCGCTCGCCGACCTCGGCATCCGTACGGCCGACACCGAGGAGCCGCTGCCCGCTGCCGCCTGAGCCCTCTCCCAGCAGGCCCACTCATCGGACCTGTCCGCCTCGCCGGACCGGCTCCCCCTAAGCCCCCGCGCCCCCCACGCGGGGGCTTCAAGCCGTCCCGCTGTCTTGTCACCCGTCCGGCCGTGCCGAGTTCCCGGGCCCCGCGCACCAGTCCGTACGGGCCGTCGCGGCCCAGCTGCGTACGGAGATGGAACAGGTCACCGGCGTCGCACCGCGCGTCGTCGCGGGCGGGCGGCCGGACCGGGACGACATCGTCCTGACCCTCGCCCCTGACCGGGCCCTGGGTGCCGAGGGCCACCGCTTCGACAGCACCGGCCCCGTCCGCGTCTCCGCCGCCTCCACACACGGCCTGTACTACGGCACCCGCACCCTCCTCCAACTCCTGCGCACCACCGCCACCGACCACCGCGCCGTCCCGCGCGCCCGCTCGCTCGACCGGCCCGCGCAGGCGGTCCGCATGGTCCACGTGGACGCGGGGCGCAAGTACTGGCGGATCCCGTATCTGCAGAACCTGATCCGCAGGATGGGCGACCAGAAGCTCAACACCCTGTTCCTGCACCTGTCGGAGTCCGAGGGCTTCCGGCTGTACAGCCCGAGGTTCCCCGGCCTCGCCGACCCCGACCACAGCTACAGCTACAGCCGCGCCGACATCGAGGACCTGAAGGCCTTCGCCGCACGGCATCACGTGCAGGTGATGCCGGGTCTGGAGCTGCCCGGCCACGCCACGGTGATCAGTGAGGCGTTCGGCATCGGGTTCGGCTCGGGCCCAGGCGCGTGCGCGGGGGCGCATACGCACCCCCACCTCACGCCGGACTGGATCATCGACATGACCGGCGAGAAGGCGATCGCCAGGAGCAAGGAGATCGTCGACGAGTTCGCGGGCTGGTTCGACGCGCCGCTGTTCTCCATCGGCGCGGAGGAGGTGCCGGTTCAGCTCGCCGAGTGCCCGCGCGTCCAGGACCACCTGGCCGCCGCGCCCGACGTGTCCACCCTCGGTGACCTGCTCAACCGGTACATCAACACCCTGGACGACGTGGTCACTTCGCACGGCCGGCGCACCGCCGTCTACAACGGCTCCGAGCACCTGGCCGCCCCGCAGCAGCGCGTGCGCGCCCCGGTCGTCTTCCTCACCTGGGAGGGCACGGGTGCGGAGCCCGCCGTTCCCGGCCATGACGAGATCGCCATCAGCCCCTTCTACAACACGCCGAACAACCATCACCACAAGTACCCCGACGAGCCCTGGATGTACGACACCTGGGCACCGGGCAACACCCCCGACATGCTCGGCTCCGGCGTCGTGAACTGGGCGGACTACAACTTCTGGGCCGACGACGAGTACTTCGAGCGGCACATGGCGGGTGCCCGCGCGATCCTCGCCGACCGCACGTGGAACGGCTCCCCGACGCCGGACACGCTGGCCGGCTTCCGGGCCCGCGCCGCCCGCGTCGGCGACCCCCCGGGCACCACGCCCGCGTGGAAGCGCCCCCGGGTGAAGGACCGCCCGAGCCATCACTGGACCTTCGACGACGCCCCGTACCCGAAGGGCTGGACGCACGCGGGCAGCCCCGGCTGACGTGGGTGGCCTCGCCCGGTCGCACGGTCCTGTACGCGGACGGGGTGCGGGTCGGCGCGGTGGCCGCGTCGGTTCCGTTGCCGATGCGGTCCGTCGGTACGGAGCGGGCCGCGCTGCGCGGGGACCTGGACGACCTCGCCACGTGGGACTTGGCGTTGGGCGCCTCGGCTGTCGCCCGGCTGCGGTGAGTCCGGCAGGGGACGGCCACGGTCCGGCCGCCCCCCACTGGCCGCTAGCCCAGCGCCGCGACCCTGTCGCGATACCCCCGCACCGGCGCCGCGTCCCGGTACGGCTCCAGGCGGCGCTCGAAGTCGCGTACGTACTCCACCGCCCGCACCGACCGCATCTCGCCCGCCGCCTGGGCCGCCTCCGCGCCCAGCTGGCAGGCCTGCTCCAGCTCGCCGAGGCCGAGGCGCGCGGTGGCGAGGACGACGCGGCAGAAGAGCCTGCTGCGGGCGTACCCGGGGGCGCGCAGTTGCAGGGAGCGCTCGGCGTGCTGGGCGGCCGCGCGGTACTGCTGGAGGTCGCGGTTGCAGTGCGCGAACTCGTCGGCGAGCTGGGCCTCGTCGAAGAACCGCGCCCAGTACGGGACCTCGTCGCCGGGCCGTGCCGTCTCCAGGGCGCGCTCGGCGCGCACCATGGACGCCGAGCTGGCCCTGACCTCACCGAGCACCCCGTGCCCGCGCGCCTCGACGGCGTGCAGCAGGGCCTGCACGACGGGCGGCGCCGACGCGCCGACGCCCTGCTGGGCGACGCGCGCCAACTGCACGGCCTCGCGCCCGTGGCCGAGGTAGACGGCCTGGCGGCTCATGGTGACCAGGACGTAGCTGCCGTACGCGCGGTCGCCCGCGGCCTGCGACAGGCGCAGGGCCTGCACGAAGTACCGCTGGGCGAGCCCGTGCGCGGCGATGTCGTACGACGTCCAGCCCGCGAGCCTGGTCAGGTCGGCGGCGGCGGCGAACAGGCGCCGTCCGGCCTGCTCGCCGTAGGTGCCGCGGAGCATCGGCTCGGCCTCGTGCTCCAGGTAGCGCACCAGGGCCTGGCGGGCGTGCCCGCCGCCGTAGGCGTGGTCGAGCGCGCGGAACAGCTCGCCGACGGAGCGCAGGGCCGCGATGTCGCCGCCGGTGACCCGGTGGCCGGGCCCGCGGTCGGTGTCGCGGCGCTGCCGGGGCACGATCGGGCGGCCCTGCGGGGGCACGCGAGGGGTCTGCGGCGGCTCGCCGCGGGCGACGCGTTCGTCGGCGCGGCCGATGAGCCAGTCCCGGCTCGGCACCACGAGCCCGGCCGGGGTGAAGGCGATCTTGCGCAGTTCGGCGTGGCTGCCGGAGTCCTTGCGCCACAGGCCGCCGACGATGTCGACGGCTTCCTCGGGCGAGGAGGCGAACTCCAGGCCCGCGTAGACGGGCGCGCACGCGTCGAGCCCGAGGTCCTGTGCGGACAGACGCCGTCCGAGGCGCCGGGTGAAGACCTCCGCGATCAGTGCGGGGGTCGTGCCGCGGGGCTGCTGGCCTCTGAGCCAGCGTGTCACCGATGTCTTGTCGTACCTGAGATCGAGACCGTGCTCGAGCCCTAGCTGATCGACGCGGCGCGCCAGGCCCGCATTGGAGAACCCGGCTTCCGCGATGAGCGCGGCTAGCTGGCGGTTGGGGGTGCGCTGCGGGGGTCGTTCCGTCATCAGCTGTGCGGTCTCCTGCCTTCCGGGCCTGCCTTGAGCAGCCCTTATGGCCTCATGAACGGCGCGAATGTAGCGGCCCATACGGGTCCCATCGCGACCTTCAAGCTCCGTTCATCCGATCGTGTGAGGATTGGCCGGAGGGCTGACGGGATTCCGCCGGACGTACAGTGGCAGGGGCGCGATCCGTGCACGGTGAAGGTTTCCGTGGCGGCCAGGGTCCGGTGCACGCGGATGGTTCTTAGGGAGGCACGTGCCGTGGGCGAGATTCGATTCATCCGGCTGGGTTTCGGTCCGGAGTCCGTCGAGTACCAGGAGGCCTGGGACGAGCAGCGACGGGTGCACGCCGCCCGCTTCGCGGACGAGGTCCCGGACACCTGCCTGCTCCTGGAGCACCCGCCGGTCTACACGGCGGGCCGCAGGACCGAGGACAGCGAGCGCCCGCTGGACGGCACCCCGGTCGTGGACGTGGACCGCGGCGGCAAGATCACCTGGCACGGTCCCGGGCAGCTCGTGGGCTACCCGATCCAGAAGCTGCCGCGTCCGGTGGACGTCGTAGCACACGTACGCCGCCTGGAAGACGCACTTATCCGAACGTGTGCCGAGTTCGGTCTCGAAACCACGCGCGTCGAGGGGCGCAGCGGCGTATGGGTCCTCGGCGATCCGGTGGAGTCGCGCCCGGCCCTCGGCGGCCTCAGCCTGGACTTCGATCCGCGCCTCACGGACGAGGAGTTCGACCCCCGTCTGAACGGCCCGGAGTACGCGCCCTCCAACGCCGGCCAGCGCCGCGAGGACCGCAAGGTCGCCGCGATCGGCATCCGCGTCGCCAAGGGCGTGACGATGCACGGCTTCGCGCTGAACGTGAACCCGGACAACACCTGGTTCGACCGGATCGTGCCGTGCGGCATCCGTGACGCGGGGGTGACGTCCATCGCGCACGAGGTGGGCCGCGACATCACGATCGCCGACGTGCTGCCGGTGGCCGAGCGGCACCTGCGCGACGTCCTGGAGAACGCGGACCTCAAGCCGCGGGTGGTGGAGAAGCCGGCCGCCGAGGTGCCGCAGCCCGTGCGGGAGGCGGCAGCGGCCCCCGCCGGGTCCCCCGAGACCGCGCTCGCCTAGCCGCACCGGCTCCGGGCCGGCCCCCGGGCACCCGGGCGGGAATGCACCCCTCGGGCCGGAGGTTGGCCAGAGTGAAGTCCAATGACATCGCGGGCGTACCCTGGGGTGCGCCGACGAATCGAAGTTACGCCAGCTATCAGGGAGCCGATGTGTCCGCAGTCGCACCCGACGGACGCAAGATGCTGCGCCTGGAGGTCCGAAACGCCCAGACCCCCATCGAGCGCAAGCCCGAGTGGATCAAGACCCGGGCGAAAATGGGCCCCGAGTACACGAAGATGCAGCAGCTCGTGAAGAGCGAGGGCCTGCACACGGTGTGCCAGGAGGCGGGCTGTCCGAACATCTACGAGTGCTGGGAGGACCGCGAGGCCACGTTCCTCATCGGCGGCGACCAGTGCACGCGGCGCTGTGACTTCTGCCAGATCGACACCGGCAAGCCGCAGGCCCTCGACCGCGACGAGCCCCGCCGCGTCGGTGAGTCCGTCGTCACGATGGACCTGAACTACGCCACCATCACCGGCGTCGCCCGCGACGACCTGGAAGACGGCGGCGCCTGGCTGTACGCCGAGACCGTGCGCCAGATCCACGCGATGACCGCCGAGCGCGAGGGCGGCCACACCAAGGTCGAGCTGCTCATCCCCGACTTCAACGCGGAGCCGGACCAGCTGGCCGAGGTCTTCTCCTCCCGCCCCGAGGTGCTCGCGCACAACGTGGAGACGGTGCCGCGCATCTTCAAGCGGATCCGCCCCGGCTTCCGCTTCGAGCGCTCCCTGAAGGTCATCACCGAGGCCCGCGAGGCCGGTCTGGTGACGAAGTCGAACCTGATCCTCGGCATGGGCGAGGAGCGCGCGGAGGTCAGCGAGGCGCTGCGCCAGCTGCACGACGCGGGCTGCGAGCTGATCACGATCACGCAGTACCTGCGCCCGTCGGTGCGCCACCACCCCGTGGAGCGCTGGGTCAAGCCGCACGAGTTCGTGGAGCTCAAGGACGAGGCCGAGCAGATCGGCTTCTCCGGCGTCATGTCCGGCCCGCTGGTCCGCTCCTCGTACCGCGCGGGGCGGCTGTACCAGATGGCGATCGAGCGGCGCGGCGCGTACGTGGCCTCGCAGGCGGTCTGAGGCCGGGCGCAACCGGAATCGCGGCGCGGGCGGGCGGCCCCGCCCGGCGCGGCGGACCGGCGGCGAGCGCGGGCCGTCCTCCGGCAAGCGTGTGAATCCGCGCACAAGCGAATACCGCCCAGTAGCGGCCGATATGACGCGGCCCGTACGTTCTCCGCAGGTGAAGGGGGCCGTATGGGCCGCGTCAGCGTTTCGGGGCCCCGCGTCAAGGTTTCATCGGTGTTTGACCGGTCGGTCACGCCCTGGTAACACCAATCAGTGACCCTGGTATTACCGCACGTACAGCCTTACCCAGAGCACGGCGAGCTTCACCCAGAGCATCCAGAGCACTCGAGCTCCCCCACAGCACCAGGTACTCCCTCGTAGCGCTCCCCCGTCCACTGTCGCTTCCCGGAGGGCATCACCATGCAGGCCGCGCCCGTTCGCGCCACCGCCATCCCGTCCGTCACCGACGCGCTGCGCGTCGTCGAGTCGCTGCTCATGAGCAGCGGCCAGCGCACCGCGCGCCGCAACGCCTGGACGTCCGTCCTCGAGGACCGGCGCCGCGCGAAGGACCGGGTCGAGGCACAGCGCGTACTGGAAGAGGCCGGGGCAACCCGCACGTCGTAGTCGCTTCCCGGGCCACGTAGACTTCGAGGCATGGCGAGGAAGGAAACCACCGCGGCGGCTTCGGCCGCGGAACCCGGGCGACTCAAGCAGATCGCCCTGACCTACAAGATGACCCGGCGGGCCGACCCCAAGATCGGTCTCATCATCGCGGCTGTGGGAATCGTCACCTTCGGTGTCTTCCTCGCGATCGGCCTCTGGCTCGACCACCCCATCTACCTGGGCATTCTCGGCTTCATCCTCGCCTTCCTGGCGATGGCGATCGTCTTCGGACGCCGGGCCGAGCGCGCCGCCTTCGGGCAGATGGAGGGCCAGCCCGGTGCGGCGGCCGCGGTGCTCGACAAGATCGGCCGCGGCTGGACGACGACCCCCGCGATCGCGATGAACCGCAGCCAGGACGTGGTGCACCGCACCGTCGGCAAGGCCGGCATCGTCCTGGTCGCCGAGGGCAACCCGAACCGGCTGAAGCCGCTGCTCGCCGCCGAGAAGAAGAAGATGGCCCGCATCGTCGCGGACGTCCCCGTGCACGACGTGATCGTCGGCAACGGCGAGGGCCAGGTCGAGCTCAAGAAGCTTCGCACCACGCTTCTGAAGCTCCCCCGCGTCCTCCAGGGCCCGCAGGTCACGGCGACCAACGACCGCCTGAAGGCGATGGGCGACCTGATGAGCAACATGCCACTGCCCAAGGGCCCCATGCCGAAGGGCGCTCGCATCCCGCGCGGTGGCCCGAAGATGCGGTGACGCTGCCGCTGTTCCTCTGAGCGGCCGCGTGTGCGTCCGCACCGGACTGACCTGACTGGTTGCGTCGGATCCTGACGGATACTGACTGGTTACGTCGATGGGGCGCCCCGAACCGAGTGGTTCGGGGCGCCCCATCGACGTATGCGGACGTATGCGAAAGCCGGAGCCTAGATCCGGACCTGCACCGCGCGGGCGAGCCGGTCGTGAAGGCCGCGGCCGTCACGGTCCCAGATGAGGGCCGGGATGCCGATGCACAGGAGCGCGCTGCGGACGAGGACGCGGACGGGGCCGAGGCGGCCGCCGTCCTCACTGACGACGCGCAGGCCGAGCAGGCGCTTGCCGGGCGTGCTGCCGACCGTGCCGACGGTCAGCAGGCTCATCACGAAGAGCAGCCCGAGCGCCCAGTTGCCCATCGCCTGCGGGTTGCCGCGGGCCAGCAGGCCGTACGCGATGAGCATGCACAGGCCCCAGTCGATGGCGATGGCGCCGATGCGGCGGCCGGGCCGAGCGACGGAGCCGGGGCCCTCCTCGGGCAGGCCGAGCCGTTCTCCCCGGTATCCGAAGTCGACGCCCGCCTCCTCGGCTGCCGCGCGGGGGCCGGAGAGCCACGATCCGATTACTTGCCTGTTGTCCACCCGTCCACGGTACTGCGCGCCTCCTCGTGGGCAGGGTCCGGGTCGCGTTCGCACCCGGGCCGGTTAACTTCGGCGAAACAAATGGGTCATGCTTGAGAAATCCCCCGTCCCTATGGTCGGGTCCCAGCGTGTGCCACCGCACTGGCCGCACCACCGAGCTGCAACCCCGCTCCTTCCCGGGCGGGAACAGGAGGAGCTGGATGTTCCAGAACGCCGACGAAGCCAAGAAGTTCCTCGCGGACGAGGACGTGAAGTTCGTAGACGTCCGGTTCTGCGACCTGCCGGGCGTCATGCAGCACTTCACGGTCCCGGCGGAGGCGTTCGACCCGGCCGAGCAGCTGATGTTCGACGGCTCCTCCATCCGCGGCTTCCAGGCCATCCACGAGTCCGACATGGCGCTCGTGGCCGACCTGTCGACGGCCCGCGTGGACCCCTTCCGCCGTGACAAGACCCTCAACGTCAACTTCTTCATCCACGACCCGGTGACCGGCGAGCAGTACAGCCGTGACCCGCGCAACGTGGCGAAGAAGGCCGAGGCGTACCTGGCCTCGACCGGCATCGCCGACACCGCGTACTTCGGCCCCGAGGCCGAGTTCTACGTCTTCGACTCGGTGCGCTTCGAGACCACGGCGAACCGCTCGGTGTACGAGATCGACTCCGAGGCCGGCGCCTGGAACACCGGCGCGCTCGAGGACAACCGCGGCTACAAGGTCCGCTACAAGGGCGGCTACTTCCCGGCCCCGCCGGTCGACCACTTCGCCGACCTGCGCGCCGAGATCTCCCTGGAGCTGGCCAACTCCGGCCTGAAGGTGGAGCGCCAGCACCACGAGGTGGGCACGGCGGGCCAGGCCGAGATCAACTACAAGTTCAACACGCTCCTGGCCGCCGCCGACGACCTGATGCTCTTCAAGTACATCGTGAAGAACGTCGCCTGGCGCAACGGCAAGACCGCGACCTTCATGCCGAAGCCGATCTTCGGCGACAACGGCTCGGGCATGCACGTCCACCAGTCCCTGTGGACCGGCGGCGAGCCCCTCTTCTACGACGAGCAGGGCTACGCGGGCCTCTCGGACACCGCCCGCTACTACATCGGCGGCATCCTCAAGCACGCCCCCTCCCTCCTCGCCTTCACCAACCCGACGGTGAACTCCTACCACCGCCTGGTCCCCGGCTTCGAGGCCCCGGTCAACCTGGTCTACTCGCAGCGCAACCGCTCCGCCGCGATGCGCATCCCGATCACGGGCTCCAACCCGAAGGCCAAGCGCGTCGAGTTCCGCGCCCCCGACCCGTCCTCGAACCCCTACCTCGCCTTCTCCGCGCTGCTGCTGGCCGGTCTGGACGGCGTCAAGAACAAGATCGAGCCCGCCGAGCCGATCGACAAGGACCTGTACGAGCTCGCCCCCGAGGAGCACGCGGGCGTCCCCCAGGTCCCGACCTCCCTCCCCGCGGTCCTCGACGCCCTCGAGGCGGACAACGAGTACCTCCAGGCGGGCGGCGTCTTCACGTCCGACCTGATCGAGACGTGGATCGACTACAAGCGCACGAACGAGATCGCCCCGATCCAGCTGCGGCCGCACCCGCACGAGTTCGAGCTGTACTTCGACATCTAAGCCGCGCATTCGCCGCAGTGGGCGTGCGCACGGCGATCCGGAGGCCGTCACCGGCATGGTGGCGGCCTTCCGCCGTGTCCGGTGGTTCTGACAAGTCGCGGACGAGGCCCGTTCACACCCGGCCGGTAAGGTCGCGCTGCTCGGAGGAGACCCGGTGCGGGGAAGAGGTGTGGTGAACGGCGCGAGTGGTGCGGACCGTGTTGGCGGTGCGGGCGGTGCGAGGGGTTCGGACGGTGCGGGCAGTGCGGGGAGTGCGGGGAGTGCTGAGAGTACGGCCGGTGCGGGCGGTGTGGGTGGGGTCCGTGGGGCAGGTGGCGCGGCCGAGGGTGGTCGGGTGCGGGTGGGGCTCGGGACCATCCTGCGGGAGTGGGGACGCATCGGGTGTGTCGGGTTCGGGGGGCCGCCCACTCATATCGCCCTGCTCAGGAAGCTGTGTGTGGAGCGGCGGAAGTGGATCGCGGCGGCCGAGTTCGAGGACGGCATCGCGGCGACCAATCTGCTTCCCGGGCCCGCCTCCACCCAGTTGGCCATCTTCTCCGCCTGGCGGCTGCGCGGTCCGGCCGGAGCGCTGGTCGGCGGCCTTGCCTTCATCGTGCCGGGGCTCGTCCTCATTCTCGCCCTGGCCGCCCTGTTCCTCGCCGGGAATCCGCCGCTGTGGGTGCGCGGCGCCGCCGCCGGGGCGGGGGCGGCCGTCGCCGCTGTCGCCGTCCAGGCGGCCACCGCGCTGATTCCGGCGAGCTGGCGGCGGGCCGGTGACCGGCGGGCGGCCAGGGCCCGTTGGGCCTGCTACTTCCTCGCGGGCGGCGCGGCGGCCGCTGTGGTGGGCCCGTGGATGGTGCTGGTGCTGGTCGCGGCCGGTCTGCTGGAGGTCGGGGTGCGCGCCCCCGGCGCTTCGGGGCGGCGTGCCGCGTGGCCGGTGCCGCTCGCCGTCGCGGCTCCCGCGGTGGGTGGGACGGCCGCGCTGGCGTGGGTGGCGTTCAAGGTCGGGGCACTGTCGTACGGCGGTGGCTTCGTCATCATTCCGCTGATGCAGGCCGACGCCGTCCACACGTACCACTGGATGACCGACGGCCAGTTCCTGAACGCGGTCGCGCTCGGCCAGGTCACCCCCGGCCCCGTCGTGCAGACCGTCGCCGTCGTCGGCTACGCGGCGGCCGGGATCCCGGGCGGGCTGCTGGCCGCCGCCGTGGCCTTCGCCCCGTCGTTCCTGTTCGTCATCCTCGGCGGCCCCCGGTTCGACCAGCTCCGCGCCCACGCCGGTGTGCAGGCGTTCTTCACCGGCGCGGGGCCCGCGGTCATCGGCGCGATCATGGGCTCGGCGATCCCCCTCGCGCTGGCGCTGGAACACCTGTGGCAGTACGGGGTGCTTGTCGGCGCCGCGGTCTGGCTGCTGGTGGCCCGCCGCGGCGTGGTCGGCGCGCTCCTGACGGCCGGCGCCCTGGGGGCGGTGGCGGCTCTGGCCGGGTGGTCGGTCGGCTGAGGCCGAGGGCTGATGGGCCCGGGCGGGTGGTCGGTCGACCGAGGTCGGAGGGTGTCCTGTGAGGATGGAAGCTCCGGCCGCCCGGCTGCCCGAGCTGTAGTCCCGATTCGCGTGGCCGCTCGGGCGGGGACACCGCCTGCCCTGCCGACCGGAACGGACCGGAACGACCACGAAGGGCGTGCACACGGATGTCGCAGGACGCGCGAGGCCTGGTGGGCCGGATGGACGACCACCAGGTGGCCATCTACCTGATCGCGATGGCCGCTGGCGCCGCACTCGGCCTGGCCGCGCCGGACGCCGGGCCCGGCCTGGAACACGCCATCAACCCGGTCCTCGCCGCCCTGCTGTTCGTGACCTTCCTCCAGGTCCCGGCCCGTGAACTGCTGCGCTCGCTCAAGGACGCCCGGTTCCTCTCCGCCGCCCTGACGGTGAACTTCGCCGTCGTCCCGCTCGTGGTCGCCGCGATGTTCGCGTTCCTGCCCACCGACCAGGCCGCGCGCGTGGGCGTGCTGCTCGTGCTGCTGTGTCCGTGCGTGGACTACGTGATCGTCTTCTCCGGCCTCGCGGGCGGCGCGAGCCGCCGTCTGCTGGCCGCGACACCGCTGCTGCTGATCGGCCAGATGCTCCTGCTGCCGCTCTTCCTGTACGTGTTCATGGGGCCGGAGTTGGGCGACATCGTCGAGGCGGGCCCGTTCCTGGAGGCGTTCCTCGTCCTGATCGTCGTGCCGCTCGCCCTGGCCTGGGCCGTGCAGGCGTGGGCCGGGCGCGCGCCGGCCGGGCAGAAGGTGTCCGACGCCGCGACCACCACGATGGTCCCGCTCATGGCCGCGACCCTCCTGACCGTCGTCGCCTCCCAGGTCCCCAAGCTCGGCGGGAACCTCACCGACGTGGCCGCCGTGGTCCCCTGCTACGCCCTGTTCCTGCTCGTGATGGCATTCGCGGGCAGGGCCGTCGCCCGCCTCTTCCGTCTCGACACCCCCGGCGCACGCGCGCTCGTCTTCACCGGCGCCACCCGCAACTCCCTCGTCGTGCTGCCCCTGGCCCTGGCGCTGCCCGACGCCTACGCCGTCGCCGCCGTCGTCGTGGTCGCACAGACCCTCGTCGAGGTCATCGGCATGGTCGTCTACGTCCGGGCCGTGCCCCGGCTGCTGCCCGAGGAGGCGCGGGGCGAGCGGACGCCGACGACGAGGTGACCACTCGGGAGTCCGGCCTGTCTCCGCACCAAAGCTCTTGTTTCGGCATTTCTCTATGTTGACAAACTTCGATTCAAGGCGCAGCGTTGCATCGACAGGCTTCGAATCAAGAAGGTCCGTTCGGGAGGTCTCGCCCGAGAAGTCCGCCCGAGAAGCCCGCCCGAGAAGTCTGTCCGAGAAGCCGTTCCGTTCCCTTGAGGAGACGCGTCATGAGCGATCAGCCCACCGACCTGCGCGAGACCGTCCGCCAGCGGTACGCGGCCGCCGCTGTCCAGGTGGCCGAGGGCAGCACCGGCTGTTGCGGGACCGAGCCCGTCGAGGTCGACGACAACTTCGGCGGCGCCCTGTACGCGGCCGACGAGCGCGCCGCCCTGCCCGCCGAGGCCGTCGCCGCCTCCCTCGGCTGCGGCAACCCCACAGCCGTGGCCGACCTCCATGAGGGCGAGCGCGTGCTCGACCTCGGCTCCGGCGGCGGCATCGACGTCCTGCTGTCCGCCCGCAGGGTCGGGCCGACCGGCAAGGCGTACGGCCTGGACATGACCGAGGAGATGCTCGCCCTCGCGCTGACCAACCAGAAGAAGGCGGGCGTCACCAACGTGGAATTCCTCAAGGGCACCATCGAGTCCGTCCCGCTGCCCGCGAACACCGTCGACGTCGTGATCTCCAACTGCGTGATCAATCTGTCCACCGACAAGGACGCCGTCTTCGCGGAGATGTTCCGCGTGCTGGTCCCGGGAGGGCGCATCGGCGTCTCGGATGTCGTCGCCGACGACACCCTCACCCCCGCCCAGCGGGCCGAACGCGGCGACCACGTGGGCTGCATCGCGGGCGCCCTGTCCTTCGCCGAGTACCGGCGCGGCCTGGAAGCGGCAGGCTTCACCGGCGTCGAGATCACCCCGACCCACACCGTCGCCGACAGCATGCGGTCCGCGATCGTCCGCGCCACCAAGCCCACCGGTTAGAGTGCGGGCATGTACGGGGGATCAAGAACAGCGAGTACAGCGGGGACAGCGAGAACGCGGACGTTGCCGTGCACGTGGTGCAACACGCCCGTGCCGCAGCCGCGCAGATGGCGCAGGCGGCTCTATTGCAGCAAGGCGCACCGCCGCAAGAACCGCGTGGTGGAGGCCGTCGGCAACTTCCTGGACAGCCTCTAGGAGGGGGGCGCCTGCCGTCGGCCAGGACTCGCCCTCGTCGCAGCCGACGATGTCGTCCTCATCAACTGGCTCTCCGGCAGGGCCTGAAGCGACTCGGTACGTCGCGCAGGCACACACTGCGCTTTATTGACGTAGACCAACAGGGGTCGGCCGGGAGGGGCCAGGAGAGCTCGGCCCGGAGAGCTCGGCCCGGAGAGGGAACGGCGGCGGCCCGGGTGCGCGCTGGTGCGCGCGTTCCCGGGCCGCTGGTGGCGCTGCCCGCCGGCAGCGTCACCCTCTCACCGAAGTCCGGCCGTCAGCAGGTGCGGTTGACGTAGTGCGCCCCCTGGATCTTGCTCGCCGAGCCGAGCCACGTCTTGCCGGGGCCGACACAGCGCTCGTAGTCGGGCGCCATGGAGACCCTGACGTGGATGACGACGCGGGAGCCGTCCGACGTGCAGTGGTTGTAGAAGGCGTCGGACGAGGTCTCGTAGAAGCCGCAGGGGTCTGCGGCCGCGGGGGTCGCGGTGACGGTCACCGCGCCCAGGGACGTGAGGGCGAGGGTGGTGGCGGCGAGGGCACTGGTCACCAGGCGGCGGACGGACACGGGGAACTCCTGGGTGAGGGGGGTCGGTTCGGCCCGGGCCGGTGCGCGGTCCGGGGCGGCTTTCGGCCTGAGGATCGCAGCCCCGTGACACCTCGGATGATCGAATGGCGCCCCTTTCACCTGGAAGAACGTTCCCCCCTCCGCCGATCGGATGGATCTCCTCCGTTTTCCCCCGCGGCCTCGGCCGCCGGGTGTGCGGGCGGGCCGCCGACCCGCGCCGCGAGCCGCTTCGGCGCCTGTACGAGGTAGCTCTCGGTGAGGAGTTCCGCCACCTCGGCCCAGTCGGTGGCCTCGTCGAGACGCATGCCCACGACGTTCCTGCCCCAGGAGAGGCGGAAGAACGGGGCGCCCGCGTTGGTCAGGGCCTCGAACTCCTCGCCGTGCGCGCGGAACGTGAGGGTCGTGGTGAGGCCCTCGGTCGCGATGGCGCGCGCCGACGGGGAGTCCGAGCGGGTCAAGTCGGTCAGGTAGACGTGCGCGAAGGTCGCCGCGCGGATGCGCCAGCGGGTGCCGATCCAGGCCGGTTCCTCGTGCGCCTCGGGGAGGTTCAGGCACACGGCGCGCAGGTGGGTGAGGACGTCGAGGGGGACCTCGTCGTCGTCCGGAGTCGTCCTCTGGCGCGTCATGGGTGTCTCCCTGGGCTGCGGATCTCCGGTGAGTCGGAGGAGTCTCTGCGGTGAGTCCGGTGAGGCTGGTGAGTCCAAGGATCCGTCCGGCGCGCCGGGGTCCTCAGGAAGCGGACCGACACGTGGTCCAGGGGGTCCGCCGGTGGCGTCACCCGCGCCCGCACCCCGTACACCTCCGCGATGAGGTCCTCGGTGACGACCTCGGTGGGCGTGCCGTGCGCGTACGCCCTGCCCTCCTTCAGGACCAGGATCTCGTCGCAGAACATGGCGGCCAGATTGAGGTCGTGCAGAGCGATCACCGTCGTCACGGGGAGCGAGGCGATCAGGTTCAGGAGGTCCAACTGGTGCTGGATGTCCAGGTGGTTGGTGGGTTCGTCGAGGAGGAGCTCGCGGGGGGCCTGGGCCAGGGCGCGCGCGATGTGGGCGCGTTGGCGTTCGCCGCCGGAGAGAGTATGCCAGGACTGGTCGGCCCGGTCGGTGAGGGCGGTGCGGGCCAGGGCGTCGCGGACGGCGCGGTCGTCGGCGGGTGTCGTGCCCGACCAGGGCCTGCGGTGCGGGATGCGGCCGAGGGCCACCACCTCCCGTACGGTCAGCTCCACCTGGGTGGTGGCGTGCTGGTCGACCACCGCGAGCCTGCGCGCCGTCTCCCTGCGGCCGAGGCGGGGCAGCGGCGTGCCGTCCAGCGTGACCACGCCCGCCGCGGGCGCGAGGACGCCCGCGAGGAGGCGCAGGAGCGTGGACTTGCCGGAGCCGTTCGGGCCGATGAGGCCGAGCGTGCTGCCGGGGCGGGGCGCGAGGGTGATGCCGTCGACGATGAGACGGCCCCCGGCCTGGTGGGCGACCCGGTCCGCCGCGAGTCCGGTGGTGGACTCGGGCTTCCCGTGCGTGGACTCGGGCTTTCCGTGCGTGGACTCGGGCTTCCCGTGCGTGGACTCGGGCTTTCCGTCCGTGGGGGCGGACTTCCCGTCCGTGTGCCCGGATCCGCCGGTGGATTCGGGCTTCCCGCGCCGCATCGGCTCCGCCGCCTTCTCGTACGTCGACTTCTCCCGCGCCTCCTCGTACGTCATCGGCTCCTCCGCGTCCGGTACAGCACCGCCACGAACGCCGGTACGCCGATCAGCGAGGTGACCACGCCCACCGGGACCTCCTGCGGGTCGAGGACCGTGCGGGCGAGGGTGTCCACCCAGATCAGGAACACCGCGCCCGCGAGCGCCGTCACCGGCAGGAGCCGCCGGTGCCCCGCGCCGACCACCGCCCGGGCCGCGTGCGGCAGCGCCAGGCCCACGAACCCGATCGCCCCGGCGCTGCTGACCAGGGCCGCCGTCAGGAGCGCCGTGGTGCAGAGCAGCAGCACGCGCACCCGGTCCACGTGGACGCCGAGGGTGGCCGCCGCGTCCTGGCCGAAGGCGAACGCGTCGAGGGCGCGGGCCTGCAGCAGGCACACGGTGAGCGTGACGACGAGCACCGCGCCGCACGTCCACACGTCCGTCCAGGACGCGCCGCTCAGCGAGCCGAGGAGCCAGAACAGCACGCCCCGGGTGGTCTCGGCGTCGGCGGCCGTGAGGACGACGAAGGAGGTGAGCGCGGAGAACAGTTGCATGGCGGCCACGCCGGACAGGACCACGCGGTCCGTGGTGTCGCCGAGGGTGTGGCTGAGCAGCAGGACCAGGGCGAAGGACACGACGGCGCCGATGAACGCGCCCGCCGAGACCGTGAGCGCTCCCCCGCCGACGCCGAGGACCACGACGGCCACGGCGCCCGTGGACGCGCCGGAGGAGACGCCGAGCACGAACGGGTCGGCGAGCGGGTTGCGCAGGAGCGACTGGAGGACCGCCCCGCACACGGCGAGGCCCGCGCCGCACACCGCCGCGAGGACCGTGCGCGGCATCCGCAGGTTCCACACGATGCCGTCGCGGATCGGCGTCAGCTCGGCCTCGCCCCAGCCGAGGTGGGCGGCCACGGCCGACCACACGTCGGGCACGGAGATGTCGGCGGGGCCGATGGTGACGGCCACGGCGAGGGAGAGGAAGAGGGCCGCGAGCCCGGCCAGGGCGAGGAGTCCGCCGCGCAGCGCCGAACGCAGCCGACGCGGGCCCCCGCCCGCGAGGGCCCTCACTTCGTGAGGCCGAACTCGCGCAGCGCCGCCGCCACTTGTTCGATGCCGTCGACGGTCCTGATGCCCGGGTTCAGGGCCTGGCCGCTGAGGAGGACGTACCGCTTCTTCCGCACGGCCGTGAGGTTCTTCGTGGCCGGGTTGGACTCCAGGAACTTGATCTTCTGGCGGGCGCTCTCGGCGGACTGGGACCTGCGCGTGAGGTCGCCGATGACGAGGACGTCGGGGTCGCGGTCGGCGATGGTCTCCCAGTTGATCTGGGGCCATTCCGCGCGGGTGTCGGCGAAGGCGTTCCGCACGCCGAGTGCGCGCGTGATGATGCCGGGGGCGCCGCAGCAGCCCGCGATGTAGGGGGACTCGGAGTTGGCGAACCAGTACATGAGGGTGGTGCCGGAGGCGTCGACGGACCTCTTGGCGCGCGCGGCCCGGGACTTGAGGTCCGCGATCAGCTTCTCGCCGCGCTCCGCCACGCCGAAGACGCGCGCGAGGTCGCGGATCTCGCCGTACACGGTGTCCATCGTGAGGGTCTTGGTGCGGGTGCCGTCGTCGTCGCCGGTGTTGTCCTTGCCCGCGCAGTCGGTCGGCGAGACGTAGACGGGTACGCCGAGTTCGGTGAACTTGGCCCGGTCGGCGACGCCGCCCTTGCCGACCGTGTAGAGGAACGACGCGCTGACGAAGTCGGGTTCCTTGTCGAGGACCTTCTCCAGCGACGGGTAGCGGTCGGCGAGCCGTGGGACCTTCGCGTTCTCCTTCGCCAGGCGCTTCAGGACGGGGTCCGTCCAGGTGCCGGTGCCCACCATGCGGTCGGCGAGGCCGAGGGAGAGCAGGATCTCGGTGGAGCCCTGGTCGAGGGAGACGGCCCGCTCCGGCGGCGCCGTCACCTTCGTCCGCTCGCCGCAGGCGGTGAGCGTGAGGGGGTATCCGGCCCGCGCCTCCCGCTCGGGCTTCGCGGCCGGGCCACCGCACGCGGACGTGGCGGCGAGGACCAGGGCGAGGCCCGCGCTCAGGGCGGCGGAGCGGGTGCGTATGCGGGCGGGGCGGAGGGTACGGCGGACGCCGAGGCGGCGCGGGGTCGAAGGCACACGTCTTCCCGAGTCTCAGGGCTCATGCGCGGAGCCTGGTCTGCGAACTCCGCCGCCCGTGCGGACGGCGGTGCCAGCAGGTCTTCGGACTCGGGTTCGTCCGGGCGGGGCCGCCTTCCCGGGGTCCGTGGACTCCCAGTGGCCGCTGGCCCCGCCCGTCCCCCTCACCGCTGCGCGTCAGTTCCGGATTCCCACCGGATTCCCCGACCCAGGTGCGGGTACGACTGGCGTCCGCAAGCTATCACTCCGGGGCGGCATCACCCCTGGTCGGGGCGGGCTCACCGCGGTAGGTGCCGAAGGCCCACTTGTTGCCCTCGGGGTCGGCGACCGCGAACTCGCGGCTGCCGTACGGCTGGTCCTCGATCTCGCGGATCACCTTCACGCCGGCGGCGGTGAGACGGAGGTAGAGGTCGTCGACGTGGTCGGTGACGACGTACGCCCCGAACGTGCCGGGCCGCAGACACCATTCGGCGGCCTTCGGGTCGTAGCTGCCGAGCATGACCCCGCCGCCCTCGGGCCAGTCGAGCTGGGCGTGGGCGACGCGGCCGCCGTCCTCGTGGACGGCGGTGCGCAGGAAGCCGACGGTACCGACGAGGAAGTCGATCAGGGCGGGTGCGTCGTCGGCCTGGAAGGTGGCCCAGACGTCGGGCGCGCGACGGTTCGCCGCGACCGGACCGGTCGGGCCGCCCTGGCTGTTTCGCGTGGCCTCCGTGGCCTCCGTGGTCTCCAAGGTCTCCGTGGTCTGCGCGCTCTGTGCGCTCTGTGCGCTCTGCCTGCTTTGTTCGCTCTGCGGGTTTTCGTTGCTGTTCATGCGTCCCAGTCTTCGCCGCCCGCGTGCCCTCCGGCTTGGATATTCCGGCACTCCTCGGCCATCCAGGCGCTGGGGCTCGCCCCCGTGTACTGCTGGAAGTCCCGTACGAGGTGGGAGTGGTCGTAGTACCCGCAGTCGGCGGCGATCCGGGCGAGGTCGGGGCGCGCGCCCGCGGCGACCGCGCGGACGACGGCCGCCTTCGCGTGCTGGAAGCGGATGAGACGGGCGGCCTGCTTGGGTGTGACGCCGGTCTCGGCGCGGAACAGCGCGGACAGGCGGCGTTCGCTGAGGGCGACGTGCGCGGACAGACCGCGCAGGGTGCCCGCGCCGCGGTGCCGGGCGAGCCAGGCCCAGGCCTCGCCGACCTCGGGCCGGACGCCTCCGGCGCGCTCCGCGTCGGCCGCGCGGCGCGCCAAGTAGGCGTTGAGGAAGGCGAACCGGTCACTCCAGGCGTCCTGCTCGCAGAGGCGTTCCCGGACGTCGGCGGCGACCCGGCCGAGGACGTCGGTGCCGTCGGTGACGAGCTGTCCGGCCAGCTCGGCGGCGGGCAGCCCGAACAGGGCGCGGGCGGCGAGCGGATGCACGGCGAGCTGAATGCCGGCCTCGTGCTCGGGCTGGACGACGTACGCGGGGCTCTGGTGCAGGCCGCCGACGACGATGTCCGTGCGGACGGCGTCGGGTCCGGTCGCCTGGCCGGGGGTGCGGCCGGTGATGACGGGGCCGTCGAGGGAGAAGATCAGCGTGAGGTACGGGGACGGCAGGCCGCGGTGCAGAGCGGTGCGCCGGCCCTGCGTGCGGTAGCCCACGGCGGACACGACCAGGCCGCCGGGCGGGGGCGCGGCGCGGACGAACTCGCGGGAGGCGGTGTCGCCGTCGCGGGCGGTGGTGTCCGTAGCCGTGGGGCCCATGAAGCCATTGTGGGCGGGCGCGGACGGGCCTGTCGTCCGGTGCGGCTACCCGCGTCCGTCCGTCCCATGCCCGGCACGCACGGTGACCTCGATCATGGGAATCGGGCACCTTGTCCTCGTAGCATGGCGCGCCGCTCCGGACGGGTCGGCTCAGCGCTTCCAGGGAACGGGAACCATGGCAATTCGAACAAAGGGCAGGCCGGCGGTCGTCGGGGCGGCGGGGGCGCTGGCGGCGGCGGTGTTCGCGGGCGGCGCGCTGTGGCCGAGCGCGGCGGACGCGAAGGCGGTGGACGCCCCAGCGCCGAGCGCGGCCGCCCGTGCCGCCGCGGCCGACCTCACGCACTGGCCGAAGCCGGTGGCGGCGAAGCTCGGCAAGGTGATCGCGGAGAACCGGGGGAAGGGCGCGTACGCGGTCTTCGACGCGGACAACACGACGTACCGCCACGACCTGGAGGAATCGCTCCTTCCGTTCCTGGAGATGAAGGGCGTCCTGAGCCGCGCGACGATGGACCCGTCCCTGAAGGTCATCCCGTTCAAGGACACGGCCACGCACAAGGAGAGCCTGTACAGCTACTACAACCGGCTCTGCGAGGTCGACGACCAGGTCTGCTACCCGTGGGCGGCACAGATCTTCTCCGGCTTCACGCTGAAGAAGCTCAAGGGGTACGTGGACGACCTCCTCGCGTACGACAAACCGATCCCGGCGACGTACTACGACGAGAACGGCAAGGTCACGAAGACCGAGGTCGAACGGCCGGAGTTCTCCCCCGGCATGCGGGAGCTGTACAAGTCGCTGCGCGCGCACGGCATCGAGGTGTACGTGGTGAGCGCGGCCAGCGAGGACCTGGTGCGGATGGTGCTCGCCGACCCGAAGTACGGGTACGGCGTGAAGCCGCAGAACGTCATCGGCGTCGGCCTGCAGCTCAAGGACCCGAAGACGGGCCGGGTGACCAGTTCCCGCAAGGAGATCGCCGAAGGCCGGTTCGGCCCGAAGGACCGGGCGCGGCTCGCGAAGTACGAGCTGACGCCGAACCTCTGGGCACCGCTGACCTGGTACCAGGGCAAGCCCGCCGCCATCTCCACGTACATCGACGAGTGGAAGAAGCCGGTCCTGGTCGCCGGGGACACCCCCGTGAGCGACGGCCCGATGCTGTTCCACTCGGCGGACGTGCGGCACGGGGGCGTGCGCGTGTGGGTCAACCGCAAGGACAGCTACATGAAGCAGCTGGACGGGATGAAGCGGAAGAACGCGGCGCGACAGCGGGAGTTGGGGCAGCCGGTGACGGCGGACAAGCGGTGGCTGACGGTGACGCCGGAGCAGATCGGCTGAGCGTTCGACCGGCTGAGCGGAACAACTGGCTGAGCGGAACGACCGGCTGAACGAATCGGGAGCCCCGGGGTCGGCCGGCCCCGGGGCTCCCTCGCGTCACCCGGCCCGCAGCCGGATCTCGTCGGCGAGGACCGTGAGCACGCCGAGGCCCCGGCAGCCGGGGTCGGCGGACGTCGTGCAGCTCGATGTCCACGCCGGGCGGGGCCGGGGCGGCGGCCGGGGCAGGGTCCGGGCGCCGCTGAGTCGGGCGTGGTCCCCGCCCTGCGCGGAGATGGTGCCGCCGAGGGTGAACACGCTGACGGTCTTGGGCCGGGGGCTCGCTCCCGTGGACGGGAGAGGGGACGGGGCGGGTGGGGCCGGGGGGGCTCCACGAAGCCCCTCCCCGCTTCCACCCCGTCCCGAAACGAGCGGACCGCGCCGGGTGCGGCGCGGCCCCCGGTCCGCGTCAGCGGCTGTAGCGCATCAGGGCCCGCACCATGTGGCAGGTGGTGTCCGACGGCGGGTGGATGCCGACCGTCTCCGCCATGGTGCGTATCCGTACGTTGCTCGCCTGGTTCGGCACCAGGACGCCCGAGTCGAGCAGGGCGATGGCGAGGCGCATGGCCTTGAGGCGGCGGTTGTGCGTGATGTACCAGTCGCGGGGGCGGCCGGGAGGCAGGGGGCGCTTCTCCAACGGGACGTACGGCACGTCACAGAGCGTGGGGTGGTCCGGGCGCGGGGCGCGCGACCTGCGCGCGGGACGCGGGGCGGCGGTGGTGCGGGTGCGCGTGACACCGGGCTTCGACGGCAGTGCGGCAGCGGGCACAGGCATCCTCCTGTCGCGTTCAGGAGCCCTCACGGCCCCTTCGAACATTGCTACCAGTTTACTGCCCGCCACTGACAATCAGCAGTCCACGCGGAGCGTCAAAACCGCAGGTGGACAGGGAACTTGCCCGCCTGTCACCCTAGTTCCCCGAGGTGCGCGTGGGACTACAGAATTCGAACACGGGCGGGGCTCCGGGGCCGCCGGGCGCGCGGCGCTAGCGTGGGCGCCATGGAGATCTGGATCAACCCCGCCTGTTCGAAGTGCCGCAGCGCGCTGTCCCTGCTCGACGAGGAGGGCGCCACGTACACCGTCCGCCGCTATCTGGAGGACGTACCGAGCCCCGACGAGATCCGCGCCGTCCTCGACCGCCTCGGCCTGGAGCCCTGGGACATCACCCGCACCCAGGAGGCCGCCGCGAAGGAGCTCGACCTCAAGGACCGCGCGCGCTGGCCGCGCGACGCGTCCGGGCGCGACGCCTGGATCGAGGCGCTCGCCGCCCACCCGAAGCTGATCCAGCGGCCCATCATCACGGCGGACGACGGCACGGCCGTCGTGGCGCGGACGGAGGAGGCGGTGCGGGACGCGCTCTCGCGGTAGCCGGTCGTCGGCCGGTATGCGATCGGCCCGACACCGACCGCCCCGTCACCGATCGACCGTCGCCGGTCGGCCTGCCGACGATCGACCGGAAACCGATCGGCAGCAGCAGGCAAAACGTTACATACCGGCCCATAGGGTTGAGCGCTCCATCTGCGGCACGCAGAACGTCCGGAGGAAGGAGCGCACGGTGCGGAGTTGGCTGTCCGGGGGCGTGTACGGCACCGTCCTCGCGAGCGCGCTGCTCGCCGCCCTGCAGTCCGAGGGCACCCCCTACACGCCGTACTACGACGCCGCCTGGGTCATGGTCACCGCGGGCACGGCCGCGCTCGCGCACGGCTACGCCCACCACATGGCCACGCACCGGCCCGGCAGCGGGCTGCACCGGTGGCGCCAGCTCGCCTGGACGCTGGCCGACGAGTGGCCGGTGGTGGTCGCCTGTTGGCCCACCGTCGCGCTCCTCGTGACCGCCGGAGTGATGGGGTGGCCGGAGGAGAACGTCACGTGTGCGGGGCTGATGCTGAACGCTGCGCTGCTCTTCGGGTGGGGGACGTTCGCCGCGTTGCGGGTGGGGTACCGGCGGGGGGCCGCCGTGCTGGTCGGGGCGGCGGACGCGGCGATCGGGGTGGTGATCGCGGCGGCGAACGCGGTGATCAAGTAGACCGAGGGCCTCGCGCTGCGCCCCAGGCCCACCCCTGCGCCGAAACCGGGACGCACCCCGGACCCCGCTCCTCGAACAACGAAGGGGCTGAACTCGCCCGCACGCCTTCCAGCCCGTGACCCCCGTCACCCCCGCCCCAGGTAACACGGGGTTCACAAACGGGCAACGGACGGGAAATCGCGGGTTGGCAGTCTCCTCGGCATCACCACGGCCCGCAGCACCCGCACGTCTGCGCCGTACAAGCGTCAAAGGATGAGGCCCGTGACCTTCAAGGCTGAGTACATCTGGATCGACGGCACCGAGCCGACGGCCAAGCTTCGCTCGAAGACGAAGATACTGGCCGACTCCCAGCGCACGGCCACGGTCGCGGACCTGCCGATCTGGGGCTTCGACGGCTCGTCGACCAACCAGGCCGAGGGCCACGCTTCGGACCGCGTGCTCAGGCCGGTGGCCAGCTACCCGGACCCCATCCGCGGCGGCGACGACATCCTCGTCCTGTGCGAGGTCCTGGACATCGACATGACGCCGCACGCGTCGAACACGCGGGCCGAACTGGCGGAGGTCGCGGGGCGGTACGCCGCGCAGGAGTCGATCTTCGGCATCGAGCAGGAGTACACGTTCTTCAAGGGCGCGCGCCCGCTCGGCTTTCCCGAGGGCGGCTTCCCGGCGGCGCAGGGCGGCTACTACTGCGGCGTCGGCGCGGACGAGATCTTCGGCCGTGACGTCGTCGAGGCGCACCTGGACAACTGCCTGAAGGCGGGCCTCGGCATCTCCGGCATCAACGCCGAAGTGATGCCGGGCCAGTGGGAGTTCCAGGTCGGCCCGCTGTCGCCGCTGGAGGTCTCCGACCAGCTGTGGGTGGCCCGCTGGCTGCTGTACCGCACCGCCGAGGACTTCGGTGTCTCCGCGACCCTCGACCCGAAGCCGGTCAAGGGCGACTGGAACGGCGCGGGCGCGCACACGAACTTCTCCACCAAGGCGATGCGCGAAGGCTACGACGCGATCATCACCGCGTGCGAGTCGCTCGGCGAGGGCTCCAAGCCGATGGACCACGTCAAGAACTACGGCGCGGGCATCGACGACCGCCTCACCGGCCTGCACGAGACCGCCCCGTGGAACGAGTACAGCTACGGCGTCTCCGACCGCGGCGCCTCCGTGCGCATCCCGTGGCAGGTCGAGAAGGACGGCAAGGGCTACATCGAGGACCGCCGCCCGAACGCCAACGTCGACCCGTACGTCGTGACGCGGCTGCTCGTCGACACCTGCTGCTCGGCGCTGGAGAAGGCCGGCCAGGTCTGATCGACCCGAGCCGTTCCGTACGGTCTGCCGGATTTCGTTCGGGGCGCCCGCCCGCGTGGTGGGCGCCCCGAACGCGTGGCCCAACTTCCGCCGTCCAGCGGGCCGTTTCGGGCCACGCGCTCGCCAAGGGGTCGTATCAAGGTGCGAGAGGGATCCGCCGAACCCGTCCTCATCTGCTTCAATGGAGCCATGGGCAGCTTCCAGATCACCGCGACGGGTCACTGTGACCTCGAGCCTTTCTGGCCTTCCCGGCAGCATCACGACTTCGACCGGGTGTGTTGCCGCGCGCTGACCGCGCGGGCCCTCTGAAGCCGTTTCCCCGGCCTCCGGCCTGACGCGCACGACGTACGTCCTCGACGACTCCTTCGCGCGAAAGAGCTGACCTCATGGCGAACTCCCGTTCCTTCTCCGCCGCCCCCGCCGCCGTCCCCACGGCCCCGGCGGCCTCCCGCCCCACCGCCTCCGCCGCCCGCGGCCGCCTGCGTGCCGTGGCCCCCGACGAAGTCGCCCAGGTGTCCGGCCTCGCCGACATCTCGGGCTTCCTGCCGCCGGGCGCGACGCTGCTGCCCGCGCCCCAGCACACGCTGCCCGCCCGTCCCGGGCAGCCGCCCATGATCGGCTACCTGGTCCTGCTGCCCGCCGGCCAGGAACACATCCCCGCCGGCCCCGTCGCGGCCGAGCCCGAGCCGTCGCCCGACACGGACGGCCGCGGGCCGGTGCGCATCGACACCGCGCGGCGCTCCGCGCACGTCGAGGGGCAGCCGCTGGACCTCACGTACCTGGAGTTCGAGCTGCTCGCGCATCTCGTCGCCCACCCCCACCGGGTGCACACCCGCGACCAGTTGGTGACGACGGTGTGGGGGTACGGGCACGTGGGCGACGGGCGGACCGTCGACGTCCACATCGCCCGGCTGCGGCGCAAGCTCGGGGTCGAGCACCGGTCGGCGATCCAGACGGTGCGGCGGGTCGGCTACAAGTACGCGCCGCCGACCGCCGGATGAGAGCCGCCGGGACCCTCCCCCGGGCGGTCGTCCGGACCTGGCCGGATTCCTCCTGCGGCTGAACGATTCTTCCGCTGGCGGAATCCGGTTCCCCCCGGGCGGCACCTGCCGTCAGAGTCGTCGTCCATGAGACTTCTGATGCTGGGTGGTACGGAGTTCGTGGGGCGGGCCATCACCGAGGACGCGCTCGCGCGGGGCTGGGACGTGACGGTGTTCCACCGGGGGCGGCACGCCGCCCCGGACGGGGCGCGGGCCGTCCACGGGGACCGGACCACGGAGGCCGGCCTTGCGGCGCTCGCTGCCGAGGGCGCCACGTGGGACGCCGTCGTCGACACGTGGTCCGGGGCCCCGCGGGTCGTCCGGGACGCGGCGCGGCTGCTCGCCGGGCGGGCCGGGCGCTACGCCTACGTCTCCAGCGCCTCCGTCTACCGCTACCCCGGCGAGGCCGGGTCCGACGAGTCCTACCCCGTCGTGGACGGGGACCCCGACGCCGATGCCGTCGCCTACGCGGAGGACAAGCGCGGGGGTGAGCTGGCCGCGGAGGGCGCCTTCGGCGCGGAGCGCACGCTGCACGTGCGGGCCGGCCTGATCCTCGGCCCCTACGAGAACATCGGGCGGCTGCCGTGGTGGCTGAACCGGGTCGCCCGGGGCGGAGCCGTGCTCGCGCCCGGGCCGCGGGGCGCCTCCGTCCAGTACGTGGACGTACGCGATCTCGCCGCGTGGACGCTGGACG
The DNA here is from genome assembly GCF_030388665.1 of Streptomyces flavofungini. Classification (NCBI taxonomy): domain Bacteria; kingdom Bacillati; phylum Actinomycetota; class Actinomycetes; order Kitasatosporales; family Streptomycetaceae; genus Streptomyces; species Streptomyces flavofungini. The sequence goes on along the minus strand of NZ_CP128846.1, from coordinate 6,798,995 downwards.
CCGTGGCCGCGGGGCTCTCCGGTCCCTACAACGTCATCTGTCCCCAAGGGCACGTCACCATGGGGGACTTGCTCGACGCGTGCGTGCGTGTGGCGGGGGCGCCCGGGGTGGAGCTCGTCTGGACGCCCCCCGAGACCGTCCTCGCCGCGGGCATCGAGCCCTGGCAGGAACTCCCCGTGTGGCTGCCGCCCGGCGAGCTCTACGACACGATGCACGACACCAGCGTCACCAAGGCCCTGCGGGCCGGACTGCGGTGCCGGAGCCCGCTCGACACGGCCTCCGACACGTGGGGCTGGCTCCGGAGCCTCGGCGGGGTGGCCCCGCAGCGGGCCGACCGGCCGGTGGTGGGGCTGGCGCCGGACAAGGAGGGGGTGGCGCTGCGCGCGTGAAGTGGCTCGACCCGGTGCTGTTCGTCGGCGGGGGCCGGGGGCGGGGGCCGGAGGTCTGCCGGGCTGTTGCCCGGGGCTGGTGACCCTGGACGTCGAGGGCGCCGTGGGACGGGGGCTCGGCTCGGACAGAGGAGCCCCCTATCGCCTTGCGGCACGATCGCCCCCAGCGGCGAGAGCAGGACTCCCGACACCCGCACCGCACCGCGGCAGCGGCAGCGGCAGCGGGAATCCAACCCGCGGCCGCCGACGGCGGGCAGCCCCCGCGGGAGGCGTCCACCGTCCGGTCGGCTGGAAACGGGCGGGCGGGTGGGAGACACCCGCCGCGCTAGCGGCGGAGAAGACGACCGTCCGGCCGCCGACGGCGGGCAACCCCCGCAGGAGACGTCCACCGTCCGGTCGGCTGGAAACGGGCGGGCGGGTGGGAGACACCCGCCGCGCTAGCGGCGGAACAGCGCCGACCCCACCCACCCCCGGCAGGGGCGAGTGGGGCCGGCCCCGCGTGGGGGGGCTCAGACACGCTGCCAGGTGGGGGCCGCCGGGGCCGCGGCCCCGGGGACCGACGCCTCGTGGGAGACGTGAGGAAGCCACCGGAGACAACGCGGAGTGTGCCAGTTCCGCTCACCGAGCAGACTCATGAGCGAGGGCAGGAGGACCATCCGGACCACCGTCGCGTCGAGGAGGACCGCGACCCCGAGCCCGACCCCCATCTGCTGCATGTCCTGCATGGACAACGTACCGAAGACGGCGAACACGGCCACCATGATCACGGCCGCACCGGTCACCGCCCCCGCGGTCCGCGTGATCCCCTCACGGATCGCGTCCCGGTTGCCGAGCCCTTGGTCCCGCGCCTCACGGATCCGGGAGACCACGAACACGTGGTAGTCCATGGACAGGCCGAACAGGACCACGAGGACGAACAGCGGCATCCAGTTCTCGATGGCGCCGACCTTCTCCGAGCCGATCAGCGAGGCACCCCAGCCGTGCTGGAAGACGGCGGTCATGACGCCGTACGCGGCGCCCACGGACAGCAGGTTGAGGCCGATGGAGGTCACGGCGATCACCACGGACCGGAAGCTGAACAGCATCAGCAGGAACGTGACGGCCGCGATGAAGAGGAACACCGGCACGATGCCCTTGGAGAGCTGGTCGCTGAAGTCCTCGGACTCGGCCAGGTCCCCGCCGACGTACGCCTCGACTCCCCCGCTGCCCCCGTCACGTACCTCACGGACCTCGTCACGCAGGTCCGCGAGGGCCTTCTTCGCGTCGGGGCCGGTGCCGCTGCCGGGCAGCGGCACGGCGATCTCGGCGACGTTCTGGCGTGCGTGGACGGTGACTTCGGCGGCCTTGCCCGCCTGCCGCTTCAGCGCCCGGACGGTGTCGCGCGCCGGGGCGGAGGTGATGTCGTCGGCCTTGACCACGATCCGGGCGGGCGCCGGACCGCCGGGGAACTCCTCGGTGATCTCCTTGAAGGAGACCGAGAGCGGCGCGTCCGAGCCGAACTGCTTCTCCAGGCCGAGCTGTTCGGTCTTCATGCCGAGGGCGGGCGCGGCCAGGGCGAGCAGCAGCACGGTCGCGCCGACCGCGAAGAACTTGGGCTTGGCGAGCACCGGCTTGAGGACCGATCCGGCGAACGAACCACTGGCGTGGACACCCTTCTTGGAACGGCGGTTGAGGAAGGGGATGCGTCCTGCGTCGATGCGGTCGCCGAGCCAGGCGAGCAGCGCGGGCAGCACCGTGACGGAGCCGAGCATGGCCACGCAGACGACCAGGATGGTGGCGACGGCGAAGCCCTTGAAGAGGAGCAGGCCGGACAGGAACATGCCCGCCATGGCCACCATGACCGTCAGGCCGGACACCAGGACGGCACGCCCGCTGGTGGCGGCGGCGATGCGCAGCGCCGTCTCGGCGTCGTGCCCCGCGGCCCGCTCGTCCCGCTCGCGCCGCAGGTAGAACAGGCAGTAGTCGACGCCGACGGCGAGGCCCATCAGGAACATGACGGAGTACGTGGTCTCGAACAGGTGCAGCGAGTGGCTGGCCAGGGAGAGCAGGCCGAAGGCGGCCACGCAGGCGGTGAGCGCGAGCCCGACGGGCAGCAGCGCGGCCACGACGGCGCCGAAGGCGACGAGGAGGATGCCGAGGGCCAGCGGCACGGCGGTGAACTCGGCCTTCTTCAGGTCGTCGGCGAGCAGGTCGTTGAGGTGCTTCTCGGAGCTGGCGTCACCGAACTGGTGGACGCTGATCCCGCGTTCCGCACCGGCGTCCTTGGCCGCGGCGACGGCGTCGAGCACCGGCTGCACCTGGTCCGCGGCCTCGTCGGACTTGCCCTTCATCTCGAAGCGCAGGAGCGCCTCCTTGCCGTCCTCGGAGGGCAGCGGCGCTTTCAGGTTCTCGACCTCGCCGGTGTCGCGGAGCGCCCGGGAGAGGTCGGCCGCGGCGTCCTTCCAGCCGTCGGCGGACTTGGCGCCGACCATGACGAGCTCGCCCGCGGGCTCGTCGATCCCGGCGTCGTCGAGGATCTTCGAGGCCTTGGCCGAGTCGCCGACGCCCATCTCGTCGTCGGTGGCCGTGACGGTGCCGGTGGCACCGCCGATCACGGTGGCGAGGACCACGAAAAGCAGCCAGCCAAGGATCGCCGTCTTGCGATGGTGTGCGCTCCACACCCCGAGTCGTGCCGCGAGGTTTCGCCCCTTGGCGCTCATGTCCTTCGCCCCCAGTTGAGTAAGCGTGAGATAAGCCGAACTGACGTGATCCACGCTAGGAATCGGCGACGTACGGCCCCAGCCGCCGAGCCCCCCTGTCGGTGAGGCACAGGGCCCCGCCCGGAGGTGGTGCTGGCAACACCCCGAAGCGGGTGCCCGGCCCCATGACCCGGGCCGCCCTGAGCAGGGAGACTGTGCGAGTGCCGGACGCAGCGACCGCGTACGGACCGTTTGAGGAGAGGGACATCATGAAGACGTCGAGGGTGCGCGAAGCACTGGAGTCGGGGGCGCGCGGCCTGTATCTGGCGATCATCTCGCTGGCCGGGTCGATCACGCTCTTCGTCCTCGCGGTGGTCTCGATCGCGTTCATCGTGCTCGGGATCGGCCTCTTCACGACCCCGGTGGTCCTCACGGCCGTGGCCAGGTTCGCCAATCTGCGCCGGGTGCACGCCGCCGAGTGGTCGGGCGTGCGCATCCCGATCCCCTACCGGCAGCCGCCCGCGGACGAGCCGCCCGGCGCCGTCGGCCAGGTCGCGCGCTGCCTGCGGATGCTGAAGGACCCGGCGACCTGGCGTGACCTGCAGTGGCTCCTGGTCGACATGACGGCGGGTTTCACCGTCGTGATCTTCGCGCCGGCGCTGGTGCTCTACCCGGTGTACGGCTGGGTGCTCGCCCTCGGCGTGTGGCGGCCGATCCACGAGGCGGGCGGCGGCGAGTGGTACGGCTTCATCCACGTCACCTCGCAGCTGACGGCGAGCGGTGCCGCCGTGCTCGGCACGGCCCTCGGCGTGCTCGCCCTGTACGTCAACCCGGCCATCGTCCGCGGCCACTTCCTGCTCGCCCGCAGCCTGCTCGCGCCCACCACCTCGATGCGCGAGCGCGAGCTCGCGCTGCGCGTGGACCGCCTCGAGGAGACCCGGCACGACGCGGTGGACACCTCCGCCGCCGAGCTGCGCCGCATCGAGCGCGATCTGCACGACGGCGCGCAGGCCCGCCTGGTCGCCATGGGCATGGACCTCGGCACCATCGAGGCGCTGGTGGAGAAGGACCCGGCGAAGGCCAAGGAGATGCTGGCCAAGGCCCGGCAGAACTCCGGCGAGGCGCTGACCGAGCTGCGGGACCTGGTCCGCGGCATCCACCCGCCGGTGCTCGCCGAGCGCGGCCTCGGCGACGCGGTGAAGGCCCTCGCGCTGCGGCTCCCGCTGGACACGGAGGTCGACGTGGAGCTGCCGGGCCGCCTGGACGAGCCGGTGGAGGCGGCCGCGTACTTCGCGGTCAGCGAGACCCTGACGAACGCGGTGAAGTACGCGGAGGCGGAGCGCGTCTGGGTGGACGTGCACCACGCCGACGGCATGCTGCGGATCGCGGTCACGGACAACGGCAAGGGCGGGGCGGAGATCGGCGCCGGGTCGGGGCTGAGCGGAATCGAACGGCGACTGGGTACATTCGACGGCGTACTGGCCGTCAGCAGCCCCGTTGGCGGTCCGACCATGGTGACCATGGAGATCCCTTGCGAGTTGTCCTAGCCGAAGATCTCTTCCTGCTGCGCGACGGTCTCGTGCGGATGCTGGAGGCATTCGACTTCGAGATCGCGGCGGCCGTCGAGACCGGGCCCGAGCTGACCAAGGCCCTGGCGGAGCTGCAGCCGGACGTCGCCGTGGTCGACGTCCGGCTGCCGCCCTCGCACACGGACGAGGGCCTGCAATGCGCGCTCGCGGCCCGGCGGGCCCGTCCCGGACTGCCGGTGCTGGTCCTGTCGCAGCACGTGGAGCAGTTGTACGCGCGCGAGCTCCTCGCCGACGGCAACGGCGGGGTCGGCTATCTCCTCAAGGACCGGGTCTTCGACGCGGAGCAGTTCGTGGACGCGGTGCGCCGGGTCGCCGCGGGCGGCACCGCGATGGACCCGACGGTCATCCAGCAGCTGCTCTCGCGGCGCTCCAGCGATCAGCCGCTCGGCGCGCTCACGCCGCGCGAGCGCGAGGTCCTCGAACTGATGGCGCAGGGCCGGTCCAACGCCGCGATCGCGGGGCAGCTCGTGGTGACGGAGCGCGCCATCGCCAAACACACCTCAAATATTTTCGCGAAGCTCGACCTGCCGGTGTCGGACGACGACAACCGCCGTGTCCTCGCGGTTCTCGCCTATCTCGATCAAGGGCGTTGATACGTACGGGAGTTCGCGCCGAGAATTTCCCGGCGGGCTTTGAACACGGCGGACCGCTGTTGCGTACGTAGCCCCATGGGACGCACCTCACGACGCACGTCACGAAAACGATCAAAACTGGCCGGGCGGGCGATCGCCGCGTCGGCGGCGCTCATCCTGGGCGGCGGCGGACTTGTCGCGGTGAATGTCTACGCGAATGCCGAGGACGGCGGGGGTCCGCCGCCGGAAAGCCAGGTACAGAACCAGGCTCAGGGCGGCGGGCAGCAGGCGACCACCATCAGCTGCCCCGACGTCGGCAATCAGCTCCCGGAGGTTCCCGAGGGCGCGCGCGCCGAGGTCGACCGCGAACTCGCCACGCTCGACAGCCAGATCACCGACGCCTACGCGCGGTTCGCCGAGGCCGAGGACAAGAATTCCGTGCTCGGCCCGCTGGAGGAGAAGCGGCGCCCGACCATCGAGAACATCCGCTCGGCCATCGACCAGGACGGCCGGGCGCCCGAGAACCTGGACGGCATGGCGCCGTGCACCCTGCGCGCCGACGACGACGGCCGCGGCCGACAGGGCGGTGACCAGGGCCAGGACGGCAACGGCGGTGACCAGGGCCAGGACGGCGGCCAGGACCAGGGCCAGAACCAGGGCCAGGGCAACGGCCAAGGCGACGGCCAAGGCGACGGGCAGGGCGGGGACCAAGGCCAGGGCCAGGGCCAGGCGGGCAACGGCCCCGAGGCCGGTGACTTCGTCGACATCAAGTCGGTCCGCCCCAATGTCCAGAAGCCGCGCAAACAACGCGGCGCGTCACGCGGCACCTTCACCACGAATTGCGGAACGAACGAGAACGGAAAGTTCAATCCGGACAATGTCATCGTCGCGCCCGGTGTGAGCAATGGCGCCCACCATATGCACGATTACGTCGGAAACCAGGAGACGGATGCCTTCTCCGGTGACGACGATCTCGCGAACGGTGACACCAGTTGCCGTAATCAGGGCGACAAGTCCACGTATTACTGGCCGGTGCTTCGACTGCAGAACGGAAACGACGAGAACGACGCCGACGCGGACGGCGGCGGCCAGGACAAGAACGTCGGCGAGATCCAGACGCCGGACCAGGTCACGCTGAAGTTCGTCGGCAGTCCGGTCGGCAAGGTGACCGCGATGCCGCGTTTCCTGCGCATCATCACCGGTGACGCCAAGGCCTTCACCAATGGCGACGCCAATGCCAACGCGTCCTGGAGCTGCACCGGGTTCGAGAACCGGCAGCTGAAGGACAAGTATCCGATCTGCCCCCAGGGCAGCAAGGTCGTGCGCACCTTCAACTTCCAGAGCTGCTGGGACGGCCAGAACACCGACAGCGCCAACCACCGCACCCACGTGGCGTTCGCCGACCAGCGCAGCGGCCGCTGCCCGCAGGGCTTCCGCGCCATCCCGCAGCTCGTGCAGCGCGTCGTCTACGACGTGCCGCCGGGCCCCGGCTTCGCCGTGGACTCCTTCCCCGAGCAGCTGCACAAACCCATCACCGACCACGGTGACTTCATCAACGTGTTCGACGAGCGGCTGATGCAGCGCGTCGCCAAGTGCATCAACACCAACCGCCGCTGCACCTGACCCTCCCGCTCCCCGGCCCGTCCCGGCCGGGGAGGCCCCCCGACTGCTGCGCGGTCGGCTCCGCGCGGTGACGGCGGAAAGCGCCCTACGTGCCCAGGGCGACTTCCCGGAGGCCTCGCTCCCCCCACCACCCTCCCTCACGGCGAGTGGTGCGAGGCCCGTTCCACCGTCCCGCCGAGCCGGCCGCGCAGCGCGCCGACCACGGCCGGGTCCCCGACGGCGACCCACTTCCTGCCGACGAGATACGTACCGCCGTAGTCCTTGGCCGCGTTCAGCCAGTCGCGTTCGCCGCGGTCGGTGGCGAAGGTCGCGAGGACGAAACGGCCGTCCTCGTTCTGGCACTTGGCCTGCCGCAGCTCGTCGGCGTTCGTCTGGATGTCGGGCGCGCACTCGGCCTTCGCCGCCAACTGCTCCAGGGTCCCGGTGGCCGTCCTCGGCGCCCCGGCCGCCGCCCGGTCCGCGCCGTCGCCGCCGGAGCCGTCGTCGGAGCCCGCGGCGAGACCCGCCGCGATGACCAGGCCGAGCGTCGTGGCCGAAAGCGCTCCCGCCGCCCACACCATCTTCCTCATCGCTTCCTCCTGTCACGTCCGGCGATGCGAACTCGCCTTCTCCGTACGCACCGTTGAGCGCTGAAGGCCGCCCGGATACCGTGCGCCGCAGTCATCGACGCAGGGGGTACACATGTACGGACCGTCGCGACGCACCATGCTCGGCACCGCCGGCGCCATCGGCCTGACAGGCCTCGGAAGCATCAAGGCCGCCGTCGGCGCCCCGGCTCCGGCCCGTGCGGCCGAGGGGCCCGCCACGGGCCCCGCCCTCGATACGGATTCCGCGCGCTCCGTGCTCAATCGGCACCTCCCGCATCACGCGGATCAGTTCAGACTCAGACTCGTACCGGCCCAAGGGGGCAGGGACCGCTTCCGCGTGACCGGCTCCACGGGGCGGATCGAGGTGTCGGGCACCACACCCGCCGTGCTGCTCACCGGCGTCCACTGGTACTTGAAGTACGTGTGCGGCGCGCACATCGCCTGGAACGGCAGCCAGCTCGACCTGCCGCGCCGCCTGCCCGCGCCCGGTCGCCCGCTGGAACGCTCCACCGCGCTGCGCCACCGCTTCGCCCTCAACGACACCAACGACGGCTACACCGCCCCGTACGCCGACTGGCCGTACTGGGAGCGCATGATCGACGTCCTCGCGCTGCACGGCTGCAACGAGGTGCTCACCATCGCGGGCACCGAAGCCGTCTACCACCGCCTCCTGAAGGACTTCCACTACACCGACGCCGAGTCCCGCGCCTGGCTGCCCGCGCCCTCGCACCAGCCGTGGTGGCTGCTGCAGAACCTGTCCGGGTACGGCGGCCCGCTCTCCCCCGAGATCATCGAGCGCCGTGTCGCCCTGGGCCGCCGGATCGTCGACCGGCTGCGCGAGCTCGGCATGGCGCCGGTGCTCCCCGGCTACTACGGGCACGTCCCCGACGGCTTCGTGGCCCGCAACGGTGGTGACGCGCGCGTCGTACCGCAGGGCGTCTGGCACGGCTTCAAGCGCCCCGACTGGCTCGACCCGCGCACCGACGCCTTCGCGCGGGTCGCCGCGTCCTTCTACCGCCACCAGCGCGAACTCTTCGGCGCGGCCCAGCACTTCAAGATGGACCTGCTGCACGAGGGCGGCACCCCGGGCGACGTGCCCGTACCGGCCGCCGCGAAGGGCGTCGAGAAGGCCCTGCGGACCGCGCACCCCGGCGCGACCTGGGTGATCCTCGGCTGGCAGGAGAACCCGCTGCCCGCGCTCCTGGACGCCGTCGACCGCGAGAAGATGCTGATCGTCGACGGGGTCTCCGACCGCTACCAGAAGGTCAGCGACCGCGAGAAGGACTGGGGCGGCACGCCCTACGCCTTCGGCTCGATCCCGAACTTCGGCGGCCGCTCCACCATCGGCGCCCGTACGCACCTGTGGCAGGAGCGGTTCTTCGCCTGGCGCGACAAGCCGGACAGCGCGCTCGTGGGCACCGCGTACATGCCCGAGGCCACCGACCGCGACCCGGCGGCCTTCGAGCTGTTCTCCGAACTGGCCTGGATGGATGAGGAGGTGGACCGGGCCGACTGGTTCACCGCGTACGCAGACTTCCGCTACGGCGGCCGTGACCGCCGCGCCCGCGCCGCCTGGCGCGCCCTGCACGACACCGCGTACCAGCACCGGGCCGTCGAGCGCAGCGACCCGCACGACTCGCTCTTCGCCGCCCGCCCCGACCTGGCCGCGAACCGCGCCGCCGAGTACGCGCCGCGCGCCCTGACCTACGACCCCGGCCGCTTCGACGCCGCCCTCGCCGGGCTCCTCGGCGTCGCCGGCGGACTGCGGCGCAGCGCCGCCTACAAGCACGACCTCGTCGACGTCGCACGCCAGGCCATCGCCCACCGCAGCCGCCAGCTCCTGCCCCAGCTCAGGGCCGCGTACACGCGCAAGGACCAGGACACCTTCCGTGCCCTGTCGCACCTGTGGCTGCGCCTCATGCGGCTCTCCGACGACGTCACAGGGACACATCCGGCGTTCCTGCTCGGCCCCTGGATCGAGGACGCCCGGCGCCTCGCCACCAGCGACACCGAGCGCGTCGAGTTCGAGCGCACCGCGAAGGTCCTCATCACCGTCTGGGGCGACCGGCCCACCTCCGACCCCGGCAACCTCCACGACTACGGCAACCGCGAATGGCACGGCCTGACCGGCGACTTCTACCTGCCGCGCTGGCAGAAGTGGCTCGACGAACTCGACGACGCGCTCGCCGCCGGGCGCGCGCCCACGCCCGTCGACTGGTACGGAGCCGTGGAGGAGCCCTGGACGCGGGAGCGCAAGGACTTTTCCCTGCGGCCCGTCGGCGACGCCCACCGGACCGCCGCCCGCGCCCACGACGTCCTCGCCCGCGCCCCCTACCAGGGCTCCCTGGACGTCACCGCGGAGCCGCCCTCCTTCCCGCCCGGCGGGCACGCCCGCGTCACCGCCCGCTTCCACAACGTCAACGGGCTGCGCGCCACCGGCCGCGTCGACTTCACCCTCACCGGCCTCGACGCCGAGCCGGACGGGCCGACGTCCCTGCCCCGGGTGCCCGCCGGGGGCACCGGCACCGTCGCCTGGCGCGCCGACGCCCCCGACACCCCCCTCGACCGGCCGCTGCGCCCCCTCCCCTACACCCTCACCGCCCGCTACGGGCCGCTGGGCGAGAAGCGGGTGCCCGCCGTCCACGAAGGCACCCTCTTCGTCGCCGGGCCCCTCGCGCCCGGCTGGGAGACCTACACCAACAGCGGGGCCGTCTTCGGGGAGCTCGACAAGCGGTACGCCATCGACGGGAGCGGGGCCGATCTGTGGCGGGGCACCGCCGAGTTCGGCACCCTCTACCGGCCCGGGGCCCTGCGCGACGGGGTGTCCGTCACCCTCCGCGTCGACTCCCAGGCCGTCACCGGGCCCTGGGCCCGCGCCGGCATCATCGCCCGCAACTCCCTTTCCACCCCCGGCTCCCCCGGCTTCCTCAACCTCGCCGTCACCCCCGCCAACGGCGTCGTCCTCTCCTACGACACCACCGGTGACGGCACCCTCGACACCTACCGGCGCGTCACCGGCGTCAAGGCCCCCGTCCTCCTCCGCCTCTCCCGGACCGGAGGGACCTTCACCGGGGCCCTCTCCACCGACTCCGGCGCCACCTGGCGCACCGTCGCCTCCGTCCCGGTCCCCGGGGCGGCCTCCGCCCAGGACGTGGGGATGTTCATGACGGCTGCGCATGGGGGTGCGGGGGGTCGGGGGACGGCGGAGTTCAGCGAGTGGCTTCTGGCCTGACCCTGCCGGGGGCTCCCCAATCCCGCCCCTTCCCGATGTTCCAGAGTGACACTTCTGGAGAGATCGGGTCATGGTGGCATGCCCGCAGGTCACAGCCGTAAGGAACTCGCTGTCCTCCACAGACGGTATGGAGGACAAGAACACGAGTGTATTGGCGGGGTGCACTGAAACCCTGCGCGGTGTCCGCTGCATCCGGCTGTCCGTCCGTACCGACGAGACGACGAGCCCGGAGCGGCAGCGCGAGGCCGACGACGCAGCGGCGGCAGCTCTCGGCTCACCTTCGGCGAGGGCGCTGCCCTGCGGGAAGCGGTCGACCTGGACGTGTCCGCGTCCCTGGTCGGCCCCTTCGACCGTCCACAGCTCGGCGGATGGCTGACGCCCCCGGACGCGTTTGATGCCCTGGTGTTCTGGCGCTAGACGGCCGAGGGCTGCACACCATCGCGCGCGGGCTCAACGCGGACGGCGTGCTGCCCCCCTCGGCGCACTGGACCGCCTACCAGGCGCGCACCAAGAAGAAGACCGCCCCGGCCACGGACGAGCCCGCGAAGAAGCCCGCACAGTGGCGAGCACAGACCATCGAAAAGATGCTGACCGACGAAGCTCTCATGGGGTGGAAGATGCACCGGAGCAAGCCCGTGCGCGACGACCAGGGCGACCCGGTCATGGCGACCACGGAGCCGATCCTCACCCGTGAAGAGTTCGACCAGGCCGCCGCACTCCTCACCCCCAAGCCGATCGAACAGAGGGCTCCCGAGCGCACCGATTCCACGGCACTGTTGCTACGCGTCATCCACTGCAACGGGTGCAACGAGCGCATGTACCTGAACCGGTCCTCCGGTGCCTACCGGTGCTCGTCGTACAAGTACGGGACCTACTGCCCCGCCCCGTGCACCGTGCGCGCCGAATGGGTCGACGACCATGTGACCGACGAGTTCCTGAAGGCTGCCGGACAGATCCAGATCAACCGCGTCATCGAGATACCGGCTATGACCCACAGCCCGAGATAGACGCCACCCTCGCCGAGTTCGAGGACCACCAGAACGAGAAGGGACGCCAGAAGTCCAAGAGCGCTCAGGCAGCGTGGCAGCGCCGCGCAACGTTCAGGTGCTGTGCCGGGGGTGCCACCAGCTCAAGACTGCGACGGAGTTCGGGGCCGCTGTTTAGCGGCTCGTCCACCAGGCGGCCCCGGCTCCGGCGGCTGTGGTGATCAGCGAGACGAGCCATACAGGCACACGCTGCACGGTTAAGTACAGCCCGCCGCAGCGTAGTTCGACAGCAGGGGTTGCAGTGTGGCTGTCCGCGCTGCGACTCATGTGGGCGTCCTCTTTCTGGGCTTCGTTCTGCTTGATCTTCATGGCTTCTGGCTCCTGTCGCGCGCCGTTGCGTGACGTAAGTAAAGGAAAGCGACAACGCCACGACGGAGGTATCCGGTTGAGCACGACGTTATGTCGCGATGAGAAGTGACCGGGTCGTTATCGGCCGATTCGCACTTTGAGGAAGCAAGTTCGGGATGGGAGGTCAGTGACGACGTGGGCGTGAAGGGGTTCCTAGTGCAGATCAGGGGCCTGATGCCCCTGCGACGTATCGCGCTGATCGCGAGTTGAGGCTATCTCCCCGCACCCGGTAAGCGTCATGATGCGGTTCTGTTCAAACGGGCCGCGCGAACTTTGACACTTTGGCCAACGCGGCACCCCGATTGGCCAACGCGGCACCCCGAGCGCAGAGCCTCGCTGACTCGCTGAGCTGGAAGAAGGCGGGGCCGGAATGCCGGGGCGGCGTGCGGGTCGTAGCGCTGGAGGCAAAAGCATTGGTGTGGCACAGATTTGCCACGACTCGCGATCATGGCCGTTCCCGACCGTGATCGTGAGCGGCGACGGGATGGAGTCCGCCGACGAGTACCCGGCTGAGGGTCAGGGGGACGTACACGCGCATCCCGTACACGTGCATCCCAGGGAGGCGATCCCCCATGCCCCGTAAGCCCCGCCCCCCATGCTCTGTCCCGGGGCGCTCCGAGCTGACCCGGGCCGGCGGGCGCTGTGAGAAGCATCGGCGCGAGGCCGAGCAGCAGCGCGGTACGTCTGCCGAGCGGGGCTATGCAACCCGTTGGCAGCGCATCCGCCGTGCCTACCTGTACCGCAACCCGTGGTGTCTGCTGTGCGGTCGCACGGCGACGGTCGCTGACCATTTCCCTTTGTCTCGGCGTGAGTTGGTGGCGCAAGGCGTCGCCGATCCGGACGCGCCGAACAGGCTTCGGCCTTTGTGCACTCGCTGTCACAACCGCGAGACCGCGAAACGGCAACCTGGTGGTTGGGCTGCCGCGAATGCGAAGCCAATTCAGACATAGTTCGCGGCTCGACCAGGGGGGTACTCCCCCTCTTCTCCGCTGCCAGATCGGCAGGGAGGCGAAAAACTCGCATGGCTCATTTGAGTGTTCCCGTGGGCCATGCGCATCGCCAGGCATTCTGGCGCTCACTTGGTATGCCGAATTCCGGCTACCTACTAAGGAGAACTCTTATGGCATTGACTCTGTCCGAGTCCGCGAAGCTCTCTCAGGATGATCTACGGCGTGGAGTGATCGAGACGTTCGTTCAGGAGTCTCCCCTCCTGGATCGACTGCCGCTGATCGACGTGGCGGGGAACGCATATCGCTACAACGAAGAATCCTCCCTCCCCTGCGTCTCGTTCCGGGCAGTGAACGAGGCATACCCGGAGAGCACCGGTGCCGTGAACCAGCGGAACGAGACGCCGGCCATCCTCGGCGGTGACGCGGACGTGGACAAGTTCATCGTGCAGACCCGGGGAAACCTGAACGACCAGCGGGCCATTCAGACCGTGATGAAGGTCAAGGCCGCCTCCATCCACGTTGCGGACCAGTTCTTCAACGGCGACACTGCGATGAACCCCAAGGGGTTCGACGGTTTGCGCAAGCGGCTGCTCGGCTCTCAAGTCCTGGACGCAAAGGGCGTGGGCCCCGTAGTCAACGGCTATGACTTCTTCGATGCGTTGGACGCGCTGACCGCGCAGATACGCGGCATCAACGGAGCCAACGGCGCGCTGTACATGAACGCCGAGATCCGCGCCAAGATCGTGTCCGGGTTCCGCCGGCTCGGCGGCGGCGAACTCCTCCCCTCTGAGATTGCGGGGAAGCGCACCGTTGCCTGGAACGGCGTCCCACTCCTGGACGCAGGACAGAATCTAGACGGCACCGACGTGCTGCCCCTGACAACCGGCACGGGCGGCAAGCAGACCGGCGACATCTACGCCGTGCGCTTCGGCTCCTCCGAAGCCGATGCCGCTGCCTCCGGCCTGACCAACGGCGGCATCCAGGTCACCGACCTCGGCGAGTCCCACGACAAGCCCGTCTACCGCACCCGTATCGACTTCTACTGCGGTCTCGCACTGTTCGGCGGCAAGGCGGCCGCCCGCCTCACCGGCGTCCTGAACGGCTGACCCACTCAAAGCCCCCGCATTCGTCACCCTTACCAGGATGGCGAATACGGGGGCTTATGGCGTGACTTGGAGGCTAACTAGCGAGCCTCTATCTCGGGTTGCCGCATTCCCTCATACGCCTCTCGCAGGTCACTGGCCTCTGAAATTTTGCGAGACTCGACGGCCTGCACGACTTCCAGGGCGCGCCAGCGGTTGGAGGGAACGACACGCCCTGAGAGGATGGCTCGCTGCGCGGCGTCACAGGCTTCGTCCACTCGATCGGAAACTACCAGCGACAGTGCGAGATCGATATTGGCCGAGGCTACGCGACGCGGCCATGTCGAGATGTCATTCGATGGGGCAAGCCGATTGATCACCTCACGCGCGTACTCTTCGGCTGCCGGGTCACCTACCCAAACCAGGGTAGTCGCAGTGTAGGAAACGGACTTGCCAGGGTCGTACTGGTAATGATGCTCGGGGTGGTCTGGGAATCGCATGGGAGAGACGAGCGCGTTGACTCGACCTATGGCGCCGTACGTCTCATTTACTTGTCCGAGCCTGGCGTACGCACGCCCCTCTTGAGCCGTCGCCTGGATTTCAACGGAGCTTCCCTTCGGCGCAAGGGCTTGAGCCGCCTTGCTCAGCTCCACAGCCTTGGCGTAATCACCAGCAGTAAGGACCCGCCACGCGTCCGTCTCGAAACACCAGGCTTGGATTTCAGCATGCCCGGCGTGCTTGGCCAGCGTCATGGCTGTGTGCAACCGTGCCGTCGCGGCATGCTCCTGGTTCAGGTCGATGTGGAGTGTTGCTCCCAACAGTGAGAACCAACCACCGAGGACCAGCAACTGCCGATGCTCGGCCAAGGTCTTCCTCGCGTCCAGCAAGTGACTGACATATGCCGAGTACTTACGCACCCGCACCAAGAGGTCCTGCGGAGCGGAAGACGGATACTGCCTCGCTAGTTCATCAAAAACCAGCTCAAGGCGTGAGAGCGTTTCACCCCCGACGTCACTGGCTGCCACTCGCCGCACAAGTTCCAGGGCTTCCATTTCGTCATCATGTGCAGGAAGAGACGACATCGACTGGGTAGTTGTCGCGGGCACTGCCCGCGGGCCGCCATCTCCACCGTGGATCAATGAATCCAGTTGAGATACGGATACCTTCAGCTCCCGGCAAAGGTCCGGCCGGTGGAAGGATTGCGGAGCGGTTTCACCGGTCTCCCAGCGGCTCACGGTTGTTCGCTCCACTCCGATGGCTTCAGCTAGAGACTCCTGGCTGAAACCCATCGCCTTGCGGCGCTTCACGAAGCTCTCTCGCCTGGCCATGTCGCCTCCCCGCTCTCTGGATTGCCGTTGTACCAGGTCAGAGACTCCGTTGAGTCCAGTATGCGGCAGCGATGCGGCAGAGATGCGGCACTCCCGCGCTGGCACCTCCCGATGCCTATCCCTGTACTGGTGAATCGCCCAAGGCGGGGTATCTGCGGAGCGGTCTCAGAAGGCCGTCTGGATCTTCCCGGATGGGCAGTCGAACAGCTCTCGCCTGGAACCCGAGAGAGAGGGGCCCATGGAAGCCACGGACCGAGCGCGACTGGAAAACTACTTCAGCAGGATCGCTGATGGGTTCACGCCGCCCGAGCGGCCGTCCTCATTGCTGATCACACACCTCTTACCCGAGCGCCCCGCCTTCATCAGGGCCATCGGCAAGGCAACCGTCCTGCGGGCCGTGCTGCCCAAGCCGAAGTCCATCGACGTGATGGCCCAGCGCGAGGTGGAACAGGTCGTGGCGTGTGACGAACTGACGCGCGAGACCTTCGCCGACGCGGACACTGCCGTGACCTACCTGGAGACCAGGGCGGCGGGGGAGCCGGTCGTTCTGCTCGATGTAGGCGGGTACTTCGCCCCTTCGCTGGACGCACTGTGCACCCGCTTCACCGGTCACATCCTCGGCGTGGTCGAGGACACCGAGAACGGCCACAAGCGGTACGCCGACAGGGACAAGCTGCCGTGCCCCGTGGTGTCCGTCGCGCGCTCGCCCCTCAAGGACCCGGAAGACTTCCTGGTGGGCCAGTCGGTCGTCTTCTCCGCCGAAGCCCTTCTGCGAGGGCGTGGCGACATCCTGCACGGACGTCCCGCGCTGGTCCTCGGCTTCGGCAAGCTCGGTTCCAGCATCGCCCGGCTGCTGCATGTCAAGGGTGTGCGGGTCATCGTCTACGACATCAACCCGGTACGGCAGACACAAGCCATGTCACACGGGTTCGAAGTAGCCCGAGACCGTGACCAGGCTCTGGAGACCGCTGGACTGGTGCTGTGCGCCACCGGGGGACTCAGCTTGCGCGGCGAGGACTTCCCTCGCCTGAAGAACGGCGCCTACGTGGCCACCGTGACCAGTTCGGAAGACGAACTGGAACTGGACGGCCTGCCCGCGGGCTACGTCCGGGACAGCGCCGGAGAGAACGTGACCCGGTACACCACCACGGGTCACTACTTCTACCTGCTGAATGGCGGCAACGCCGTCAACTTCCTGCACGGCGCGAGCGTTGGGCCGTTCATCTTCCTCGTCCAAGCCGAAATCATCGCGGGCGCGGCCATGCTGGCCCGCGGCGGTCTGGACGCCACCCTGCACGAAGTCCCCGCCACCGACCGGGCAGCCATCGCGGCTACCTGGCTCCACTACTACAACAGGTGATCGAATGCCCATCACGGCAACCCACATCCGAACCACCCTCACCGGGTACGCCGACGCCCATCCCGAGGACAAGCACACGCTCGCGCCCCTGTCGGAGCTGTTGGACCAGGGAGCCGACGTGACCAGCCGGAAGGAGTTCCGCGGCCACGCCACCGCGGGCGCCGTACTCGTCAACGACCAGCGCCAAGCACTGTTCATCCACCACGTGGCCCTGGACAAGTGGCTGACCCCCGGCGGGCACCTGGAGCCCGAGGACACGAACCTGATGCACGCCGCCCTGCGCGAACTGGTCGAAGAAACCGGGATCACTCTCAGCGTCGCCCCCGTCCAGCCAACCCCGGTCCACGTGGACGTGCACCCCATCCCCGCCAATGACAGCAAGGACGAGCCCGCTCACTGGCACGCTGACTTCCGCTACGTCTTCCAGGTGACGGGCGAGCACTCCGTAACGCTCCAGGAGGAAGAGGTCAGCGGGTACGCATGGCGGGGAATCGACACGATCGCTGACGAGACGCTGCGCAGCCGCGTCCTCGCCGCCCTGCGCTGATCTCTCCTCGCCCCGTCCGTCCCGGCGCCCCTCTGCTGCGGATGGACGGGGCTTCGTCGTCCTGGCGCCGTCGCGCCCGCCGAGACGCGCCAGGTAGCCAAAGCGCCCCGGCAGACCGCGTAGGACCGGTCCACCGGGGCTTGCCGAGACAGCTACACAGGAGCTGAAACGACCGTGCGTGATGCTATCGCCCGCACCCTGTCTTGGGTGCTCGCCTTACTGCCCCGAGCCCGCCGCGCCGAGCCCGGACGGCACACCGCCAGGTTCCTTGTCGACCGACGAGTCTCCGCGGAGCAGTCCACCCCACCGTTGCGGCCGACCCCTGACCCCATGTGGCAGCCCGAACCGGAGCCCGACCCCGTCCCTGCGTGGTTCAAGCCGTGGCGGACGCCGAGCGCCGAGACGGTTCGCGAGATCTTCCACGCCGAGGAAGCCCAAGACCTGACACCGGACCAGCGCGAGCGGTGGCGTGCGGCAGCCTTCAGTGAAATCGGAGTCGAGTACGACTTCGACACCATCAACATCACTGCCGTGCGCCGGAAGGTGTCCGCATGACCCCCGACGGAGTCACCAGCGAGCCCACCACCCCCACGCGACCCGTGCTCGGCATCTGCGGCCACCAGACGACAGCACCCGTCCCCGTAGGCGAAGTGCAGAAGCAGAGCGGCGGCGCCTGGTTCACGCACTTCGTGTGCCCTGACTGCGTGCACCTGTACGGCCCGCTCGCACAGTGGGACGAGCTGCCCGGCATGCACTGGACCACTCGGCGCTAAGTGCCCGTAGGCGCAGGACTCGGCCCCGCTCGGCTGCCATGTCGGGCGGGGCCCATCTTGTGTCTGAAGTGCGCTCACGGTGTGTAGGTGCCGTGATAGGCATGAGTGATCTTGCAGAGGATCAGGGGAGGGACCAATGAAACGAAAGACGCGCAACTGGTTGATCGGCGGCGTAGCACTCTTCGCTATCGGCGCTGTGGGCTCGCTGTTCCAGGACGACGACAGCAGCGAGGCGGAAGCCAAGCCCAAGCCGTCCGTCACGGAGTCCGTGAAGAAGGAGAGCAAGCCCGACGAGAAGCCGTCCAAGCCCGCTGCGGGCAGCGGCATCCCCTCGCCGGACCCCGCGCAGACAGCGAGGCTGATACGCGCCCTGTCGGCCATCGAGCCCGGTCTGGTCGCCAAGGAGGACCGCGCTGTGTCCCGGGCCCGCAACGTGTGCTCGGACATCAAGGGTGGCAAGGGCGCGGCAACGGTGCGGGCCAACGCGAAGTACCGGTACGAGGGGGGCACGGTCCCGAGCCTCACGGACGACCAGGCGGCCGACATCGTGACCGCCGTGAAGTCGTCGTTCTGCGGCTGAGCAACGACCACACGGCCCCACCGGACATGTGCCGTGTGGGGCTGTGGCGTGCTCGGTACGCGATCATGCGTTAAGGGCAGACATCAAAGGTATGACTGTGTACTCGTGTGTCCTGTACAAGGGCGGGCACAAGCTCGACGGTATGCCTGTGTGGGTCGACTTCGGCAACGCACCGTACCGATGGGGCGTGCAGCGCGACCCTGGCACCGGAACCGTGAAGCGAGCCGGCCAGGGGCGCAGCGTGCGCGCAGGGTGGGAGTACTACGAGCCAGTCACGCGGGTCAATCTGACAGGTGGGCTCTCGCAACTGAAGTGCGTCTATATGCCGGGCGGAGCGACGCCTACCGAACCGCCCACCACTGGGGCATGAAGAGCACTTCCCTAGGCCCTGACCAGGCACTACGCTCTAGAACTCCTACTAGCGAGCATCGGGGCTTCCCGAAACCGGGGCTCCGCCCCTGGACCCCGGGGGTGGGCGTCCCCGTTGCCGTGGGACGAGGGCACCGTCGAATCGGCGCTTCGCGCCTCGTCCTCAAACGCCCCCAAGCTCTTAAGGAGCAGGGGGGACCCCCACGACGGGCTGAGAACTTCCCCGAGGCGGACTCAAAGGTCCTGCGGACGGGCTGAGGACGCACCGGCGTGGCGGGCTGAAGTACGGCGGGCCGGGCTGTAGGCGCTCCGGGCAGGCAGTGCGGACCGCCCCGGCCGCGGTAATGGCGGGGGCGGGCGGGTGGGAGAGAGCCCGTCCGGCGCTTGAGGACGAGCGCGCAGCGCGATCCGGGGGCGCCCCCGGCGGAGCTGAGGTGCCGGGCCATCGGGCACGCCGGTGCAAGTCCGGGCGGGCGGGTGGGAGACAGCCCGTCCGGCGCTTGAGGACGAGGCGCGGAGCGCCGGGAAGCGGGGGGGCACCCGGGCGGGCGCAAAATGCGAGGCCAGGGGAAAGGCGTCGTGCCAGAGTGTGGCGATGGACGCAGCCTGGGAGAAGCGCATAGCCACCGCGTGGGACGAGTTCGACACGTACGGGGAGGAACGAGCGGAGGAGTTCAGGGAACGGATCGACGAACTGGTCCGGGAACTGCCGGAGGCCGGCGCCGTGGGCCCCTTCGAACGAGCCTGCGCCTTCGACTCGACCGGCCACTCGGACAAGGCCGTCCCCCTGTACCAGGAGGCCCTGGCCCGCGGCATCGACGGCTACCGCAGACGCCGCACCACGATCCAACTGGCCAGCTCCCTGCGGAACACGGGCCGAGTGGAGGAGGCCATCGCCCTGCTCACCCCGGAACTGGACGCGGAACACGACGAGTTGGACGACGCCGTCCGCGCCACCCTGGCCCTGTGCCTGATCGACGCGGACCGCGGCCGCGAGGCCGTCTCCCTGGCGGTGGGCGCCCTGGCGCCCCATCTCCCGCGCTACCAGCGTTCGATGGCGAACTACGCACGCCTCCTGGTCGAGCCCGAGTGACCCCGCGTACCCCACGCGCCCCCGCCGGAGGCCCCGCGCCCACCAGCGTGAAGTGACCGCCGGACGATTCGCTCGTTCTGCTGAACGTGTCGTCATCGCAGTCCACGAAGGCCGCCTCCCCGAGCGGCACCGCATCACCCGTCGTCGACGTGGAGCAGGCCGAGGCCGCCCTCGTCGAGCACTACCCGCGCCTGGTCCGCCTCGCCTACCTGGTGCTGCCCCCGGCCCTCGGCCGCAACCGCCGCGTCCTGACCGCGCACGCCCTGGTCCAGCGCGCGCTCCCGCGCGGCCGCGCCAGCGTCCCCGTGGTCCCCGACCAGCGCAGGCAGGCGGGCCGGGGCACCGACCCCGGCTACGCCTACGTCCGCTGCCAGGTGCTGCGCGCCGCACTGGACGCCGGGCTCCCGCTGAAGCGGCGGGCCTGGCCCAAGCGCGCCCAACTGCCGCCGCTGCTGCCGCAGGTGTGGGGCCTCAGGCTGTTCCCGCGCTCCGGCGGCGCCGACGAACTCGCCCTGGACCAGCGGCTCGCCGCCCTGTCCGGGCCCGCCCGCGCCGCGTACGTCCTGCGCGGGCTCGAACGCCTCACGGACGACGAGACGCGGCGGATCCTCGACGCCATCGGCGTCGACACCGACGCCGACTCCGAGGAGGCCGACGGCATCGCCGCCGCGCTCGCCGAGGCCGGCGCCGGAGGGCCGCCCGGCGGCCGGGGCCCCGCCGCGCTCCTGGAGTCGCCCGAGTTCGACCCGTGCTCCCTGCAGGCCCGGCCCACCGACCTGATGCGCCGCCGCCAGCACCTGAAGGCCGCCGCGGTCGCGGCCGTCGCCGCCCTCGTGTGCGGGGCGCTGCTCGGGATGCCCGGCGACGGCTGGGGCCCGGACGGCGCCGCCGCGCCCCCGTACGCGAAGAACCCTGCCGCCGAGGCCGCCCTCGACCCCGGGCGGCTCACCAGGGCGGCGCCCACCGCCTGGAAGCAGTCCGCCCGCACCGACTACTCCGTGTGGCCCGCGCGCGGCGAACTCACCGACGACAAGGCGCTGCTCAGGCGCGCCCTCGCCGTGTGGGCGCGGCCCGGCGAGACCGTGCAGGTGTCCGCGACGCCCGGCACCGCGTCGGGGGCGCCGCCCGGGGCCCCGCAACTGCTGTTCGCCGGACCCGTCGACGGGGCCCGCGTGGTGCTCCTGTACGACGGGCTGCGGGTGGTGCGGTACGCCGAGCCGCGGGACGGGACCGGCGGCGCGGCCCTCGACTTCGCCCGCGTCGACGGCGCGGACGCCGGTGACTCCGGGGCCGTCGTCGTGGGCCGCGCCGACGGCAACGTCCGCTATCTGACGGCTCCCTGGGTGCGTACCGCCTCCGTACGCGATCTGCTCAAGCCCGACGCCGCCGCCACTGAGCTGCGCCGCTCCGCCGACGGGGTCACCGACCCCTTCGGCAGTCCCGCCCTCGCCCGCGAGTGCCGCTCCTGGAACACCCTGCAGCTCCGCGACCACACCGGGGCGGAGCGGCTCGCCACCGACCTCGGTGAGCTGACGCCCGCGCACCTCACCGCGGGGCGGCCCGACGCGCCCCGGGAGGCCGCGCCCCGGGACTGGGCGCGGACCGCGTGCTCCCTCGCCGCGGCCCGGTCGCACGGGGTGCGGGCCGTGAACTCCTGGCAGTACGCCCGGCAGGCGATGCCCGACGGGAGCGGTGCGGCCGCGTGGGTGTGCACGCGGGCCGAGACCTGGCGGGGCGGGGGCGGGCGGGTGCTCGCCCAGTTCCTCGCGCCCGGGTCCGGGGCGGGAGCCGTTGCCGCCAAGGCCGAGGGAGGGCCCGCCTGCGGGGTGCGGGAGCCGCGGGTGCTGGCCGGGGTGTTGTGGAAGTCCCCCGCGGGGGGCTGGTATCTGCTCGCCGCGGGCAGCAAGGACGTGTCGTCCGTGGCCGTGTCCGGCGGCGAACGCGCCTCCGGCAACACGCTCGCCGCACCCACCCGCCAGGGCACCCGCCCCACGGTGACGGGCACCCTGCCCGACGGCACGAAACTCCCCACCTTGCGCTGACCCCGATCGCCGCTCCGCGCCTCGTCCTCAACCGCCGGACAGGCTTTTCTCCCACCCACCCGCCCAACCTCGCACCAACAGCCCGGCACCATCAGCCCCGAAACACCTGGCCCCACAGCACCGCTCCGGCCCG
The DNA here is from genome assembly GCF_030388665.1 of Streptomyces flavofungini. Classification (NCBI taxonomy): domain Bacteria; kingdom Bacillati; phylum Actinomycetota; class Actinomycetes; order Kitasatosporales; family Streptomycetaceae; genus Streptomyces; species Streptomyces flavofungini. The sequence goes on along the minus strand of NZ_CP128846.1, from coordinate 6,776,674 downwards.
CCCCGCAGCGCCTTTGCGGCCCGCCCCGGGGAAGTCTTCAGCCCGTCGTGGGGGGTCCCCCTGCTCCTTAAGAGCTTGGGGGAGTTTGAGGACGAGGCGGGAAGCGCCGATCCGGGGGCGGGCTGTCCCACCCGAAGGGGACACCCACCCCCGGGGTCCAGCGGCGGAGCCCCGGTTTCGGGAAGGGGCGGGATCGGGGAAAGTCGCCGCACACACCTGTACCACCCCAGCTACCCACCAGTACATTGACGCCATGTCTAATACGAAGGCCCGGCGCCCGCAGCCCGTCGCCTCCGAGCACATAGCGCTCAAGGCACGCAACGTCTCCTTCTCCTGGGAGAGCACCCCGCTCCACTGGCTCCCGGGGGACCCCTTCACGACGCACACGATCAACGTGCTGCACCTCCTGCTCCCGGCGGGCGAACGCTGGTTCGTGCACGTGTACAAGCAGGTGCTGCCGCTCATCCGCGACGAGCGGCTCCGCGAGGACGTCATCGGGTTCATCGGCCAGGAGGCCATGCACTCGCAGGCCCACGACGAGGTCCTGCCGCACCTGCGGGAGCAGGGCCTCGACCCCACCCCGTACACCGCCCAGGTCGACTGGCTCTTCGAGAAGCTGCTCGGCGACCGCACGCTGCCGCCGGGCAGGCCCCGGCACTGGTGGCTGATGGAGCGCGTCGCGATGATCTCCGCGATCGAGCACTACACCGCGTTTCTTGGCGACTGGGTCCTGAACGCCGAGGAGTTGGACCGCAGGGGGGCCGATCCGACGATGCTGGACCTGCTGCGCTGGCACGGCGCGGAGGAGGTCGAGCACCGGGCCGTCGCCTTCGACCTGTTCATGCACGTCGACGGGGGCTACCGCCGCCGCGCCCGCACCTGGGCCACGGCCTTCACGGCGCTGGTGTTCCTGTGGCAGCGCGGCGCCCGGTTCTTCATGGCGAACGACCCGACGCTCGTCGACGGCAAGGCCTCCTTCCGGGACTTCCACCGCAGCGGCCGGGCCGGCACCCTGCCCACCACCGGTGACATGATCCGCTCCATCCCGCGCTATCTGAGCCGCGCCTACCACCCCTCCCAGGAGGGCAGCACCGCACAGGCCGTCGCCTACCTCGCCTCGTCCCCCGCGGCCACCGCCGCCGAGGCCCGCGCGAACGGGGCCGCCTGACATGCCGCTGCCCCTGACCCGCGCCGTCCGCGCCACCCTCCTGGCGGCCGGCGCCGCACTCCTCGCCCGCCGCGCCCTGCGCCGCCGCATCGGCGCCTCCCCGCTGTGGCCGCTGCCCGCCCTCGACGAACCCGTCTCCGGGCAGCCGCGCTCGCGGGCACTGCGGCTGCGCGTCGCCCGGCACGAGCGGATCGCCGACGGCGTCGTACAACTGCGCCTGGAGGGCGGGCACCTGGACGGGCTGCCCGCCTGGGAGCCGGGCGCGCATCTGGATCTCGTGCTGCCTTCGGGGCTCGTGCGGCAGTACTCGCTGTGCGGGGACCCCGAGGACTCCTCCTCGTACACCGTGGCCACGCGGCTCATCGGCGTGGACGAGGGCGGCCGCGGCGGGTCCCGCGAGGTGCACGAGGAGCTGTGCGCGGGGGCGGAGGTGGAGGTGCGCGGACCGCGCAACCGGTTCCCGCTGCTCGAAGGCGCCGCGTCGTACGCCTTCGTCGCGGGCGGCATCGGCATCACGCCGATCCTCGCCATGGTGCGGGCGGTGGAGGCGGCGGGTGCCGACTGGCGGCTGTTGTACTGCGGGCGGAGCCGGGCCTCCATGCCGTTCCTGGAGGAGTTGGAGAAGCTGGGCGGGCCGGGCGGTCGGGTGACCGTCGTCGCCGAGGACGAGAGCGGGCGGCCCGACGTGGCGGGCTTTCTCGGGGCGGGCGCGGCGGGTGCCGTGTACGTGTGCGGGCCCGAGGGGCTGATGGACGCCGTCGCCGGGGCACTGCCCGAGGGGTGCGCGCCGCACCTGGAGCGGTTCGCGCCCGTCGCGGCCGCGGGCGGCGAGAGCGCCTTCGAGGTCGAACTGCGGCGCAGCGGCCGCACGGTGACCGTGGGCGCGGACACCACGGTGCTCGCGGCCGTCCGCGCCGAGCTGCCCGACACCCCGTACTCCTGCGAGCAGGGTTTCTGCGGGACCTGCCAACACCGGGTCCTGGAGGGCGAGATCGACCACCGCGACGAACTGCTCACCGACGGCGAGCGCGCGGACTCGATGCTGATCTGCGTGTCACGGGCGCGCGGGGCGCGGCTCGTGCTCGACGCGTGACGGCGCGGCGGGCGCGGCGGGGACACCGCGCGGGCGAAGGGGCGGAGCGGGGGCGTCCGTTCGCGGCCGGATCGCATCGGTAGAGTGTTCGCATGACTACGGGGACGCGCCGCAGGATGGGTGTCGAGGAACGGCGGCAGCAACTGATCGGGGTCGCGCTCGAACTGTTCAGCCACCGCTCCCCCGACGACGTCTCCATCGACGAGATAGCGTCGGCCGCGGGCATCTCGCGTCCGCTCGTGTACCACTACTTCCCCGGCAAGCTCAGCCTGTACGAGGCGGCGCTCAAGCGGGCCGCCGACGAGCTGGCCGAGCGGTTCCTCGAACCGCACGAAGGGCCGCTGGGGGCGCGGCTGCTGCGCGTGACGGGACGTTTCCTCGGCTTCGTCGACGAGCACGGGCCGGGCTTCTCCGCGCTGATGCGCGGCGGCCCCGCCGTGGGCTCCTCGACGACCAACGCGCTCATCGACTCGGTGCGGCAGGCCGCCTACGACCAGATCCTCGCGCACCTCGGCGTGACGGCGCCGCCCGCCCGGCTCGAACTGGTGGTGCGCTCCTGGATCTCGCTGGCCGAGTCGACGGCGCTGATCTGGCTGGACGGCCGCCGCATCCCGCGTGCCGAGCTGGAGCTCCAACTCGTCCACGACTTCGCCGCGTTGGCGGCGGTGAGCGCCGCCTACGACGACGAGATGGCGCTGCTGCTCGGCCGCATCCTCGCGGACGAGCCCGCCGACGGGCCGTTCGCGGACCTCCTCACCCGGCTCGCCGCACTGGCGCCCGGCGCGGCCCTGCCCTAGCCCAGCGGGCGCCGCTCACGCCCCTCGGGCGCACGGCACGTCAGGTGTCCGTCGCCCTGCGGTAGGACGCGTCGAGGTCGCGCACCTCCGCAGAGACGTGCACCACGCGCCCCTCGACGGGCTTGAGATGACGGCGTACGAGAGCGATCGCCCCCTCCGTCACCCGTGCCTTGGCCTCGGCCGTGCGGCCGGGGAGCAGGCCGATCAGCACGTGCACCACCGCGTGCCCGTCCTCGTCGCCGCCCACGACGGTCGCCTCGGTGCGCACGAAGCGGGTCTTGCAGCTCTCCAGGGTGGCGGCCGTCTCCTCGACCAGCAGCGGGTGCAGCGCGAGCGCGAGGCCCCGCCGGTCGAAGGAGTCCGCGAGCGGCTCGGAGTAGTCGACGGTGATCTGCGGCATGGGGCTCTCTCCGGCGCGCGTGCGGAAACGGATACGGATACGGGTGTGCGGTGATCACCCTGTCTCCGTACGCGTTCCGTGCGCAAGGCCGACCGTCCTAGGCGCCGCCGGGAGGGACGGTCAGGCGCAGCGCCAACAGGGCGATGTCGTCGTCCCGTTCGCGGCCGAAGCTCTCCAGGAGCGTGTCGCACAGGGCGGTCACGCCGGGCGGGGCGGCGGCGGCCGCGAGGCGCAGGTGCTCCAGGGACACGGCGAGGTCCGTGCCACGGGTCTCGATGAGTCCGTCGGTGACCATGAGCATGCGGTCCGTGGGGGTGAGGCGGGTCTCCACGGGCGGCGGCCGGTCGAGGCCGAGGCCGAGCAGGGGGCCGCTCGCCTCGATGTACGCGGCCGGGCCCGTGCTGCTCACGACGAGCGGCGGGATGTGTCCGGCGTTCGCGACGCGGACGCGGCCCGTGGGCGGGTCGACGAGGGTCAGGCACATGGTGGCGGTGACGTCGGGGTGGTAGCGCTGGAGCATCCGGTCGAGGCGGGTGGCGAGGCGGCCGGGGTCGGGGTCCTCGATGCAGTACGCGCGCAGCGCGTGGCGCAGCTCCACCATCACCGTGGCGGCGTCGAGGGAGTGGCCGACGACGTCGCCGATGCCGGTGAGCACCCCGGCGGGCGTGGGCAGCGCGGCGTAGAAGTCGCCGCCGATCTCCGCCTGCCGGGAGGCGGGTTCGTAGCGCACGACGATCTCGGTGTCCGGCAGTTCGGGCAGCGCGCTCGGCAGGAAGCTGTGCTGGAGGGTCAGGGCGATGTGGCGTTCCTTCTCGTACATCAGCAGCCGTTCCGCGACGCGGGCCGTGGCGTGGGCCAGGCGGCCGAGGTCGGGGGCGGAGGTCTGGGCGTCCGCGGCGGTGGCCAGGCACACCGGTGCGCGGTCCTCGCGGGTGCGGGCGAGGGCGAGCAGCGCTCCCTCCCCCGGCACCACGAGCCCGGCGACCGCCGCCGCGCCCGCGTCCGACCAGGGGGTCGGGCATCCCTCGCGCGGGCGGGCCAGGATCTCCTCGCCGCTCTCACGCGCTCGGCCCCCGGCCGCCTCGGACCGCCCCGGCTCCCCACCGCGTCCGGCCGTGAGCCGTGACGCGCCCCGCGCCGGCCCAACGAACCCCGCGGGCCACATCGGCCCCGGCACGGTCGTGGTGTGGACGCCGCTCCTGCCGGACATCAGGCGCCACATCAGGTGGGCGACGCTCTCGTGCGCGTCGGGCCCCGGCGGCTCCACGGCGGCGGGGCGGTGGGAGCGGCCGCAGTGGATCTCGCCCTCCTCGCCGAGGACGAAGGCCGCGGCGGGGGCGGCGGCGAGGGCCGCGGCGCCGGCCGCCGCCGCGTCCACCAGTTCGGGCACCGAGCTCGCGGACTGCACGTCGAGGACGGTCTCGGCGAGGCGGCTGAGGCGGCCCGCCCGGGTCTGTGCGGCGCTGCGGTTCCGGGCGCCGCGGGCGGCGGCGCGGACGACGGCGGCGATCTCCTCCGGTTCGGCGGGCACCGTCAGGTAGGCCTCGCCGCCCGCGTCGAGGCCGCGGCAGCGGTCCACGGAGCCGTGCGCGGCGGCGGAGAAGTGCACGACGGGCAGGGACGCGGTCGTCGGGGAGGCCTTCAGGCGGCGGCACAGGTCGTAGCCGCTCATGTCGGGCAGGCCCACGTCGACGAGGGCCACGTCGGGCAGTTCGCCCGCGCGCAGCCGCACGTCGAGTTCGGACAGCGCCTCCCCCGCGCTCGCGGCCAGGACGACCCGGTGGCCCGCGCGGCGCAGCACGGCGCCCAGCGCGTACCGGTTCGCGGCCACGTCGTCGACGACCAGGACCGTGGTGGCCACCGGTCCGGCATCCCCTTTTTCACCTTTTACTGCTTTGTCCCTGACGCCCACGTGGACATCCCCCAGGAGCGGTGGACGGTAACTGGCCTTTTTGAGGCCCGCCCGTCCACGCTAGCGCCCTAACACACCACCGGGGAGTACGTGGCCGCGGTACGACCTGGAACGGTGGAGATCACCCGACCTGGCGCGCCCGCCACGGGCTCGGCGCTAGGATCCGCCTCTCCCGGGCGAGGTCCGCCCGGCGTTCGTGACCTTCGCCTCGCACGGCACGTTCATCCCAGTGCCCGGATCCGTCGGGGCGACACTGTGGGGAACGGCAGGGGATCCCCGTACCGGCAAGGGACTTCATGACGCAGCACATCACCGACGCCACCGCCGACGTCACCACCGCCACGGACGGCGTCCGCGCCGAAGCCGACGAGGCCACCACCGACGGCGTCCGCGCCGCTCGCGGCGGCTGGTGGCACGACGCCGTCATCTACCAGGTCTATCCGCGCAGCTTCGCCGACTCCGACGGCGACGGCATGGGCGACCTGCCGGGCGTGACGGCCCGCCTGCCGCACCTCAGGGATCTCGGCGCGGACGCCGTCTGGCTGTCCCCGTTCTACGCCTCGCCGCAGGCCGACGCCGGGTACGACGTCGCCGACTACCGCGCGGTCGACCCCGTCTTCGGCACCCTCGCCGACGCCGACGAACTGGTGCGCCGGGCCCATGACCTCGGCCTGCGGGTGATCGTCGACATCGTGCCCAACCACTGCTCGGACCAGCACGAGTGGTTCCGCGCGGCCCTGGCCGACGGGCCCGCGTCACCGCTGCGGGAGCGCTTCCACTTCCACCCCGGCCGGGGCCCGGGCGGCGAACTGCCGCCCAACGACTGGGAGTCCGTCTTCGGCGGCCCCGCCTGGACCCGCACCACCGACCCCGACGGCACCCCCGGCGACTGGTACCTCCACCTGTTCGCCCCCGAGCAGCCCGACTTCAACTGGGAACACCCCGCCGTACGCGACGAGTTCCGCTCCGTCCTGCGCTTCTGGCTCGACCTCGGCGTCGACGGCTTCCGCGTGGACGTCGCCCACGGCCTGATCAAGGCGCCGGGCCTGCCGGACGTCGGCCACGGCGAGCAGGTCAAGCTCCTGGGCGCCGCGCCCGTGCCCTACTTCGACCAGGACGGTGTGCACGAGATCTACCGGGACTGGCGGGCGCTGCTCGACGGCTACGACGGCGAGCGCATCGCCGTCGCCGAGGCGTGGACGCCCACGGTGGAGCGCAGCGCGCTGTACCTGCGCCCCGACGAGCTGCACCAGGCCTTCAACTTCGCGTATCTGACGACGGGCTGGGACGCGGCCGCGCTGCGCGCCGTCATCGACCGCTCCCTGGACGCGATGAACTCCGTGGCCGCGCCCGCGACCTGGGTGCTCTCCAACCACGACGTGGTGCGGCACACCACGCGCCTCGCCGACGGCGACCCGGCACGGGGGCTGCGCCGGGCCCGCGCCGCCACCCTTCTGATGCTGGCCCTGCCGGGCTCGGCGTACCTCTACCAGGGCGAGGAGCTGGGCCTGCCCGAGGTGACGGACCTGCCCGACGAGGTGCGCCAGGACCCGGCGTTCTTCCGCGGCGCCGGGCAGGACGGCCAGGACGGGCACGAAGGGCGGCAGGGCTCGGGGCAGGAGGGCACGCGGGACGGGTGCCGGGTGCCGCTGCCGTGGTCCGGGGCGCGGCCGCCGTTCGGGTTCGGGCCCGTCGAGGGCGGCCCCAGCTGGCTGCCGCAGCCCGCGGAGTGGGCGGACCTCACGGTCGCGGCGCAGGAGGGCGATCCGGCCTCGACCCTGGAGCTGTACCGGGCGGCGCTCGCGCTGCGCCGCGCGCACCCGGCGCTCGGCGCGGGCCGGGACGTGGAGTGGCAGGAGACGCCCGCGGGCGTGCTCGCGTTCCAAAGGGCCGCCGCGGGCCGCACCCTCGTCGTGACCACGAACCTCACCGACCGCCCCGTCACCCTCCCCGCCCCCGGCACCCCGCTGCTGTGCAGCCTCAACTCGCGCACCCCTGCGGCCGACTTGGGCGGGCCCGGGGCCGACGCCGTGCTGCCGCCCGACGCGACGGTCTGGTGGGAGCGGTGAGACCCCGCCTTGTGGGCAGCGTGCGGGACGACCGGTACAGTCCCATCCTGTGACCGCGCGACTGGCCGACATCGCAGCACAGGCGGGGGTCAGCGAGGCGACCGTGAGCCGGGTCCTGAACGGCAAGCCGGGCGTCGCTGCGGCCACCCGCCAGTCCGTGCTCGCCGCCCTCGACGTCCTCGGCTACGAACGGCCCGTGCGGCTGCGGCAGCGGAGCGCGGGCCTGGTCGGCCTGATCACGCCGGAGCTGGAGAACCCGATATTCCCCGCCCTCGCCCAGGTGATCGGCCAGGCCCTGACCCGGCAGGGGTACACCCCGGTGCTCGCCACCCAGACGCCGGGCGGCTCCACCGAGGACGAGCTGACCGAGATGCTGGTGGACCGCGGCGTCGCGGGCATCATCTTCGTCTCGGGCCTGCACGCGGACACCACGGCGGACACCGAGCGCTACGAGCAGTTGCGGGCGCAGGGCGTGCCGTTCGTCCTCGTGGACGGCTTCTCGCCGAAGGTGCGGGCGCCCTTCATCTCGCCCGACGACCGGGCGGCGATGCGCCTGGCGGTCACGCATCTGGCCTCGCTCGGGCACACCCGGGTCGGGCTCGCCCTCGGGCCGCGGCGCTTCGTCCCCGTACAGCGGAAGATCGAGGGGTTCACGCGGTCGATGCGGGAGACGTTCCGGCTGGGTTCCGAGGCCGTCGAGGACATCGAGGCGGAGCTGATCCAGCACTCCCTGTACACGCTCGAAGGCGGACAGGCAGCGGCGGCGGCGCTCCTGGACCGGGGCTGCACGGCCGTGGTGTGCGCCAGCGACATGATGGCGCTCGGCGCGATCCGGGCCGTGCGCGAGCGGGGCCTGGAGGTCCCGGACGACGTCTCCGTGGTCGGCTTCGACGACTCGGTGCTCGTCGCCTTCACCGATCCGCCGCTGACGACGGTCCGCAAGCCGGTGCCCGCGATGGGCCAGGCCGCGGTGCGCACCCTCCTGGAGGAGATCGGGGGTACCCCCGCCCCCCACAGCGAATTCGTGTTCATGCCGGAGCTGGTGGTCAGGGGCTCGACGGCGGCGCGCGCGGCCCCCCAAGGTTAGGGTCCGTCGTCCTTGCGGCGGAGCGGATCTCCTCGTCCCTGGGGCGTAGCTGATGCGACCGGGACCCGACCGGGGGATGATCTGAGCAGTGGTGGCTATCTGGCAGACTCTGTGCCATGGGTGAGATGACTGTGACGACACTGGAAGGCCAGCAGGGGCCCACCACCTCATCCCCCATCGCGGGCGAGGCAGATGACCGCAATGGGCGGAATCTCCTGCGTCGGCTGCGCACGCCCCGGCGCCCGAAGCTGTGGTTCGAGATCCTGTTGATCGCGGTGAGTTACTGGACGTACTCGCTGATCCGCAACGCCGTGCCGGAGCAGAAGTCGGCCGCGCTGCGCAACGCCGACTGGATCTGGGACGTCGAGCACAGCCTCGGCCTCGCCTTCGAGCGCTCGGTCAACCACGCGGTCGATTCGGTGACATGGCTCATCGTCGGCATGAACTACTACTACGCGACACTGCACTTCATCGTGACGCTCGGTGTCCTGGTGTGGATCTACCGCTGCCATCCCGGCCGGTACGCGGCCACCCGCCTGGTCCTCTTCGCGACGACGGCGGTGGCCCTCGTCGGCTACTACCTGTATCCGCTGGCGCCGCCCCGCCTGATGCCCGGCGGCGACTTCATCGACACGGTCGTCGTCCACAACACCTGGGGCTCGATGGCCTCGGGCGACCTGAAGAACATGTCGAACCAGTACGCCGCCATGCCGTCGATGCACATCGGCTGGTCCCTGTGGTGCGGCCTGACGATCTTCGCGCTCGCCTCGGTGCCCTGGGTGAGGGTCCTCGGCCTGCTCTACCCGACGCTCACCCTCGTCGTGATCGTGGCCACGGCCAACCACTTCTGGCTGGACGCGGTGGGCGGCATGATCTGCCTGGCGTTCGGCTACGCGGTGGCGCGCCTGTGGTACGGGAAGCTGCCGTACGCCCTGCCGAAGCTCGTGCCGGAGCCGGAGCCGCGGAAGAAGGCGTTCGCCCGGTAGGGCGCCCGGAAGCCCTCCCGGGGCGCCCTGCGGCCGCTCACGCCCCGTAGAACCGCTCCTCCATCACCGCCCGCGCCCGCCGGGTGATCCTGCGGTAGTCGTCCAGCATCACGCCGACCTGGCCCGCGTCATAGCCCAAGTACCGCCCGACGGCCGCCAGCTCCCTGCCGTCCGACGGGAACGTGTCGCCCGCGCGGCCCCGCACCAGCATCACCGCGTTGCGCACGCGGGTGGCGAGGACCCAGGCCTCGTCGAGGATCGCGGCGTCCTCCGTGGCGATCAGGTCCGCCGCGCACGCGGCGTGCAGGGCCTCGCGGGTGCGGGTGGTGCGCAGCCCCGGCTCGGCCCAGCCGTGCTGGAGCTGCAGCAGCTGCACGGTCCACTCCACGTCGGAGAGGCCGCCGCGGCCGAGCTTGGTGTGCAGGGTGGGGTCGGCGCCACGGGGCAGCCGCTCCGACTCCATGCGGGCCTTCAGGCGGCGGATCTCACGGACGGCGTCCTCGCCCAGGCCCTCGGCGGGGTAGCGCAGCGGGTCCACGAGCTCGATGAAGGCGCGGCCGAGGTCGGCGTCGCCGGCGACCGGGTCGGCGCGAAGGAGCGCCTGCGACTCCCAGACCAGGGACCAGCGGCGGTAGTAGGCCTCGTACGACTTCAGGGTGCGTACCAACGGACCCGACTTGCCCTCGGGGCGCAGGTCCGCGTCGATGACCAGGGGCGGGTCGGCGCTCGGGAGTTGCAGCAGCCGCCGCATCTCGGCGACGACGGCGTTCGCGGCCTTCGCGGCCTCCTGGTCGTCCACGCCCTCGCGGGGCTGGTGCACGAAGAGCACGTCCGCGTCCGAGCCGTAGCTCAGCTCGCGGCCCCCGAAGCGGCCCATGCCGATGACCGCGAACCGGGTCGGCAGGGTCTCGCCCCAGCCCTCGCGGACCACCGCGCGCAGCGTGCCCGCGATGGTGGCGGCCGTCAGGTCGGACAGGGCGGTGCCGACGTGGTCGACGAGGGCGCCCCCGTCGACCCGCCCGTCTCCCGCCACCACCCCTGTCCCGAGCACTTCGCGCACACCCCCTTGCAAGGGGCTCTCCTCGGTGCCGTAGGAGGCGATGATGTCGGCGGCCGCCGTGCGGAACAGCTCGCGCCGCCGCACCCCGCGGGCCGCCGCGACCGCCTGCTCGCCGCCGTCGGCGCGGCCCACGGCGGCGAGGACCTCCTGTTCCAGGGGGGCGCGTTCGCGTGGTTCGAGGCCGCGGGCGTCGCCGAGCAGCGCCACCGCCTCGGGCGCGCGCAGCAGCAGGTCGGGGGCGAACCGGCCGGCCGAGAGGACCCGGGCCAGGTTCTCCGCGGCGGCGCCCTCGTCGCGGAGCAGCCGCAGGTACCAGGGGGTCTTGCCGAGCGCGTCGGAGACCTTGCGGAAGCCGAGCAGGCCCGCGTCGGGGTCCGCGGAGTCCGCGAACCAGCCGAGCAGGACGGGCAGCAGGGTGCGCTGGATGGCGGCCTTGCGGGTCACGCCGGACGCCAGCGCCTCCAGATGCCGCAGGGCCGCGCCGGGGTCGGCGTACCCGAGGGCCACCAGGCGCTCCCTGGCGGCCTCCGTGCTGAGCCGGGACTCGCCGGGGGCGAGCTGGGCGACGGCGTCGAGCAGCGGGCGGTAGAACAGCTTCTCGTGCAGGCGGCGGACCACGGAGGTGTGCCGCTTCCAGGCGCGGGCGAGGTCGGTGAGGGGTTCCGTGCGCATGCCCAGGGAGCGGCCGATGCGGCGCAGGTCGGAGTCGTCGTCGGGCAGCAGGTGGGTGCGGCGCAGGCGGTAGAGCTGGATGCGGTGTTCCAGGGAGCGCAGGAAGCGGTAGGCGTCGTCGAGCTGGGCGGCGTCCACGCGCCCCACGTAGCCGCCCGCGGCGAGCGCGGCGAGGGCGTCCAGCGTGGTGCCGCTGCGCAGCGAGGCGTCGGCGCGGCCGTGCACCAACTGCAGCAGCTGGACGGCGAATTCGACGTCGCGCAGGCCGCCGGGGCCGAGCTTCAGCTCACGTTCGACCTCGCCCGCGGGGATGTTCTCGATGACGCGGCGGCGCATCTTCTGCACGTCGTCGATGAAGTTCTCGCGCTCGGCGGCCTGCCACACCAGCGGGGCGACGGCGGCCACGTAGTCCGCGCCCAGCTCGGCGTCGCCGGCGACGGGCCGCGCCTTGAGCAGCGCCTGGAACTCCCAGGTCTTCGCCCACCGCTGGTAGTACGCGAGGTGGCTGGACAGGGTCCGCACCAGCGGGCCGTTCCTGCCCTCGGGGCGCAGGTTGGCGTCGACCGGCCAGATGGCGCCCTCGACCGTGGTCTCGGAGCAGATCCGCATCAGGTGCGAGGCGAGGCGGGTCGCCGCCCGCAGTGCCTTGTCCTCGTCGGCGCCCTCGACGGCCTCCGCCACGAAGATGACGTCGACGTCGGAGACGTAGTTCAGCTCGTGGCCGCCGCACTTGCCCATCGCGATCACCGCGAGGCGGCACTGCGCGGCGTCGGCGGGCGCGGCCCTGCGGGCCATGGCGAGCGCGGCGCGCAGGGTGGCCGTGGCGAGGTCGGCGAGTTCGGCGGCGGTCTCGGCTACGTCGGTGGTGCCGCAGACGTCGCGGGCGGCGATGGACAGCAGGCAGCGCCGGTAGGCGACGCGCAGCGACACCGGGTCGTCGGCCTCGGCGAGGCCCCGCTCGAACTCGGCGACGCCCGGGTGCAGATCGGAGGCCTCGTAGGTGACCAGGGCCCGCCAGTCCCCCGGGTGCCGGGCCAGGTGGTCGGCGAGGGCCTCGGAGGCCCCGAGGACGCCGAGCAGGCGGTCCCGCAGGGGCTTGGCGCTGATCAGGGTGTCGAGCAGCTCGCGGCGCGCGGTGCCGGCGCCGTCGGACGGCTGGGCCTCGGCGAGCCGGACCAGGCCGAGCAGCGCCAGATCCGGGTCGGCGGTGGCGCCCAGGGCGTCGAGGAGCACCGGGTCGGTGCGGACGGCGTCGAGCTCGGGCGCGGCCAGGAGGCGTTCGGCGGCGGAGGGGTCGGTGAACCCGTACCGCAGCAGCCGCGTGAACATGCTGCTCCTGCGCCCCTGCGGCACCGTCATCCCCGCGCCCTTCGCTCGCCTGTTCCTGGCCCCGAGCCTACCCAGGGCCCGGCCGATGGGTTCCGTCCGCGTGCGCGGTCCGCCCTGGGACAGGAACATGGAGAGCAGGAGGCCGCGTCATGCCGAGCCAGGACCCCCGTACCGATGTCGATGCCCGCTACAGCAGCGAGGGGGTCGCCCCGACCCCCTGGTCACAGGCCCGGGACGCCCTCGCGGCGGCCGAGCTGTTCTGGATCTCGACGGTACGTCCGGACGGGCGCCCGCACGTCACCCCGCTGAGCGCCCTGTGGCACGGGGGTGACCTGTACTTCTCCACCGGCCCGGAGGAGCGCAAGGCCCGCAACCTGGAAGCCAACCCCGAGGTCGTCCTGACGACCGGCGCCAACCTCTGGGACGAGGGCCTGGACGTGGTCGTCGAGGGCACGGCGGTGCGGACCACGGACGAGGCGCTGCTGCGGGAGCTCGCGGCGGCCTGGCAGGAGAAGTACGGCGGCTTCTTCCACTACGACGTGGGGGACGGCTGCTTCCTGCACCCGTCGGGACGCGCGTACGTCTTCGCGGTGGCGCCCCGAACAGCGTTCGGGTTCGGCAAGGGCGAGCCGTTCAGCCAGACGCGTTACCGCTTCTCCTGAGGCAGGGAGCCCTTCGCCCGGACAAGCCGCCCGATCGCTGCTGTACTCGTCCCATGGACTACACACTCGAAGTGATCGGCGTGCCCGTCAGCGACATCGACCGCGCCAAGGAGTTCTACGAGAGCAAGTGCGGCTTCCACGTCGACATCGACGCGGAGGTCCTGCCCGGCGTGCGCATCGTGCAGCTCACGCCGCCCGGGTCCGGCTGTTCCATCATGCTGGGCGACGCCATCTGGGAGACCACGCCGGGGCCCACCCCCGAGCCCGGCAGCTACCACGGCCTCCAGCTGTGCGTGGCCGACATCAAGCAGGCCCACGCCGAGCTGCTGGCCCGTGGCCTGGACGTGAGCGAGCCGGTCCAGTACTCCGAGCAGGACGGGGCGACGTTCATGTACTTCACGGACCCCGACGGCAACGGCTGGGCCGTCCAGGAGTACAGAGTCCGGGCGAAGACGCCGTTGCGCGAGGCGATTCACCCTTCACCCTGACGGGTCGCCGAGTGAGGCGCCCTGTAAAGGGCGCGGGGAACTGCGCGAGCAACCAGAACAAAGCCGCAGGCGCGTCTGCCGGGACACCGAGCAGACGCGCCTGCGGCTTCTACCGGGCTGAGCCCTAAAGAACCGGCAGGTTCTTGCGGAGCTCGAAGGCGGTCACCTCGGACCGGTACTCCTCCCACTCCTGCTTCTTGTTCCGGAGGAAGAAGTCGTACACGTGCTCGCCGAGCGTCTCGGCGACCAGCTCCGACCGCTCCATGAGGGCGATCGCCTCGCCGAGGTTCTGCGGCAGGGGCTCGATCCCCATGGCGCGCCGCTCCGCGTCGGAGAGGGCCCAGACGTCGTCGTCGGCGCCCGGCGGCAGTTCGTAGCCCTCCTCGATGCCCTTGAGCCCGGCGGCGAGGAGGACGGCGTACGTCAGGTAGGGGTTGGCGCCGGAGTCGATGGAGCGGACCTCGACGCGGGCCGAGCCGGTCTTGCCGGGCTTGTACATGGGCACGCGGATGAGCGCGGAGCGGTTGTTGTGGCCCCAGCAGATGTACGAAGGGGCCTCGCCGCCGGCGCCCGCGGTGCGCTCGGAGCCGCCCCAGATGCGCTTGTAGGAGTTCACCCACTGGTTGGTGACCGCGGAGATCTCGGCGGCGTGCCGGAGCAGACCGGCGATGAAGGAGCGGCCGACCTTGGAGAGCTGGTACTCGGCGCCGGACTCGTAGAAGGCGTTCCGGTCGCCCTCGAACAACGACAAGTGGGTGTGCATGCCGGAGCCGGGGTACTCGGAGAAGGGCTTCGGCATGAAAGTCGCCTGGACCCCCTGCTCCAGCGCCACCTGCTTCATGACCAGGCGGAACGTCATGATGTTGTCGGCCGTGGAGAGCGCGTCGGCGTAGCGCAGGTCGATCTCCTGCTGGCCGGGGGCGCCCTCGTGGTGGCTGAACTCGACCGAGATGCCCATGGATTCGAGCATCGTGATGGCCTGGCGGCGGAAGTCCATGCCCACGTTCTGCGGGGTGTGGTCGAAGTAGCCGGAATTGTCGGCGGGGCTCGGCCGGGAGCCGTCCAGGGGCTTGTCCTTGAGCAGGAAGAACTCGATCTCGGGGTGGGTGTAGAAGGTGAACCCGAGGTCGGAGGTCTTGGCGAGCGCCCGCTTGAGCACGTAACGGGGGTCCGCGAAGGACGGGGAGCCGTCCGGCATCAGGATGTCGCAGAACATCCGGGCCGTGCCGGGGGCCTCGGCGCGCCAGGGCAGGACCTGGAAGGTGCCCGGGTCCGGCTTGGCGATCATGTCGGACTCGTAGACACGGGCGAAGCCCTCGATGGCCGAGCCGTCGAAGCCGATGCCCTCGTCGAAGGCCTGTTCAAGCTCGGCGGGAGCGACCGCGACCGACTTCAGGAAGCCGAGTACGTCCGTGAACCACAGGCGTACGAACCGGATGTCGCGCTCCTCCAGGGTACGGAGCACGAACTCCTGCTGCTTGTCCATCTCGACTTCCACCCATCCTTGCTGGTCGGAACCGGCTGCTCCCAAGCCTCGGGACGTCGCCCCGGCACACGAGCATCCCACCACACGGTTTCGTGCGCGTTGCGGCTGCTCCTTGCCCATAGTGCACGTTCGCCCGGGCACGGGGTATCCGGGACGGGTTCCTGATACGGGGCAGGGGGCCCGGCGGGGCTCCCGGGGCGGGGCGGCCGCCATCCGCCTGGCCGGGATCGGCCGGATGGCGGCGGCCTTCCGCATGTCGCCCGTGCAGTATTTGACAGAGCGCCTCCTCCGCCCGCCGACGCGGAGGCTACGATCAACGCACTCGCAAGGCCCCGGCAGTGCCGCGTACCGCCCTTTGGTTCCACGGGTTCCACGCACCGCTTTGTTCCATGCCCCGCCCCTTGTTCAACCCATCCGACTCCGCCGCATTCCGCAGAAGGACACACCATGGGTTCCGCCAAGAAGACGAGCAGCGCCGAGCGCAAGGCCCGGATAGAGGAGATGCGGCGTGCCGAGCGCGCCCGCGAGCGCCGCAACAGCGTGCTCACCATCACCTTGAGCGCCGTCATCGTCGCCGCGCTCGGCGTCGGCGGCTACTTCCTCATCTCGCAGGCCGACGACGACAAGGAATCCGGCAAGGCGGGTGACGCCAAGGCGGTCGCCAAGTTCACCACGACCGCCGACGGCGAGCGGGTCTGGGACGCCAAGAAGCTCGGCCGCACCCACGTCGGCGGCGAGGTGAACTACCCGGTGACCCCGCCGGTCGGCGGCAACCACAACCAGGTGTGGATGAACTGCAACGGCGACGTCTACACCAAGGAAGTCCCGAACGAGAACGCCGTGCACTCCCTGGAGCACGGCGCGGTCTGGGTGACGTACAACGACCAGGCGAAGCCTGCCGACTTGAAGAAGTTGGAAGCCAAGGTCAAGAAGACCCCTTACTCCCTGATGAGCCCGGTGAAGAAGCAGAAGGACCCGATCCTGCTGTCCGCCTGGGGGCACCAGCGGGTGGTGACGGACGCGGCCGACGAGCAGGTCGACTCCTTCTTCTCCACCTACGTCCAGGGCAAGCAGACCCCCGAGCCCGGTGCCGCCTGCACCAACGGCCTGGGGCAGTGATGGCGTGAGGAAGCGCAGGGACTGGCTGATCGGGGCCGTCGCCGGAGCGGTGCTCGCGGCGGGCGGCATCACCGCCGCCGTCGCGTCCACCGACGGCTCCTCGGATTCCTCCGGCTCCTCCGGTTCCGCCGACGCGCCGTCGACCACGTCCGCCGACGCGGGGTTCGCCCGGGACATGGCCGTCCACCACCAGCAGGCCGTCGAGATGTCCTACGTCGTCCGGGACCGCACCCGGAACAAGGAGATCCGTCGTCTCGCCTACGACATCGCCCAGACCCAGGCCAACCAGCGCGGCATGATGCTCGGCTGGCTCGACCTGTGGGAGCTGCCGAAGGTGCCGCCCGGCGAGCCCATGGAGTGGATGGACATGAGCGGCGCCCCCTCGGCGGGCGACGGCTCCCTCATGCCCGGCATGGCCACGAACGCGCAGATGAAGCGGCTCGGGGAGCTGAACGGCAAGCAGGCCGAGATCTTCTACCTGAAGCTGATGACCACCCATCACAAGGGGGGCATCCATATGGCTCAGGGGTGTGTCGAGCGGTGCGACGTGCCGGTTGAGCGGCGGCTCGCGCAGGGGATGGTCGAGTCCCAGGAGTCCGAGGTCGAGCTGATGTCCGACCTCCTGAAGGCGCGGGGCGCGAAGCCGTAGGGACGCCTTCGCGGTGCGCCCCGGTCCCGCCCCTTCTCCAGCCCCCGGTTCCGGAGAAGGGGCGGGACCGGGGCGCGCACCCGCGAGGGCCTACCCCCACACCACCCCCGGCGGCCGCACCCCGGCGCACAACGGCATCCCCGTCCCGTCCGTGAGCCCGACCTCCCCCGAGACCGCCCCCGCCGCCACAGCCTCCTCCGGCAGATCACCGAACCACAGCTTGGCCCGCCGGAACATCGCGAAGGTCCCGCCGGGAGGCAGATCGCCCCAGGTGAGGTAGAAGAAGCGCTCACCCCGCTTCCCCTGGACATGAGGCCCCTTGAAGTCGCTGCCGCCGTCGGGCGCGGCGACCACGGCCACCTCGAACTCGAACACCGCCTCGGCCGCGTCGGCCCGGACCAGCTGGTCGGGCTCCGCGCCGCGCTGCACCCCCACGTGCACGTCCCGATAGTCCCCGCACTCGGCCCCGGGCAGATCACGGCCCACCAGGCGCACGGTCAGCTTCTGAGTCATGCGGTTCAGTCCACCACGAGGGTCTGACAACCGCCCGTCCGCGCGGGCGGGGGTCACGCGAGGCGGCCCAGTTCCTCCCGCCGCAGCCGCCCGAGCAGCGCCTCCCCCCGCACGTACCGCTCCACCTCCGCCACCGCGTACTCCCCGAGCCGCCGCACCTCACTGCCCTGCGCGCCCGCGATGTGCGGGGTGACCAGGACGTTCGGCAGGGAGAGGAGGGGGTGCCCGGACGGCAGGGGTTCGGGGTCCGTGACGTCGAGGAAGGCGTCGAGGCGGCCGGCGGCGCAGGCGCGGGTCAGGGCGTCGGTGTCGAGAAGGGAGCCGCGCGCGGTGTTGACGACGACGCCGCCGTCGGGGATGAGGGCAAGCATGCGCTCGTCCAGGAGGCCGCGGGTCTCGGGGAGTTGGGGCGCGTGCAGGGTGACGACGCTGCTGGCCCGGCAGAGGTCGGGCAGGTCCACGAGGTCGACGCCGAGGTCGGCGGCCTGGGCGGGGGTGACGTAGGGGTCGGTGAGCAGGACGCGGTGTCCGGCGTCGGAGGCGTTGAGGGCGGCGATGACGCGGCGGCCGATGCGGGAGGCGCCGACGACGCCGATGGTGCGGGCGTCGGCGCCGGTGCGCTCGGTGAAGGGCGGCCAGCGTTCGGCGTAGCGGGCGGCGGCGGGCAGCGCTCCCTTCGTGGCGAAGGTGATCGCGGCGAGGGTGTAGGCGACGACGGGGCCCGCGTTGGCGTCGGCGGCGGAGGAGACGAGGATGCCGCGGTCCCACAGGGCGTCGGTGACCACGGGTTTGACGGATCCCGCGGCGTGCACGACGGCGCGGAGGCGGGGCGCGTGGGCGAGCACGTCGGCGGTGAGGCGGGGGCAGTCCCAGCCGGTGACGAGGATCTCGGCCCGCCAGAGCGCCGCGCGGGCGTCGGCGCCGGTGAGTCCGCCGGTGAGCGCGCCGGGCGGCAACTCCACGCTGCGGGCGAGGCGTTGGCGCAGGGCGGGGGCGAGGACGCGGTCCACCACGTCGGCACCCATGGCGACCGC
The DNA here is from genome assembly GCF_030388665.1 of Streptomyces flavofungini. NCBI lineage: Bacteria > Bacillati > Actinomycetota > Actinomycetes > Kitasatosporales > Streptomycetaceae > Streptomyces > Streptomyces flavofungini. Next base: position 6,758,150 of record NZ_CP128846.1, on the reverse strand, counting down.
GGCGGCCGGCCTGCGCCGCTTCGGCCCGGCGGACCCGGTGGGCTCCGCGGACCCGGTGGGCTCCCCCGGCTCCGCGGTCTCACGCGGCTGCTCCAGCTGATCGGGCACGCGTCGCCACCTCTCGTAGAAAACGGTTACTGACAGGCGTCAGGAGGCTAGGCCCCCACCGTGACAGCGGTCAAGAGTGGGCAGGCAGCACCAAGGGAGAGCGCTGCGAAGGGGGTTGACCGGCGACAGTAACCGCTTTAGATTCCCGGCACCTTGTCCCGACAGCAGTGTTCAAGACTGGGGGTTCCGTGTCAGCGGTGACGAAGGACCGGGCCGAAATCGAGGCGGTGACACCGCCGACGGAGCCCACCAAGGGGGCAATTGCCCGCAAAAGCGGGCGTGGTGAGAAGTGGAAACGGTTTCAGCGCACTCGGCTCCTGGTGCTGCTCATGGTGCCGGGCCTCGCGTACTTCCTGGTCTTCCACTACGGCGCGTTCATCGCGAACGCCGTGGCGTTCAAGGAGTACGTCCCCTTCGACGGCCTGTGGGCGAGCCCCTGGGTCGGCACCGAGAACTTCAGCCGGATGTTCGGCGACCCGGACTTCTGGCAGGCGACCTGGAACACGCTGTTCATCGCGGTGCTCCAGCTCGTCTTCTTCTTCCCCGCACCGCTCGCCCTCGCGCTCCTGCTGCACAGCCTGACCTCGGACCTGCTGCGCCGCTTCACGCAGTCCGTGATCTACCTGCCGCACTTCCTGTCCTGGGTCGTGGTCGTCGCGCTGTTCCAGCAAGTCCTCGGTGACACCGGCCTGTTGAACTCCACGCTGAGCGACGCGGGCCTGCACACCGTCGACATCATCGGCAACCCCGACGCGTACAAGCCGCTCGTCGTCCTCGAAGTGATCTGGAAGGACGCGGGCTGGGGCACGATCATCTTCCTCGCCGCGCTGATGCAGGTGAACGAGCAGCTCTACGAGGCCGCGGCGATCGACGGGGCCGGCCCCTGGCGCCGCTTCTGGCACGTCACGCTGCCCAGCATCCGGCCCATCGTGATCCTGCTCCTGATCATGCGGCTCGGCGACATCCTGTCCGTCGGCTTCGAACAGATGCTGCTGCAACGGCAGTCGGTGGGCCCGGAGGCCGGCGAGGTCCTGGACACCTTCGTCTTCTGGCAGGGCATCGTCGGCGGCGACACCGGCTACGCGGCCGCCGCCGGACTCTTCAAGGGCGTCGTCGGCGCGGCGCTCGTCTTCACGGCCAACCGGATCGCACACCGGCTCGGCGAGCAGGGGGTCTACAAGTGAGCAGCCACAGCGCCGTCCGCCCCGCCTGGATGGAGCGGCCCCGGCCGCTCACCAGGGCCGCCAAGGGCGTGGCGGTCACCGTCGTCCTCGCACTCGTCCTGATTCCCTTCCTGGTGATCGTCTCCACCTCGCTCGCGTCCAACCGGGAGGTCGTCGCGGGCGGCGGCTGGGTGCTGTGGCCGAGCGAGCCGACGCTGCGCGCCTACCGCACCGTCCTCAGCGGCGGCATCGTCACCGAAGCGCTCGGCGTGAGCGTCGCCCTGACGGCCGCGGGCACCCTCTTCTCGCTCGCCTGCACCACCTTCCTCGCCTACGCCCTCGCCCGCCCCGGCGTCTTCGGCGGCAAGCCGGTGCTGCTCCTGATCCTGTTCACCTTCCTCTTCCCGCCCGGCATGATCCCGGCGTTCCTGCTGGTCAAGGGCATGGGAATGATGGACACGTACACGGCCCTGATCGCGCCCGTGCTCATCAACGTCTTCAATCTGATCGTCCTGCGCGGCTTCTTCCAGGGCATCCCCGAGGAGCTGTACGAGGCGGCGCGCCTGGACGGCGCGAACGACTGGCAGATCCTGTGGCGGGTCGTGCTCCCGCTGTCGAAGGCGGCACTCGCGGTGGTCTCGCTGTTCTACGCGGTGAGCTACTGGAACGCCTGGTTCCATGCCTCGATCTACCTGGAGTCCGACCACTGGCCGCTCTCCCAGGTGCTCCGTACGTACGTCATCGGCGGCTCCCAGATCGCCGACACGGGCCTGAGCGAGGCGGGCCAGGTCTCCGCGTCGCAGACGACCCAGATGGCCGTCCTCGTGATCGCGACCGTGCCGATCCTGCTCGTCTACCCCTTCCTGCAGAAGTACTTCACCAAGGGCGTGCTCACCGGCGCCATCAAGAGCTGATCCGACTCCCCGTCCCCGCCGAAAGGTTGACCCCATGTCAGGTACCCAGGGTTCCTCGCGCCGCCCCATGGGGCGCCGTGCGCTGCTGCGCTCGATCGCCGTCGGCGGCGCCGCCCTCGCCGCCCCGGCCGTCCTCACCGGCTGTGCCACCGGCTCAGGCGGCGGTGGTGGCGTGTCCAACGCCGGGAAGAAGATGGCCCCTTGGCCGACCTTCACCCCGACCCGGGGCCCGGCGCCCGACCTCGCCCCGAGCACCGCGGGCGTGCAGGCGGGCTTCACCTCGTATCCGCAGCGCCTGGTGACGGCGACGGACGGCAGGGCGGGCACCGGCAAGGAGAAGATCCGCGTCCTGACCATCACGTACGGCACGCCGCCGAAGCCCGCGGGGTCCAACAAGTACTGGCAGGCGATGAACGAAGCCCTCGGCGTCGAGGTGGAGTTCACGGTCGTGCCGGACGCGGACTTCCGCTCGAAGATGGCGACGCTCATGGCGGGCGACAGCGGGGACCTGCCCGACCTCATCAACATCGGCGGCGGGTACGTCCTGCCGCGCGAGGCGCAGTTCGTGAAGGCCCGCTGCGCCGACCTGTCGGAGTACCTGTCGGGCGACGCGGTCAAGGACTACCCGAACCTCGCGGGCATCCCCACCTACGCCTGGGAGGGCATGGGCCGGATCGGGGGGCGCCTTTACGGCCTGCCGGTGGAGCGGGCCAAGGTGCAGGGCGCGATGTTCATCAACCGTGAGGCCTTCGACAAAGCGGGCTACCGGCCGGGCATGTCGGCACCGGCCTTCCGGGCCATGGTCAAGGAGGGCTCGGGCGGCGGCAAGCACATGCTCGGCACCTCGACCGTCGGCTACTACGGCTACCTGTACCACGCCATGTGGCACGGGGCGCCGAACGAGTGGCGGTTCAAGGGCGGCAGGGTCACGCCCATGTACGGCACCGAGGAGTTCAAGGCCGCCCTGGAGTTCATGGCGCGACTGCGGGCCGACGGCGCCTACAACTCCGACGCCACCTCGATCTCCCAGGTCGACCTCAAGACGCAGTTCTACAACGGCACCGTGCGCTCCATGACGGACGGCTGGGGCGCGGTGCTCTCCAACGCGCAGGGCATCAAGGACGCGTACACCCTGGACGCCGCCGTGCCCTACGAAGTGCCCGGCGCGAGCCCCGTCTACCAGCAGAACCGCGGCTGCTTCGGCTACACCGTCGTCAAGAAGGCGTCCAAGGAGCGCATCCGCCTCATGCTGCGCGTCCTCGACTGGCTGGCCTCGCCGTTCGGCTCCAAGGAGTACCAGCTGATGCACTACGGAGTGGAGGGCACCCACTTCCGCTTCGACAAGGCGGGCGACCCGATCCCCACGGAGCGCGGTCTCGTCGAGTCCCGTACGAACCTGCCGTTCCCGTACCTGATGGACGCGCCGCAGCCGCTGTACTTCCCCGGGCAGGCCGCTCTCACGAAGCGCCTGCACGCCTGGGAGAAGAAGGTCGTGCCGCTGCTCGCTCGCAACGACCGCTGGGGGCTGCAGTCGGCGACCTTCAACCGGGTCGGCGCCTCGCTCCAGCAGATCGTCGAGGACGGCGTGACGGCCGTCGTCTCCGGCCGCAAGAGCCTGTCCTCCTGGGACGACGTGTACCGCAAGTGGCGGTCGCAGGGCGGCGACAAGTGCGCGGAGGAATTCGAGGAGGAGTACGAGGCGGCGCACTGAGGCGGGGGCGGGGGCGCGATGATGGTCCCGGGCGCGCCGCTCGTACGTCGTGCGCGCGTTCGTCCGCCGCCCAAGGGCGGCCGGGGCCGGGCGAGTCGAGGAGAGGCAACAGTGGGGGAACGGGTCACCATCCGCGAAGTCGCCGCACGCGCGGGGGTCTCCGTGGCGACCGTCTCGCGGGTCCTCGCGGGCAACTATCCGACGTCCGCGGCCTCGCGGGCGAAGGTGCAGCGGGCCGTGAAGGAACTGGACTACGTCGTCAACGCGCACGCGCGCGCGTTGGCGGGCGCCGGGCGCAAGACCATCGCGGTGCTCACCTACGACGTGCTGAGCCCGTTCTACGCGCACGTCGCGCAGGGCGTCGAGATGGAGGCAGCCCGGCACGGACGGCTCACGCTCGTCGCCTCCACCGGCAGCGATCCCGCGCGGGAGCTCGCGCTGGTGCAGATGATGCGGGAGCAGGCCGCCGAGGCGGTCGTCCTCGTCGGCGGGGTCATCGAGGACGACGAGTACCGGCAGCGGATGGCCCGGTACGCCGAGGCCCTCGCCGCCGCGGGCTCCCGCCTGGTGCTGTGCGGGCGGCCCGCGCCCGCGCCCGACGTGCCCGCCCTCGTCGTCGAGTACGACAACGAGGCGGGCGCCTACGCCGTGACCAGCCATCTGCTCGGGGCCGGGCACCGGCGCATCGCCCTCATCGGCTACCAGCCCGGCAACACCACCGGGGAGGACCGGGTCCACGGCTATCTGCGGGCCCTCGACGACCACGGGGTGCCGCGGTCCGACGCGATCGTGCGCGGGGTCGGGTTCGGGCCGCACCACGGGTACGAGGCGATCCGGGACCTGCTGCGGGAGTCCGACGGGAAGCCGGAGTTCACCGCCGTGTTCGCCGGGGACGACCGGGTGGCCGCGGCCACGGTGGTCGCCCTCGGGGAGTACGGGCTCTCCGTCCCCGGGGACGTGTCCGTCGTCGGCTACAACGACGATCCCGTCGCCTCCGACATCACGCCCGGGCTCACCACCGTCCACATCCCCGCCGAGGAGATGGGACGCACCGCCGTCCGCCTCGCCCTCGCGGGGGCGCCGCCGCGGTCGGGGCCCGAGCGGCACGTCCTCGGCACCCACATCGTGGTCCGCTCCAGCGTGCGGCGTCTTGCCGTGGTCCCGGGGTCCGCCTGAGCCGCCGCCCCACGAGGCTCTGTCCTGTCCCGCCGACCGGGGGGCCGGTGCGGCGACTGGTCGAGTGGCGTCGCTGGGGTTCGGGGGTTCGGGGGGAGGGTGGGCACAGCACACGCCGACGACGCCGTCACGCCTCGCTCGTCGCGAGGATCGCCCCGGCCACCTCCTCCGGGCGTGCGCGCATCAGGAGGTGGCCCGCCGGGGTCAGGGCGCGGTAGGTCGCCCCCAGTGCCGTGGCCAGGGCGCGTTGGCGGGTCAGCCAGGGGTCGGACGCGGGGGTGCGGGCGGTGGACGCCGCGAGGACCGACACCGGAGCCCCGGCGGGCATCCGCGTCCCGCGCCGCAGCACCGCGAGTCCGTGCGCCACGTCGCCGTACGTCGCGTACTCCACGAGTCCCGCCCGCCACACCCGACTCGCCCCGTAGAGCGAGCACAGCTCCCGCGGCGCCGGGCGCCCCGCCAGCCACCGCGCCGGCGGCCCCACGGCGAGCGGCACCCCGGCCGCCCCGAGCACCGCCCCGCCGACCCGGGCGGCGGCCACCCGCGCGGCCCGTGCGGGAACGGCCCGCGCCGACTCCGCCACGCTGGAGTCGACCAGCACCACCCCGGCCGTCCGCCGAGGACAGAGGCGGGCGAACGCCTCCACGTGGAACCCGGCGAGCGAGTGCCCGACGACGGTCACCGCCGCCCCGCCGAGCCCCACCGCGTCCAGCACGAGGCCGATCCGCTCGGCCTCCCCCGCCAGCGTGGGCGCCTCCCGCGCGGGCCCGCTGAAGCCGAGCCCGGGGCGGTCGAAGCGGACGACGGTACGGGAGGGGGCGAGGAGCGCCACCACGGGGTCCCACTCGCGCCAGGCAAGGCCGAGGCCCGCGCTGAGCACGCACACGGGCCCGGTCCCGGTCACGTCCACGTGATGCGGAACCCCGTCGATCCGGACGAAGGACCCTGTGGACCCGGCGGACCCGAAGGAACCGGTGGCCCTGGCGGAACCGATGGCCCCGATGGCCGCCGCCCTCACTCCCGGGGCCCTGATCGCCGTACCGGCCACGCCACCACCACCAGCCACACCGCGATCGTGAGCAACTGAAGTCGCTGCGCGACCCCGAGCCCCCACGTCCCGTGACCGGCGTCGAAGGCGGCGACGGCCGCGAGCGTCCACACGGTGGCGGCCAGTTCGACGCCGAGGAGGACGGCGAGGAGGCCGCCCGTGCGGACGTCGCCCCGCGCGCCGGCTCTGCGCACCACGACCGTGAGCAGCACCATGCCCACCAGCGCTCCCGCCACCGCGACACTGCTGCTGACGGCGTGCGCGGAGTGCGCCGTGGGCACGAGCCCGGCCCGCTCCCTGGCCGCGCAGGCCGCGTCCGCGGTGGGCGCGCAGCTCAGCGGCAGCCGTGAGTCGGCCGCGGTGGCCGCGCCGAAAACCGCGACGCCGACCCAGCCGAGGGTGCTCAGGAGGGCGAGGCCGCGCGGGAGCCCGGCGGTCCTGGCGGGCCGGAGGAGCGCGAGGACCGCCCCGGCACACACGAGGACGCCCGCCGCGAAGTCCAGGGAGCGGAAGAACGTCCCGTACGGCTGGTCCTCGGCGGCGAGTTCACTGACGTAGGACCGCAGCGGTGAGAGCCCGGTCGGCAGGAACGCTTCGAGGGCCCAGGTGGTGTAGGCGAGGGCGCCGAGCACGAGGAGGGCCGCGACGGCCGTGCGGGCGGCGTCGCGGGCTCGGGTGTCGGGATGCTCGGGTGACATAGGGGGACAAAGGCTAGTCCGTGGTGTTCGCGCGCTGGTGGTCAGGGTGAATCCACTCCGGTCTGCGGTACTTGAGGAAGGCGGCGGGCGCGACGAAGCCGCGCCGCACGTGCGGCTGCGTGGCGCGCAGCCGCACCGCGGCCACGAACATCAGCAGGTAGGCGATGAGGTAGATCTGCACGGTGATGACGGAGAACATCCAGTACGCGCTGGACACGTCGTCGCTGAACGCGTACAGGACACCGATGAGGGTGGTCACGACTCCCTGCGCGACCATGGTGTCGAGTAGGACGCCGTGCCGGTCGAACTTCTGCAGGAACGGCGGCAGGCGGAGACGTGCACGCCGTTCGTCTCCGTGCCCGCGTACGACAGGACGTTGTTGACGATGAGGACGAGGCCGGCCAGGCCCGTCCAGGGCGACAGCCAGTGGTCGGGGCTCATCGGCGCCTCGGAGGGATTGCCCTGCCCCAGGAGGACGACGCCGAGCGCGACGAGCACGACGCCCGGCACCAGCGTGCCGACCACCAGGCCGAGCGAGGAGAGGCCCGCGACGGTCTTCGTGCCGCGCGAGGTCACCCCCCACCCCGGTCCAGTAGATGACGACGATGGCGACGGCCACGTAGAGGCCGTGCAGGGCCATCGACGGGGAGGGGCGCAGGCCGGCCACGTTCGCCGCCACCGCGGCCCCGGGCGTCGCGCCGTTCCGCCCGGGTTCGTCCGTGGTCGTCATGGGCTCATGATCGTCGGAGGGTGCCGGGCCCGCATGTCACCCCATACCCAGGCGGGGTAGGCTCCGGGCCGTGACCCCGAAGAGCCCGACGACGCGCGCGAGCCAGCTCGCGCTGCTCCTCGCGCTCCTCTTCGGCATCGTGGCGATGCATTCGCTGGGGCACCCCCGGGAGCACGGGGCGAGCGCCGAACGGGCTATTGCGGGTGGGGCCGCAGGGGTGGCTGCGGATGGTGGACACGCGCGCGGGGAGAGCCGCGTGGTCCACGCGCGCGGGGAGAGCGGTAGCGGGCACGCGCGCGGGGAGAGCGGTGGCGGGCACGCGCGCGGGGTGATGGCCAAGAGCCCGGCATACGTGAGCCCGACGGTCACGACTCCGGCGGGCGTCAGCCCGACGACCGTGCGCCACGCGGCCGCCGCGGCCCCGAACAGCACCGGCCCGGAGGTCCTGGGTCCGGCCGCGGGCGGCCCGACGGGCGGCCACGACTCCGGCATGGACCCCCTCTCCGTCTGCCTGGCCGTCCTCGGCGCCGCCCTCACCCTCGTCCTGCTGCGCGCGGCGGTACGCCACCGGCTGTGGGGCGCCCCCGCGTACGTGCCCGGCCGGGCCCGCCTCCTCGACGCCCTGCGGCCGAACCCTCCGCCGCCCCGCGCCCTCCTCACCCGCCTCTCCGTGCTGCGCGTATAGGCCGCCGTACCGGCTGTTTCGCGCTGCCCGCACGCCCGGAGACGGAAGGGGAACCTCCGGGCGGTGAGCGGTGTACCAGAAGCAGCAGACGCGCCCTTCTGCACGCACCACACAGACGAGGTGTTCATCAACCATGCGCACACCCATCTCACGCACCCCGCAGCCCTCGGGGACGTCCGGGGCCCCTGACCCATCGCGCCGGATCTGCGACACGTCGCGCCGGACGCTGCTCGGCGCCGCGATCGCCGCCGTCGGCACGGGCCTGGTGACGGCCTGCTCCGGCGACGGCTCCCACTCCGGGCACGCGGGCGGCGGCCAGGGCGGTCCTTCCGCGGCCCCGAAGGGCTATGTGACGCCCACCGGCCGGGAAGTCGCCGCGGCCGAGCGCAGGCGCCCCGGCGGCGGCCGGATCAGGAAGGTGCGGCTCACCGCCGCCCCGGCCACGCTCGACCTGGGCGGCCCCACGGTCCGCACCTGGGCGTACGGCGAGGACCTGCCCGGCAAGGAGGTCCGCGTCACGGCGGGCGACACCCTCGCCCTCACCCTCGCCAACCACCTCCCCGAGCCCACCACGCTGCACTGGCACGGCCTCGCCCTGCGCAACGACATGGACGGCGTCCCCGCCCTCACCCAGCGCGGGATCCGGCCCGGCGCCGACTTCACGTACCGCTTCAAGGTCCCCCATCCGGGGACGTACTGGTTCCACCCCCACGCGGGCACCCAGCAGGACCGGGGTCTCTACGCACCCCTGATCGTCGACGACCCCAAGGAGCCCCTGGAGTACGACAAGGAGTGGGTCGTCGTCCTGGACGACTGGGTCGACGGCGTGGACGGCTCCACCCCGGACGCCGTCCTCAAGGAGTTGCGGGCCGGGATGGACCACGGCGGGAGCGACGGCGGGGACAGCGCCGGAGCCAGTGGGGGCGGGCACGACATGTCCCACATGTCGATGTCGATGTCGCGGTCCGAGGACACCCCCGACCCGAGCCGCCCGACGGGGCCCTCCCGGATGATGATGGGCGCCAAGAGCGACCTCCTCGGCCCGGACGCGGGCGACGTGGCCTACCCCCACTACGTGCTCAACGGCCGCACCCCCAAGGCCCCCACGACCTTCCGCGCCCGCCCCGGCGACCGCGTCCGCATCCGTCTGATCAACGCGGGCGGCGACACGGCCTTCCGGGTGGCGCTCGGGGGCCACGAGCTGACGGTGACGCACACGGACGGCTTCCCGGTGCGGCACAAGAAGGCCGACGCGCTGCTCATCGGCATGGGCGAGCGGTACGACGTCCTGGTCACCGTCAAGGACGGCGTGTTTCCGCTGACGGCGGTGGCCGAGGGCAAGAAGGCGGCGGCCCGGGCGCTGCTCCGCACGGGCGGGGGCGCGCCACCGCCCGCGTCGGCGCGCCCCGAGGAGCTGACGGGCCGCGTGCTCCTCGCCGACCGGCTCACGGCCGACGACTCCGTGGCCCTCGAGGACCGGGCGCCGGACCGCACAGTCAGGATCCGGCTGACGGGCGGCATGGCGAAGTACGACTGGGCGTTCGACGGGAAGCCCTACTCCCCCGACAGGCGGCTCCCGGTCCGCGCCGGGGAACGGGTCCGGATCACCTTCACCAACGGCACCACGATGTGGCACCCGCTCCATCTGCACGGTCACACGTTCGCCCTGGCGGGCACCCCGGGACGCCCCCGCAAGGACACGGCGGTCGTGCTGCCGAACGGCACGCTGACGGTGGACTTCGACACGGACAACCCCGGCCTGTGGATGATCCACTGCCACAACGTCTACCACGCGGAGGCGGGGATGATGACGGTGCTCGGCTATCGCTCCTGAGGGCGCACGGCCGCTGCTCCGGCAGGGTCCCGGCACCGGCCTGCCGGCCCGGGCGGCCGACCGCGACGGCACTCGGCCGCCCGCCCTTGACGGCACTCGGCCGCTGACCGTGACGGCACTGGACTGCCGCCCGTGACGGCGCTCGGCTGCCGACCGTGACGGCACTCGGTCGCCGGCCCTGACCGGCCCCGGGGGGCGGGGCCCCGCCCCCCGCACCCCGGGTGCGCCCCCGGCAGCCGCCTGGGTGCGCCCCCGTGCCCGCCCGGCGCCGGGGCGCATCCGACCGCCGTGTCCCACGCCCCACGTGGGCCGCCCCACACCCGGCCGCAGGGGCATCGCGTCGCTTTGACGATTAGACTGGGCGGCGTGCCTCAACTACGCCTCGCCCTGAATCAGATCGACTCGACCGTCGGCGATCTCTCCCAGAACGCCGAGGCGATCGTCCACTGGACCCGGCACTCCGCCGAGCAGGGAGCGCACCTGGCCGCGTTCCCCGAGATGGCGCTGACCGGCTACCCCGTGGAGGACCTCGCCCTGCGCGCGTCCTTCGTCGACGCCTCCCGCCGGGAGCTGCGCGCCCTCGCGGCCCGCCTCGACGACGAGGGCCTCGGCGGACTCCCCGTGGTGGTCGGCTACTTGGACCGCACCGAGGAGGCCAAGCCGCGCTACGGCCAGCCGGCCGGAGCCCCCCGCAACGCGGGCGCGGTGCTGCACCGCGGCGAGGTGGCGCTGACCTTCTCCAAGCACCACCTCCCCAACTACGGCGTCTTCGACGAGTTCCGGTACTTCGTGCCGGGCGAGACGCTGCCCGTCGTCCGCGTGCACGGCATCGACGTGGCGCTCGCGATCTGCGAGGACCTCTGGCAGGACGGCGGCCGCGTCCCGGCGACGCGCACCGCGGGCGCGGGCCTGCTGCTCTCGATCAACGCCTCGCCGTACGAGCAGAACAAGGACGACCAGCGCCTGGAGCTGGTGCGCAAGCGCGCGCAGGAGGCGGGCTGCACGACCGCGTACCTCGCGATGACGGGCGGCCAGGACGAGCTGGTCTTCGACGGGGACTCCATCGTCGTGGACAAGGACGGCGAAGTCGTCGCGCGGGCGCCGCAGTTCACGCAGGGGTGCGTGGTCCTCGACCTGGAGCTGCCCGCCGCGGGCGCCGTGCCGGAGGGCGTCGTGGACGACGGCCTGCGCGTCGAGCACGTCACGCTGTCCGAGGAGCCGCTGCCCGCGTACGAGGCGGAGTTCGACGGCGGGTACGCGGACCGGCTCGACGACGACGAGGAGACGTACTCGGCGCTCGTCGTGGGCCTGCGGGCGTACGTCACCAAGAACGGCTTCTCCTCCGTCCTGATCGGGCTTTCCGGAGGCATCGACTCCGCGCTGACGGCGGCGATCGCGTGCGACGCGCTGGGGGCGCAGCACGTGTACGGGGTCGCGATGCCGTCGCGGTACTCGTCCGAGCACTCCGTGAGCGACGCGGAGGAGTTGGCGCGGCGTACCGGTCTGAACCTGCGCAACATCCCCATCGCGCCGATGTTCGACGCCTACATGGACTCCCTCGGCCTCACCGGACTCGCCGAGGAGAACCTCCAGTCGCGGCTGCGCGGGACCATGCTCATGGCGCTCTCCAACCAGGAGGGGCACATCGTGCTCGCGCCCGGCAACAAGTCCGAGCTGGCCGTGGGGTATTCGACGCTGTACGGGGACTCGGTCGGGGCGTACGGACCCATCAAGGACCTCTACAAGACCGCGGTCTTCCGGCTGGCGCGGTGGCGCAACGAGGCCGCCCGCTCCCGCGGGGAGACCCCGCCCGTCCCCGAGAACTCCATCAGCAAGCCGCCCAGCGCGGAGCTGCGGCCCGACCAGGTGGACACCGACTCGCTGCCCGACTATCCCGTGCTCGACGGGATCCTCGAGCTGTACGTCGACCGGGATCAGGGGGCCGACGAGATCGTTGCCGCGGGGTTCGACGCGGAACTCGTCACGAGGACGCTGCGCATGGTGGACGCCGCCGAGTACAAGCGGCGGCAGTACCCGCCCGGCACCAAGATCTCCCCCAAGGGCTTCGGCAAGGACCGCCGCCTCCCGATCACGAACCGCTGGCGCGAAACAGGCTGACGCCCTCCTCGCGGGGCGCCCCAGTCCCACCCTTTCCCGAAACCGGGGCTCCGCCCCTGGACCCCGGGGGTGGGCGTCCCCGTTGCCGTGGGACGGGGGCACCCCCGAATCGGCGCTTCGCGCCTCGTCCTCAAACTTCCCCAAGCTCTTAAGACGTCATTTCATTTGGCGATTCTGCGATGGCATATGAGGGTTGCCGCGATGGCGGTGAAGGCGAGGAAGTGCTCGGGCTTGCGTTCGTATCGGCGGTGGAGTCGGCGGCAGCCCGACAGCCAGGACACCGTCCGTTCCACGACCCAGCGGTGCCGACCCAGGCGCTGGGAAGACTCAGTGCCCTTGCGTGCGATGCGGTGGGTGATCTGCCGTAAAGAGAGCCAGCGTCGCAGGTGGGGGTAGTCGTACCCCTTGTCGCCGTGGAGCTTGGCGGGCCGCCGACGCCTGGGGCCGCGGCGGGAGCGGACGGGCGGGATACCGCGGACCAGCGGGATGAGGGCCTGGCTGTCGTGGAGGTTGGCGGCGGAGATTCCGAGCGAGAGAGGCAGGCCGTGACGGTCGACGATCAGGTGGATTTTCGATCCGTTCTTGCCGCGGTCGGTCGGATTCGGTCCCGTCAGCCGCCCCCTTTGAGGGCGCGGACGCTGACTGAGTCGATCGCACAGCGCGACCAGTCCAGCTCACCGCGGGAGCCGAGCTCATCGAGGACAAGGCGATGGAGCTTGGCCCACACCCTCGCCTCGGACCACTCGGTGAACCGGCGGAAAGCGGTCACTCCCGAAGGGCCGAAGCCCGGCGGCAGTTGGTTCCACGTGCAGCCCGAGGTGGCGACGAAGATGATCGCGGCCAGCACCTCCCGGTCCCCATGCCGACGGCGACCGCCGCCCTGCGGACGCTCCGGCGCCGGCGGCACCACCCGCTCGAACAGCTCCCACAGATCATCTGGAGCCATTCGCTCAACAAGCGAAGAAGTCACCGTCCCAGGCTGCCGCAAGATCACACCAAACGAAATGGCGTCTAAGGAGCAGGGGGGACCCCCACGACGGGCTGAGACCTTCCCCGAGGCGGGCTGAAGTACGGCGGGCCGGGCTGTAGGCGCTCCGGGCAGGCAGTGCGGACCGCCCCGGCCGCGGTAACGACGGGGCCGGGCGGGAGACAGCCCGTCCGGCGATTGAGGACGAGGCGCGGAGCGCCGATAAACGAGGGCGCCCCCGGCGGAGCTGAGGTGCCGGGCCGTCGGGCACGCCGGTGCAAGTCCGGGCGGGCGGGTGGGAGACAGCCCGTCCGGCACTTGAGGACGAGGCGCGGAGCGCCGGGAAGCGGGGGGCGCCCCCGCTTCCCGGTCACGAGCGGGTGGCGTCGGCCGCGGCCGCGGGCACGTGCTCGGCCACCAGCCGCCCAGAGGCCCCCGGCCAGGAGGAGCTTTCCCGGCCGCGATCAACCGCGTAGGCCACCGCCGCCACCCCGATCCCGAAGACGGCAAGCCCCGCCCCGGCCACGGCGGGCGACGTGACACCGAACCCCGCGGCGAGGGCGAGCCCCCCGATCCAGGCACCCCCCGCGTTGGCGAGGTTGAAGGCGGCCTGGTTGGCGGAGGACGCGAGAGAGGGCGCGGCGGCGGCCTTCTCCATGACCATCAACTGCAGGGGCGACCCCGTCGTGAACGCGGCCGTTCCGAGCAACGTCACACCGACGGCCGCGCTCCACTCGGCCCGCATGAGGACGGGGAAGAACAGCAGGACGAGGACGAGCGCCCCGAGCCCACCGAAGAGGGTGCCGCGCAGGGAGTGGTCGGCGAGCCGCCCGCCGAGCAGGTTCCCGACGGTGGCGCCGACGCCGAAGAGGGCGAGCAGCAGCGTCACGCTGGCCTCGGCGAACCCGGCGGATTCGGTGAGCATCGGGGTGACGTAGCTGTAGGCGGCGAAGAGGGCGCCGAAGCCCGCGACAGTGGTGCCGAGGGCGAGCCACACGGGCAGCGACCCGAGGGCCCGCAGCTCCCCGCGGAGCCCGGCGTGCCGGCCGTGCCCGTGGTCGGCGGGCACGAGGAGCGCGAGCGCGACGATGGCGGCGAGCCCGATGGCGCTGACGGCGAGGAAGGTGGCGCGCCACCCGAGCTGCTGCCCCATGAGGGTGGCGACGGGCACGCCGACGACGTTGGCGACGGTGAGCCCGAGGAACATCAGGGACACGGACCGCGCCTTGCGCTCGGGCCCGACGAGCCCGGTGGCGACGACCGCGCCGACGCCGAAGAACGCGCCGTGCGGAAGCCCGCTCAGGAAGCGGGCCGCCATCAGCCAGTGGTAGTCGGGCGCGGCGGCCGACACCGCGTTGCCGACGACGAAGAGGGCCATGAGGCCGATGAGTACACGGCGCCGGGGCAGCTTCGCGGTGACGGCGGCGAGCAGCGGGGCGCCGATGACGACACCGAGGGCGTACGCGGAGACGAGGTGCCCGGCGGTGGGGATGGATATGTGCAGGTCGTCCGCGACGTTGGGCAGCAGCCCCATCATCACGAACTCGGTGGTGCCGATGCCGAAGGCGCCCACGGCGAGGGCGAGCAGGGCCAGGGGCATGAGGGACGTACCTTCCAGGGGGACGGGGGCGCGGGACGGCGGGCGTACGGAATCCGGGTCCGTACCACCGGCGGATCCGTACCACCGGTCGATACGAAGCCGAATCCGTAAGTTTACCGTCGAAACAAAGGCTCCCGACCCACGTATTCCGCGGGGTTAAGGCCGACCGCCCCGCGGGATGAAGCGCGGGTGACCGTCAGAGGTCGACGCTCGCGGCCACCGGCAGGTGGTCGCTGCCCGTCTCCGGCAGCGTCCAGGAGGACACCGGCTCGACGCCCTTGACCAGGATCTGGTCGATGCGGGCCATCGGGAACGAGGCGGGCCAGCTGAAGCCGAACCCGTCGCCCGCGGCGCCCTGCGTGGAGCGCAGCTGGGAGGTGACGGCGTTCAGGGCGCGGTCGTTCATCGTGCCGTTCAGGTCGCCGAGCAGCACGACCTTGTCGAGCTGCTCGTCGCCGATGGCCTCGCCGAGCGCGTCGGCGCTGTCGTCGCGCTGCCCGGCCGTGAAGCCCGCGTCGAGCTTGACCCGCACCGACGGCAGGTGCGCCACGTACACGGCGACCTGCCCCTTGGGCGTGTCGACGGTGGTGCGCATCGCGCGCGTCCAGCCGAGCTTGATGTCGACGGGCTTGGTGCCGGTGAGCGGGTACTTGCTCCACACACCGACGGTGCCCTGCACCGAGTGGTACTTGTACGTGCCGGCGAGCGCCTTCTCGTACGTGGGCACGGCGGAGGCGGTGAGTTCCTCCAGGGCGACGACGTCCGCGCCGGACGCGGCGACGTCGCGGGCGGTGCCGGACGGGTCGGGGTTGTCGGCGTTCACGTTGTGGGTGGCGACGGTCAGGTCGCCGCCGCTGCCGGACTTGTCGGTGATGAGTCCGCCGAAGGCGCTGAACCAGACGGCCACCGGCAGCACGAGTGCGATCAGGGCCGTCGCGGACTTACGGACGACGGCGATGACGAGCAGGACCGGGACGAACACCCCGAGCCAGGGCAGGAAGGTCTCGGTGAGGCTGCCGAGGTTGCCGACCCCGTTGGGGATCTGGGCGTGCAGCAGCATCACGAGTCCGATGAGGACCGCGATCCCCGCCGTGATCAGCCCGCGCCGCCAGATGCCGGGGTCGCCCCGCCATCCGCCGACCAGGCGTCGCAGTCGCGAACCCTGGCGGTCGTGCTGCGAGCCGCCGCTGTCCGTCTCCGCCTTGTACGCCTGCGCCATACTCTCGTCGCCTCACTGACTGCCGTGCACACCGTCTCCCCGCCCCTGCACCCTAGGCGATGATCGCGTGTCTGCTCCGCCGTCCGGTGACGGCCGTACGGGCACGAGGACGACCGGGCGGACTCGCGAGGTTCCGGATGTGTGCGCGAGGCACGGCCTCTGTGACGAAACGCGCACATCGTCCAGGGAGCGTGGCGTACGCGACCGGTGGTGGGCAAGAGGCGTACGGCCGCGGCGAGGGTGGCGAACGCCACGCGCGCGGCCGGGGGTTCACTTCACGGGCCGCAGCCCGTCGAGGACCATGTCGACGATGCGCTCCGGCAGGTCCTCGTCCAGCGGGGCGTCGGGGCGCAGCACGCTGCGTACCAGCATGGGGCCGACGAACAGCTCGTTGGCGAGCACGATGTCGACGTCGGCGCGGAGTTCGCCGGTCTCGACGCCGCGGCGCAGCACCTCGTAGGAGACGCGGCGCTGCGGGTCGATGACCGTCCTGTGGTAGGCCTCCCACAGCTTCGGCAGGCTCTTCATCTGCGCGAAGACGTTGTGCAGGATCGCGGACGAGCGCATGTTGAGGCCGCGGCGGCGGATGTGTTCGACGAGGGCGACGAGGTCGTCGCGCATGGAGGTGCCGGGGAGTTCGGCGGGGGGCTCCTCCAGGGTGCGCAGGACGTCGACGAACAGGGCCTCCTTGCCGGTCCAGCGGCGGTAGATGGTGGCCTTGCCCACGCCGGCGGTGCGGGCGACGCGCTCGATGGACAGCTCCGCGAGGGGGACGCCGTCCTCGATGAGCTTGATGACGCCCTCGATGATCGCGCGCTCCACCGCCTCGCTCCGCGGACGGCCCCGGACACCCGCCCCTTTGGCGACGACGTCTTCCCCCTTGCCGATGCGGCCCTGCTCCACGATGTCTCGACTCCTCTGCGGTGTGCGTCCCCCGCATTCTCCCTGGTCCCGCCGCGGGGCCGGGGGGCACTGCCGTACCGGCCGTGGACGCCTGCTGTGTCCACCCGGCCCGCTGGGCGGGACGGGTGGGCACGGCCCCCGGCCTACGGCGCCCTCAGTGGTCGGCGCCCACCCGGTCGGGGGCCGGAGCGTCCGATGAGGCCACCGCCTCCTTCGGCGGCTTGCCCGGCAAGTACAGGGAGACGACGAGCACGCCCACCAGGGCGACCCCCGCCCCGCACAGCGCGGTGACGTGCATGGCGTGCAGGAACGAGTCGTTGGCCGCGGAGACCAAGGCATCGCCCCGCCCCCCGAGCCGCCCGGCCACCCCGAGCGTCGCCTCGATGGACTCCCCCGCGGTGTGCCGCGCCCCGGGCGGCAGCACCTTGAGTTCGTCTTCGACGCCCCCGCGGTAGGCCGCGGAGAGGACGGACCCGAGGACGGCGATGCCGAGCGCGCCGCCGACCTGCCGGAAGGTGTTGCTGAGGGCGGACGCGGAGCCCGCCTTCTCGCGGGGCAGCGCCTGCATGATGACGACGCTGGTGGGCGTCATGATGTGCGCCATGCCCGCGCCCATGAAGAAGAAGATGACCTCCATGACCCAGATCGGCGTGTCGGCGTCGAGGAGGGTGAAGGCGACCAGGGTGAGGGTGATCACCGTGAGCCCGCCGGCGCAGACGGCCCGCACCCCGAAGCGGTCGACGACGAGCCGGGCGCGCGGCGCGAAGATCAGCTGGGCGACGGCGAGCGGCAGCATGAGCAGGCCGGTCTCCAGCGGGGTGTACCCGCGCACGCTCTGGGTGTAGAAGACGGCGAAGAACGTGACGCCCATCAGCGCGAAGAAGACGAGCGCGATGGCGGTGATGGCCGCGGAGAAGACGCGGTTCTTGAAGTACGAGATGTCGATGGACGGGTGGTCGCTGCGCTTCTCGTACCAGACGAAGCCGACGAGCACGGCAAGGCCCGCGAGGATCGTGGCGAGGGCCTCGGGGTCGGTGAAGTCGGCGAGCTGGCCGCCCTTGATGATGCCGTAGACGAGCAGCACCAGGCCGATGACGGAGAGCACGACGCCGACGAGGTCGATGCGGCCCGGCTTCGGGTCCTTGGAGTCGGGGACGAGCACGATCATCAGGCCGATGGCGACGATCACGATCGGTACGTTGATGAGGAAGACCGATCCCCACCAGAAGTGGTCGAGAAGCACCCCGCCGGTGATGGGCCCGATGGCGACGGCGAGGCCGACGCCCGCGGCCCAGATGCCGATGGCCTTGGGCTGCTCCTCGCGCTCGAAGACGTGCATGAGGACGGCGAGGGTCGCGGGCATCACGAAGGCGGCGCCGAGCCCCATCAGGCCGCGGAAGCCGATGAGTTCGGCGGGCGAGCCGGACTGGGCGGCGAGCGCGGAGCCGATGCCGAAGACGGCGAGCCCGGCGAGCAGCACCTTCTTGCGGCCGAGGCGGTCGCCGAGCAGGCCCGCGGTGAAGAGCAGGCCGGCGAAGACGAGCGTGTAGGAGTTGATGGCCCACTCGAGCTCGCCCTGGGTGGCGCCGAGGCCGGTGGGCTCGGGGGTCGAGATGGTCTTGATGGCGACGTTCAGGATCGAGTTGTCCAGGACGACGATGAGCAGGCTGAGCATGAGGACGCCGAGGATCGCCCAGCGACGCCGGTGCACCGCCTCCGGTATCCGGGGCGTGTCGGGGACGGCAGGTGTGGTCATGGGTCTCACCCTAGCCCCATTTCGATACGATACCGTCTCGTATTGAAAAGGATGGGGAAGGCTTTACGCGCCCTTTCCCGGTCCACCATGTGGAATCTTTCCGTCCATCCACCGGAACCGAAGCCTCCGCGCTCCCGGCCCCCACCAGGTCCACACACGGGCCGGAATTGGCCGAAAGAACACCCCCTAGCTTCCGAGCGGCACGCGATGCCACCATGGACGTGATCCGGGGACGCCGTCAGGGCGCCTCGAGACGACAGAAGGAGCCGTTGCGATGACACAGCTTTCGGCTGCCCAGAGCCCCGCCCCCACGGAGCGGAAGACCGACAGCAGCAAGGCGCTGTACGGCGGCAAGGGCACGCGCCGCATCACCGTCCGCGACATCACTGCCGCCAAGGAGCGCGGCGAGAAGTGGCCCATGCTCACCGCGTACGACGCGATGACCGCGTCCGTCTTCGACGAGGCCGGGATCCCGGTCATGCTCGTCGGCGACTCGGCGGGCAACTGCCACCTGGGGTACGAGACGACCGTGCCCGTGACCCTCGACGAGATGGCCGTCCTGTCCGCGGCCGTGGTGCGCGGTACGAGCCGCGCCCTGATCGTCGCCGACCTGCCCTTCGGTTCGTACCAGGAGGGCCCCGTCCAGGCACTCAGGTCCGCCACCCGCCTGATCAAGGAGGCCGGCGTCGGCGCGGTGAAGCTGGAGGGCGGTGAGCGCTCGCTGGCCCAGACCGAACTGCTCGTCAGCTCCGGCATCCCCGTGATGTCCCACCTGGGCCTGACCCCGCAGTCCGTGAACACCATGGGCTACCGCGTCCAGGGCCGCGGCGAGGAGGCGGCCCAGCAACTGCTGCGGGACGCCAAGTCGGCCGAGGCCGCGGGTGCCTTCGCGGTGGTGCTCGAACTCGTACCGGCCGAGCTGGCCGCCGAGGTCACCCGGTCGCTGCACATCCCGACCGTGGGCATCGGCGCGGGCTCCGACTGCGACGCCCAGGTCCTGGTGTGGACCGACATGCTGGGCCTGACCGGAGGCAGGATGCCGCGCTTCGTGAAGCAGTACGCGGACCTGCGCGGCGTCATGGGCGACGCCGCGAAGGCGTTCGCCGAGGACGTCGTGGGCGGCGCGTTCCCGGCCGCGGAGCACGCGGTCCACTGACGCCCGGGCCGCGGGGCCCCGGCACGTCGTGCCGGGGCCCCGCGGCCGACCCGAACCATCGCGGCACCAACGGCAGTCCGCCGACCGTCCCCCGTCGGCGGGCTGCCCGCCTCCTCCCGGCCTGACCGGGTTGCCACCGTCGAGAACGCGCCACCCCGCCCCGCAGGTGGCTCGCCCCGCTTCACCTCGTTTCCTCCACACCCGTCCCCGCGGGCGACCGCCCACCGGCCACCCCCCGCTCCCGCTCCTGTCGGTCGGCTGTCGGTGGATTGTCGGTGGCACCTGCTCTCATGTACGGCATGACAGAAATCGACAACAAGCCCCAACGGGGAGCGGACGGCGCCGGAAGCGCCGTTTCGGTACGGGGGCTGGTCAAGCACTACGGCGAGACCAAGGCGCTGGACGGCGTCGACGTGGACGTGCGCGAGGGAACGGTCCTCGGCGTCCTCGGACCCAACGGCGCCGGCAAGACCACACTCGTACGCTGCCTCTCCACCCTCATCACGCCCGACTCCGGCACCGCCTTCGTCGCGGGGTACGACGTGCTGCGCCAGCCGCGCCAGCTGCGCCGCGTCATAGGCCTCACCGGTCAGTACGCGTCGGTGGACGAGAAGCTGACCGGCTGGGACAACCTCTACATGATCGGGCGGCTGCTCGACCTGTCCCGCAAGGAGTCCCGCTCGCGCGCGGACGGCCTCCTGGAGCGCTTCTCGCTCACCGAGGCCGCCCGCAGGCCCGCGAAGACGTACTCCGGAGGCATGCGCCGCCGGCTCGACCTGGCGGCGTCGATGATCGGCAGCCCGGCCGTGCTGTTCCTCGACGAGCCGACGACCGGCCTCGACCCGCGCACGCGCAACGAGGTCTGGGAAGAGGTCAAGCGCATGGTCGGCGACGGCGTCACCGTCCTGCTGACCACGCAGTACATGGAAGAGGCCGAGCAACTCGCCAGCGAGCTGACGGTCATCGACCGGGGCAAGGTCATCGCGAACGGCGGCATCGAGGAGCTGAAGGCGAAGGTCGGCGGCCGCACCCTGCGCATCCGCCCGGCCGACCCGGCGCAGCTGCACCCCACGGCCGCCGCCCTGGACGAGGCGGGTCTCACCGGCCTCGCCACGACCACGGTGGACACCGAGACCGGCACGGTCCTGGTGCCGATCCTCAGCGACGAACAGCTCACTGCGGTCGTGGGCGCGCTCACCGCGCGCGGCATCACGCTCTCCGACATCGCCACCGAACTGCCCAGCCTGGACGAGGTGTTCCTGTCCCTCACCGGTCACAAGACCAGTGAGTCGCTGGACTCCACGGCCGCGCAGGCCACCGATCTCGAGGGGGTCGCCGCATGAGCACCACCACCGTCAAGGCGCCCTCCGCGCCGCCCGCGCAGGAGCGGCCCAGGCCCAAGCCCGGGCCGGACACCCGGATCGGCCTGCGCGCTCACGTGCGCCACACCAGCGCGCTCGTCCGCCGCAACCTGCTGTGGATCAAGCAGGACATGGAGTCGATGTTCGACGCCGTCCTGATGCCGATCATCTTCACCCTGCTGTTCGTGTACGTCTTCGGCGGTTCCGTGGGCCAGGCCCTCGGCGGCGGCCGCGACGAGTACGTGCAGTACGTGATCCCCGGCCTGATGGCCATGATGGGGATGAACATGGCCATGGGTGTGGGCACCGGCTTCAACCAGGACTTCCAGACCGGTGTGATGGACCGCTTCAGGTCGCTGCCCATCGGCCGCTCGTCGGTGATGATCGCCAAGATCGTGGTCGAGCTCCTGCGGATGCTGGTCGCCACGGCGATCCTGCTGGTCGTCGCCCTGATCATCGGCTTCTCGGTGGAGAGCGTCCCGGGTCTGATCGCGTCCATCGGCCTCGCGATGGCCTTCGGCGTGGGCCTGATGTGGATCTTCCTCACCATGGGTGTCGTGATGAAGAGCGCCCAGGCCATCCAGGGCATGGGCTTCCTGGTCCTGATGCCGCTGCAGTTCGGCTCGTCCATCTTCGCGCCGACGGACTCCATGCCCGGCTGGCTCCAGGCGTTCACGGACTACAACCCGCTGTCGTCGCTCGCCGACGCCGCCCGCGGCCTGATGAACGGCGACACGCCGGTCGCCCACGACGTGTGGGTGACGCTCATCTGGTCGGTGGTCCTGACCGGCGTGATGGCGCCGATCGCGATCCACAAGTTCCGCACCAAGACGTGACGCGGACGTCGCGCCCGGGCGCGGCGCGTGCTCACAGCCCCGCCGAGGCGACGGCCTCCTCCCAGGAGAGGCCGTCGCCCTCGGCGTACGCGGCGGTGTAGCCCGCGTCGCCGAGCACCGCGCGGACCGTCCGCTCGGCGGCGGCGCGGACCTCCCGCTCCATGGCGACGGGGACATGGCCGGACGGCAGCCGGGCGTCGGCCACCGCGAGGAGCCGGGCGGCGTCCGCCGCGCGACCGGGGTCGTGGGAGGCGAGGGCGCGGGCCGCGGTCGCCAGATGGACGGAGAGCAGCTGCGGGGCGACGATCTGCGCCAAGGGCTCGGCGGCCCGCTCGACGGCCTCGAGGGCATGGCCGAGCCCGCGCTCGTACCGGCCGTCGAGGGTGTCGAGCCAGGCGTGCGAGCCGAGTAGGAAGCCCTCGAAGAGGGCGAAGCCGAAGACCGCGAACTCCTCGCGCAGGGTCACCAGTTGCTCGCGTGCCTCGCGGACGCGGCCGGTCCGCCCGAGCAGGCCGACGAGGAAGAGCCTGGCGGCGGGCAGCGCCCCGTTCAGCCGGCTGCCGCTGTCGTCGATCACCTGCCGCAGCAGGACCTCGCCGCGCTCTTCCTGGCCCGCCTCGATGAGGGCGGTGCCGAGCCGGGCGGTCAGCAGCGACACCTGGGCCCGCGCGCCGACCTCCCCCGCGTGGTCCATCGCGGCCTGGAAGTCGTCGGCCGCTAGCAGGTACTCCCCGCGCCGCTCATGGGCCTCGCCGCGCGACGACAGCGCCTCGGCCGCGCCGAAGGAGTCACCGATGCGGGTACAGATCTCCAGGGCCTCGTCCGCGTCGGTGACGGCGTCCCCCGCCCAGTCGGCGCGGTTGGCGAGGATGTTGGCGCGCTGCTGGAGGGCGGCGGCCAGCTCCCAGTCGAGGCCGAGATCGCGGCAGGCGGCGACGGTCGCGTCGACGGCGTCGTGCAGCCGGTCGACGTCCCCCGTCATCAGGACGGCGAAGAACCACAGGTTTCCCGGGCTCCGGCAGGTCTGCGGCAGGCCGGGCCGGTAGGTGTCCCGGATCGCGCGCAGCTTCCGGTCGGCGTCCGGGGTGTGCCAGCCCACCGGGTCCATGTCCATGCAGGACAGCTGGATGAGGTGCACACCGCGGCGCGCCTCCTGGAGGAGTTCGCCCGTCAGCGGGGGCGGGACGTCGGTGCAGCGCCCGTACAGCGGCGCGGCGGGCGTGACGGGGCCCGCGAAGGGGTCGGGGCCGAGGGCGATGACCTCCCGGGACCAGTTCCGCACCTCCTGCCGCAGATCGCGGATCAGCCAGAACCACGACAGGGACAGGACGAGGCACAGCGCCTCCTGCTCGTCGCGCGCGGCGACGGCGTGGCGCAGCGCGGTGCGCAGGTTCTCGTACTCCGCCTCGAACGCGGCGATGGCCTCGCGCTGCCCGCGGCGCCGCAGCGCCGGGTCGGTGACACGGGCGAACTCGCGGAAGTGGACGAGGTGCGCCCGGGTCACCCCGGCCCGCTCCCCCGCCTCGTCGAGCCGCTCGGCGGCGTACTCGGAGACGGTCTCAAGGAGCCGGTAGCGCATCACGTCGTCGTGGGCGGCGGGGGCGGCGACGACGAGGGACTTGTCGACGAGGGAGCCGAGAATGCCGGCGACGTCACGACGCTCCACACGACAGCGCGCACCCCCCGCGCCCTCACCACCGGACCCTCCGAAATCACCACGCACCCCACCACCCCCTGCTTCCTCCCCCACGCAGACGGCTTCGGCGGCGGCGAGGTCGCAGCCGCCCGCGAAGACCGAGAGGCGGCGCAGGACGGCGCGTTCGGCGGGGTCGAGGAGGTCCCAGGACCAGTCCACGACGGCACGGAGGGTCTGCTGGCGCGGAAGGACGGTGCGGGAGCCGCTGGTCAGGAGCCGGAAGCGGTCGTCGAGGCGGTCGGCGATCTGGCGCGGGGTGAGCATCCGCAGCCGGGCCGCGGCCAGTTCGATGGCGAGGGGCAAGCCGTCGAGGCGGTGGCAGATCTCGGCGGCGGCGCGGGCGTCGTCGTCGATGCGGAAGCCGGGCCGGGCGGCGGCGCCGCGGTCAGCGAGGAGGCGCAGGGCGAAGGGTTCCGGCAGGGGTTCGACGGGGCGGACCAACTCGCCCGGTACGCCGAGGGGTTCGCGGCTGGTGGCGAGGACGGTGAGCCCCGGGCACTCCGCGAGGAGCCGATCCGTGAGGCGGGCGGCGGCGTCGATGACGTGCTCGCAGTTGTCGAGGACGAGCAGCATGCGGAGCGGAGCGCAGTGCTCGGTGAGGCGTACGACCGGGTCGTCGGCGTGCCGCTCGGCGGCGGCGCGCAGTTCTTCGGCGCCCGCGCCGCGCAGCACCGACTCGCGGGCGCCGAGGGCGGTGAGGACGGCTTCCGGTACGTCGTCCGGGTCGTCCACGGGCGCGAGTTCGGCGAGCCACACCCCGTCGGGGGAGGCGTCCGCGACGGCCTCCGCGGCTTCCTGCGACAGCCGGGTCTTGCCGGCGCCGCCGGGCCCGGTCAGGGTCACGAGCCGCGCCCGGCCCAGGTCGTCCCGGATGGCGTCGATGTCGCCGGTACGCCCGACGAAGGAGGTGAGGCGGGCGCGGAGGTTGCCGGGGGCAGGCCGGGTGGGGCGGGCGCCCGGACCGACGAGACCGCTGGGGCCACCGCGATCGAAGCCCGTCTCCGCACCACCACGGACGCCCACCGCTGAGCCGGCACCCACCCCCGGACTCTCACCACCGGAACCGGCCGCACCCACCCCATCACCGAACGCCCCCGCCCCAGGCCGAAGCAACTCCCCATGCAGAGCCCGAAGTTCAGGGCCGGGGTCGGCGCCGAGGCGGTCGGCGAGGGTGCGGCGTACGTCCTCGTACGCCGCGAGTGCCTCGGCGGGGCGTCCGACGTCCCGCAGGGCGCGCAGGCGCAGGGCCTGGAGGGGTTCGTCCAGGGGGTGGCTGTCGCACAGGGCGGCGAGCTCGGGAAGGGCGCTCTCGGCCTGGCCGAGGGCGAGGGCGGCGGTGAGACGGGCGCGCAGGGCGTCGAGGCGGCGGGCGGACCAGCGGGTGGCTTCCGCGGTGTGGTCGGGCAGGTCGGTGAAGGCGTCGCCGTGCCAGAGGCCGAGGGCGTCGTCGAGGAGGGCGGCGGCCTTGGCGGGGTCGCCGTCGGCGAGGGCGCGGGTGCCTTCGCCCACGAGGCGCTCGAAGCGGTGGGCGTCCACGTCGTCGGGGGCGGCGCACAGCTGGTAGCCGCCGTCGGCGGAGGCCACGGCGGAGGCGCCGAGCGCACGCCGCAGCCGGCCGACCAGGGCCTGCAGGGCGGCGGGGGCGTCGGCCGGGGGTGCACCGCCCCAGACCTGGTCGACGAGGACGGCCGCGGGGATGCCCCGGCCGGGGCGCAGGGCGAGGGCCGCGAGGAGGGCGCGCAGGCGGGCGCCGCCGACGGGCACGGTGGTGCCGTCGGGGCGCAGGGCCCGGGTCACGCCGAGAACGCGATAACGCACGCGCCCATTGTCCCCCGCCCACGCCCCGCCCCCTCCCGACCACCGGCAAGCCCCACCAACCACTGGCCGAACGAGGAACCCCACCGAACCACTGACCGGACCAGGAAACCCCACCAAACCGAAGGCCAATCGAGGAACCCACAGAACAGATCCCCACCACCCGGAACCCCCACCATCCACCCTCCCCGAACCGGAAGGCGCCACCCGGAGCCCCCACCATCCGCCCTCCCCGAACCGAAAGGCGCCACCCGGAACCCCCACCATCCGCCCCCCGAACCGAAAGCCGCCAACCGGACGGGAGGGGCCGTGCCGGTATGTCCGCGCGCAGCTCGGCCCACCACGAGGGGCGTACAGGAGCTGTGGGCGACGACACACACGCGAGCACGGACATACCGGCACGGCCCCGCACCCACGCACCGGAGCGAGGGCGAAGGACAGCAACCCCCTGATGGCGGCCCGGACATGTAGCCTCCAGCAGCAACGGCACCCCGTTCCGCGGACGAAGGAGCACCATGACCACCGCCCCCACCCGGAGCGACCACCGGGTCAGCCCCGTCTTCGTAGGGATCGCGGCGGTCGCCGCGGCCTCGGGCTGGGCGGCCTGGACCGGCTTCGCGGACAACCCGGGCTTCGCCGTGTTCCTCTTCGTGACGGCGGCCTGGATCGTCTCGCTGTGCCTGCACGAGTACGCCCACGCCCGCACCGCCCTGCACAGCGGCGACATCTCCATCGGCGCGAAGGGCTATCTGACCCTCAACCCGCTCAAGTACACGCACGCACTGCTCAGCATCGTCCTGCCCGTACTGTTCGTGATCATGGGCGGCATCGGCCTGCCCGGCGGCGCGGTGTTCATCGAGCGGGGCCGCATCCAGGGCAGGTGGCGGCACAGCCTGATCTCGGCGGCGGGCCCGCTGACGAACGTGCTGTTCGCGGTGGTCTGCACGGCGCCGTTCTGGCTGGACGCCCTGGACGGCGTCCCGGACACGTTCCGGTACGCGCTCGGGTTCCTGGCCCTGCTCCAGGTGACCGCGGCGATCCTGAACTTCCTGCCGATCCCGGGCCTGGACGGCTACGGCGTGATCGAGCCGTGGCTGTCGTACAACATCCGCCGCCAGGTGGAGCCGTTCGCCCCGTTCGGCCTGCTGGCGGTCTTCGGCATCCTGTGGATCCCGGAGGTCAACGACGTGTTCTTCGACGCGGTGGACGCGATCCTGCGGGGCCTCGGCGTCACGGACTGGGACACCTACTGGGGCCAGCGTCTGTACCGCTTCTGGCAGGGCACCCCGGACATCCCCGTGATCAACGGTTAGCGGAGGCGGCCTCGTCGCGCTGCCGCAGGGCCTTGGCCCGGCGGACGTAGTACCAGGTCATGTTGGACGAGAGTCCGGCGAGGAGCACCCACACGATGCCGAGCAGGCTGCCCTGCGCGAAGGAGACCACGGCGGCGGCGACGGACAGGACGCAGACGACGAGGGCGTACAAGGCGAGGCGGGGCATGGGGTGCGGCTCCTGTTGCGGCATTCCGGCGGACGTACCGCACCAGTGTCCCCCATGCCCCGCGCGCGCAGGAACGCGGTGGCTGCACGTCGACTGCGCGTGGACTACACGCGGACTACACGTGGACTACACGTGGACTACACGTCGGTGACGCGCAGCCCGGCGTGCGCCTTGTACCGCCGGTTGACGGAGATCAGGTTGGCGACCAGGGACTCCACCTGGTGGGCGTTGCGCAGCCGCCCGGCGAAGACGCCGCGCATGCCGGGGATGCGCCCGGCGAGGGCCTGCACGAGGTCGGTGTCGGCGCGGCTCTCGCCGAGCACCATCACATCCGTGTCGATCTCGTCGATGGACTCGTCCTGGAGGAGCACGGCGGACAGGTGGTGGAAGGCGGCGGTGACGCGCGACTCGGGCAGAAGGGCGGCGGCCTGCTCGGCGGCGCTGCCCTCCTCGGGCTTCAGGGCGTACGCGCCCTTCTTGTCGAAGCCGAGCGGGTTGACGCAGTCGACGACGAGCTTGCCCGCGAGGTCGGCGCGCAGCGCTTCGAGGGTCTTGGCGTGCCCGTCCCACGGCACGGCGACGATGACGATGTCGCTGCGCCGCGCGCACTCGGCGTTGTCCAGGCCTTCGATGCCGAGGCCGAGTTCACCGGCGGCGGACGCGGCGCGCTCGGCGGCGCGCGAGCCGATGATCACCTTCTGGCCGGCGCGGGCGAGGCGGTAGGCGAGCCCGCGGCCCTGGTCGCCGGTGCCGCCGAGCACGCCGACGACGAGCCCCGACACGTCGGGCAGGTCCCAGGGGTCCTTGGCGGGCGCCTTCTGCACACTTTCCGTGGAAGTCATGGTGAGACCTTACGTCCGCACCACCGCACCGCCCGGACCGACCGCACCCACCCGGACCGACCGCGCTCACTCCGCCCGGCCGACCGCACTCACCCCGCCCGGCCGACCGCGCTCACCCCGCCCGGCCGACGGCGCTCAGTCCAGCCAGTGGAGCGGCACACGCCGGAAGGTGACGGTCTCGTAGGCGCTGAAGTCCCCCGTCTCGTACAGGAGCCCGACGGCGTCCTCGTCGAGGCGGGCGAGGTCGGAGTAGGCGGCGGGCAGGCCGTCGACGGTGTGGGCGGGGTGCCAGGTGGTGCCGCCGTCGTAGCTCTTGCGGATGCTCATCTGGGCGCGGAAGCCGGGGTCGGCGGGTCCGGAGTACAGCAGCAGGTCGGGGTCGACGAGCTGCAGCACGCTGGCCTCGACGACGGGGCCGGTGAGGCAGGACTGGGGCCGGAAGGGCTTGACGAGGCTCTGGCCGCCGTCGTGGGAGTGGGCGTCGGCGCGGGTGCCGGGGGCGGGTGAGTCGTTGCGGGTGTTGAAGTAGACGCGGCCGTCGGGGAGTTCGGCGGCGGTGGTCTCGTTGACGTTGATGTAGCCGTTGGTGTTGTCGTCGACGTAGCCGATGCGCCAGTTCTGGCCGCGGTCGTCGCTGAGGAGGCAGTGTCCGCCGTTGTACTTGCCCTCGGTGCCGTTGTCGGTGCCGGTGGGCGGCAGGGAGTGGTTGGCGGGGACGACGACGCGGCCGCCGCGGAGCTGGATGGCGTGGCCGGGGGTGGTGGCGTACCAGCGCCAGGAGGTCTTCTTCGTCTGCTTGGTGATCTCGCGGGCGGCGGACCAGGTGAGGCCGTCGTCGTCGCTGTGGCGCACCCAGACGCGGCGGCCGTCGGCGGCGCTCACCCGGCCGCGCCGGATGGCGTCCTCGGTGGCCGCGGCGGCGTTCCTGACGTGTACGAGGAGGATCCGGCCGGTGTCGAGGACGACGGGGGCCGGGTTCCCGGCGAGGTCGGTGCCGTTGGCGCCGACGACCTGGAGGGGGCCCCAGGTGCGGCCGCCGTCGACGGACCGCTTCAGGACCACGTCGATGTTCCCGAAGTCCTCCTGCGAGCCGACGCGGCCCTCGCAGAAGGCGAGGACCGTACCGGCCTGCGTCACGACCACGGCGGGGATACGGAAGCTCGCGTACCCCTCGCGGCCGGCGCGGAAGGGGACGGACGTCTCGACGGTCTCGGTTGTCTCAGCTGTCTCCACTGGCATGCGTATCCCTTCCCCGACACGGGGGAATTCGGGGTGAATTCCCGCTGACGAATCTCCCGTTGGGGCAGTATGCGCCCCCGTGGACGCCGTACGCGTCGCGCTGCTGCGCGAAGTTCTCGCCGGGACCGAATGGCCGGGCGCCACCCGCCGCTTCGCGGGCGCGCTGCGGGCCAGCGTCGTGCCGCACGGCGGTGGTCTGCTGCTCGTGGGCACGCGGGAGTACGAGCCGTGGCACCTGGCGGCGCACCTCGTGGACGAGGCCGCCTGGTCCGGCACGCCGGAGCTGACGCCCACGCTCGTGCGGCACCGGCCGCGGCCGGACGCGCCCGCGCAGCTGTCGGTGGGCCTCGGCAGGATCGAGGCGGCGCGGCGCGGGGAGACGCTGCTGGTGGTGGCGCCGACCGCGCCTCCGGCGGGGCTGCTGTCGCGGGTGCACGACGCGCGGCGGGCGGGGGCGGCGGTGTTCGCGCTCGGGGAGCGGGACGGCGATCTGGGCGGGCTCGCCCATGAGTCGCTGACGGTGCCGGAGGCGGCGGGCCTCGATCTGGACACCGTCCAGCACCTGGTGAGTGCGGCGGCGGGCGAGAACAGTCTGCCCGCGCCGCGGGGGCGGCGCCGGTTCCGCGACCGGCTCTCGCGGCTCGCGGACCAGCTGACGGTGGCGCCGCCCGCGCGTTGGTAGCGCGGCCGTTTCGGGTGCGGTCCGGTGGGGCCGGCCCTGTCCCGCCACTACCGCGGCGGACATCTCCCACCCCTCCCCCAAGCTCTTGAAGAGCAGGGGACCCCCATCCCGTTTCCACCCGGCCGCGCAGGGAACGCCGCCTGCGGGGTTGCCCACCGTCGGCGAGTGCGTGTGCGTCCTGGCCCCTGGCCAGAGCCCCGGCCCGGCTCCGCCCTGGAACAATTCGTTTGCTCCGTGCCCGCTCCCCCGTTGAACATGTCCCTTCGTGAAACGTTTCGCCGCGATCCTGCCCGACCTCTCCCCGTGGCACTCCACCCGCGACTTCCGGCTCCTCTGGGTGCAGGGCCTGGTCACCTACTTCGGCAGCTTCATGGCGATGATCGCCCTGCCGCTCCAGATCAAGCACCTCACCGACTCGCCGCTCGCTGTCGGTGCGATGGGGGCCGTCGAGCTGATTCCGCTGATCGTCTGCGGGCTGTACGGCGGGGCGCTCGCGGACGCGGTGGACCGGCGCAAGGTGATCCTGCTGACCGAGGCGGCGCTCGGTTTCCTGGCGCTGATCCTGTTCGTGAACGCGCTGCTGCCGGAGCCGATGCTGTGGCCGCTGTACGTCGTCGCGGCCGGGGTCTCGGGCCTCGCCGGGCTCCAGCGGCCGGCGCTCGACTCGCTGATGGCCCGGATCGTGCCGCACGACCAGCTCACGGCCGCCGCCGCGCTGAACTCGCTGCGCTGGAACGTCGGCGCGATCGCCGGTCCGGCGCTCGCGGGTGTCGTCGTCGCCTACGCCGGGCACGCGTCGGCGTACGCGGTGACCGTCGTCGGCTTCGCCGTCTCCGTGCTTTTGTGCACCCGGCTCTCGCCCGCGCCCGCTACGCACGGGGCGCAGAAGCCGTCCCTTCGAGGGCTCGCGGAGGGGGCGCGGTACGCGTGGTCGCGGCCCGTGCTGCTCGGTACGTACGCCATCGACGGGGTCGCGATGCTGTTCGCCTTCCCGAACACGATCTTCCCGTTCCTCGCGGACGATCTGGACGCCGAGTGGTCGCTCGGGCTGATGTACGCCGCCGGGGCCGTCGGGTCGCTGCTCCTCAGCCTCACCAGTGGGTGGACGTCCCGGGTGCGGCGGCACGGGGTGCTCGTCGTGTGCGGCGCCGCGGGGTGGGGGCTCGCCATCACCCTGGCCGGGGTGCTCGGCAATGTGTGGCTGGTCCTGTTGTGTCTGGCTCTCGCCGGGGCCGGGGACATGCTGAGCGGCCTGGCCCGCTCCACGATCTGGAACCAGACGATCCCCGACGAGCTGCGGGGGCGTCTCGCCGGGATCGAGGTCCTGTCCTACAGCGTCGGCCCCCAGCTCGGCCAGGTCCGCGCAGGCGCAGCGGCGGGCTGGACCGGCACGCGCCCGGCGATCTGGTCCGGCGGCCTCGTCTGCGTCGGCGCGGTGGCAGCCCTGTCCGCCGCCTTGCCGTCCCTCCTGCGGTACGACGCGTCGACGGACGCCGACGCCCGCCGCCGCAGGGAGGCCACGGAGGCGGCGGCCGCCTAGGCCGACTGGGGCGCCCCCGGCATTCCACGGTGACGAGCCGCACCGACGCCGCTGGCGGCAGCGGGAATCCAACCCGCAGCCGCCGACGGCGGGCAACCCCCGCAGGCTGCGTTCACCGTGCGGCCGGGTGGCAACGGGGTGGGGGGTCCCCCTGCTCTTCAAGAGCTTGGGGGGGAGGGGTGGGAGATGCCCGCCGCGGTGGCGGCGGGACAGGAAACCCCCGGCGCGCCGCCGGCGAGCCTCAGTCCTCCTCGCCCCGCGCGGCGGAATCGTGCCAGCGCGGATCGGTGTCCCATTCGAGGTTCCGCTCAGCGGCGGTCTCCATCGCACGGACGGCCTCATCCCGGGAGGCGTAGGGACCGAAGCGGTCCTTGCCGGGACAGTCCGGCCCCTCCTCGACCTTCTTGTGCTCCAGGCAGTAGTACCACTCACCCGGCTTGCCGACGGTCCGCTTCTTGAACAGGGCCATGTCCGGCTCCTCTCTCTCCCGCCATGCTGCCCCACGGGCGCTCGTTAGACTCGCTGACATGTCTGGCCAGTCACTGCTCGTACCAGGGGAGCTCTCTCCCGCCCGCCCCGTGCCCGGAAACATCAGGCGCCCGGAGTACGTCGGCAAGCCCGCGCCGACTCCGTACAGCGGACCGGAGGTGCAGACCCCGGAGACCATCGAGCTGATGCGGACCGCGGGCCGCATCGCCGCGCGCGCGATGGCGGAGGCCGCGAAGGCGATCGCGCCCGGCGTGACCACCGACGAGCTGGACCGTATCGCACACGCGTACATGTGCGACCACGGCGCCTACCCGTCGACGCTCGGCTACCGCGGCTTCCCGAAGTCGCTGTGCTCGTCCGTCAACGAGGTCATCTGCCACGGCATCCCCGACTCCACCGTCCTGAAGGACGGCGACATCATCAACCTGGACGTCACGGCGTACATCGGCGGCGTGCACGGCGACAACAACGCGACGTACCTCGTCGGCGACGTGGACGAGGAGTCGCGGCTCCTCGTCGAGCGCACCCAGGAGTCCCTGAACCGCGCGATCAAGGCGGTCAAGCCCGGCCGCCAGATCAACATCATCGGCCGGGTCATCGAGTCGTACGCCAAGCGCTTCGGCTACGGGGTCGTGCGCGACTTCACCGGCCACGGCATCAACACGTCGTTCCACTCCGGCCTGATCGTCCCGCACTACGACAGCCCGCACGCGACGACGGTCATCCAGCCCGGCATGACGTTCACGATCGAGCCGATGCTGACGCTCGGCACGCACGAGTACGACATGTGGGACGACGGCTGGACCGTGGTGACCAAGGACCGCAAGCGGACGGCGCAGTTCGAGCACACGCTGGTGGTGACGGAGACCGGCGCGGAGATCCTCACGCTGCCGTGAGCCACGAGCGTGCGCGTGAGCGCGCGCCGAAGAAGGCCATGGCCGGGGCCGCTCCGGGCGGCGGACCAGAACGTTCTGGTCCGCCGCCCGGAGCGGCCCCTTTTTGATCGTTTACGCATCCCCGACGGGGAACGGGGTAGCGTTTTTACCGACAGGATGTCGGGAACCAGTTGACTTAGGTAAGCCTAACCTTGGATGATCGGTCCTGGCCACACCGCTTTCCCGCCCTTCCTCGGCTCCGGAGGTCCCATGGACACGGCGATCACTCAGCCCCCCACGTTCTCGACGCTCATCCGCACCGCGTCCCACGAACAGCACACCGAGGCGGAGTCGTCGACGTTCATGAGCGACCTGCTCGGCGGCCGCCTCGACGTGAGCGCGTACGCGCGGTACACGGAACAGCTGTGGTTCGTGTACCGCGCGCTGGAGGACGGCGCCGCCGGCCTCGCCGACGACCCGGTGGCGGGACCGTTCATACGGCCCGAGCTGGCGCGGGTGGCCGAGCTGGAGCGTGACCTCGCCCATCTCCGGGGCCCCGACTGGCGCGCGGGCCTCACGGCCCTGCCCGCCACGGCGGCGTACGCGGCACGGGTCGAGGAGTGCGCGCGCACGTGGCCCGGCGGCTATGTCGCCCACCACTACACGCGCTATCTCGGGGACCTGTCCGGCGGGCAGATCATCCGCGGCAAGGCCGAGAAGACCTGGGGCTTCGACCGCAAGGGCGACGGCGTGCGGTTCTACGTCTTCGAGGGCATCGCCAACCCCGCCGCCTTCAAGCGGAGTTACCGCGAACTGCTCGACGGCCTCGACGTGGTCGTGCCGGACGAGCTGGAGAAGCAGCGGATCGTGGACGAGTGCAAGCGGGCGTTCGCCCTGAACACGGCGGTCTTCCGGGAGCTGGGGGCCGAGTTCCCGCTGTCGGCCTGACCGCCTGACCGCCCGCCCCTGCCCCCTGCCCCCTGCCGATGGACGGCTCGCGCTGGGCGCGCGTCCTCAAGCGGCGGACAGGCTCCAGGCGCCCGCCCGACGTATCCCGACGTATGCGGTCATGCGCATCAGATCAGATCCGGCTGCCGGGGGAACGTCACCCGGCCGCCCAGTTCGATGAAGTCGTCGGGGCCCGGGGCCGTGAGCAGCTGGGAGCCGCGGCCCTGGGTGATGTTCAGGGCGCGGCCGAGCTCGCGGGTGAGCAGCAGCGCCGCCGCCCCGGTGGCCTCGTCCTCGGTGATGCCGTCACCCCGCCCGGGAAAGCCCCGCGCGCGCACGCGCCCCGCCGCCTCGTCCTCCCACGCCCACGCGTAGATCCTCCCCCACTGCCCTGACGGCGTGGGAGGTGCCCCCACCCCCGCGGGCGGCACGGCGAGCGCCTCCACCTCGGCCGCGGACGCGTACCGCCGCAGGGTCCGCTCCGGCACCCAGTCGGCCCGCGCCACGATCCAGCTGAACTCGCCGTCCTGGTGGGCCTCGACGACCCCGGCGGCGGTGACGATCTCGGGCACGTCGAGCAGCCAGGCCGCGCCGACGCACGGGTACCCGGCGAACGGAAGCCGCGTCGAGGGTGTGTAGATGTCGATGGCCCCGCGCTCGGGGTCGTCGACGAACACCGTCTCGCTGAAGCCGAGTTTGGCGGCGAGCGCCTGCCGGTCCGCGCGCTCGGGCACCCGTGAGCCGTCCCGTACGACGCCGAGCTCGTTGCCGTACCGGCCGTCCGGGGCGCAGAAGACCCGCAGGACGTCGATGCCGTGGTGGACGTCGGGCAGGCCCGCCGTGTCCCGCGTGTCCGGCCCGCCCCACGCGCCCGTCACGTCCCACGCCACCGGCTTGTCCGAACTGCCCGACCTGCCCGACCCACCCGGTCCGTCCGGCTCACCCGGTCCACCGGGTCCTTCCGGTCCACCGGACCCGTCCGGCGGGCCGTGCTGCTCGCGCGTGCCGTGTTCGTTCGCTGCGTTCACCCGGGCATTGAAGCATCATGCGCCCCATGCGCCCCACCCGCGCACACGCCCGACGGCGGGCACCCCGCGCCCCAAGCGCCGGGTGCCCGCCGTCAGTTCAGCCGGTACGGACCGTGCTGCCTCTCGGACCTCTCGGACCCCTCAGACCTCTCAGGCCCTCAGACCCGCCGTGCCGCTCACGCGTGGCGGCCCGGCTGGACGTCGTGGCGACGCCGCGCCGCGTACACGACCCCGGCCCCGGCCACGACCACCGCGCCCGCGGCACCGAGCAGCGCACCCGACGGCGTGCTCGCCCCCGTCGCGGCGAGCGACCCGTCGTCGCCGACCGAACCGCCGACCGAACCGCCCCCGGCGGCCGCGCTGTCGGCGCCCGCGCCCGAGTCGGCAACGTCACCGGATCCGCCCGCGGGAGCGGGGATGTTGGCCCCGGCGGACAGGGTGAGCGCGACCGTCAGCGGGTCGAACTTGTCGCCCTTCTTGTACGGCGCCCCGCCCTCCTCGCTCTCGAACTGCTCGGCACCCGCCGCCGTGAGCCGCGTGGGCACCTTGCTGAGCTGGACGACGTCGTTCTTCGCCTTGTACGAGGCGCGGGAAAGGTCGAGGGTCGCGAACTTCACGTCGTCGCTCGTGCGGCCCTGGGCCTTCACGTCCACGGTGAGTGTGCCGGTCTTGCCGCGTGCCTTGACCTTGAAGTCGCTGAACTTCATGTCGATGCCGTGGCCCTTGTACAGGAACCGCACGCTGCCACCGAAGGACGCGTCGACCTTCTTGGCCCCGGCGTTCCAGGTCGCCTTGGAGTGCGGGAAGGCGTACCCGGCCGAGGTCTTCTTGGCGCCGCCGGACGTCTGCACGCTGCCGCCCGTGGAGATGTAGCGGCGGAAGGACTCCTTCAGGCCCCAGGACAGCTTGCCGCCGACGACCTTGCCGCCCGTGCCGGACGACGGCTTCGACGTCGGCTTCGTGGGCGTGGGCTTGGCGGTCGGCTTCGTCGGCTTGGACGTCGGCTTCGTCGGCGTGGGCTTGGGGGTCGGCTGCGGGGCGGGGCCGCCGGTCTTCACCGTCAGGGTGGCCGGGTCGAGCGCCTGGCCCTCCTGGTACATGCCGTTGAACGCCTTGGCGCCCTTGGCGGTGAGCGCCGTCGGGATGTCCTTGAACGTCATCGCGCCGCCCGCGCCCTGACCGGGCCTGACCTCGCTGAGGTCGAGGGTCGCGAGGTCGATGTCGTTCTGCTTGGCGCCGTTGAGGGTGACGTCGGCCTGGATGGCCCCCGTCTTGCCCTTGGTGTGCACCTTGACGTCGGCGATGCTGATGTCGAACTTGTGCTGCGTCGAGGTGAAGCGCACAGCGCCCTTGAAGCCGGCCTTCAGGGCGTGGTCGGCCAGTTCGTACGTGCCCTTGCCGCCGGTGAAGGTGAACACCCCGTTGTCCGGCGCCTGCTCGGCACCGCCGTCGGCCGTGATCTTGCCGTGCGCCATGCCCGTGACGTACTTCCGGAAGGACTCCTTCAGGCCCCAGTCCAGGGTGCCGTCCGTGATCGTGAAGGCCGGGGGCGCCTTCTGCTCGGCGGCCGTGCGGGGCGTGCCGGACGCGGCCTCCGAGGGCGCGTCGGCGGCGACGGCGGGCAGGGCCAGCGCGGCGGTGCCCAGGGCGACGGCCGTCGCGACGGCGGCCGCGCGGGCTATGGGGCGACGGGTGACTGCCATGGTCTGTGTGCTCCTCGGGGAGGGATAAGGGGAACAGGGAGTGGGGGCAGGGAGAACAGGGAGTGGGGGGTGGGGAGAACAGGGAGCGGGGGCGGGGAGTCGCGGAGGGGATGGGTGGGGACGGGGAAGCGGGTGGGCGAGGGAGCGGCGGCGGCGCTCAGCCGGTCGGGGCCCCGGGGCCTGCGGAAGCGTCGCCTCCGTCACCCCCGGCGGACTCGGCGGACCCGGCGGACTCGGCGGACTCGGCAGCCGCCGCCCTCGCGGCCCGGCGGCGGCGTTCGAAGCGGAACGCGAACGCCGCCGCGACGAGCAGCGCCGCGACCGCGGCGAGCGTGACGGGCAGCGCCTTGGACGAGCCGTCGGAGTCCTCGGAGTCGGCGGATTCCGGCTTCGCCGCCATCTTCTGCTCGCCGTCGGACGCGGCGTTCTTCGGGGCCGGGTCGGAACCGAGGTCCGGCAGCGCGGGCAGCTTCGCCTTGTCGTCGACGGCCACGGCCAGCGAGACGGGGTCCATGGCGGTGCCCGGCTCGTACAGGGAGCCGAACGCCTCGGCGCCGTCGGCGGTGAGTTTCGCGGGGGCCTCGGTGACGGCGATGAGGCCG
Organism: Streptomyces flavofungini; assembly: GCF_030388665.1. Lineage (NCBI taxonomy): Bacteria > Bacillati > Actinomycetota > Actinomycetes > Kitasatosporales > Streptomycetaceae > Streptomyces > Streptomyces flavofungini. The sequence goes on along the minus strand of NZ_CP128846.1, from coordinate 6,721,208 downwards.
TCGCGCGGCTTGAGTTCCTTCAGCTCCGCGGCCGCGAAGGTGACGAGCGGGGCCTTCTTCTTCCGGAACTTCCCGCCGTCGACGTCGGCGTACAGCGTGCCCTCGCCGCCCTTCACGGCGACGGCGACCTCGCTCAGCCGGATGTCGAGCCCGTGCTCGCCGGTGAAGCGGACGGCACCGGCGAAGTCCGCGGCCAGGGTGTGCTTCTTCTTGTCGTACGAGCCCTCGCCCGCGGGGAAGCGGAACAGCGCGCCGCCGTCCTCGGCACCGGACGACAGCGTCCACTTGCCCTTGGCGATGGTCCCGGAGACGTACTCGCGGAAGGTGCGGCGCACGCCCCAGTCGACGGCGGCGTCCTCGATGCGCCCGACGGCCCGGTCCTTCTTCCCGTCGGCCCCGGACTTCTTCTCGCCGGGCTTCTTCGACGGCTTGTCGTCGGACGCGTCGGACCCGCCGGGCTTGTCGGCGCCGCCGGAGCCCGTGACCAGGTCCGTGGACAGGCTCACCGGGTCGAGCCGGGTGCCGGCCGTGTAGTAGCCGGCGAAGGCCTTGGCACCCCGCGAGGTGAGCGTGGCGGGCAGGTCGGTGAGGGCGATGGGACCCGTGCCGCCCTTCATGCCGATGCCCGAGACGTTCAGGTCGGCCAGGGGCACCTGGGCGGTCGAGGTGACCTTGCCGGTGCCCTTCTCCTTGCTGACCATGTCGGCGTAGAGCGTGCCGGAGCCGCCGGAGACCTTGATTGTGGGGCGGCTGATGGTCAGGTCGAGGGCGTACGAGCCGCCCTTCTTATGGCCGGTGAAGTGCACTCCCCCCGAGAAGGCGGCGGTGAACGCGCCGGTGTCGGGGTCGTAGGAGCCCTTGGCGGAGTGGAAGCGGAACTGGCTGCCGCCGACCGTGGCCGCGCCGCCCTTGAGGTTCCAACTGCCCTGGGCGATGGGCCCGGTGACATAGCTCTGGAAGGAGGACTTGATGCCCCAGTCGAGCCTGCCGCCCTGCACGGTGCGCGGCTTCGCGTGCGCGGCGGTCATCGGGAGCAGCGCTCCCAGGAGCGCGGCCAGGACGGCCACGGCTCCCACGCGTGCGCCGCGGCGCGTGCGCGGCTGTCTGGGCGACGGCATCGGTCCCCTCCCGGTCTGGCCAATAAGGTAAGGCTAACCTAAACTACGATCATCGTGGCGCGGAACCCCACGCCACAGCCACCCCGGCCGTTCGGGACACCGCGCGTGCCTCGGCCCCCAACAGCACGACAGGACGGTGGACTTCGGTGCGCAAGCCGCGCTCGCTCCGTATCGGTGGTCTCGTCAGCGCGGTGACCGCCGCGCTCGCGCTCACCCTCGCCGGGTGCGGCTCGTCCGGCGGCGACGGCGGCACGGGGGACGGCGGTACGCGGGCCAAGGCCGCGCCGGCCGACCGCGTCGAACCGCTCGCGGCCAGGGCGACGCCGAAGCTGCCCGCGACCGTGAAGTCCGCCGACGGCAAGCGGGTCACCGTCGAGGACACTCGCCGGATCGTGCCGCTGACCGGCAGCCTGAACGAGATCGTGTTCACGCTCGGGCTCGGCGAGAACGTGGTGGCGCGCGACATCACCGCCACCTTCGACCAGGCGAAGAAACTGCCGGTGGTGACGCGCGCCCACGACGTCTCGGCGGAGAGCGTCCTCTCCCTGAAGCCGACGGTCGTCCTCGCGGACACCACCACGGGCCCCGCCGAGGCCATCGACCAGATCCGCGCGGCGGGCGTCCCCCTCGTGGTCCTCGAACCGGCCAAGAGCCTCGCCGACGTGGGCCCCCGCATCGAGGCGGTGGCCCGCGCCCTCGGCGTCGAGAAGGCGGGCGCCGCGCTCAAGTCCCGTACCGAGGACCGCATCGCGAAGGTGCGCGCGACCGTTCCGAAGCAGTCGAAGAAGCCCCGGGTCGCCTTCCTCTACCTGCGCGGCTCCGCGTCCGTCTATCTGCTCGGCGGGCGCGAGTCCGGCGCGGGCTCGCTCCTGGAGGCGGCGGGCGCGGTGGACGCGGGCAAGGCGTCGGGCCTGAAGAAGGACTTCACGGCCATCACCAGCGAGGCCCTTGCCAAAGCCGCGCCGGACGCCGTCCTGGTGATGTCGAAGGGCCTGGACTCCGTGGGCGGGCTCGACGGCCTGGTGAAGATCCCCGGCGTGGCCGAGACGCCCGCGGGCATGGACCGCCGGGTGGTGTCCATCGAGGACGGCGTCCTGCTCAACTACGGCCCCCGCACCGACCAGGTCCTCAAGTCCCTGGTGGACCAGCTCCACAAGGACGCCAAGTGACGCTCGCCGCACGACCGGGCGCGGGCTCGGACACCGGGCCGAAAACCGACCCGGCCCGCGCCACGACCGGCCCCACGGACACGGACCCGGCCCCGGGCACGGCCGCCGAAGCACCCTCCCCCGGCCCGCGCCCCGCCCGCCGCGGCGCCCCCTTCCTCCTCACCACCGCCCTCGCCGCCGCGCTCCTGTTCCTCGCCCTGCTCTCCGCCGGGATCGGCGCGTACGACATCCCCCTCGGCGACGTACTCGCCTCCGTCCAGCACCGCGTCGGCCTCGGCGGACACACCCTGGACCGGGTCGGCGAGAGCGTGCTGTGGAACGTGCGGCTCCCGCGGGTGGTCCTCGCGCTGCTCGTGGGCGCGTCCCTCGGGTGCGCGGGCGCCCTGATGCAGGGCGTGTTCGGCAATCCGCTGGCCGAGCCGGGCGTCATCGGCATCTCCTCGGGCGCGGCCGTCGGCGCGGTCGCCTCCATCGCCCTCGGGTTCAGCTTCTTCGGCAACTGGACCGTCACCGTCTGCGCGTTCGTCGCCGGACTCGCGACGGTGCTGCTCGTGTACGTCCTGTCGCGCGACAAAGGCCGCACGGAAGTCGTCACCCTCATCCTCACCGGCATCGCCGTGAACGCCTTCGCGGGTGCCCTCATCGGCCTCTTCCTCTTCTTCGCCGACAACGCGCAGGTCACCCAGATCACGTTCTGGCAGCTCGGCTCGCTGGCGCAGGCCACCTGGCCGAAGGTGCTCGCCGTGCTCCCGTGCGCGGCGGCCGGACTCCTCCTCGCGCCGCTGTACGCCCGCAAGCTGGACCTGCTCGCCCTCGGGGAGCGGCCCGCGCGCCACCTGGGCGTGGACGTGGAGCGGCTGCGGATGGTGCTGGTGCTCGTGGTGGCGCTGCTCACGGCCGCGGCCGTCGCGGTCGCGGGGATCATCACGTTCGTGGGGCTGCTCGTGCCGCATCTGCTGCGGATGGCGGCGGGTCCTGGGCACCGGTTCCTGGTGCCGGGCAGCGCGCTCGGCGGGGCCGTCGTCCTGGTCGGCGCGGACCTGGCGGCGCGCACGGTCGCCGCGCCCGCCGAATTGCCGCTCGGCGTACTCACCGCGCTCTTCGGCAGCCCCTTCTTCTTCTGGCTGCTGCGCAGGACCCGCCGCAAGCAAGGGGGCTGGGCATGATCGCGGCACTCAGCAAGCGGATCTTCGGGGTACGCGACCGGGTCCTGCCCGGCCCCGTCGAGCCGGGCGAGGTGCTCGCCGAGACGGCGGACCTGCGGGTGCGGCTCGGCGGCCGCGAGGTGCTGCGGGGCGTGAGCGTGGCGGCCCACGCGGGCGAGGTGCTCGCCCTCGTCGGCCCCAACGGGGCGGGCAAGTCCACCCTGTTGGCCGCGCTCGCCGCCGACCTGTCCGCCGACGGGGGCACCGTGTCCGTCTGCGGCCGCCCGGCCCCGAACTGGCCCGCGCGCGAACTCGCCCTGCGCCGGGCCGTCCTGCCGCAGTCGGCCGCCCTCTCCTTCCCCTTCCCGGTCGAGGACGTCGTCCGGATGGGCCGGGCACCCTGGGCCGGGACGCGTCTCGCGGACGACGACGACCGGATCGTGCGCGAGGCGATGGCGGCGACCGAGGTGGGCGCATTCGCGGACCGGCCGTTCTCCGCGCTCAGCGGGGGCGAGCGGGCGCGGGTGGCCCTCGCCCGGGTGCTCGCCCAGCGCGCCCCGCTGCTGCTGCTCGACGAGCCGACGGCCGCGCTCGACCTGCGCCACCAGGAGCTGGTCCTGCGCGTCTGCCGGGAACGGGCCGCCGCGGGCGACGCGGTGGTGGTCGTCCTGCACGACCTGGGTCTCGCGGCGGCCTACGCCGACCGCGTGGTGATCCTCGACGGCGGGGTCGTCGCGGCCGACGGGGCGCCCGCCGACGTCTTCGAGGACGGGCTGCTCTCGGACGTGTACCGGCAGCCCATCGAGGTGCTCCCGCACCCGCGGACCGGGGTACCACTGGTCACCCCGCTGCGCACCATCACTTGACCTGCGCTTTACCTCTCCATGAATAAGTCCGAAGTAAGGGTCGGTTAAGTTAGGCCCACCTCACTGGCCCGACACGCCAGTTCTTCTGTGTGCCTTCGTGCCAGTTCCCCCCTTGGAGTTCCCGTGCGCCGCGCCCGTCTCACCGCCCTCACCGCTGTCACGACGGCGGCGGCGCTGGCCGCCGTCACGGGCTGCACGGAGAAGAGCAAGGCGGGCGACGACGCGGTCAAGGTCACCGCGAGCGACAACAAGTGCGAGGTGTCGAAGAAGGAGTTCCCGGCCGGCCACGTCGAGCTGGCCGTGGAGAACAAGGGCTCCAAGGTCACCGAGGTGTACATCCTGTTCCCGGACGACCGCATCGTCACCGAGCGGGAGAACATCGGCCCCGGCACCAAGCAGAACCTGACCGCCGAGGTGAAGGCGGGCGCGTACCGCATCGCCTGTGTGCCCGGCATGAAGGGCAAGGGCATCCGCCAGGACGTCAGGGCCACCGGCGGCGGCAAGCTCGCCGAGCGCGACCCGCGCCTGGACAAGGCCGTCGCCGAGTACCGCGCGTACAGCCAGGCGCAGGCCGACGAGACGCTGCCCAAGGTGAAGGTGTTCACCGACGCCGTGCGCAAGGGCGACCTGGTGGCCGCCAAGAAGGCGTACGCGCCCTCCCGCATCGGCTGGGAGCGCACCGAGCCGGTCGCGGAGTCCTTCGGCGACATCGACCCGAAGGTCGACGTGCGTGAGGACGGCTTGGAGGAGGGTCAGGACGTCGAGAAGGACTGGACGGGCTGGCACCGCCTGGAGCGGGCGCTGTGGCAGGACAAGAAGATCGGGCAGCGCGAGAAGGACCTCGCGACGCGGCTCGACAAGGACCTCACGGACTGGCAGAAGCGCGTCGGCAAGGCCGAGATCACGCCGACCTCCATGGCCAACGGCGCCAAGGAACTCCTCGACGAGGTCGCCACCGGCAAGGTCACCGGCGAGGAGGAGCGCTACTCCCACACCGACCTGGTCGACTTCAAGGCCAACGTCGAGGGCGCCGAGAAGGCGTACGCGCTCCTGAGGCCCGTCGCCGCCGAGAACGACCCGGCCCTGGCCAAGGAGCTGGACAAGCAGTTCGCCGCCCTGGACAAGCTGCTCGACAAGCACCGCGAGGACAAGGGCGGCGATGCCACCGACGGGCCGTACGCCTTCGTCTCCTACGACACGGTCGGCAAGGCGGACCGCAAGGAGCTGCAGGACGGCGTGAACGCGCTCGCGGAGCCGCTGTCGAAGCTGGCCGCCGCCGTGGTCAAGAAGTCCAAGTGAGGCGCGGCCGCACTTCGGGGAGGCACCACCATGGCTGAGCGAGAGAACACCGCCGGGACCGCCGGCACCACCGATTCCGCCGACCGCGCCGAGCCCGCCGACCGCACCACCACTACCGTCGGCTCCGGCGCCCCTTCGCGGCGCGCGCTGCTCGGCTGGGGCGGGGCCGGGCTCGCGCTCGGCGCCGCGGCGGCGGGCGGCGCGGTGGCGATGGCACGCTCGGACTCCGGCGACGACGTGGTGCCCGCGGGCGCGACCGGCGCCGCGGTCGGCTTCCACGGCACGCATCAGGCGGGCATCGCGACCCCGGTCCAGGACCGGCTGCACTTCGCGGCGTTCGACGTGAAGACGACCGACCGCGAGGAGTTCGTGGCGCTCCTGAAGGAGTGGACGCGGGCGGCGGCGCGGCTCACCGCCGGGCACGCGGTCGGCGAGGGCGCGTTCGGCGGGCTCGCCGAGGCGCCGCCGGACGACACCGGCGAGGCCCTCGGCCTGAAGCCCGCACGCCTCACCCTCACGATCGGCTTCGGCCCGTCCCTGTTCGAGAAGCACGGGAAGGCGTTCGGCCTGACCGGCGAGCGGCCCGACGCCCTGGTCGACCTGCCGAAGTTCCCCGGCGACAATCTGGACCGGGCCCGCAGCGGCGGCGACCTGTGCGTCCAGGCGTGCTCCGACGACCCGCAGGTCGCGGTGCACGCGATCCGCAACCTCGCCCGCATCGGCTTCGGCAAGGTCGCCGTCCGCTGGTCGCAGCTGGGCTTCGGCAAGACGTCGTCGACGACGCCCGAGGCCCAGACCCCCCGCAACCTGATGGGCTTCAAGGACGGCACCCGCAACATCTCGGGCACCGACGAGAAGGCGCTCGCCGAGCATGTGTGGGTCGGCGCGAAGGACGGTCCCGACTGGCTGGTCGGCGGCTCCTACCTGGTCGCCCGCCGCATCCGCATGAACATCGAGACCTGGGACCGCACCTCGCTCCAGGAGCAGGAGGACATCTTCGGCCGCGACAAGGGCGAGGGTGCCGCCGTCGGCAAGGCCAAGGAGCACGACGAGCCGTTCCTGCGGGCGATGAAGCCGGACGCGCACGTGCGGCTCGCGCACCCGAGGACCAACGGCGGCGCGACGATCCTGCGCCGCGGCTACTCCTTCACCGACGGCACCGACGGCCTGGGCCGCCTCGACGCGGGCCTGTTCTTCCTGGCCTACCAGCGCGACGTCCGCAAGGGCTTCATCCCGGTGCAGCGCTCCCTCGCGGCGTCGGACGCGCTCAACGAGTACATCCAGCACGTGGGTTCGGCGGTCTTCGCGATCCCGCCCGGGGTGCGGGACGAGAACGACTGGTGGGGCCGCGCGCTGTTCACCGGGGAGGCCTGAGGCGATGTTCGGCAACTATCTGATCGGTCTGCGCGAGGGCCTGGAAGCCAGCCTGGTCGTGTGCATCCTCATCGCCTACCTGGTCAAGACCGAGCGGCGGGACGCGCTGGTCCCGGTGTGGACCGGTGTCGGGGTCGCGGCGGGGATCTCGCTCGGCTTCGGCTGCGCGCTGACGTTCGGCTCCCAGGAGCTGACGTTCAAGGCGCAGGAGGCGCTGGGCGGTTCGCTGTCGATCGTCGCGGTGGCCCTGGTGACGTGGATGGTCTTCTGGATGCGGCGCACCGCCCGCCACCTCAGGGCCGACCTGCACGGCAAGCTCGACGCGGCGCTCCGGATGGGCACGGCGGCCCTGGTCGCCACGGCGTTCCTCGCGGTGGGACGCGAGGGCCTGGAGACCGCGCTCTTCGTGTGGGCCTCGGTGCGGGCGTCCAACGACGGCACGCACGCGCCGCTGGCCGGTGTGCTCCTCGGCCTGCTCACCGCGGTCGTCCTCGGCTGGCTGTTCTACCGCGGCGCGGTCCGCGTCAACCTGGCGAGGTTCTTCACCTGGACCGGCGCGATGCTGGTCGTGGTGGCGGCGGGCGTGCTCGCGTACGGCGTGCACGACCTGCAGGAGGCGGAGTTCATCGGCGGCCTGCGGAACAAGGCGTTCGACATCAGCACGGCGATCCCGCCGGACAGCTGGTACGGCACGCTCCTGAAGGGCGTGTTCAACTTCCAGCCGAACCCGACGGTCGTCCAGGTCGTGGTGTGGGCGCTGTATCTGGTGCCGGTGCTCGCGCTGTTCCTGGCCCCCGCCCGGCCGCGCACGCCCGCCCCGGAACCGGCGAATCGGGCCAGTGCGGACACCGCGACCAGTGCGGACACCGCGGGCTCTTGAGGACGTGTGCCGCGCTGCCGGAGCCCGGCGTCCGGCGCCTTCGCGGCCCCGATAGGGTTCGGGCCCGGGAAGGGGTAGGTGAAGGTATCCGATGAGCAGGGTTCGCAGGCTCGGCCGGCCGGTCTCGTACGCGGCGGCGGTGGCGGTCCTCTCGCTGACGGCGAGCGGATGCGTGACGGTGCACGGCGAGCGTGAGGTCGTGCGCACGGCCACCAGGGCCGAGGCCGCCCGCGCGCTGAAGGACTTCCTCACCGCGTACAACAAGGCGGACAAGGCGTACGACCCGGCGCTGAACGCCTCCCGCGTCACCGGGCCGCTCGGCGCCATCAACCAGGCGGGCCTGAAGGCACGGCACGTGCAGAACCCGGACGGCAACTCCCGGTACGTGCCGCTGGAGCTGACGGATGTGACGTACTCCATCCCCAAGAAGGCCGGCTGGCCGCGGTGGTTCGTCGTCGACGCGGAGGCCAACCGCAAGCCGCACGGCTACCGCTGGCTGCTCGCCTTCACCCGCGCGGACGCGGACTCCCTGTGGGAGGCGACGTACCTGAACCTGGTGCAGCCCGACCGGCTGCCCGAGCTGAAGAAGGACGAGGACGGCCACGTCGAGCCGGTCGACGTGGGCGGTGGGGGCCTCGCGGTGGCGCCGCGGCGGCTCGGCGGGGAGTACACCGCGTTCCTGAAGTCGGGCGGCGACACCTTCCGGCCCGGCCCGCACACCACGCAGTGGAAGGAGGCCCGCGACCGCAACAAGCGGCGCCTCGGCCTCGCCGTGCAGTACATCGACGAGCCGCGCGACAGCGGCTCGTTCGCCCCGCTCGGCCTGCGCACGAAGGACGGCGGCGCGCTGGTGTTCTTCGCCACCCACCACTACGAGAAGCAGACCGCGTCCAAGGGGCTCAACGTCACCGTGGACGCGGACGTGAAGGCCCTGATGAAGGGCGAGGCGAAGCAGTCCGTGATGCTGGAGCGCGTCTCGAACCAGTTGGCCCTCGATCCCAAGGGCACGGGCAAGGTGCGGATCCTCAGCCGGATGCAGGGCCTCGTCGGGGCGAAGGGCGAATGACGCGACGCCAGGACGGGCCCGGGGTCGGCCCGCCCTAGCCCCGCAGCCGCCAGGCGCCCGCGCCCGCCGTGTCGTCGGTGTCGTCATCGGGCTCCTGGGCGTACCGCGCGCACTCGTCGGTGAGGATCTCCAGGAGCGTCAGCGGGTCGGGCAGCGCGAACTCCGGTCCCCTGACCCAGCCGACGGCGAGGTCACCGGGCAGCCGCGCGGGCGGCACCAGGACGTACGACCCGCGGCAGTGCCAGCGCAGGCCGGGGTGCTCGTCCATCGTCTCCGGGTGGCAGTCCAGCTCGCACGGCCACCACTCGTCCTCGTCCTCGGGGGTGCCGCGGGTCGCCGTGAAGAACAGCATCCGGCCCTGGTCGCCCGTGCCCTCGGACTCCGCGACGGGGCCGACCTCCACATCGGCGGCGAGCAGCCGCACGAGGGCGGCGCGTCCCGCGTCGAGGGGGACGTCGAGGACGTCGTGCACCATGCCGGTCGCGGTGATGAAGTTGGCCCCCGGCTGGTGCCTGGCCCAGCGCTCGATCTGGGCACGGTCGGTGGTGGACTGCGTCTGCCAGGCGAAGGACACGGGGTGCCGGGCGGGGGTGGGACAGCCGATGCGGTCGCAGGAACATCGGTACCCGGCGGGGTGGGCGGCGGGGGCCAGCGGCAGCCCCGCGGCGGCGACGGCGAGCAGCAGGTCCTCGCGGCGGGCGCTCTCCGCGCCCGCGCTCGCGTCGGCGCCGGAACGCGCACGCCGACGGAGCCACTGGGAGATCCTGCCCTGCGCGCCGGACGTCCGGCCGAACTCTGCGCCCATCTATCCCCTCACCTCGCCATTGTGCGGAACAGCATGACCTATGGTCCCACCATCCTGCGCCCCGGGTGGCCGTAGTCCACATCCGGGGTACCTGGGGTGATGCCAGCCGCTGGGTGACATAACGCGTCATTTCACGCTGTGCGGCGAATCGCGCACCTACGGTGTTCGACATGGTCACTAGGACTGTGCTGACGGGACTCACCGCCCTCGCCCTCGCGGGCCCGGCCGGTTTCCTGACTCCCCTGGAGTGGGGCGGCGGCCCGCTCACCGTCGACGCGCTCCCCCGGATCGTCTACACCGCGCACCGGGGCGGCGCCCTGGAGGTCCCGGAGAACAGCATGTCCGGCCTGATGGCCGCCTTCGAGCGGCGCACGGCGCAGGTCATCGACGTGGACACCAGGATGCTGCGCGACGGCACGCCGGTGGTGATGCACGACGCGACCCTGGACCGCACCACGTTCTCGCGGGGGCCGGTGCGCGACCTGACCCTGCGGGACTGGCAGCGGGTGCGACTGCGGCCGCCGAAGGGCGTACCGGGCCGCTGGCGGGCCGAGCGGCCGCCGACGGTGGCGGAGGTCCTCGACCGCTTCGGCGGCCGCGTGGTGCTGATGCTGGAGGCCAAGGACCCGCAGAGCCTGACCCGGCTCGGCTCGATGATCCACGCGCGGGGGCTCGCCCGCTCGGTGTTCGTGAACACCAACAAGCCCTGGGTGGCCCGCCGCGCCCACCACCTGGGCCTGCTCGCCCAGCTGTGGCGCTCCCGGACGCAGCTGCGCACCGACCGGCCGCGGGAGTGGGCGTCGTTCGTGGACGTCCTCGACGTGGACTACAAGGCGCGGGACGCGGACCTGCTGCGGGCCGTCAACTCCGGCGTCCCCCGGGTGTGGGCGCACACCGTGACCACGCCGCGCCAGCGCGACCGGGTGCTCCGGCTCGGCTGCGGCGGCGTGATCACGGACGCGCCCGGGCTGCTCTCGCGCACGCCGGTCAGGAACCGGGCGAAGGCGGAGCGGGCCGGGGCGCCGTCCGCGGCGGCTCAGCGCGGCGCGATGCCGTACAGGGCGTACTCGACGAGGGTGTCGGTGTACTCGTAGCCGAGTGGGGCGGTGCGCTGGAGCCAGCGCTGGGCGAGCGGGCCGGTCCAGAGTTCGAGGGCGATGCGCGGGTCGACGTGCGGGGCGACCTGGCCGCGCTCCTGGGCGGCGCGCAGCCGGTCGACGTAGAGCTGGAGCTGGGGTTCGAGCAGTTTCTCGACGAATTCGGCGCCGAGCGCCTCGTTGACGACGCCCTCGGCGGCCAGGGCGCGGGCCGGGGCGTCGAACTTGGGGTTGGTCATCTCGTCGACGGTGGCGCGCAGGACGTACTTGAGGTCGGCCTCCAGGTCCCCGGTGTCGGGGATGGCGGTCGCGACCTCGTCGAGTCCCGCCTTCGCGCTCAGTTCGGCCGAGGCCTGCTCGGACAGGTCGAGGAAGGCGTCGAGGAGGACGGCGCTCTTGGAGGGCCACCAGCGGTAGATGGTCTGCTTGCCGACGCCGGCGCGAGCGGCGATGGCCTCGATCGTCATCTTGCCGTAGCCGACCTCGCCGACCAGGGAGAGGGCGGCCTCGTAGATCGCGCGGCGGGAGCGCTCGCTGCGGCGCGTGGAGTCAGGGGCGGTTTTCTGAGCCATGACAACGAATGTAGCAGCGCCACGAGACGCAGCGTCTCACCAGCGTCCCGACCCCAAGTAAAACCACTCGACAAGACGGCACGTCTCGCTTAAGCTCGACCCAAGACGAGACGATACGTCTCGCCACTCGTCCGCAACTCTCTCCTGGAGGTACGACATGTCACGAGGCGGATCCGGAATGCTCGGCGTCGGCGGTACGCGCACCAACCTCTCCCGCAAGGCGCTGCGCGGCGGCCGCGGCTCCGAACGGGTCGGCGGCGGCCTCAGCCCGCAGGAGCAGAAGCGCGAACTGCTGCGCAGGCTCCAGGAAGGCCGGGCGGCGAAGAACGCGTCATGAGGGCCGAGCACCCGCCCCGCGGGCGGCCCACGCCCTCGCGAGCACCGGTCGAAATACAACTCAGAGCCCCAAAAGCACCCGGTTCATGAGCAAATACCCACCCAGATCGCAGCAGATAGGGCTCAGACCGCTGCACGAAGGCTCCTCAGACCGCACCATGGGCAGCAACAGCCCCTGCGGTCCGTGAGGAGCCTTCGTTGCATCGAGTCGCCCGGCGCGCCACACCCCGGCGCTACCTGATGTGCGCACCCGCACACTTCAAGGTCACGTACTCCATCAATCCCTGGATGGACCCCACCAAACCCGTCGACGTCCCGCTCGCCGTCGCCCAGTGGGAGATTCTGCGCGACCGCTACCGCTCGCTCGGCCACACCGTCGAGGAGCTGACGCCGCACCCGGACCTGCCGGACATGGTCTTCGCTGCGAACGGCGCGACCGTCGTCGACGGCCGCGTCCTGGGCGCGAGCTTCGTCCACCCCGAGCGGCAGCCCGAGGCGGCCGCGCACCTGGAGTGGTTCCGGGCCAACGGCTTCACCGAGATCCAGGAGCCGACCCACATCAACGAGGGCGAGGGCGACTTCGCCGTCACCTCCGGCTACGTCCTCGCGGGCCGGGGCTTCAGGGCCAGCCCGCTCTCGCACGGCGAGGCCCAGGAGGTCTTCGGCCGCCCGGTGATCGGCCTGGACCTCATCGACCCGCGCTACTACCACCTGGACACGGCGCTCGCGGTCCTCGACGACGCCACGGACGACGTCATGTACTACCCCGGCGCGTTCTCGCCCGGCAGCCAGGCGGTCCTGCGCCGGCTGTTCCCGGACGCGCTGATCGCCACGGAGGAGGACGCCCTCGCCCTCGGCCTGAACGCGGTCTCCGACGGCCTGCACGTGCTGCTCCCGCAGGCCGCCGTCGGCCTCTTCGAGCCGCTGCGCGAGCGGGGCTACGAGCCGATCGGCATGGACCTGGGCGAACTGCTCAAGGGCGGCGGCAGCGTGAAGTGCTGCACGCAGGAGCTGCGCGCCGCGTAGCGCACGGCACCCATGGCACGAGCAAGGTGCGGGCGGTCACGGACCGCCCGCACCTCTCGCGTCTCCAGGCCGGGCGCGCGTCGGCCCCCGTGTGGGCCCGTGCGTCAGCGGAGGTCGCCCGGACAGAGGCGCCGCGGCCGGTCGTCTCCGCGCAGCCGGGCGTCCACGCACCCGCCGGGCAGCCCGTCGCGGGCCGCCGTGCCGAAGTTCGCGGTGACCGTCAGCCTGCCGTCGCCGAAGACCGTCCGCTGGACCTGCCGGTCCTCGCTCAGGAACCGGAAGGACGTGAGGCGTTCGGTCCCGGCGGCCCGGTGCAGCGGCGCGAAGTACTTCTGCAGCGCCGCGATCTGACGCCCGTGCCGGGCGAGCGTCGGCCCGTCGAGGACGTGGTTGAGCGGCCGGTCGTAGAGCATCGCGAGCAGCGCGCGGCGGGTCTTCTCGGCGGGCAGCTTCTCGTACGACAGCTCCCAGCGCTCGGCGCTCACGGTCGCCCCGTGCAGGGCTGTCCCGTACAACGGGACGCGGTAGCGCGGGTCGTACATGGCCTTGGAGAGCGAGGCCGGGAGCCGGACCGGCTTGAAGAAGATGCCGGGGGCGCCCTCCGGGTAGTAGCCGCCCCACTTCTCCCGGTCCTTCTGCAGGGCCCACAGCCCGTCGGCGACGGGGGTGGCGCTGCCGTGGTCGAAGGCGACCGCCTCGTTGGCCCAGGCCTGGGCCGACTCGGAGCCGAGCACCAGGCCGGAGGCGGCGATGCGGCGCATCCGGGCGAGGCGGTGGGCGCGGTCGCCGGACTTCGTCATCGGGTGCGCGGCCGCGTGATCGCGGAACAGCTCACCGGTGGCGTCGACGTCCAGGAAGTAGCTGTCGGCTCCGTTGCGCACCATCGCGCGGGTGCGGTGCGCGAGGAGGTGCCGGGTGGGCTCGGCGCGCTCGAAGGCCGCCGAGCTCAAGTAGCAGCCGCGGCCGCCGAATCCGGTGCGGGGGCTGCCGTCGGCGTCGCGGACGCAGAAGTCCGGGTAGACGGTGCCGGGCCATACCGACGTGGGGCTGTCGGCGGTCTTCGGGTCCTGCCCGTTGGCGAACGTGTCGTACGGGCCGACGAGGTACCCCGCCTTCTTCGCCGCCGCGACGGCCGCCTTCCCCATCGGGTCGGGCCCGGCGTCGTAGCCGAGCCACATGCCGTCCACGCCGAGGGCGCGCAGCCGCCGGATGCCCGCCGGGGTGCGGGCCTCGCCCCACACGTACGCGTGCGAGGCGCCGAGGAGCCGCTTCGTCGCCGGGTTGCGGCGGATCTTCTCCTTCAGGCTGCCGAGGCGGCCGCGTTCGGAGAGGTACGCGCGGTAGTCGGCGGCCGGGGCCACGGGGGTGCCGTCGGTGAGGGCGAAGGTGACGGTGTACGCGCGGGTCCCTTCGCCCTTGTCGAAGGTGTGGGCCGCGGTGGTCCGCAGGTGGCCGTCAGGGCCCTTGCCGAACGTGAGCTCCGTCCCGATATCCGTCGGTATCAGATAGCTGACGCCGTGCCGTCCCGCCGAGTACCCCCACAGGGGCAGGGTCAGGTCCGCGCTCACGTCGGCCGTGGTGCCCGTGAGCTGCTGCTCGCCGGAGGTCCAGAACGGGTCGGCCGTGGGGATGTCCAGGCCCTCCCCGCGCGGGAGTTGGAGACTTCCCCTCGCCCCCGTCACGGGCCAGTCGAGCCGGGTGTCCCGGTCGGCGGTGAGGGTGAGGGCCAGGCGGCCGTGGTCCGTGTACGCGGTGGCCGTCAGCCCCCTCTCCGGGTAGCTCCACCGCGTCCCGCCCTCGCCCGCGCGGCGCACGGGCCCGGGGCGGCCGAGCCGCGTGGCCGCGGGGGCCGTCAGGCGGTGGGTGCGGCCGTCGTCCGTGCGGGCGCTGACCGCGAGGGTCGCGGGGTCGATGAGCGCTGTGCCGCCGCGCACGGCGAGGGTCACTCGGGGGGCGGGGGCCGCTCCGGGGGCGGCCGCGGTGGTGAGGGTGGCGGCCGTCGCGACGGCCAGGGCGAGGGCGAGGGTTCGCTTGGCGGGCATGGGGATTGGATAGTGGGTGGGGTTAAGAGGCTTCTAAGAGGTGGCAGGGTGCGGGGCCCTGCCGGGTGCTCCCCAATCCCGCCCCTTCCCGAAACCGGGGCTCCGCCCCTGGACCCCGGGGGGCAAGCCTCCCCTCCAAGTGGGCCGGGGACGCCCCCGATATCGGCGCTCCGCGCCTCGTCCTCAAACTCCCCCAAGCTCTTAAGGAGCAGGGGGGACCCCCACGACAGGCTGAAACTTCCCCGAGGCGAGCTGAAACGAACTGCGAGCGGGCTGAGAGTGCCCGGCGGGGCGGGCAGAAGACACACCCGCGCGGGACGAAGGTGCCGAGCTGTCGCCCAGCCCGTCCAAGTCCGGGCGGGCGGGAGAAAGCCAGTCCGGCGCTTGAGGACGAGGCGCGGAGCGCCGACAGCGGGGGCAACCCGGGCGGGGCTGAGGTGCCGGGCTGTCGGGCAGGCCCGGGAGAAGGCTGGGCGGGCGGGTGGGAGACAGCCCGTCCGGCGCTTGAGGACGAGCGCGCAGCGCGATCCGGGGGCGACCCCGGCGGGGCTGAGGGTGCCGGGCCGTCGGGCACGCCGGTGCAAGTCCGGGCGGGCGGGTGGGAGACAGCCCGTCCGACGTCTGAGGACGAGGCGCGGAGCGCCGGGAAGCGGGGGGCCGGGAAGCGGGGGGCCGGGAAGCGGGGGGCACCCCCGTCCCAGAACGCGCCCACGCGAGACAAGAGCATGGGTTGCGCCCTGAGACGATAGAGGGCACTACCAACTACCAGGGAGGGGCGCGATGCCGAAGCGCGGGCAGGCGGCGGAGAGACAGACCGAGGGACGGATACCGGGGGCGGCGGGGCCCGCAGGAGCCAAGGACCCCGCCGCCCTCCGCGTGGCCACAGGCGCCCTGGTCACCCTGATCCTCGGCGGCCTCACCGCCATGCCCCCGCTGTCCATGGACATGTACCTCCCGGCCCTGCCTGAGGTCACGGACGCCCTGCACGCCCCCGCCGCCACGATCCAGCTGACCCTCACGGCCTGCCTCACCGGCATGGCCCTCGGCCAACTCGTCGTCGGCCCGATGAGCGACAAGTGGGGCCGCCGCCGCCCCCTCCTCGTGGGCCTCCTCGTCTACATCCTGGCCACCGCGATCTGCGCGCTCGCCCCCACCGCCGAACTCCTCATCGCCTTCCGCCTCCTGCAGGGCCTCGCGGGCGCCGCGGCGATCGTGATCGCGCGGGCGGTGGTCCGCGACCTCTACGACGGAGTGGAGATGGCCAAGTTCTTCTCCACGCTCATGCTGATCTCCGGTGTCGCCCCGATCGTCGCGCCGCTGATCGGCGGCCAGGTCCTGCGCCTGACGGACTGGCGCGGCATCTTCGTCGTCCTGACGGTCATCGGGATCGCGCTGACCGCCCTCGTGTGGCGCTGCCTGCCGGAGACCCTGGCACCGGCGGACCGCCACGACGGCGGCACCGTCGAGGCGCTGCGCACGATGCGCGGACTGCTCGCGGACCGCGTGTTCGCGGGCTACATGGTCGCGGGCGGCTTCGCCTTCGCCGCGCTGTTCGCGTACATCTCGGCGTCGCCGTTCGTGATCCAGGAGATCTACGGCGCGTCGCCGCAGACGTTCAGCCTGCTCTTCGGCGTGAACTCGGTCGGCCTGATCGTCGTCGGCCAGATCAACGGCAAGCTGC
The DNA here is from genome assembly GCF_030388665.1 of Streptomyces flavofungini. NCBI lineage: Bacteria > Bacillati > Actinomycetota > Actinomycetes > Kitasatosporales > Streptomycetaceae > Streptomyces > Streptomyces flavofungini. Next base: position 6,704,732 of record NZ_CP128846.1, on the reverse strand, counting down.
TCGTGGGCCGCGTCAGCCTCGACAAGGCCCTCGGCTTCGGGCTCGCGGTCATCACGCTCGCGGCGACCGCGCTGCTCCTGATGACCAGCGGCGTCTTCGGCGACGTCGGGCTCGCCCCGGTCGCCGTCGGCCTGTTCGTGCTGATGTCGGCGATGGGTCTGGCCATGCCCAACACCAACGCCCTCGCCCTGATGCGCACCCGGCACGCCGCCGGTTCCGCGTCCGCGCTGCTCGGTACGTCGTCCTTCCTCATCGGCGCGATCGCCTCGCCCCTGGTCGGCATCGCGGGCGAGCGGACAGCCGTGCCGATGGCCGTCGTCCAGCTGTCGTGCGCGCTGGCGGCCGTCGCCTGCTTCGTGGGACTGTGCCGCCCGTGGCAGCAGAGTCAGAACGCGCGGCTGACGGGGCCGGGCACGGGCACTCCGTCGGAGGCGGCGCCGGGCACCCCCTCACCGGTGGAGGGCGGCACGCCGTCAGTGGCGGGGGAAGGGACCGGAGCCGTGCCCCCGCCCCGGAAGCCGGACCACTGACCGCCTCGCCGGTGCTCCGTCCCGGCTCCCCGGAGAGCGCCGGACTCGACCCGGACGAACTGCGCCGGCTCGTCCACGACGTACGGGCCCTGCCCGAGGGGCCCCACCCGTGGTGCGCCGGTGCCGTCGTCCTCGCCGGGCGCGGCTCGGTGATCGCGGTGGAGGAGGCGACGGGGTGGGCCGTGCGGTACGCCGGATCGGGCGGAAGCACCGCGCCGGGCGGGAGCACCGACACCACCCCCGTCGACCTGCCCCCCGCCGACCGCGTCCCCATGCGCGTCGGCACCCCCTTCGACCTCGCCTCCCTCACCAAGCTCTGCACCACCGTCGCCGCCGTCCAGCAGCTGGAGCGCGGCGCCCTCGCCCTCGACGCGCCGGTCGCCCGGTACGCACCGGAGTGCACGGGGGCCGCCGCGCACGGCGTCACGGTGCGGCAGCTGCTCACGCACACCTCGGGGCTGCGGCCCGAACTCCCGCTGTACGAACTGCCCGACGTGCGGGCGCGGCTGCGGGCGCTGTGGGCCGAGGTGCCGTCCGGCGAGGTGGGCGCGTACGCCTACTCGGACCTGAACATGCTGCTCCTCCAGCAGGTCCTGCAGCGGGTCACGGGCCGCTGCCTCGACCTGCTGATCCGGGACGGGATCACCCGGCCGCTCGGCATGACCGCCACCGGGTTCGGGCCGTGCCCCGGCGCCGCCGCGACCGAGGACCAGCGGCGGCCCTGGGCCAAGGCGGACCGGGGGATGCTGCGGGGCGAGGTGCACGACGAGAACGCGTGGGCGCTCGGGGGCGTCGCCGGGCACGCCGGGCTCTTCGGCACCGCCCGCGACCTGGCCGTGCTGTGCCGGACCCTGCTGAACGGCGGTGCGTACGGCACCGCCCGGATCCTCGGCCCCGACCACGTCCGCCTGATGCTGACCGCACCCGGCCTCGGCTTCGGCGTGGACCAGGCGTGGTTCATGGGGGAGCTGGCGGGCCGGGGCGCGGCCGGACACACCGGCTTCACGGGGACGTCCCTCGTCCTGGACCCCGCCACGGACACGTTCCTCGTGCTCCTCGCCAACACCGTCCACCCCCGGCGGCAGCCCCCGGACAACGGCCCCCGGGTCCGCGCGGCCACGACGCTGGCGCGGGCGGTGGCGGCCGGGCCGTCACCCGGGACCGCCCGGCGGCCCTCCGGCCCCGCGGGCCACTAAACTCACGGGGTGCGCGACCAAGCTTCCCCCGCAGAGACCCTCCGTACCGCCCTCGCGGGCCTCCTGGAGGACCTGCCTCCCAAGGCTGCCGCCCAGGCCGTGGACCGGCTGATCGCGAACTACCGGGGCGCCACCCCCACGGGCGCGCCCGTCCTGCGGGACCGCGCCGACGTCAGCGCCTACGCCGCGTACCGCATGCCCGCGACCTTCGAAGCCGCCCGCTCCGCCCTCGACGCGCTCGCCGCCGCCGTGCCCGCCGACTGGAGCCCCGCCGGGCACACCGACATCGGTGGCGGCACCGGCGCCGCCACCTGGGCCGTCAACGCGACCTGGCCCGGTGAGCGGCCCGTCACCGTCCTCGACTGGGCCGAGCCCGCCCTCGCGCTCGGCCGGGAGATCGCCGCCGCCAACCCGGAGCTGGCCCCCGCCCGGTGGCAGCGCGCCCGCATCGGCGCCGCCCTCGACGTACCGCCCGCCGCCCTCGTCACCGTCTCCTACGTCCTCGGTGAGCTGACCGGCGAGGACCGTGCCGCCGTCGTCGACGCCGCCGCCGCTGCCGCAACGGACGCCGTCGTCGTCGTGGAACCCGGCACACCCGACGGGTACGCCCGTGTCCTCGCCGCCCGCGAGCGGCTGCTCGGCGCCGGGTTCCGGGTCGCCGCGCCCTGCCCCCACAGCGACGCCTGCCCCATCGTGCCCGGTGAGGACTGGTGCCACTTCTCCGTCCGCGTCGCCCGCTCCTCCCTGCACCGGCAGGTCAAGGGCGGCTCCCTCGCGTACGAGGACGAGAAGTTCTCCTACGTCGCCGCCGTCCGCCCCGCCGCCGTCGCGGCCGACCCCTCGCCCGGCCGTGTCGTCCGCAAGCCGCAGATCCGCAAGGGGCTGGTCCTGCTCGACCTGTGCGACGCGGGGGGTGCGCTGCGCCGGGAGACGGTGACGAAGCGGCACGGGGCGCTGTACCGCGAGGCCCGGGACGCGGCCTGGGGCGACGCGTGGCCGCCGGCCGGGGCCTAGCCCGGCCGGAGACCTCCCCGGTCCGGTGGATCAGGCGGGCTTCAGCCCCGGCGAGCCCGCCTCCACCACGAACGAGGCCGCCGTGGTGATCGGCGCCCCCGGAGTGGTGACCGCCGACACGGTCTTGAAGTCGGCCCGGGCCTGCCGCCGGTCGAGAGCGACGGTCACATAGCCGCGGCGCCCGTTGTAGAACTTCAGGTGCGGGTTGGCCTTCAGGTACGTCTCCCAGTTGGCGGGCCGCTCGGCACCGTCCTTGCCGCTGGCGATGGAGGTGGCGACGATCTCGGTCCCGACGACGTCGGACGAGGGGTCGTCGAAGTCCTCCTTGATGTCGAAGGCGTACCCGACGTGCACGTCCCCGGTGAGCACCATGAGGTTGTCGACACCGGCGGACTCGGCCCCGGCGAGCACCCGCTCGCGCGAGGCGGCGTAGCCGTCCCAGGCGTCCATGCTGACCTTGGCGGCGGGGTTCAGGTCGAGCTTGCGCTGGGAGAAGACGACCTGCTGCGGGACGACGTTCCAGACGGCGCGCGAGCGGCGCCACCCGTCGACGAGCCACCGCTCCTGGCTGGCGCCGGTGATGGTGCGCTTGGGGTCGAGGGACTCGGGCCCGGGCACGTGCGCCTTGTCGCCGTAGGCCTGGTCGGAGCGGTACTGGCGGGTGTCGAGGATGTCGAACTGGGCGAGGCGGCCCCAGCCGAGGCGGCGGTAGAGCCGCATGTCGGAGCCGGTGGGCCGCTGCGGGCGGCGCAGCGGCTGGTTCTCCCAGTACGCGCGGTACGCGGAGGCGCGGCGCAGCAGGAACTCCTCGGGCGGGTTGCCGTTCTCGTCGATGTCGTCGGCGTAGTTGTTCTCGACCTCGTGGTCGTCCCAGGTGACGACGAAGGGGTGGGCGGCGTGCGCGGCGCGCAGGTCGGGGTCGGACTTGTAGAGCGCGTACCGGCGGCGGTAGTCGTCGAGGGTCTGCGTCTCGCGGTTGAAGACGTCGGGCAGCACGCGGTCGGTGTACTTGCGGGCGCCGCCGACGGAGTTCACGGCGTACTCGTAGAGGTAGTCGCCGAGGTGGAAGACGACGTCGACATCGTCCTCCGCGAGGTGTCTGTACGCGGTGAAGTAGCCGTCGCGGTAGGCCTGGCAGGAGACGGCGGCGAGGGTGAGTCCGGCCCGGCTGGAGGCGGGCGGTGCGGTGCGGGTGCGGCCGGTCTCGCTGAGCCACTTCCCGGCACGGAAGCGGAAGTAGTACGTCCGGTCGGCGTCGAGGTGGTCGGCCTGGACGTGGACGGAGTGGTTGAACTCCGGGTGCGCGGGGGCCGTGCCGCGTCTGACGACGCGCCGGAAGCGCGGGTCACGGGCCAGCTCCCACTGGACGGTCATGCGCCGGGCGGGCAGGCCGCCGTTCTGCTCGAAGGGCTCGGGGGCGAGCCGGGTCCACAGGAGCACGGAGTTCGGCTGCGGGTCGCCGGAGGCCACGCCGAGGGTGAAGGGGTCGGCGGGGACGCGGGCGGCGTCCATCTCGGCGGCGCCCGCGACACCGGCGGTGGGCAGGTTGGTGGCGAAGGCCAGGGCGGCGGCCGCGCCGGTGCCGGTGAGGAACCGACGGCGTCCCAAGTGGCGTGCGGCGGCGCGGAGTTCGGGTGCGTGCTGTCCTACGGGTGTCATGTGCCCCTCCCCTGGAGATGGTTGCAAGATGCATTGGAGTGGTCGGGGACGACACCCGTCTGTCACGTACACAACAGCCATATGGCGGGCAGATGAGGTCCGAGTGGCGGACCCTCCCGTACGCTGCGGGGCCATGAACGCTGAGCCAACGACACCGTCGAAGAACGCCGTGGTCACCGGGGCGGGCTCCGGCATCGGCCGCGCCGTCGCCCTCGAACTCCTCGGCGCGGGCTGGTCGGTGGCGCTCGCGGGCCGCCGCGAGGAGACCCTGCGCGAGACCGCGGACCTGGCCGCCGTCCCCGCCGCCCGCACCCTGTGCCTGCGCACGGACGTCACGTCCCCCGACGACGTGGCGGCCCTCTTCGCCGCCACGGCCGACCGCTTCGGCCGCCTCGACCTGCTCTTCAACAACGCCGGTACGTTCGGCCCCCGCGGTACGCCCGTCGAGGACCTCGACTACGCCGAGTGGCGCCAGGTCGTCGACACCAACCTCAACGGCGCGTTCCTGTGCGCCCAGGCGGCGTTCCGGCAGTTGCGGGAGCAGCGGCCGCAGGGTGGCCGCATCATCAACAACGGCTCGATCTCCGCGCACGTCCCGCGCCCGCACTCCGTCGCGTACACCACCACGAAGCACGCGCTGACCGGCCTGACCAAGTCCCTGTCCCTGGACGGGCGCCCGTACTGCATCGCCGTCGGACAGATCGACATCGGCAACGCCGCCACCGACATGACCGACCGCATGCGCTCGGGGATCCTCCAGGCCAACGGGCAGCTCGCGGTGGAACCGGTGATGGACGCGGCGGACGTGGCCCGCACCGTGCGGCACATGGCGGAGCTGCCGCTGGAGGCGAACGTGCAGTTCGCGACGGTGCTGGCCACGACGATGCCGTACGTCGGCCGCGGCTGACGACGCGTTCCCCGGACGTGCGGCGCGGGCCGTGCGTAGGCCGGGCCGGGCCGATTGCAGTACGGCGACGAGGGCTGAGTTCCAGTCATATGCCCGGAGCGGCCTCCGATGTCGTAGAACGACGGACTAAGCTCACTGCTCTCCACGGGAACTTCACATACGGAGCACACGTTGCGCATACGTTCGATGGCCACCGCCGTCCTCGCCGCCACCGCCGTCACGGCCCCGCTGCTCGTCGCCGCGCCCGCGACCGCCGCGCCCCACCAGGGCGGCCTGCACCTCGGCTACATCCAGTACGACAGCCCGGGCCGTGACACCGGCTCCAACAGCTCCCTCAACGCGGAGTGGGTGAACATCCACAACAACACCCGCAGCACCATCCAGCTCAAGGGCTACAAGCTGAAGGACAACACCGGCTTCACGTACACCTTCGGCAGCTACAAGATCGGCGCGGGCAAGACCGTGAAGGTCCGCACCGGCAAGGGCACCAACGCCTCGGGCGTGCGCTACTGGGGCCGGGGCTCGTACGTGTGGAACAACACCAGCGACAAGGCCCGGCTGCTCAAGCCGAGCGGCGCGCAGCTCGACTCCTGCTCCTGGACGACCCGGGACCGCGGGACCAAGAACTGCCACTGAGAAACACGAGGTGACAGCCGCCGCGCGACCGGGAATGGACCCGGCCGCGCGGCGGTTGTCGTCCGGCATGAGCAACAGTGAACCCACCCCGGACCGCCCTGACGTGCTGCGTTACACCGCCTTCGCCACCGATCCCGCGGGCGGCAACCCCGCCGGTGTCGTCCTCGACGCACGCGGCATGGACGACGCGGCCATGCTCGCCGTCGCCGCCGAACTCGGCTACAGCGAGACGGCGTTCCTCACCCCCGGCCCGGCCGTGCCCGACGACGGGACCCGCTCCTTCACCGTGCGCTACTTCAGCCCGCAGGCCGAGGTCCCCTTCTGCGGGCACGCCACCGTCGCGACGTCGGTCGCCCTCGCGGAGCGCGACGGTCCGGGTGACCTGGTGTTCGCCACCCGCGTCGGAGCCGTGCCGGTGCGCGTCACCGAGTCCGACGGCGCGCTGCGGGCGACCCTGACCAGCGTGGAGCCGCACATAGAGGAGGCCGCGGCGGCCGACGTCGAGGAGGCGCTCGCCGCGCTCGGCTGGCGCGCCGACGAACTCGACCCCGGCCTGCCGCCCCGCATCGCCTTCGCGGGCGCCCGCCACCTGGTCCTCGCCGCCGCGACGCGCGCCCGCCTCGCCGACCTCGACTACGACTTCGACCGGCTGAAGGCCCTGATGGTCCGGCTCGACCTGACGACCGTCCAGCTGGTGTGGCGCCAGAGCGCGACGGTCTTCCACGCCCGCGACCCGTTCCCGGTCGGCGGCGTCGTCGAGGACCCGGCGACGGGCGCGGCGGCGGCCGCCTTCGGCGCGTACGCCCGCGAACTGGGCCTGGTCCCCGCCACCGCCGAACTGACCCTCCACCAGGGCGCGGACATGGGGCGCCCCGGGCTGCTCACGGTGACGCTGCGGGACGGGGACGCGCGGGTGCGGGTGTCGGGGACGGCGGTGCGCATCCCGGAGTGAGGGACGCAGAGGGCCCCGGGGCGCACCGCGCGCGCCCCGGAGCGGCGGTCCTCCGGCGGACCGGCGTCAGGCCTGGCCCGTCTCGAACCGGGACACCTTCCCACCCTCCACCGTGAACTGCCACTTCGTGCGCATCTCGCCCCAAGTGTCGTTGCGGTAGCTGACCACGAGCGCGCGCCCGCCGTCCGCCTCCGACTCGACGTCCATGTGGCCGTTGGAGGAGAAGATCTCCCGGTCGGTCCACTCGGCGATGTCCCGGTCGGAGCCGTCGTCGGACATGGTCGCGCCGGGCGTGAGCAGGGCCTGGAAGGCGGCCTGGTCGTGGGAGTTCACCGCGGTGACGAAGGCCCGGACCGTGGGGTCGCTGAGGCGGTTTGTCTGAATGCTCATGCGCCCACGCTCGCACCGGGCCCGCCGCCCCGCCACCCGGGAACCCCCGCCCCTGTGACCGTGGCAGGCTGCACCCCATGTCCGACCCGACGCCCGCGCCGCCCCTGACCGCACCCGACCTGTGGGAGACCGTCGACGATCTGCACGGCTGGCTGGAGTCCCACACCAGGCACCCCGCCCGCGAGACCCTGCTCCTTCGGATGCTGAAGCTGTCGGAGGAGGTCGGCGAGGTGGCGCAGGCCGTCGTCGGCGCCACCGGGCAGAACCCGCGCAAGGGCACCACGCACACCTGGGACGACGTGGAGTCGGAGCTGTGCGACGTGGTCATCACGGCCCTCGTGGCCCTGCGCACCCTCACCCCGGACCCGGAGCGCGCGCTCGCCGCCCGGCTGCGGACGGTCGCGGCCCGCTCCACGCCGTCGGCGGCCACGTCGGCGGTGGCCACGTCGGCGGCGGCCACGTCGTCACCCCACTCGCCCCACTCACCCCACTCACCGGAGCCCGCTCCCGCCGCTGCCGTACGCCCCGAGCCCGAAATCCAGGAGCGCCCCGGCACCTGACGGGTTAGCGTCACCCGCCATGAACTCAAGGACCAGCGCGAACACGGGCACCACCACAGCCGGCCCCACCGGCACCGCCCCGGACACCGACACCACCGGCTCCCACGTCACCGACCCCGACGCCGCCCCGCCCCGCCTCACCCGCCTCGCCTTCCACGGCCCCCTGTCCCAGGCGCGCGCCGACCGCGTCGTCCGGCGGGCCGCCGAGCCGCTGGTGCGTGCCGGTGGCGGCAGCGTCCTCGACCTCGGCTGCGGCTGGGGCGAGATGCTGCTGCGTGTCCTGCAGGCGGCCCCCGGGGCCACGGGCGTCGGCGTCGACCTCAACGACGAGGACCTGGCGCGGGGCCGCGCCTCCGCACGGGCGCGCGGGCTCGGCGCACGGGTCGAGTTCGCCGCGGAGTCGGCCACGGACACCGCGCGCGGCCCCGCCGACGTCGTCCTGTGCCTCGGCTCGGCGCATGCCCTGTGTCCGGCCGACACCCCGCCCCCGTACACCGCCGACGCCCTGCGCGCCCTGCGCGGCCTGGTCGCGCCGGGCGGACGAGTCGTGCTCGGCGAGAGCTTCTGGCAGCGCACGCCCACGGCCGCGGACCTCGCCGCGCTGTGGCCGGACGCCCGCGCCGACGAGCATCTCGACCTGGGCGGCCTGGCCGAAGCGGCGGTCGCCGCCGGGTTCCGCCCGCTGTGGGTGGAGACGGCGGGCGAGGAGGAGTGGGAGGAGTTCGAGTCCGCGTATCTCGCCGACACCGAGGAGTGGCTGGCCGCGCACCCCGGCCACCCGCGGGCCGCGGAGCTGCGCGAGCGCGCCGACCGGCACCGCGCCACCTTCCTGCGCGGATATCGCCGGCTGCTGGGTTTCGCGTACCTCACCCTGGTCCCGGTGGCCGCGCACTGAGCGGCGCACCCGGCGCGGGGTTCAGTGCCCGAACCACGCCTCGGCCAGCGCGTCGAGCGTCGGTTCGGGCGGCGCGGGCAGTTCGCGCAGGTACCAGGGCAGATTGCTGTACACGTGCAGCAGGGTGTACGCGAGGAGCAGGCGCGGCTCGAAGGTGCGGCCGTACGCGGCCATGAACCGGGCGAGCAGCCGGGGTTCCGCGCGCGTGACGAAGAGGCCGACGCCCACGAAGTCGTAGGCGGGGTCGCCGATCATCGCGGGTTCGAAGTCGAACAGGCCGGTGAGGCGGTGGCCGTCGTCCGGGTCCACAAGGAGGTGCTGGCGCATGAACTCCGTGTGCAGCAGCGCCGTCCGGGGCGCGGCGGGCAGCGGGACGGCGTCCAGGAAGGCGGGGATCTGCTCGGCCCAGCTCTCCGGGAGCCCGCACCCGCGCTGCCGGTCGGGGGCGCCCGCGCGCTGCCGGGCGGTGAACTCCCGCCAGTCGCCCGGCCCGAGGACATCGGCGAGCGGCGCGTGCCCGAGCGCGTGCAGCGCGGCGAGCGCCTCGCCCGCCCGCGCCACGACGCGCTCCCGGTCGGCCGCCGGGATCCGGGGCCAGGCGAGGTGCAGGCCCTCGCCGGGGAGGCGGGACATCAGGACGTAGCTCCACCCGTTGACGTACGCCCCGAAGTCGTACAACTCCGGGGTGGGGACGGGGAGTTGCCCTTGCACGTGGCCGAGTACCCGGGCCTCGGTGGCGCCGTCGTCCGCCGCGGCGCCGGGGAAGAGCTTGAGGACGTGGCGCTCCCCCACCGCGTACACGGGCTGCGAGCCCTCGCCGTAGCGCGCGAGGGGCGCGCCCGCGAGGCCGAGCCGGGCGCTCAGGTCCTCGACGGCGGGCCGCATGACGGCTTCGTCGGGGACGACGGCGTCCCACTCCTCGTCGGTGTCCACGGGGGGCAGCATGATCGGGACGGTAGGCGGCCGGGGGTGGGGCGGCAACGCGATTTCGTCCGGGGCGGAGCCGGTTCCCGGCGCGGAGCCGGTTCCCGGTGCGGGGCGCGGCCTCCGGTGCGGAGCCGGTTCCCGGTGCGGGGCGCGGCCTCCAGGCCGCCACGCGGAAAGGTGTCGCGGTCCGCCGTCCGGACCGCGACACCCTCGACACCGTACGTAAGCGCCCGGGACCCGGGCCGGGACTTGATCAGAACTTGAACGGGCCCGGTGACTGCGCCGATGTGGCGGTGCAGTTCACCGTGATGCCGAAGACGACGATCTTCAGGGAGGCGGCCTCCAGGCTGTCGCCCGCGGCGACGGTGCCGGCGAGGGGGCCGGTGGAGACGGGGCTGCCCGCGGGTATCGCCGGGTTGGAGTTGCCGCTGAACGTCGTGGTGCCGGAGCCGTTCTTGGTGAGCGTGAGCGTGGAGTTGACCGCACCGGCGCCGACGTCGATCGGCGCGGTGATCGCCGACGTCGACACCTCGATGGTGGCCGCGGTGCCGTTCTGCGTCGCCTTGAGCGTCGCCGAACCCGAGCCGAACGAACCGCACTCGAAGCCGATGGTCGCCTCCTGCGGCTCCACCGCGCCCGCGGTCGGGGCGAGGACCAGGGCGCTCACGGCGAGCGCGCCGGCGCCGACGGCCGAACCGAGGACGAATCTGCCATGCCTCATGGGGGCCTGCCTTCAATGGGGGGAGTGTGGGGTGCCTGCCTCGCCGACGGCCACCGGTGCCCGGCTGCCCGCCGCCCGCTTGCCCGAGGGGCGACGCGCCCGCCAGTACTGACGGTCAGTCAGCGATTTGGGTTGGGGTCATTGAGGCACAGGACCCTTGAGAGAACAAGACACATCCTCATGATTTTTGACATGTCACGGCCAATTCTGGCCATGCCCGCGACGCCGCCGGGGTGAACCCCGCCACATCCCCTGACATGAACGAGCCACGTCCCGGATGAAACGCATCAGTGAACGGCTACCATCGCGAACGTCAGACCATATGACCGCGCCGCCGCACCACTCGTGCGCCGGCCCCGGGACCGACCCGCGCGCCCCGGCCCGACCCGCCCTGGAGGCCCGCCTTGTCCGAACCGCGCCTGGGTGTGGCCATCGTGACCATGGGCAACCGCCCGAAGGACGTCGACGCCCTGCTCGCGGCCGTGGCCAAGCAGGACGTCGCGCCGACCCGCCTGGTCATCGTCGGCAACGGCACCCCGCTGCCGGACTTCCCCGCCTACCCCGGCGAGGTCACGACGATCGAGCTCGACGAGAACCTGGGCTGCCCCGGCGGCCGCAACGTCGCCCTGCGCCGCCTGCGCGAGTTCGGCGACGTGGACGTGGCGATCGAGCTGGACGACGACGGCCTGCTCGTCGACCCGGACGTCTTCCGCACGGTCCAGCGCCTGTTCGCCGAGGACCCGCGGCTCGGCATCGTCGGCTTCCGCATCGCCGACGAGCACGGCGAGACGCAGCGCCGCCACGTACCGCGGCTGCGCGCCAAGGACCCGATGCGCGGCGGCCTCGTCACGTCCTTCCTCGGCGGCGCGCACGCCTTCTCGATGGAGATGCTGGCGGAGACCGGCGACTGGCCCGCGGACTTCTTCTTCACACACGAGGAGACGGACCTGGCCTGGCGCGCGCTCGACGCGGACTGGAAGGTCCTGTACGAACCCTCGCTGCTGCTCCAGCACCCGAAGACGTCCCCCGCCCGGCACGCCGTCTACCACCGCATGACGGCCCGCAACCGCGTCTGGCTCGCCCGCCGCCGCCTGCCCCTCCCCCTCATCCCCCTCTACCTGACCGTCTGGACGCTCCTGACCGTGGCCCGCACCCGCTCCCTCGGCGGCCTGAAGGCCTGGGCGGGCGGCTTCGTCGAGGGCTGCCGCACGTCCGGGGGCGAACGGAAGCCGATGCGGTGGGCGACGGTGTGGCGGATGACGCGGCTGGGGCGCCCGCCGCTGATCTGAGGCGGACGGGTGTGCGGCGTCGGCCCGACGCCGGACGACGTACCCACCTGCGCTACTCGGCGACGTACTCCACGTACAACGGAGTCGCGACGACGTACCGCACGTCGCCGCACTCGAGGGCCGCGGTGACACGGGCGTACCCCCGCATCCACGCGGCCGTCTCCACGGGCAGCTGCCGGTCGAGGGCGGCCAGGAGCTGCCGGGTGCCTTCGAGGAGGGTCACCGGGCTGACGGGCTCCTGGGCTTCGTCCTCACTGGTGGCGTCGGGCTGACTGGTGAGGGAGCCGAGGAGCACCGAAGCCTGGGTCGTGAGGAGTTCGACCCAGTCGCCACCGCTGCAGTCCCACCCGCCCGCGTGGTGCACCGTCTCCGACAGGGCGGGCGGCTCGGCGACGACCGGCACGCGGCCGCCCGCCAGATGCTCCACGGACCCGTGCAGGAGCAGCCGCACGGCGCCCCCGGTCTCGTACCCCTCCACGCCCCGCGGCGGATCGACGAACAGCACCATCCCCGGCGCCGCACCCCGCAGCGCGCGGAAGTTCAGCGGCGCCTCGAACTGCACCCAGCTCCCGGCCCTGAGCCCCGGTTCCGCGAACCACCCCGCGGCGGCCGACACATGCCGCACGATCCGCCGCAGCCGCTCCCCACGCTCCCGCTCGGCGTCCGGCACCTCCGGATCGAGCCCCACACCGCCCACCGGAGTGGTCACCTGCCACCCGCCACGGACCAGGCGCCGGGGCCTGTCCGGCATGAACTGCCGCAACTTCCGGTCGGACAGATAGACAAGCTCGCGCACGACGCTCCTCGGGGGTGAGCTGGCTCCACGACGACTCCACACGGCGGCACCTCCTGCCGGTGAACGCCATTGTGGGCACGCCCGTCCCCCGAGACGGACCGGAAAGTCGAATCGGGAACAAGTGACCGAGAACCGCATCAACGCCTGACCAGGTCAGCACCTGACCGCATCAGCGCCTGCCGAGACAGACATCAGGGCCCGCCGAGACAGAACGGATGCGTCAGGCCGGTTCGGAGCCGTCGCGGTCGGCCGACTGCGCAGTTGACCGAAGGCCTCACCCCCGGACATCCACGTCCCGGAACTTCTCTGTCCCAACAGGTCACAGGCCCCAGCACCCCGAATTCCGGGCAGCGGCCGGAATGCGACTGTGACCGTCGGACAGCCGCCGCAGACTCCGGTCACCCTCCTCCCAAAGCCTCCCCCCCCCCCACGAAGAAGCCGGAGACTCCGCCCGGGCTGGGTGGCGGTGCGACGAGAAGGGCCCCCGCCCGGGCGAAACGCCTGGGCAGGGGCCCTTTCCTCAGCCGACCGGCAGACGAGTCGGGCTGTACGCCGGGTTCTGTCGCCCGGTCGCCTCGCGGCGGCCGGGGAGACGGCCATCCATCTAGGGCCTGCGTTGCCGCAGGCCTCGTGCGGTCTACCCGCGGACTCGGGCGGGCAGCCCTCGGTCGTCCGCGCAGAGCGCGTTTCACGGCGCTCCTTTTGACCTTGCTCCAGGTGGGGTTTACCTAGCCGCCTGAGTCACCTCAGGCGCTGGTGGTCTCTTACACCACCGTTTCACCCTTACCGAGGACCGAGGTCCCCGGCGGTCTGTTCTCTGTGGCACTGTCCCGCGGGTCACCCCGGGTGGCCGTTAGCCACCACCTTGCCCTGTGGAGCCCGGACGTTCCTCGGGAAGGTCCACCAGGACCTCCACGCGGCCGTCCGCCCGGCTCGTCTGCCGTGTCGACCATGGTACCCGTCGGGGCGCGGGCCGGGCGCCGGTGGCGGCCGTGGCCAGGAAGGAGCCGGCGAGGATCAGGGTGAAGGCGGCGGCGAAGGTCGCGGTGAGGGATTCGGAGAGGAAGGCGAAGCCCGCGGCGGCGGCGACGGCGGGGTTGATGTAGGTGAAGACCACCGCCCGCGTCGGGCCCGCCTCGCGGATCAGTTCGAGGAAGACGATGAAGGCGAGGGCCGTGCAGATGACGCCCAGGCCCGCGAGTGCCGCCAGGGTCTTTCCGTCCGGGAGGGTGTCGGGCCAGGTCACCGCGGCCGCGGGGGCGTAGACCAGGGCGGCCAGGGTCAGGCAGGGCGCGATGAGTTGCAGGGTCGGTACGTCCTTGAGGTGGCGGGCCACGATCAAGGGGGCGATGGCGTAGCCGAGGGCCGTGAGCAGGACCTCCGTCAGGGACCAGGCGTCGCCTCCCGTCAGGTGCGGGACCGTGAGCACCGCGACCCCGGCGAAGCCGAGCGCCAGACCCGTCACCCGGCGCGGGCCCAGGCGTTCCGTGTCGCCGAAGAAGCGGGCCAGGAGCGCCCCGATGATCGGGACCGCGGCGATGAGGAGGCCCGCCGTGGAGCTGGAGAGGTGGCGTTCCGCGTCCGTCAGGGTCCACCACGGGCCGAGGATCTCCACGCAGGCGAAGACCAGCATCGGACGCCAGTGCGTGCGCAGCACGGCGGGCATGCCGCCCTGGCGTATTGCGAAGGGGAGCAGGAGCGCGGCGCCCAGCGCACAGCGCGTGAACACCACCATCGACGGTGTCAGATCGCTGTCCACCGCCACTTTGATCATGAGGTACGGGATGCCCCACAGGACGCCCATGAGAGAGAAGAGAAGCCAGCCTCGTGCGGTCATGGGGGGAGTTTCGGACAGGGGGGAGGGCCGTGTCTTGAACGTTGTTGCGGCCCCGGCCTCGATCCCGGCCTCGACTACTCCCGGGCGGCCTCACCCGCACGCTCCCCCGCCCGCACGCTCTTCCGGTACGCCGCCGGCGTCACCCCGACCACCCGCCGGAACCAGCGCGTCAGATGCGCCTGGTCGGCGAAGCCCACCCGGCCCGCCACCGCCGCCGGGCGCAGTCCGCTCTCCAGGAGCGCGCGGGCCCGGGTGACGCGGTGCTGCGCCAGCCAGGCGTACGGGGGCATCCCCATCGTCGTACGGAAGGCGCGGAGCAGTTGGTAGCGGGACAGGTCCAGTTCCGCGGCGAGTTGGGCGAGGGTGGGGGGCGTGAGGACCTCGTCGGCGAGGCGGTCGCGGACGGCGAGGGCGATGGTGGTCGCGCCGGGGACGGGGGCGGCCGGGTCGGGCGCGGGGCGTGTGCTGCCGTAGCGGTCGGCCAGGGCGGTGAACAGGCCGGTCAGGCGGCTCTCGGCGGTGAGCGTGGCGAGCCGGTCCCGCGGGCCCGGGGTCCGGGCGGCCGCGCTCAGGCCGGTGTGGGCGGCCCGCAGCGCCGCCGCGAGCCGGGGGTCGTCGAGGACCGCGTCGCGGAAGTGCGGCGTGGTGCGGGCGCCGTCGGCGAACAGGTCCGGGGAGGGGTACATCGAGCGGTACGCGTAGCCGCCGCCGGTGCCGGGGCGGCCGGTGTGCGGTTCGCCGGGGGCCAGGACGACGATGGAGCCGGGGCCTATGTCGAGGCGGCCGCCCCGGTAGTCGATGATCTCGGTGCCGCCGACGCAGACGCCCACGGTGAACTCCTCGTGGGCGTGGGGCGCGTAGCGGTGGCGGTCGAAGCGGGCGGTCAGGAGGTCGAGGGCGGTGCCGCCGCCCAGGGCGGCCCGGGTCCACAGGGCGCGCTCGCCGGGCGAGGTGCCGTGCGGCGGGTCGGTGCGGTTCTCCTCCATGGGCCCCTCTTCCGTGCCTGGCCTGGGTACGCGCCCACGGCAGTTCGTCTCGCTCTCGTTGAACGCTCGCCCGCCCGCGTTTCATGCCCCCGCGCGCCGGGTCCGCCCGCCGGGTCCGCTCACCTCACCCGTGCCGGTGCCCCCACCCGTGTCCGCTTGACCTTGCCGCAGCGTCAACGTTTCTACTGAGGGCATGCGCATCGGAGAGATCGCCGCCGCCGTCGGGCTCACGACGCGCGCCATCAGGCACTACCACCACCTCGGGCTGCTGCCCGAGCCCGCGCGGCGGCCCAACGGCTACCGGGACTACGGGCTCCGCGAGGCCATCGTGCTCGCCCGCGTCAAACGGCTCACCGAGCTGGGGCTCGGCCTCGACGAGGTGCGGGACGTGCTCGCGGACGACGCGGGGCGCGAGCTCACCGAGGTGCTCGCCGAGCTGGACGACGACCTGGCCAGGCAGGAGGCGGACATCAAGGCGCGGCGGGCCCGGCTCGCCGAGTTGCTGCGGCTGGCCGACGAGGGGCTCCTGACCGGGGAAGGGCCGGTCTCGGCGGGGCTCGCGGAGCTGTTCGGGCGGTTCGGGCCCGCCGCTGCCGGGTCGCCCACCGCCGCCAAGGACCTCGAACACCTGGCCCTCTTCGACGCCACCCTCGACCCGGCCCGCCGTGACGTCGTCTACGGCGCCCTGCGCCGGCTCGCCGACGACACCGAACTCGCCGCCCGCATGCGCGCGTTGTACGCCCGCCTCGACGAACTCGCCGACGCCCCGCCGGACGACCCCCGGGTCGAGCCGCTCGGCCGGGATCTCGCGGCCGTCGTCCCGGAGGACTTCCTCGCCGCCCTCACCCGGGAGGGCGAGGGCCCGGAAGGCGGGGAGGGCGCGGGGCGGCCCGCGCACGGCGACGCCTTCGGGGAGGCCTTCCTCGACGACTTCGCGCCCGCCCAGGCCGCCGCCGTGCGCGTCATGCTGAGGCACCTCGGCGACCGGACGGGGTGGACGCCGTGAAGCGCCTGGTCCGGGTCGTGCGGCGGCTCACCGTGCACGAGCTGCGGGGGTTCCACAGCCTCGCCCTGTGGGTGGCGCGGCGGCGGCACGGGCTCGGGGCGGGGGCGCGCCCGGCCGCGTACACCGGGCCGCAGACCGCGATGCTCTTCGGCTTCGCGTTCGTGGCGGTGGTGGAGACCGTCGTCCTGGCGCTCATCGTGCCGTGGCCGCTCGTGCACTCGGCGCTGCTGTTCGTGGACGTCTACACGGTCCTGCAGATCCTCGCGCTGCACGCGGCGTCCGTGACGCGGCCTCATGTGGTGGGCGCGGACGGGTCGTTGCGGGTGCGGTACGGGCAGTTCCTCGATCTGCGGATCGCGGCGGCCGACATCGCGCGGGTACGGGTGGAGCGGCGCTACCCCGAGGGGCGCACCGTCCAGGCGCACGAGGACGGCACCCTCGACGTCGCCGTCGGCAACCAGACCACCGTCACCGTCGAACTCGCCAGGCCCGTCGCCTTCGTACGACCGCTGGGGCTGCCCGGCGAGGCCCGCGTAGTGCGGCTGCACGCCGACGACCCGCGCGCCCTGGTCGACGCGCTCACGCGGCCCGCCGCCGCGGACACCGCACCGGACCCCCGCACGTCAGGCGCCGCCCCGGGCCCCCGCACGGCCACGGACGACACCGCGCCGCACCCCCTCACGCCGGAGTGAACAGCACCGCCGCCCGCCCCGGATCGGCCTGTGTGAGCCGCACCCGCAGCCGCTCCCCCAGCGGCAGCCCGCGCTGCCCGTCAGCGCCACCCGCCCCGCCCGGCCCGGCCTCGATCCGGGCGACGACCGCGGGCTCCGCCAACTGCACGGTCCCCACGGTCGGTTCACGCTCCTTCACGTCGACCACCACCCCGTCGAACACCTCGCCCACCCGGTCCTTCAGGAGGGCCGCCTCGACGATGTCCACGCTGCCGCGCTCCACGGAGTTGGCGCGCCGCGTGCCCTCGGCCATCTCCCGGGGCAGCTCGGGCAGGGCGGCGAGCACCCAGTCCGGCGGCCCGGCGCCCGCGCACGCGGCGAGGCAGAGCTCGGCGGCGTAGCGGTCGACGAGGCGGCGCAGGGGTGCGGTGCAGTGCGCGTACGGGGCGGCCACCGCCGCGTGCGTCGTCAGCTCCGGCACCTCGCCGCCGCTGAACACCGTGTACCCGGCGCCGCGGAGCAGCGTCGTGCACTCCTGCAGGAACGCCGCGTGACGCGGGTCGCGCGGGTCGAGGGAGCGGACGAGGCGGGCGTACGGGACGTGGTGCGGCCAGTCGACGCCGAGGGCCTTCGCGGTGTGGCGCAGGCGGGCGACGGCGCCGTCGGGGGCGAGCGGCAGGGTGCGCAGCACGCCGGCGCCGGAGGCGATCATGAGGTCGGCGGCGGCCATGCCGGTGAGCAGGGAGATCTGGGCGTTCCAGCCGTCGGCGGGCAGCGGGGCGCGGAAGCCGAGTTCGTACGTGCCGTCCTTCTCGGTGATCTCCTGCTCGGGCACGTTCAGGGAGATGCCGCCGCGCTCGACCTCCAGTTGCTCGCGCAGCCGTCCCACCTCGGCGAGCAGCGCGAGCGGCTCCTCGGCGGTGCCCGCGTCGATGGCGCGCTGCACGCCCTCGTAGTCGAGTTTGGCGCGGCTGCGGACCAGGGCGCGGCGTACGTCGGTCCGTTCGGTGCGGCCGCCCGCGTCCAGGTCGAGGGTCCACAGGACGGCCGGGCAGGTCTGGTCGGGGAGCAGGCTGGCCGCGCCCTCGCTGAGCGGGGTGGGGTGCAGGGGGACCTTCCCGTCGGGGAAGTAGAGGGTGGTGACGCGGTGGTGCGCCTGTGCGTCCAGCGGTCCGCCGGGGGTGACGTAGGCGGCCACGTCCGCGATCGCGTACCGCACCCGGTAGCCGCCGCTCCGCCGCCGCGACAGGTGCATCGCCTGGTCCAGGTCCACGGACGTCGGCGGGTCGACGGTGAAGAAGGGGACGCCGGTCGCGTCCTCGTCCGGGAGGCGGGGGGCCGCCGCGGCGCGCTCGGCCTCCGCGAGCACGTCGGCCGGGAACGTCTCCGGTACGCCGAGCTCGGCGCGCAGGTCGCGCAGCGCGGCCCGCAGCGGAGCCTCGGCTGCGCCGGTCACATGCAGGTGGCGGCGGGGCATGCACCGAGCGTATGGCGGGGGCGGGGGGTCGGCACCCCGTACGCTTTCGCGGGGGCCGCACCCCCTGAACGCACCCCGGCCGGCGACGACCCGTACCCGGCCGAAACGAAAACGGAGAAGCGATCGTGCTCGTCCTGTTGCCGCCGTCCGAAGGCAAGGCCCCGTCCGGACGGGGGGCGCCGCTGAAGCCGGAGTCGCTGTCCCTGCCCGGGCTCGCCGACGCGCGCGCCGCCGTCCTCGACGAGCTCGTCGAGCTGTGCGCGGCCGACGAGGACAAGGCGCGGGCCGTGCTCGGGCTCAGTGAGGGGCTTCGCGGGGAGGTCGCCAAGAACGCCGAGCTGCGGACCGCCGGGGCGCGGCCCGCCGGGGAGATCTACACCGGCGTCCTCTACGACGCCCTCGACCTCGCCTCCCTCGACGCCGCCGCCAAGCGGCGTGCCGCGCGCTCCCTCCTCGTCTTCTCCGGCCTCTGGGGGGCCGTCGGCGTCACCGACCGGATCCCTTCCTACCGCTGCTCCATGGGCGTCAAGCTGCCCGGGCTCGGGGCGCTCGGCGCGTACTGGCGCGGGCCCATGGCGGACGTGCTGCCCGCCGCCGCGGGGGACGGGCTCGTCCTCGACCTGCGGTCCGCCGCGTACGCCTCCGCGTGGAAGCCCAAGGGGGAGGTGGCCGGGCGCACCGCCACGGTGCGCGTGCTGCACGCGCAGGTCGTCGACGGGGTGGAGCGGCGGTCCGTCGTCTCCCACTTCAACAAGGCCACGAAGGGGAGGATCGTGCGGGCTCTGCTCGCCGCGGGGATCTCTCCCGGCTCCCCCGCCGAGCTCGTCGTCGCGCTGCGGGACCTCGGGTACGTCGTGGAGGCGGAGGCGCCCTCGCGGGCGGGGCGGGCCTGGGGGCTGGATGTGGTGGTGCGGGAGATTCATTGAGGGTGCGGGCCGGTTGCCCTGCCGGGGGCGCCCCAGTCCCACCCCTTTCCCGAAACCGGGGCTTCGCCCCGGGCCCCGGGGGTGGGTGTCCCGTGGCGAGTGGGAGGGTCCTCCCTCGAATCGGCGCTCCGCGCCTCGTCCTCGATCACCGGAGCTGGAAAGGTGGCCCCGGGGCAGGCTGGAAGTGCCCCGGGGCGGGCTGGGGTGCTGCGGGCCGAGTCGGATGCGGCGTCGCGGACTGAAGGTGTTCCGGGCAGGCAGTGCGGACGGCCCCGGTCGAGGTGATTGCGGGGGCTGGTGGGTGGGAGAGAGCCCGTCCGGCGTTTGAGGACGAGGCGCGGAGCGCCGATTGCGGGGGCGACCCCGGGGCGCGTTGCGGCGTGCGCAACGGGCTTTGCGCAGGGCGCGTACCCGGGGGCACGATGACCTCATGAACCCCGCTGCCGCCGCCAAGGCCTCCGTGCTGGACCTCGCCCCGGTCATCCCCGTAGTCGTCATCGACGACCCCGCGGACGCGCTTCCCCTGGCGCGAGCCCTGGTCGCGGGCGGCCTCCCGGCGATCGAGGTGACCCTGCGGACGCCCGTCGCCCTGGACGCGATCCGGGCCATCGCGGCCGGCGTCCCGGACGCGGTGGTCGGCGCGGGGACGATCGTCTCGGCGGCGAACGTCACGGCCGCGGCCGACGCGGGCGCCCGTTTCCTGGTGAGCCCGGGCTGGACGCCGACGCTGCTCGACGCGATGGCGGCGTCGGGGCTGCCGTTCCTGCCGGGCGTCTCGACGACGTCGGAGGTCGTGGCGCTCCTTGAGCGCGGCGTCGAGGAGATGAAGTTCTTCCCGGCGGAGGCGGCGGGCGGGA